>JBFJCP010000006.1:0-140130 GCA_041615815.1 Gemmatimonadales bacterium | reverse complement strand
CATGACCTCGTAGAGACCCTGCCGACCCTTGTATCCGGTGCCACCACAAACATCGCATCCTTCGCCCCGATAAAATGTGATCCCCTTGGCATCTTCCTCCGCGAGTCCCAGCGCTGTCAGCTCGTCGGCGGCATACTTATGTTCCTGCTTGCAATCGGTGCAGATCCTCCGTACCAGCCGCTGGGCCACGATGAGGTTCACTGCACTGGCCACGTTGAAGGGCTCGATCCCCATGTCGATCATGCGCGTGATGGTCGACGACGCATCGTTGGTATGGAGGGTGGAAAGCACGAGGTGTCCCGTGAGCGACGCCTTGATGGCGATGCTCCCCGTCTCCAAGTCACGGATCTCACCTACCATGATGATATTGGGATCTTGACGAAGAAACGCTCTCAGGGCGGCGGCGAAGGTCATCCCGATCTCGGACCTGACCTGCACCTGGTTGATCCCGTGCAGGTTGTACTCCACGGGGTCCTCAGCGGTCATGATGTTCACTTCGTTCGTGTTGATGCGCTGAAGAGCGGAGTACAACGTCGTCGTTTTTCCTGAACCGGTGGGCCCGGTCACCAAGACCATTCCGTACGGATTCAGAATGGCCCGCAACAAGTCCTTTTCCGCCTTGACCTCGAATCCGAACTTCTGGAGATCGAGAGTCAGGTTCCCCTTGTCCAGGATCCGGAGCACGATCTTCTCGCCAAAGATCACGGGGAGTGTGGAAACACGGAAATCGATCACCCGCCGGCCCATCTTCAGCTTGATCCGCCCGTCCTGGGGCACGCGCCGCTCGGCGATGTTCAATGAGGACATGATCTTGACACGGCTCGTGAGCGCCGCCCGGAGCTTCGAGGGAGGTTTCATGATCTCCTGCAACGCCCCGTCCACCCGGTATCGGACCCGAAGCTCCTTCTCGAACGGCTCAATGTGAATGTCACTGGCGCCGCGCTTCACCGCGTCGGTGAGGATGCCGTTGATGAGCTTGACCACCGGGGCGTCATCGGCGCCCTGGGCGCCCAGCGGCTCGTCCTCATCCCGCTCTTCAATGACCTCGAGGTCTTCTTCCTCCTCGATGTCCTTGAGCAGCGTCTGGAGCTGCGCATCCGTCTGTTCGTAATACCGCTCGATCGCGTGGCGCAGGGTGTACTCACCGGCGATCACCGGGAAGATGTCGTAGCGAGTGATGAACTTGAGGTCGTCCACCACCGTCACATTGGTGGGATCGGCCATCGCCACCGTGAGCGTGCGGCCCTCGCGCTTGAGGGGCAGCACTGTGTGCTTCACGGCGACGTCCGGGGGAACCAGCTTGGCGATCTTGGGATCGACCTCGAACCGCGAGAGATCCACGGCGGGCATGCGGTATTGCCGCGCCAGCATCTTCGTGATCTCGGTCTCCTGCACCAACCCCAGCTTCACGAGCACATAGCCCAGCCGCATCCCCGAGTTGCGTTGCTCCTGCAGGGCATGGTCGAGCTGCTCTTTGGTGATCAGACCTTCTCGGACGAGCAAATCGCCAAGTCGGTCTGCTGCACTGGCCGCCGCCGTTGCCATCTACCCCCAGTCCTCCCTCGTGAGGTCTTCCAAATGCTTGTAACGCAATATGATACCGCCAAAAGTACCGGAGCTGATAGGGGTGTCAAGGTACCCGCACACGATCGCGCAAGCGCTCGATCGTGCCGGGGCCGATCCCCCGAACCCTGGTGAGATCTTCGAGCCGCCGGTAGGGCCCACGGCGCCGTCGGTCCTCAAGGATGGCTTGGGCGCGCGTCGGACCGATCCCCGGAAGCTGAGCCAGCATTTCCGCAGTTGCTGTGTTCAAACTCACACCCGGAGCCGCGCCCTCCTGCGGCGCCTGCAACGGGCCCGAAAACTTGACGTAAGGCCTAATGCCAGAAAGCGTTGTCGGCCCAAACCCCGGCACCGCGTCCAGCGCGTCCAGCGAGCCGAACGGGCCGTGCGCTTCTCGATGGGCAACGATGCGGGTTGCAAGAGCCGGACCGATGCGCGGAAGCCGGGCAAGCTCGTCTGCCGCAGCCGCATCTACATCGATACTCTCGCCCGGGGCGAGCGGACGGGCAAGCCGCGCCGCCCGGGCAGCCAGTGAGTCCTGCCCCGGCCGCGTCCCATGGACCGCACGATATCCAACCTCGCCCGAGGGAACGCTTCCGCCCACGAACGCCCGCACCAGGAGACCGGCAGCCGCCAGGGCCAGCAGGACGTACGCAGCCCGACGCTCGTCGCTTCCCTGCATGGCGCGACAATTGTGTGCGTTTTGCGGGAGAGCGGAATCAAAACCATTTGCGCAGGGCGGGGAAAACGCGAACCGAGCGACGGGCAACGGTGCACAGCCTCAGAGGGCCCGCTCACCGCTCGCCACCTCGTATTCCCTATCTGACGAGCGCTACGGCTACCTCGCCGACGATCTGCAGGCTCCTCGCGCTCACCTTATCCAGTGTGTCTTCCGTCGTGTGCCAGTAGGTGTAATCCAAGTCGATCACGTCAATAGCTCGCACGCCGACTTCGAGCAGTGGGATGTGGTCGTCGGTGACCGTGTACACTTCCTCGTTTCTGAAGACCCGACCGTGACCCAGGTCGCGGGCACGGCGCCACACCCGGTCCACCACTTCGGGCGCACCGGAGATCGAATTGCCCTCTTGGAAAATCTGCAGGTCGCGGTCTCCCACCATGTCCCACACCACCGCGAACAGCGGTTTGCGCTCACCGATGGTGGTGGCGTAGTGGCGCGATCCGAGCAAGACGTCCTTACCGATCCCGAAATCGCCGTAGTCCTCGCCGTCCACGAACAGGAGATCCACACCCACGGCCGGGGGAACGCGTTTGAGCGCATCGGCGACCCCGAGAAGTAACGCGACTCCGGATGCCCCGTCGTTGGCACCTGGAACTGGGCGGCGTTGATCTGCGAGGTTCGCGCTGCGGTCCGCCACGGGTCGCGTGTCCCAATGGGCGACATACAGCACGCGATCCGTAGCTTCGGGACGGAAGCGCCCGATGAAGTTCCGTAGCGGCAACGTATCGCCTTCGACGGTTACATGAGTGAATGCCTGGACCTCCGTGGTATCCGCTCGTTCTTGCAGCATACTGAGGATCCAATCCCCCGTGGCCACGTGGGCATCGGTGCCCGGCACGCGCGGACCGAATTCCATCTGTCGCGCAACGTATTGAAGTGCGATCTCGCCGTCGAAGTCGCGCGTGGCGGCGCCAGCCCCACAGCCTACGGCGGTGCCGACGAGTACGGCAAGCGTTCGCTTCATCGAAGTTGTCCCGCAAAAAGATTGACGTCGGCGAAGATCGTGAACACCACCTGGGAGAGACGACTCGACAAGTGGCGCTGGTCCGTCACCACGTAACTGAAAGTCGCTCCACCCCGCAGGGTTGGGGTAAACCCGGTATCCATCCGGACATCAAACTGGCGGCGTCGGCTGTCGGACACGGTCGTGCACTCCTCACCGCCGGCTCGCTGTAAGCAAACCGCGAGACGGGATGCGTTGAACGAAACAGTGGTCTGAATTGGACTTCGTAACCGCATTATGCTGCCCGGCGGTCGGAATCCGAAGCTGGTACTCCCTCCCCATACGACCCGATCGCTCTCGGTAACGTTCCCCGACGTCACGGATTCACCGGTGATCACCGAGTACTGGATGGACGTCGTGATCCCTCCAATCCAGCTGAGTGAGAGCGACGGTGTCAGAAATCGTGAATTGTTCTCGATAACGACTTCTTCGACTCCTGCACCGGCGCTCGAGACAGGCTGACGGCTCGAGGCCTTGATCTCCCGGTACTGTGCCTGGGCCGAGACACCGTTGATCACCGCGCCGATCAACCAGCCTGGGCTATACGCCCACGAGAATGCGAGCGAGGGCCACTCGCGGCTCCGTTGTACAACCTGGCTCTGCGCAGCGGCGCGGCGCGACCAGATGGTGTTGCGCGACGTACGATAGCTCACGCGGACGAGGGCCCCAAGGGGCAGACGCGTCCCTCCCGTGCCTCCTACCGACTCGAGCTCGGCCGTGGCGGTGGCTGGGATACCGTCCTGCTCTCGAAAGTCGTCGAGCCCGCCGAATCCGAGCTGATACCCCAAACTCGGATCGAACGGCACTCGGTCGAAGCTCGAGCGCCGCTCCAGATTGTGCGATATGTCCGCTGGCAGAAGACCACGGACCAGACGTGTCAGGGCGCTGGAATCGCCTGTGAGTCCGCTTGCCAAACGTGCGAGATCGAGACTCGAGCCGATTTCTCGCCGACGGCCGTTCTCGATGGTCTGGGGTACCAGAAAGGCCCCCGCGGAGTCTCCGGCCGCACGAACGGCGGTCCTACTGTTGGGATCCCTGAACAGCGCAAACCGGCTGGAGAACAGGAAGCGGGGACGCAGCCAGCTACTCACGACCGGAGCGACGGAAACAAAGGTGGTGAACACGCGAGATCGCTCGAAACCCACGTCGCGGCCGAGAAATCTGCGGCGCTCACCATCGAGCAACCGGCCCACGGACGTCGAGTCACCGTAATCCTGGAGATCGCGAGTGGTGGCATAGTTCGCACGCACCGTGAACGTCGAAAACGGCTGCAGGGCTACGCCGAAATCGTTGCGCCAGGTGTGCACGATACTGCGGAGAGGACGGAGGACGGAGTCCTCCGGCAGCGTCACCGGAACTCGGAACGCAAACCGATCCGACTGGTTGTCCGTGAGGGTCGAGGAAAACCGGATCTGCGCCGGATTCCATCGCAATCGAGCGGTTCGAAGGGCTTCGGCGAAGTCGCTGCTGCGAACGAATCCTGGCAACCGGTCCACGAGCCATCGCAGGAACCCTGGCGCGCCACGAATGGTCCGCGCCCCCGGCACATTGCTGTACTCCACGTGGACCTGTGCACTCCGGGTGGTTGCGCTACTCAGGGACGTCGTATTCTCGGAAGTCACCCGCCGCGCCCGCACCGCGAGGGGATCGAGGAACGCGCGGCTCCAAAAGTCGTCGCCCCGCCGGACCCGACGAACAGAGAACTCGATGGCGGTCGCCGACGCCTTTGGTGGACGCAGCGCTGGGAGTGCCGACGCGCGAACATCGGTGCGGCTGATATAGAACGGATCGTTGCTGGTGCGAACGTACTGCACGTTCACGGGCGCGCTCAGCCCCCAGCTCTCGGGAAGAAACTTGTCGAGCCGCACGAGTGACCCGAACCGCGTCGCACCCTCCTCGATGTAGGTTGGGTCTTGCCCGAGCTCGCGGAACCGATCGTCCCGACGGCTGAACCCGAACGTAAACTCGGCGACGTCCGCCGCCGCGAGGCGGGCATCCACCGCGGTCGCAATCCCCACATCGTCCACGACGTCGCTCAATCGAATGTCGTCGACCCAGAGTTCCACTGGATCCACGACCACCGTTTGGGCCACCCGGAGCATCCCGACGGCCACCTCGGAAACGCGGGCGAGATTGGGTGGCGCGACCCCCGGGTCTTTGACGTGCACGGCATACGGACCGTCACAGGCGACAAAGGCCTCCGGATCTCCCCCACAAATGCCCGAGCCAGACGGCGCCTCACCGCGGAGCCAGGCCGCTTCGACCTGTGCGCGGAGCGTGAGCCAGCGGGCGAGATCGACGACTATTTCCGGAAGCCAGTCCGTACTGTTGACCGGGGTTCGGTACAGATAGAAGTTGTTCTCATCTCGGCCCACCTTGACGAAGAACTCGAGGTCCCCCTCTTCCCACCCCGGCCCCCGACCCCTGGCCCATACGCGCAGTCGGGCATACTCGAGGAAGTTTCGATCCGCCTCGTCGGTGAAACGGCGGAGTGCTTCCGCTCGCTCGCCCACTCGGAGATCCCTCGCCAGCAGGCGGAGGGAACGCTCGTTGATTTGCTGCGGTCCGAACTCGAACTCCGACCCCACGCGGTCTGCCTGGTCGAGGACCCCCGGGGGCGACGTGTATCCCAGGTCCGCGTTTTCGGTGCTCACGGTGGACACCACCACCTCGCCCCGCGGCTCGCCTTGGCTCCCACTCAGGCCGACGATGGGAGTGGGCGCTCGCTTGATCCAGGGAGCCCCCACCAGCCTCATGCGCGCCAACGCAACGGAGAACTCGCTCTCCTGCGGCCCTTCGTCCGGCGTCACGACCGTGAGTCGGAGGGCCTGGATTTGTCTCAGATTGGGCGCGCCGATCTGCAGCGTGTCTTCGCGAAACGGGATGCGGTAGAGTCGCCATGTCACGGGCCGCCCGTCGACACCGGGGAGCGTCACGCCGTTGCGAACGAAGAAACGATCGTCGCCAACGGGGAACACGTAGCGGACGATGTCCTCCCCCACCGTTCCGACGGTGAGATCGAGACGGTTGTCACCGTTGAGATCTTCGGTATTCAGGCGTCGGTTGCGCCGGGTGCAGGGAGCCCGGAGATCTCCGAGTGGGAAGATCGGCAGGCCCACGGAGCCGCCGAGATCGCAAAGCGGGAGATCCCGCACGATACCGCCGGTCGTTTCGTTGACGATGGATTCCAGGAGGTCACTTCGAATGCCGATATCATCCACCAACGCGTTGAATACGTTGGTGAGGGTGTCTTTCTCGGTGTCGAGGCGCCCCATGCCAACCGGTGTCCGCCCTGTAAAGACCGTGTCGCTGCCCACGACTCGGAACCGCTCGGGTCCGAAATCCACGGCATCCTCGAAAACGGCACCAAAGTCGAACACGAGGATGGCATTTCGCTGCCTGGCAGTTCGGTCCGCATCCTCCAGCACCCAGAACTCGAGGAACTCGGTGCGGCTGAGGTCGACCCCTAGCCCGGAGCCACCCCCAAGGGGACGGGTAACGCTGCGCCAGCGGGGGCCGGGGACGTGAGGAAGGAACCACCGTGGGAGACCGGTGCGGGCGTCGGGAGCGCCACCCACGGTATCCGGCTTCAGCGAGAGCCAGAGCACCGGCTCGACGGAGAATCCGGTCCCGAACAACACAATGGTGGAGTCGATGTCTCCGGGGCCGAACTCCAAGATGCCGCTGGGGGTTTGCACGCCATTCTGCCACGTGAGGACGGCAGCGTCGTCGGGGAAGAACGTCCCGCCGGCCGCCAGATGCGACGCCGGCACGCCCCGACCTGATCCCGGTGCGCTCCCGAGCTGAAACTCGCGCTCGACCAAAGAGATCAAGAGTGCGGCTTCACGCTCGAACTCTTCGACGAACGCCAGTCCGGCCTGATTGGGATTGGGCTGGGAGACCGCAAACTCTCCGGTGATCTCCAGACGCGAGGGCACATTCGTGGAGACCAAGGGCAAGCGATCGAGGAATTCGGTGACGAACGCCGGGCGGAATGTCAGTTCGGTACTCACCCCGCCCACGAACTGCGACTGCGGCTCGAAGCCGAGTTGCGGCCGGGTGAAGACGGTACGTTCTCGCTGGAAGATGCCGACCGCGTGCACCTGCCCGATCGCGCCGAGATCATACGTTGCGGCCGCACCGAAAATGCTCTTCGGCGCCACGTCGAACAGCTGATTTTCCTCGAACTGCGCCTGGACCAGCGTGGGCCCGAAAAACAGCGAATCCGGACTCAGGAAGCGCACCTGACCCAGCTCGTAATCCACCTCGTAGTCCCGTCCGCGCACGAGCTGTCGATTCCCAATGAACAGTCGTTCACTCCCCTCACGGACCTGAATCGCTCCCAGGCTCACCGAGGTCCGGTCTCCTGCACCACTGGCCTCGTAATGAAACTGCAGTGAGAACCGCGGCGGCGGCCCCTGCGTCACGAGGAGATACGTGGGCGTTCGATACAGGGAATCGTTCCGCTCGCCCGTGAACAGGCGCAGGCTGTCGGCAAAAGGCTGGAGGTGCGGGAACACGACGAAGAGATCCCGCACCGGGGCGCCGCCTTCAGGGTCGCGCGGCCGCGGCCATACTCGGTTGAATTCATCGATCGCAAACGGGTCGGTGCTCGTGGCCAGCCCGAGAAGGGAGAGATACGTCCCGGCGCCGCTCAGGGGGCGTTCTGCGTCATTCACCCGAATGGACAGCTCGATCGAGCTTCGGACGACTTCCCCTCCGCCCAACCGGTAGACGTGGCGCATTTCGTAGCGGAAGGTTGGCACTTCGGGACCACGCCGCGGCTCGTGGATGAGCACCAGTGTGTCTCCTTGCCCATTGAGCGCAGGGAACGTCCCCACGGTGTCGCCCGCCGCCGTCACGTAGGACACCGCCAAGAAGTCTTCGGTGTCCACGCGGTTGGCCATGGCAAACCAGGTGGCGGAGGGATCTAGGTAATAGTCCTCCCCCTCGACCAGCAGCTGCCACGAGAATGGACCTACCCGTTGTGGACTGTCCGGCCGTGTCGCGATGGCGTCGATCCCCCCGAGGTTGCGGTTGGCTTCCAAGCGGCTATCCTGGGCTCGCAGGCGGTACACCCGGACAGCCGTGATCTGTTGTGCGGACGAGAGTGCCACCCGATCGATATTGAGGATGTCGACTTGGGGGAATCCGGGCAGGGCCGCCGGATCGATGACGAAGAAAAACCTCCCGGTCACGAAGTCGAGGTCTCGCGCTTCGAAGTCCACTGGTTGACTCGTGGTCTCCCCGATAGTGAACACACGGGATCTGAGGGATGACCCCTTCTGCTGCGCGAAGATGGACCGGAATTCGAGTGGACCGAGCTGTGCCTCCGCCTGGATGCCGAAGGAGTTGGCTGGAATGGATCCACTGATGAACCGGAAGGGGGGCGGCCGGAAGGTGACGTCTCCCACCTCCACACGGCGGAGAATCTCGTCGTCCAGCCCCTGATACCAGACATTGATATTGTTGTTGGCGTTGAATTCCCGCTCGGAGTCGAAATCGACGTCGACGTAGATTCGGTCGCTCAGCACACCACCGGAGCGGACGCGGAATTGCTGGTCGAACGACGGGGTCGGAAACCCGCTTTGGCAGCCGGTCGCGGGATTGTTGATATCGACGCTGCTGCACCGATCATTGCGGAGCTGGTCGAGGTTCATCTCGAGGTGGGCACTCAGGTCCAAACCCAAGTCGCCAAGTTGCGCCAGCGCATCGAGTCCGGTGGCGGGCTCGGGTGCATCCGCAATGGCCGGGGGCGCGACCGTATCCACGGGCAGGGTATCCCTGACCGTGAGGGCGGTGAGAACGTCGGTACGGAGCCGGCGGCGACGCCCCTCAGCCAGCGTGGCCCAGAGCTCGCGCGCCCAACGCGCAGCGATCGTGCCCGGCGGCGTCCACAGCCCGAGCCGCCCTCCCGGGTCCAGCGCGGCGACTCGGGGAACCGCGAGGGTATCACCGGGGAGGCTTATACTTATCCGAGGCGGCGGGGCAGCGTCTTCCTGCGCCCTGAGCGGCCCGACGAGACAGATCGCCGCGAGCGCAATCAGCGAACGACGCAGCACCAGGGACCCGCAAATGGGGTTCGCGTCATACGGGTGAGGAACCACAATCTAATGGTCGGCGCAAGTCCTTACAAACTGTTACGTTACGTAGTCTCATGAAGCTCCTGAGCCGCTACCTGCTGAAGCAGCACGCGCTGCCGTTCGTGTTCGCCCTCTCGGCGCTCACCAGCATCATGCTCCTCAATCAGATCGCCAAGCGGCTCGAAGATCTCCTCGGGAAAGGTCTCCCGTGGACCGTCATCGTGGAGTTCTTTGCGCTGACGATTCCGTTCATCATCGCCATGACGATTGCGATGGCGGTCCTGGTCGCCGTCCTGTATACGGTCAGCAGACTCACCGGAGACCGAGAGATCACGGCGCTGCGGGCCGGTGGTATCTCCCTCGGTCAGATCATGCGGCCGCTGTTAGCGGGCGCCACGGGCGTGGCTATCGTTGCGTTCCTCTTCGGTGACCAAGTGCTTCCGAGAACCAACCACCGGCTTCGGACCCTGATGACCGACATCTACCGCACGAAGCCCACCTTCTCCCTAAAAGAGCACGTCATCAACGACGTCCAAAAGGGTCGCTTGGCGCTCCGCGCGGCCAGCATCGACCAAGCCACCTATCAGATGCGCGACGTCACGCTCTACGACCTGACCAACCAGGACCAGCGGCGTGTCATCTACGCCGATAGCGGTCGGATCGCATTCACGCAGAATCAGGAGGACCTCTCCCTCACATTGTACGACGGGACCATTCACGAGTTCGACCGCACCGACCTGAGGATGTTCCAACAGATCGCCTTCCGCCGGGACCAGATCCTGGTCCGGGGCGTGGCGTCCGAGTTCATTCGTCGCGAGGAAGACAACTACCGCGGCGATCGGGAGATGGGGATTTGTGACCTGGAGAGCGTCGTCCGGGACGCCGCGCGGGATGTGTGGCTGGCCGAACGCCGTGCCGAGGCGGTGCGGCGCAGCGGTTTGCGCGCACTGGTCAACCTCGAGCCCGTGGAGCCGGACACGGCCGCACCGCAGGCGGGCCCCAGCGTGTATTGCCGCGCCGTCGCCGTTGCGGGGGGGCTCGCAAACCAGACGGCCCAGCGGCTTCGGGTCGGAGGGACGGTGGCGCATGCGACGAGCTCCGAGGCGGATCCGGCGGCAGGCGACGACGTGGCTCAGCAGGAGTCAACCGTTCAAGTGCCCCGGAGTGTGGCTCCGCCATCCGGCCCTGCGCGCCGGGTCACGGGACGAGTCCGGGCGGAGACGAGGAGTCGTGAGCTCCGGGCGCACGCGGACCGCGCGCGATCGGCGAGGGTTCGGGCCGCCGTGTACCAGGTGGAGGTTCATAAGAAGTACGCAATTCCAGCGGCGTGTGTCGTGTTCGTCCTGGTGGGTGTGCCGATCGCCCTCCGGTTCCCCAGCGGTGGCGTGGGCCTCGTGGCGGGGGCCAGTATGGTCGTCTTTGGCCTCTACTACGTGGGTCTCATCGCGGGCGAATCGTTGGCCAACCGGCTGATCGTGCCGGCATTCTGGGCCATGTGGACCCCGAACGTCATCATGGCCAGCATCGGCATTTGGGCTCTCCTACAGATTCGACGGGAAGGAACTGCCCGGCGCAAGTTCGCCAAGTCATGACCCCGCGCCTCCTCGACCGTTATCTGCTGCGGGAGTGGTCCAAGATCTTCCTGGTCACGGCCATCGGCTTTCCCGTGATCGTCATCCTGATCGAGCTCGCCGACAACCTGGACGATTACCTCATGCGCGGGCTGGAGCCGGGCGCGATCGCTCTGGCGTACGTGTATAGCCTCCCGGACAAGATCTTCCTCATCCTCCCAGCTGCAGTGCTGTTTGCCACGGTGTTCGCTCTGGGCAACATGAACCGACACTCGGAGCTCGCGGCCGCGAAGGCCTCCGGTCGTTCCTTCTACCGGATGTTCATTCCAATTCTGATGGTATCCGTGGTGGTGGCGGGGGGGGGATTCGTCATCGGTGAAGTGGCACCGCCTGCGACCCGACGGCACCTCGAGCTCCTCGGCGAACTCGAGACCCGCTCCATCCCCAGCCGCTACAACTTCGTCTTTCGGGCAGAGCACGGATGGACGTACGCCATCCGTGCCCTCGACGTCGAGCGACATCGCATGCGCGACGTGATCCTCGAGCGCGAAGGCACCGGGTCCGAATACCCCACGCTCGCCATCCAGGCCCCCTCGGCGTTCTACGACACGGGAGCGACGCAGTGGACGCTCGCACGCGGTCGTTTCCGGGTGGTGCCGGGACGAACGGGTGAGCTGGCGTTCAGCTTCGACTCTCTTCGGCTGCGCAGTCTCGCCGAGAAGCCCGACGAACTACTGATCGAGCCCAAGAAACCACAGGAGATGCGCTACGCGGAGTTGGGCGAGTACATCGAGTCTCTGGAACGGTCCGGTGGGGACGGCCGGCAGCTCACGGTGGAGCGTGCTCTGAAGATTGCCATCCCGTTCACCTGCATCATCATCGCCGTGTTTGCCGCGCCCCTCGTCGTGAGCGCTCCCAGAGCATCCGGGGCATTTGGGGTGGCCGTGAGCCTTGGCACCACCGTCATGTTTCTGCTGTTGGTTCAGCTTTCGCGCGCCATCGGATCAGGCGGTGGCATTCCACCCGAGGTGGCCGCATGGCTTCCTAACGCCCTCTTCCTCTTGCTCGGTCTGTTCTTCATGCAGAAAGCGCCGACCTAGGAGCGGCGAGCACGGCTCAGCCGCATACGCCCCGCTGTTGCGTGAGCGCAACTGTTGACACCACCCACCCAGCCGCCATTATCCCAACCGTTCGGGTTCGAGCCCTCGGATTTCACAATTCATCCCAGTATTCGGAGGAACGGCCATGCGACGTGGCGCGCTCGTCCTCCTGCTCCTGTTGGTCGCGGGATGCTCCGAGGACGTCATTCAGAATCCGCAGTTATCCGCCAACCTCTCCCAATCTCATTCCGAAGTCCACTTCTGGCTGACCCTCCTCCACAACAATGATGGGGAATCGGATCTCATCAATTTGGGGAGCGGTCTCGAGGACTTCGGAGGCGTGGCCCGGTTCGCCTCAGTGGTGCGCAAGCTTCGCTGGCAGGCAACACGGGAACACCACCGTACACCCGCACACGTGGGGATCGCGACCAGTGAGGACGAGTTTGGCACCGCATTCGACCTCCCAACACCTCCGGCATGGGAGAGCGACCAGCTCGATGAGGTGCTTGCGACGTCCTCAAACCACACGCGCTTCGGCAAGGAGCCGCCCGGGAGACGAGCGGCACTCATGGTCTCGTCAGGAGACAATTTCCTGGCTGGCCCCGAGTTCAACGCGAGTCTCCAGAAGGGCATACCCTTCTACGATGCCATCGCCATGGATCTCATCGGGTACGATGCCATCGACCTCGGTAATCACGAGTTCGATTTCGGTCCCGACGTCTTGGCAGACTTCATTGCGGGCTTTCACCGACCGGTCAGGTTTCTGAGCGCCAATCTGGATTTCTCGGCCGAGCCTGGGCTCCAAGCATTCGTGGAAACGGGAAGGCTGGCCAAGAGCACCGTCGTGTTCCGTAAGGGCCACCGGATCGGCATCATCGGCGCCACCACACCCAACCTCCCGTTCATTTCGAGCCCGCGAAACGTAATTGTCATGGAAGATGTCGCGGGGGCGGTCCAAGCCGAGGTCGATCGACTCGAGGCCAAGGGTGTGAGCAAGATCGTGCTGATCAGCCATCTCCAGGACGTGGATGGTGATCTGGCGTTGGCGGGCATGCTCCGCGGCGTGGACGTCATGGTCGCCGGTGGCGGTGACGAACTGCTCGCCAATGAGGGTGATTTGTTGGTTCCCGGCGACGAGCCCTTCGGCCCGTACCCACTGACGGGCATAGGAGCCGATGGAGCCGAGATCCCGGTTGTCACGACGTCCGGCAGCTATGGCTACGTGGGGCGTCTCGTCGTGGGCTTCGACAAGCACGGAAACGTGGTGGCGGTGGACGATCGCAGTGGGCCAGTCCGAGTGGCGGGCGGTGCGAATCCCGACGCCGTCCGACCCGATCCACGGATCCAAGCCAAGGTCACCGATCCGGTGGCGGCGGCCGTCGAGGCGTTAGCCTCGAACGTCCTCGGCACTTCGGAAGTCGATTTGGACGGCGTCCGTGGCAACGTTCGCTCTCGAGAGACCAACGAAGGCAACCTCATCGCGGATGCGCTCCGCTGGCAGGCGACGGAGCTGGCAGCGAGCTTCGGTGCGCCGGTACCCGACGTCGCCCTTCAGAACGGTGGCGGAATACGCAACGACAACGTGATTCCCGCCGGTTCGATCACGGAGCTCAACACGTTCGAGATGGTGCCGTTCTCCAACTTCGTGACGATCATTCCGGACATTTCGCGAGAACAGTTCAAGGAGATCTTGGAGAACGCTGTCTCACGAACCCAGGCGGGTGACGAGCCAGGCGGCAGCGGCCGGTATGCCCAGATCTCCGGGTTCAGTTACGAGTGGGACGGCACGGGCACGGCCCAGTCCCTCAATGACGACGGGACCGTCGCGACTCCCGGCACCCGTGTTCGTCAGGTCGAATTGGACGATGGTACGGTGATCGTCAGCGACGGCGCCGTGGTGGATGGGGGTGCACTCACCATTGCCACGATCGACTTCTTGGCACGCGGCGGCGACCAGTATCCCTATCGCGGCGCGGCATTCACCACGGTGGGGGTCACGTACCAGCAGGCGTTGGCGAACTATATCGTCACCGCGCTCGGCGGGGTCATCAGCGCGGCGGACTACCCTGAGGGTGGTGAGGGCCGGATCGTACAGACGCCGTAGACGCGTGATCGCACGACACGCGTAAAAAAACGGGGGCTCAGGTGAGCCCCCGTTTCTCACGGCCTGGCAGCTACGAATCGGTTAAAACGAGTACTTCACGCCGAGCTGCACCAATCCTTGATCCGTCCGGAACAAACGCAGGTCCTGCTCTTCGGCAAAACTCGGGTTCACGGAGTAGATGTACGCGTTGGTGGCAGGGTCGAAGCCTTCGACCTCGAGCAGCGCGGTCTCGTCTCCGAACTGCGGCACCCCGACGTTCCGGCTCCAGTCGTCATTGATCATGTTGAGCACGTTGAAGAAGTCCAGGCTCAACTCGAAGCCTTGATTACCGACCGTTCGGAACCGCTTGCGCAACCGCAGGTCGAGCTGGGTGTAGAAGCTGTTCCGGCAGCTGTTCCGGGTGGCGATTCGACCCACCTGCTTGGCGAGGCATTCGTGTTGCTCGAGGAGACTCTGGAGCAGCGCAACGTCCCCCGTCGGGTCGTCGAACACCAGATTGGTCCCGACATAGGCCCTATCGTTACCGAAGTCGGCGTCAGCATTGGGGTTCCCATCGACGGTGGGCGTCCACGGCTGACCCGAGTAGGTCTGCCAGATGCCGCTGACCATTATATCGAACGGCAAATTGGCGATGCCGGATACTACGAAGCGGTGGGGTCGTGAGAAGTCGGACGGCCCCCAGGTTCCGTTCAGCTCATCTCCGCGCTTGCCGATGAAGTTGGGGTTCCCCGCCGTTGGCGTTTCGAACAGCGCCGTACCGGAAATGCAGCATGAGTAGGACGAGTTGTCCTTCGAGTCGGTGTAGGTGTAACCGGCCTGCCAACTGAACACCCGGCCCCTCTTCTCGATACCGATCGACGCCTGGTACGTCCGGGCTTCGGCGTTGCTCACGTGGACGAGTGCCTCGTTCACACTGGATGCGATGCGGTTGTCGCCAAACCCGGGATTGCCGCTCCGCGTGCTAATCTCGTCGGGCGGCGCGAATACCGGCCGACCCTCGACGGCGGAGACGAACTGCTGCGGCAACAGATTTTGATCCTGAACGTAGAAGTTCTGCTTCGTATCCGAATAAAGGAAATCGACCTCTACCTTGACGTTCCCTGGAAGCACCTGTGCAAAGCCCACACTCGTCTTCCACGTGCGCGGATACTCGAAGTCGGGCGCGAAGAGGTTGACGTTGGGAGTCCCTGGGAACCCGAAGCCTGCGCAACCAGTGGGCACCGAGGCACCCGGCTGGGCGGGGTTGAAGTCCCGGAACACGTCGATGACTGGAACGTCTCCGTCGCTGAAGCAAAGCTGGAAGATCGAGTTCAGTCCTGTGTTCAGCAGAGAGTTGGAGTAGAGCACGGACGGGAACCGACCGAAGAATAGCCCCACACCTCCACGGATGATGGTGGTACCCTGCCCGCTCGGGTCGTATGTGAAGCTGAACCGTGGGGAAACGTTGACGTCCTCGGGCTTTACATCTGTCCTGAGTCCGAGGTCGGCGAGCGCATCATCGTTTAGCGGCGCGGCGTCGGGAATGATGGTCCAGTCCGCTCTCACACCGCCGGACAGGGTCAAAAAGTCGGAGACCCGCCAGCTGTCCTGGGCAAAGAACGACAGCTCATAGGTCTTGTAGATCGCTATAGGATTGATGTCGTCAGCCGTGAAGAACAGTCCGTCCGGGCCGGGATTAGGCACCGTCCGCTGAAAGTCATCCACGATGCCATTCTCGAAATCGTCCAGGCCGTCAAAGTCGTATTGGCCCTGTTGCCCGAAAGCGAAGAAATTCTCGTAGTCGAACAGATTGAAGTGCATTCCGAACTTCAACCCGTGGTCCCCAGCGCGAATGTGCAGGTTGTTCACGAACTCGAAGGTCGTCTCTTCGAGATTGTTCGGCAGCACTGGGTCGTTACAACACTCAAGGCCCACGCTGGCATCCCGATCGTTCGCGGGGTTGCCATCCCCGTCACTGTCCACCGCAGGGTCGAAGTCGCTGTCCACGAAGACTTCCATCTCGGGCAGGAGGGTGTTCGCTTCGCGGGGACGCGGCTCGAAGGCCAACTGCGCGCGTGCCTCGTTCCAGACGTTGGGCGAAAACACCGAGCTCAGCGAGACGATCGTGGAGTTTCCGGTGTTGTTGAACACGCCACCGTTGAGGCGGGTCTCGTCAGGGCTGATCCGGTCGGACAGCTGCTGGAGATCGGTGAAATTGTGACGCACCGTGAACCGATGCGCGTTGGAGACCTGCCAGTCGAGCCGCCCGAACACCGCCCACTCGTCCTGCGTCTGCGTGAATTGCCCCGTCTCGTCCTGCACCCCGTACACCCTGCTCAGGATGTCGAGGAACCGGGCAACACTATCGGGGTGAACACGGGTAGAGATGTCGGGTGCAGAGCTCGGTGAGGGCAAACCAAAGATGGGCTCGTTCTTGTCATGACGCTCGACGGTCACGAAAAAGTGGAGTTTGTCCCGCACGATCGGCCCCGAAAACGTTCCACCAAGTTGCCGGATGGAAAAATCGGGCTCCCGTCCAAAAAAGTCACTCCGCGTGATGGCGTCATCACGGAAGTACCCGAACACCGAGCCGTGAAACTCGTTCGTCCCGGTCTTGGTGACCGCGTTGATCACTCCCCCGCTGAAGAACCCGTACTCCACGTCGAACCCATTCACGACGACCTGAAACTCCTTCACACTCTCGATCGAGAATGCGAAGGGAATCCGGTCCGAGCCGCGGGCCTCGCCGCCAAAAAACGTGCCCGTGGTTCCAGCACCATCGATCTGGATGAGGTTGGCCCCGCGGCGACCGCCGCCGAGCGAGAGATTCCCACCGGTGCCGTCGCCGATATCGACACCGACCTTGGGGGACAAGGCCACGAGATCCTGGAAGTTCCGCCCGTTGACGGGGATCGCATTAATCTGAGCGTCAGACACCAGGTCCACGACCCCAGACTGATCCGGATCGATCAGCGGCGTGGCTTCCGCCGTCACCGTGACCTCGCTGACCTCCACAGCGGCGGGTGCGAGCGAGAAGTTCAACAGCGCGGTTTCCCCCAGCCGCACGGTCACCGGGGTCTCCACCGGTGCGAAACCCAGACGCCGGGCTTGCACACGGTAGCTTCCAACAGGCAACGCCGGGAAAAAATACGCGCCCTCCGCGTTGGCGGCGGTGACGATTCGCACGCCCGTGGCAGTATTAGTGGCAATGACTTCCGCGCCGTCTACCGAACCACCCGATGTCGAGACCACCCGGCCGCGGATCGCGCCGGTGGTGATCTGCGCTTGTAGCGGCAATGCCGCAAAGACGCCAACGACGAGCACGGGAAGGAACGCGCGGAACGATCTAACGAACCAGCGCATAGCTCTTGCTCCTGGTAAAGGTTGATACTGGATGATTCCACTCAGACCAGCAATCGGCTTCACTCAGGCAACACTGTGACACGAGGGTTCGGGGAAATTGCCCCTGGGGACAGGGCAGGTCAACCCAATTGAACACGGCGTGTCACCACTTGAAACTGCACCGTTTCAGCGCAGTTTCCGCCCCACATCCACGCGGCGTCAGCGCAGTCGGATCTCGAAGGAAATATCCGCTGCGGGGGCGGAATGGGTGAGTGCGCCGATGGAGATGTAGCGGGCCCCGGCTTCCGCGTACGCTCGAACGGTCGCCGCCGTGATGCCCCCGGAGGCTTCGATCTCGACACTGGTCCCCGCCCTGCGCACCCACCTTGCAAGCCGTTCGGGCGGCTGATTGTCCACGAGAATGCGCTTGACCCCCGCCGCCAGCGCTTCCTCCAGCTGCGTTTCGGATTCCACCTCGACGATCACCGGCATGCCGGATGGCGCGCGGCGTAACACCGCATCGAGCGTCTCGCCGGATTCCGCCAACAACGCCCAGTGGTTGTCTTTCCAGAGGATGGCATCCGCCAGTGATTCGCGATGGCTCGTCCCGCCACCCACCCGAACGGCGTATTTCTCCAACGCGCGGAGGCCGGGCGTGGTCTTCCGCGTATCGGTGATGAACGCCCGGGTGCCTGCGACGATCTCCACCAGGGCTCGCGTGGCCGTCGCGATCCCGGAGAGCCGTTGCAGAAAGTTGAGGGCCACGCGTTCACCGGCGAGGAGCGCGCGTGCGGGACCGTGCACGACGGCGAGCACCGTAGCGGCGGCGATGGTGTCGCCGTCGGCCACCCGAAGCGAGGTGCTGCAGCCGGCATCGAGACGACGGAACACCATCGCCGCCACCTGCAAACCGGCGGCAACCATGGGCGCGGCGGCGCGCACGCGACCTTCGGCGCCGCGGGCGGCCTGCTCCGGCAGAAGCCCGGTGGTCACGTCGTGGCGTGCCGCATCTTCCTCCAGCGCACGATCCACCGCCGCTCGCACCAGCTGCTCCGAAACACGATCCGTTTGTCTTGAGCTCATCGGATGTCCGTCATGATCCCGCTATGGTCAATGCACCGGAAACGCGCCGAAGCGGTCCCGAGGGTATCTTTGGAGCCACTTTTCGATACCCTGACACCGGAAACCAGTTACCTCGACCATGCAAAGTTACGGGTGGCTGTCGATCCTCCCGCCGATCATCGCCATCGCCATGGCGATCAAGACCAAGCAGGTCTATGTATCGTTGGCCCTCTACGTGGTCCTCGGCTGGACCATCATGAACGCTTGGAATCCCGTCGAGGGACTCATAGGCTCGGTGGACGTGTACGTCCAGGCCGTCACCGACGGTGACAACGCTCGGGTCCTCCTGTTCAGCGCACTAATCGGTGCCATGATCACGTTTGCGCAAGCCTCGGGCGGCATGGAGGGGTTCGTTCGCTGGGTCGAGGATCGTGGCCTCACTCGATCGGAACGATCGGTGGGGCTCGTGACGGTGGCCGTGAGCATGGCCGTCTTTCTCGAGTCCAATTTCGGTCTCCTCGTTTCCGGCTCGGTGGCACGGCCACTCTTTGACAGGGTCAAGATCTCGAGGGAGAAGCTCAGCTACTTGATCGACGCCACCTGTTCACCCAAGTGCATCCTCATCCCGCTGAATGCGTGGTTTGCCTACGTCATCGGATTGCTCGCTGCCCAAGGAGTCCAGAGTCCGGAGCTTCTCTTCTTCGCGACGATTCCCCTCAACTTCTACGCGATCATGGCTATCCTCTTGGCGCTTGTGGTGGTGATGACCGGCTGGAACCTCGGGCCCATGCGCGAGGCCGAACGCCGCGTTCGCGAGGAGGGGAAGCTGCTGCGGGACGGCGCCAAACCCATGATGTCGAGTGAGGTCGCCATGGCCGAGGCGCTGAGCGGAGCGCCGCGTCGAGCTATCAATATGGTGCTCCCCATTGCCACCATGGTCCTCATGGTTCCGGTGGTCCTCTGGATCACCGGTGATGGAAACTTCAAGGCCGGAAGCGGCTCCCAGGCCGTCCTGTGGGGTGTGATCGTCGGCCTCCTGGTCGGCGCCATTGCCTACGCCGTACAACGGATCATGACCCTCGAGGAAATGAGCCAAAACGTCATCAAAGGAATCCAGGGTCTCGTACCGTTGGTGATCGTGCTTTCGCTGGCGTTCGCGATCGGCATCACCACTCGGCAGCTCGGCACGGGCGTGTTCGTCGCGCAAGCGGCACAGGCCGCGCTGCCCATCGGAGTCATTCCCGCGGTGGTATTCCTCTTGGCGTGCTTCATCGCGTTCGCCACCGGAACTTCGTGGGGAACGTTCGCGATCATGATCCCCATCGTCATTCCCATGGTGGAGCTTCTGGGCCTCCATCCCGCGCTCACGGTTGCGGCTGCGCTGGGCGGCGGGATCTTCGGCGACCATTGTTCACCGATCTCCGACAGCACCATCGTGGCATCCATGGCGTCCGCCACCGATCACATCGATCATGTGCGGACGCAGCTCCCGTACGCGCTGATTGCGGCGGGCGGGGCCACGATCCTCTTCGTCGTCTTCGGATACGCACTCTCATGATCACGCCGCGCTCGCTCCGGGCATGGGCCTTTGTCACCGCCGGCTTGGCGTACGCCCTCATCGTCCTTGGCGCCTTTGTCCGAATCACAGGATCCGGGATGGGGTGCGGCGACGATTGGCCCCTCTGTAACGGGCGGTTGATCCCCCCGCTCAACGACCCCGCCACACTCATCGAGTGGAGTCATCGTCTGGTCGCCGCCGCGGTGAGCGTACTCGTCCTTATCGTGGCAGCGGGGGCGTGGCTTCGAAGACGAGAGACCGGCGGGTCGGGCCGCGGCGGCACCGTGCGACCCGCGGCCCTGAGCCTGGTGTTGCTCATCGTTCAGGTGCTCCTCGGAGCAATCACGGTGTGGCTGGAGCTGCCTCCTGGAGTCGTCGTGCTGCATCTGAGCGTTGCGCTCGCCCTGCTCGCCGCGCTGGTGATTACCGGCCTACGCGCGGGTACAGTGGGGATTTCGCCGGCGCCTGGACCCGGCCGGGGTCGGTGGCCGATCTTCGGTGCGGCCGCCCTCGCAGCGGCCGTGATCCTGCTGGGCGGGCTCACCGCGAATCTCGGGGCCGGGCCAGCGTGTCTCGGGTTTCCACTGTGCAGCGGGCAGTTCTGGCCCGCCGCCTCGGAGAGCGGGCTCGGTCATGTGCACTGGACACACCGCTTGCTCGCCTACGCGCTCGTCGCGCACCTTGCCGCACTCGCGCTCCAGCTGAGCGCGCGCCGCGCGCCCGTCCGATTGCGAGCGGCCTGCTGGGTGATGCTGGGCATCGCCGCGCTCCAAATCGCGGTCGCCGCCGTCATGGTGCTCGCGTTGCTTCCACCGGTGTGGAGAGGTCTGCACGCCGCGGTGGGAACGGCCCTCTGGGTGGGTCTCGTCTATCTCGTCTGGCTCAGCAGCCGACGTTCAGTCGGTGAGCCACGGGCGGCTCCAAGCGGAGCCGCGCTTGCGTCGGCCGGCCCCGGGGCCTGAGGCACACGGGTCTGTGAGGCCGTCAGGCCGGGAGAAGGAGTTCGCGCTGGGGTGAGGACGGGGTGACGAGCGGTCCCTGTTCGGACAGCATCACATTGATTTCGCTCCGAACGCCGAACCGACCGACAAGGTACACGCCGGGTTCCACCGAGAACCCGACACCCGGAATGATTTCACGCACATCCTGAGTCTCGAAGTTGTCCAGGTGCGGTCCGGAACCGTGGAGGTCATTGTCGATGCTGTGCCCCGTGCGGTGGCCGAACGCGTCGCCATAGCCTCGCTCGGTCAAGACGCTGCGAGCAGCATCGTCGAGCGACGCCCCGGTTACGATTTCTCGACGCTCGTGGGCTTGCCGGAGCCTTTGGACCACCGCATCCCGCGCATCTCGGGTGGCGGTCCATACTCGTTGCACCTCTTCCGGCGGGCGCTCGCCCGCAAACGCCATCCACGTCTGGTCCGCCCAGACCGCGCTCGGCGAGGGCCGGGCCCACAAGTCCAGGAGGACGACTTGGTCCGCACCCAGCGTCGCGCTCCCTGTCTCGGGAGGGTCGTAATGCGGGTTGGCCGAGTTGGGGCCAAACGCGACGATTGGGGGATCATCGGTGGCGAGTCCGGCCGCCGCGAACTCTGCGAGCACCTCCTGTTGCACGTCGTATTCCCGCGCGGTCCCCACCTGGCTGACGACCCGGGCGAGCGTTCGACGAGCGATCTCACACAGCATTTCAGCGGTCCGACGATGCTCGGCGAGCTCCGCCGCTGTCCAACGGGACGCAAAGAGCGATACCAGCGGGGCTGACGGTTCCACCGTGGCGCCAAAGCGCTCGACGAGTTGCACGACACCCGCGGGAACACGATCCAGATACGGGACGGCATCCTCGGGAGAGATCTCCATGGCGATACGCCGGCCGCGCACCAGCGGCTCTAGAATCCCGTGCAGCTCTTGCCACGTCGTATACTCGACGACTTCCCCGTCGAACTCCCTCAAGCCTGGCGAATCGATCCGATGCACGATGGCTTGCGGTGCCCCCTCGGCTGGGAGCCATACAAAGACCCGACGTGTCACCATGCCGTGGAAGGTGATCACGCGCCGGGCAACCGGATTGACGTGATGGAAGTCGAAGCAGAGCCAGGCGTCGAGACCCCGTTCTCGAAGCGCCTGGTGCAGCGCCTCGCGATCAAGGGTGGCGGTCATCGGAACTGCGTCCGTTTTCCGGCTGTGTGTGCCAGTGGCAGGACGACGCGCCGCGGGCCCGGCACGCGGGGTGTGACACGACCCAGGCGGTCTCGGTGAACGTCTGCAGCACGGCAACCACCGCCGATCCGTAAAGCGCGCAGGCGGATCCCTCGGGGGTTGCATGCGCGGAGGGTGGATCGTCGAGTTTGACGATCATCGTGGTGCCATCTCGATCAAACGCAGCACCGAATGAGCGCGCCAGGGCTCGTCTGGCGAGGACCAGACCGAACCTGGATCGGACGAATGCGGGGAGGGCCCGGTGCGTGAGGCGGGCCGTCAGCGAAAGACCGCTGCTGGCGTACTTGGCAGCCCGCCGGCCGGCGTCGGCAAACACCCGTTCGGCATCGGTCCGCCGGCCTACGAGCCGCAGCAACCCCACCACTTCGTCAGGGGCAACGGGTGTCCGCTTGCGAGCGAGGTTCGTGTAGCGGATGATCTGGCGCGCCACGGTGCGGCTGAGCCCGAGCCGCTTGGCTGCCAGATCCGGATCGAGCTCCCCAAGACCGTCGTCCGTGGGCAGGTCTACAGAGCGAATCGCCTCCAGAAGAGACAGCGGAACGATCGGATGCACCAACCGGCGTGACATGCTGCGCATCATCCCCCTCGCATCGACAGGGAACCCTACACCCCCAACCCGTTGTACGGAAGGTAGCAAACGAATGGACCCGGCAAACCGTCGCTCGGACCATTGCGAGAGCCCCGAAGTCGAGCCATCGTACGCCGGGTCGGCGGGGCGAAGAGGAGAAACGGGTATCGTGGCACACAGCTCAGACGCTCAACGTCACGCATTCGAACGGGAGGCGCTTCCGCACCTCGATGCCGTTTTTCGCGTCGCTCTTCGTCTCTCGGGAAACCAGGCACTGGCCGAAGACCTCGCGCAGGAAACGATGCTCAAAGCGTTTCGGGCGTGGCACCAATACCGGCCGGGCACCAACGTTCGGGCCTGGCTCCTCACCATCCTGCGCAATACGTTCATCAACGAGTATCGGAAGCGGCGCCGCGCCACGGCCGAAGTCAACGTCAGTGATATTGAGTCGTTCACCGTCTTTCCCGAAGTGCAGGAAACCGACCCGGAAGGCAGGTTCTTCGAGCAGATCGTCGATGAGGACGTCCTCAAAGCCATCGACGCCCTACCCGACGAGTTTCGAGAATCGCTGGTGCTGAGTGACGTCGAAGGGCTCTCCTATCAAGAGATCGCGGAAATCACGGAGGTCCCCGTCGGTACGGTGAAGTCGCGGATCTATCGGGCCCGACAAGCACTGCAGCGAGTACTCTACGACTACGCCGTGGAGATGGGATACATCAAGCCGCGCAAATGACGATCGAGCGCAGAACCGACCACGGGTGCCGCGAGGCATTCGATCGGCTGTATGCATACCTGGACGGTGAGCTCACGGAAGACCAGCACGAGGCTGTCCGCCGGCATCTTGCCGCTTGTCGTGACTGTTTTGCAGTGGCCGAGTTCGAGTCTGCCTACTTACGGTTCGTTGAGGCCCGTACCCCGTCCGGCCGCGCGCCGGAACATCTGCGGAAACGCATCCTGCGTTCGCTCCTCTTCGGCGAGCGGCGACCGGAGCCGTAGTTGAGCATCGCGGCCGCTGCGATCTGGGCGGGCGTGTTGGCATTGGTGAGCCGCGCACTCCGCTGGCTAACGAACGGTGGCACGGTGGCCGCGTGGCTCGTCGGTACGCTAGTCTTCGCTGGAGGCGATCTCACCGGGGCTGCACTTCTCGCGCTATTCTTCGTGTCGGGCAGCGCGCTGACAGTACTCACCGAGCGAGCCACCGGCCCTCGGCATGTGGCCGGAGGGCACACCAGTCGCACGGCGCGACAGGTGGTTGCCAACGGTTTGTGGCCGGCGGTGGGGGCGGTGGGCATCGCCTTCGAGCCCCTGCTCGGTTGGTCCATTCTCGTCGGCTCCTTGACCGCCGCCCAGGCAGACACGTGGGCCACCGAGATCGGATATCACGCGCCGAGGTGGCCACGCCTCATAACATCCGGTTTGCCGGTTGCCCCTGGCACCTCCGGCGGCGTCTCCCCGCGGGGCACGCTCGCCGGTATCGGCGGCGCGGTCGCGATGGGGCTCCTGGCCCTGGTCTTGGGGGTACCCACTTTCGTCGCGGTCTCGGCAACGATCGGCGGGATCGCTGGCATGTTGGTCGATTCCGTGCTCGGGGCAACGCTGCAGGCAAGCTATGTCTGTGAAACCTGCAACAAGCAAACGGAGGCCCGCGTGCATCGCTGTGGCCGGAGGACCTCCGCGGCCAAAGGGGTGGCTTGGATCGACAACGACGTGGTAAATCTCCTCGGGTCCGGGACCGGAGCGCTCTTCGCGGTCGGAGCCGCGGTGGGGAGCACCTTCGTATGAGGCCTTCGCCGATTCGGGAATCCGAACCATGAGATCGACCTACGATGTCGTGGTCGTGGGCGCTGGGCCCGCCGGCTGTGTCACCGCCGCGCTGCTCGCGGAACGCGGCCACCGTGTCGCGCTTCTGGAACGCGCGACGTTTCCGCGATCCAAACCCTGCGCGGAATACCTCAGCCCAGAGGCCGGGAGGGTGCTTCACCGGCTTGGGGTGGATGCGCGTCTGAGAGCCCAACCGCACGCGTGTCTCGCCGGCATGCGTATCGTCTCGCCGAACGGGACTGCATTCGTCGGGCGTTTCGCAAATGCCCAACCCTACCGCGCCTTCCGCGATCACGGTCTCGCGATTCGACGGGAGATTCTCGACACCCACCTCGCGGAGATGGCGGTGTCCCGGGGCGCACACCTCTCGGAGGCTTCGACGGTCGAGGTACTGGAGCCGGCCGTGCAGGGCGGGCGGGTCGTCCGGTTTCGCGGACCCCGCGGTAGCGCCAGTATCCGAGGCCGCGTCATTATTGGCGCCGATGGCCTGAACTCACGCCTGGCGCGCCAATTGGAACTGCGGAGGCGAGGGCGGCTGAACCGTGTCGCGCTGGTGACGCACGCGACGGGGGTGAGAGATGTGCACGACGTAGGAGAGATGCACGTAGGCCGACTGGGGTACGTGGGCCTCGCGCCGGTTGGCGACGGCGTCACCAACGTAGCGGCAGTGACCGACGTGCATCGATTCCCGCCCTCGTCGCCGCCTCGTGAATGGCTTGCGGCGTTGCTGCAACATTTCCCAGCCGTGGCCACACGGCTCACGGGGGCGGAGTTCGTGACGCCGGTTCGCGCCGTGGGTCCTTTTGCGCGCTGGGTGTCGCGGGCCACAACCCGACGAGCGCTGCTCGTGGGCGACGCGGCGGATTTCTACGATCCTTTCACCGGTGAGGGTATTTACGCAGCGTTGCACGGCGCCGAACTGGTCGAGGGGATCCTCGCCCCCCTACTCCACCACGATCGGCTAGAGCGCTCACACCTCGCACCGTACGACGCCGCGCGACGACGCGCGTTTCGGGGCAAGTGGATCGTGGAACGCGTGATTGGCTTGGCAGTTGGGTCGCCCGCGCTCTTCGATCATATCGCACAGCGGCTCGCCGCCAGACCGCGGCTGGCCCACCTCCTGGTGGGGGTGGCGGGCGACTTCGTGCCCCCTTCGGTGGTGCTTCGGCCGTCGTTTGCCTGGCAGTTGGTGCGATAGTGGCCTCGTCCTCTGCTACCCCCGCGCAATTCCGGCATTTGCTCGGCCACTTTGCGACGGGCGTAACCGTGGCCACGACCTGCGGTTCAGACGGATCTCCACAAGGAATGACGGCCACCGCCGTGGCATCGGTCTCGCTCGACCCGCCCCTCGTACTGGTCTGTGTCAATCACGATGACCCGTTTCACCATGCGATGAACGGCGCGTCGGGGTTCGCGATCAACGTGTTGGCCAATGATCAACAGGAACTCTCTCGTCAGTTCGCGGGAGCGGCGGCGGCACGGTTTGACGATGTTGCGTATCGGACTACGGCGAGGGGTATCCCACTCCTGCTTGGAGTGGTGGCGCACGTGGTGTGTCAGAAGTGGGAATCCGTGAACGCGGGGGATCACACCGTGTTCCTCGGACGAGTCGTGGATGGTGCGGCGTTCGAGCGGCATCCGCTGCTCCATTTCCGCGGTGGCTACACAGGCATTGGAGAAGGGCCATGAGATCCGGTGTGCTCCCTCCACGGGGGTGCGAGGCCCTCGACTCCCCTGCGTGCGACCCGGCACTGGCTCGCGCTACACTGCGCGACGTTGCCAAGGCCAACACCCTGTTTGGAGGTCGTGCCGCGGTGACGTTCGGCCTGGACCGATTGCTGGTGCACCGGCCGGGAGAGCGCGTCACAATTCTGGACGTCGGAGCTGGCATGGGCGATATCCTCGGGTACGTCAAGGCTCGGCGGATCGGCATTCGTCCCCTGGCCCTCGACTGGCATCGGGAGGCGGCCCGGCTGTGCCGCACGCATGACATTCCCGTGATTGTGGGAGATGTACGAGATCTGCCACTCGGACCTCGCTCGGTGGATGTCGTGGTCGTAAGCCAGCTGCTCCACCATCTCACGCGGGAGGAGCTGGTTCCCCTTCTGCAACGGCTCCATCGAGCCGTGCGAATCGGCGTCGTCATTGCCGATATCGAGCGTCGACGCTCGGCGGCCTGGGGTATCTGGCTGGCGTCGTTCGCACTCGCGTTTCACCGGATCAGCCGTCGTGACGGGGTCATCTCGGTCCGGCGTGGGTTCACATGCGCCGAACTCACGGATCTGCTCCGAGAAGCCGGGCTCAGCGGAACGGTGCATCGCCGTCCCGGTTTTCGCATCGTCGCAGTAGCTACACCATCGCCATGAGAACCATCGATCGCACCACCGTCCGCGCGCCGATGGATCGGGTGTTTGCCGTGGCCAAAAATGTGGAGCGCTGGCCGGGCTTTCTCCCGCACTACCGATGGGTGCGACAGGTGGAGCAGCACCTCGTCGAGATGGCCGCCTGGCGGCCGTTCGTGGGGCCGCTCCGATGGCCTACCTGGTGGGTCTCGGTCATGGAGGTCGTCCCGCACGATCACCTGATCCGATACCGCCACGTGCGGGGCATCACCACGGGAATGGACGTGGAATGGAGGCTCGAAGAGCGTGGGGGAATCGTGCATGTGACGATCGAGCACGTGTGGGACGGACCGCGGTGGCCGCTCATCGGCCGTCTCGCGGCCAACGTCGTGATCGGACCCGTCTTTATCCATCACATCGCCTCACGCACGTTGGCAGGCGTGAAGCGGGAAGCGGAGCATCAATGACCGCCGTCGTTATTACGGGCGTCGGGTGCGTGACCGCCACGGGCAGTGGGGTGGACGGGCTGTGGGCCGGTCTCCAAACGCGGCGCTCGCCCATTCGAGAGATCACGCGGTTCGATGCCTCCGGGTTCCGCTCTCGCATTGCTGCCGAGGTGGACGATTTCGTCCCTGCGGATCACTTGCCGCGCAAGGCGGTCCGGCGCTTCGACCGGTTTTCTCAGCTCGGCGTGGCCGCCGCGCGTATGGCCATGCATGACGCCGAGATCGATACGGCTGGCGAGGACCGCGACCGGATAGGCGTCATGATGGGTTCGGCGCTGGGTGGTGTTGGGCTCGCGGAAACTCAAGCGGAGATTTATCGCCGGGACGGAATCAAATGTGTAGATCCCGGTCTGGCATTGTCGGTGTTCGGGGGTGCCGTATCGTGCAACATCGCGATTCAATTTGGAATCACCGGTCCCAACAGCACCAACGCCATGTCCTGCGCCTCCGGCACCGTCGCGGTGGGGGAGGCATCCCGCGCGATTCGTGCAGGGGAAGCCGACATCATGCTCGCCGGCGGGTCTGAAGCGCCGCTCTCTCCCTTGTGTTTCGGCGCCTTCACCATTATCCGCGCCATGTCGACGCGGAATGACGATCCTGCGTCGGCGTGTCGCCCATTCGATCGTGGACGCGATGGATTCGTAATGGGTGAGGGCGCAGCCGTTCTGGTGCTCGAGCGCCGCGATCGGGCGGCGGCTCGAGGTGCTCGTATCTATGCCGAAGTCGCCGGCTATGGTCTCACCAACGATGCCTACCACATGACTGCGCCCAAACCCGACGGGCGTGAGGCGGCCCGAGCCATACGGTTGGCGCTGCAGGACGCGCATGTGTTGCCCCACGAGATCGGTTACGTCAACGCGCACGGATCGTCCACCGTGCTGAACGACACCACGGAAACCTTGGCGATCAAGCAGGTATTTGGCGATCGCGCCTACAAGCTCGCCATCAGCGGCACCAAGCCGTACTCCGGTCATGCATTGGGAGCAAGCGGCGCCATCGAGGTAGCGATTTGCGCCCTCGGAATGGAGCGGGGGTGGCTCCCACCCACCGTAAACCTCGAGGCGCCCGACCCTGACTGTGATCTCGACTATCTCGCCAACGGCGGGCTGAATGAAATTCCCGAGGCCATCGTATCCAACTCGTTCGGGTTCGGTGGGGTCAATGCCGTCCTGGTGCTGAAGCGGTCCTGACGGCTCCGAGTTACCTTACTGCGCCCTTATCCTCAGCGGAGCATCCAATGCACGCCCTCGCACGTCCTCTCGCGGCCGAGTTTCTCGGTACATTTGCATTCGTGTTCATTGGAGCCGGTGCGGTGGTGGCTGACGCCCACACCGGCGGCGGTCTCGGACTCGCCGGAATCGCGCTGGCACACGCCATCGTTTTCGCGGTGATGGTGACCGCCACCATGCCCATCTCCGGGGGGCATCTGAACCCCGCCGTGACATTTGGCGTTTGGTTGGCCAAGAAGATCGACACGCAAACCGGCGCATTCTACATCGCCACGCAAGTGGGCGCCGCCGTCATTGCCGCGCTCATGGTCCGCTGGCTGTACCCCGACCTCGCTGGTCAGGTCACGGGGTACGGGGTTCCGCGAATCTCGGGAACGCTCACCGGCACTGAAGCGCTCGTCATCGAAGCACTGCTGACGCTGTTCTTGGTCAGCGCTGTATTCGGTACCGCGATCTCACCCGAGGCCCCCAAAGTGGGGGGATTCGGGATCGGATTGGTGTTGCTCTTCGATATCCTCGCGGGAGGTCCCCTCACGGGTGCCGCGATGAACCCGGTTCGCGCATTCGGTCCGGCGTTGGTGGCGCAAGAATGGCACGGACACTACGTGTACTGGGCCGGCCCGCTCTTGGGCGGGGCGGCGGCGGGACTCCTCTGGGCAGGGCTCCTACTGCCGCGGGGCCGGGAGGCCGGTGGCGCGAAGGGTACCTAGACGCTCAACGGGCTCGCAGTGTTGCGGCCACATCCGGTGCTGCGTACGTCACGATGATATCGGCACCGGCCCGTCGTAAGGCAAGCAGCGCTTCGAGCATCGTGGCCTGGCCGTCCAGTGTCCCATGCTCGGCCGCGAGTTTGATCATGGAGTACTCGCCACTGACCTGATACGCGGCGATAGGACCGCCAAAGCGATCTTTGGCTCGCCGGATGATGTCCAAGCACGGCAGTCCGGGCTTGATCATCACGAGATCGGCCCCCTCGTCCAGATCCAACTCGATCTCCCGCAGCGCCTCATCGCCGTTACCCGGATCCATTTGGTACGATCGGCGGTCGCCGAACTGCGGAGCGCTCCCCGCCGCTTCGCGAAACGGCCCGTAGAACGCAGACGCGTACTTGGCCGCATATGAGAGAATGGCCGTGTGGGCCTGACCCGCGTGGTCTAGCGCGGTGCGAATCGCGGTGACGCGTCCGTCCATCATGTCACTTGGTGCGACAATGTCCGCGCCGGCCCGCGCATGCGACACCGCAGTCTGGGCCAGCAGCTTGACACTCTCGTCGTTGTCGATCTGTCCGTCGATCACCACACCGCAGTGGCCGTGATCGGTATACGCACACAAACAGACATCCGTGATCACCACTAATCCAGGTGCCGCCCGCTTGAGGGCGCTCACCGCACGCTGAACGACGCCCTCTGCGGCGTAAGCTCCGCTTCCCACTTGGTCTTTGGATGCAGGAACCCCGAACACCAGCACCCCGCCGAGTCCGAGGTCGCTCGCCCGCGCAGCCACCTTCGCGCCATCCGAAATCGGGTACCGTGCAACTCCGGGCATAGCGGGGATGGGCTCTTCCTGCGTGCCGTGCGTGAAGAACACGGGCCATACGAGTTGGGCCGCCTCGAGCCGGGCTTCTCTCACCAGGCGTCGCAGACCAACGCTTCGCCGCAAGCGCCGCATGCGGATTTGTGGAAACCCTTTCACTCGACTCGGACCTCAATCATCGGTATTCCAGCTCTCGAGCACGGCGCGTACGCCCAGCCGCACGAGCTTCGCCGCGGCGGCATGCCCGGCAGCTTCAGGACGCGTGGGATCGACCTCCACGCGCACCATGAGGGGCGCGCCGCCATCCTCCCGGTAGACCGCCACGTGCAACCTCCGTCCATCGTCGGCTGCGGCTGCCAACGCGCCGATCGGAACGTTGCACCCGCCGCCCAGGGCCGCGATAGCGGTACGTTCGGCGGTGATGCCCCACCGCGCCTCGGGATCGTCCAGTGTTGCGATCATCTGCAGCACGTCGCGGTCTTCGGCCCGGGCCTCGACAGCCAATGCCCCTTGCCCCGGGGCGGGGACGAATCGTTCCGGATCGAGGGGCACGGCCTCTCGGGCGGTTCCGAGCCGCTCGAGCCCCGCCATGGCGAGCACCGCGCCGTCCAACTCCCCTGCATCCACGCGGCGCATCCGCGTGGGCACGTTGCCACGTAGCGGCAGCACTTGCAGGTCCGGACGCGCATGCCGCAGCGCGGCAGCCCGCCGGAGACTCGACGTCCCCACGCGGGCTCCTGAGGCTAGGGCATCGAGTCCTCGGCCGCCACGTGCATACAACGCGTCCCGTGGGTCCGCTCGCTCCGGGACGGCGGCCAAGACCAACCCTGCCGGGAGCTCCACCCACAAGTCTTTGAGGGAATGCACGGCCAGATCGACCTTCCCAAAGAGGAGCGCGTGTTCGATTTCCTTGGTGAAGAGCCCTTTGATCGCGTCCGTGGTCGGCGATGTCGTGGTTCCTCGATCGCCCAGTGTCGAGATCTCGACGAGCTCAGACGGGATGTCTGCGTTCGCAAGCAGCTGTTGAACGCGACGGGCTTGCCAGAGAGCCAGCGCGCTACTCCGGGTGCCGATTCGGAGCGCGCTCATGAACGGTGGTCAGCGGTGCCGGCGGGTCCGGATGAACAATGAGGCCGCATAGACGATCACAACGACGGCCGTAATGATGTACGCCGCTACCATGTAGGCACCATTGTCAGGAAACTCCACGAGCGAACTCCTCTTCCCGTAGCTCCTGCAAAAGGGCGAGAGCGTAGCGCTGGGTCGTGAACCCGAGGTACAAGACCGTGAACACGACTATGGACAGTAAGAGCGTGACCAGCATGACGCCGGGCAGCGAGGGGGCGCCTGGCTTGACCAGCACGGGCTGGGGATGGAGCGTGCGAAACCAGTAAACGGTGACGTGGATGAACGGCACCAAAACCAGCGCCATGATGCCGAGAACGGCTGAATAGGCCGCCCGTGTACCAGGATCGGTCACGGCATTTCGGAGGGCCAGGTACCCGACGAACAGCAGGAAAATGAACAGTGTCGATGTCAACCGGGCATCCCACGTCCACCACGTACCCCAGATCGGTTTGCCCCAAATGGGCCCGGTGGTCAGCATGACCGTCGCGAACGCCACGCCCACTTCAGCGGATGACGCCGCGACGAGATCCAATTTTCGATCCTTGAGAAACAGATAGAGGAGACTCAGGAGACCCGTGATGGCAAACGCCACCAGTCCCGCCCACGCCGCGGGGGCGTGGACATAGAAAATCTTTTGTGCTGGCCCCTGAAACCGCTCCACGGGTGTGAACACCAGCGCCCGGATGAAGATGCCGGCCAACCCGAGTAACGCGACGGCGGTGATCATCTGTCCGATGCGAGCCAGTCGAAGCGCGCGATCACGAGCGGTCATTCGTCCAGAGTCGCCTCAAATAGGAGTACGGACAAGAGTACGAAGACGAGATCGAAGGCGGCGAGCAACTTAAGCCAGCCGGCCAGCTCACTCAAGGGACGTCCAATGAGCAGGCGGGACGTGAGCTGAACCGCAGCCACCACTGGGGGAACGAGAAACGGGAGCAACAGGACCGGCAGCATCAGCTCGGCGAATCGGGTCCGCACCACCATCGAGCTCAGCAAGGTGCCCACGGCGACGAACGCCACGGTCGCCATCGCGGTCACGAGGAGCAGCTGCGGGAGTTGGCGCCAGACCGCCACGTCGTAAAACAGAATGAACAAGGGAAGGGCGGCGAGTTCGACGGCCCCCACAAAAGCCAGGTTCCCGAGCACCTTCCCAATGAAAATGGCAGTCGGCGGAGCCGGAGTCAGCAGCAGACCGTCCAACGCCCGGTTCTCGCGCTCCAGGAGAAAGGCCCGGTTGAGTCCCACCATCGCGGCAAACGTGAAGGTCACCCAGAGGGCGCCCGGGGCGATGTCGATGTTCGCCACCGCGGTTGGGTCGCGGGCAAAGAACAGCACTGCTAGCACGAGAACGGCAAATACCATGGAGGAGATGAACGCCGTTCTCGTCCGCCACTCGATGGCCAGGTCTTTCCCGGCGATGGCGAGACTCGCGCTAAGCAGCCGGTTGGCCACGATAGCTCACGAGTGAACGGTAGCGATCCAACACAGCGTCCGCACCACGTCCATCGAGCGGCTCCAACGCAGCCATGCGACCCTGGACCAGATACCCCACGCGGGATCCCAGCGGCGTGAGCTCGGCGATCTGGTGGGTGGCAATGAGGATGGCTCGGCCGCGGGCGCGGAGATCCGCGAACAACTCCATCACGACCTGAGAACCGGTGTCGTCCAACCCGCTCAGCGGCTCGTCCAAAAGCAGGATGGCCGGATCGTGGAGCAGCGCTCTGGCAATCGTCAGTCGTTGTAGCATTCCCCGGCTGAACGTCCCGATTCGCTGATCCATCGCATCGGTGAGTCCAACCCGCTCCAGCAGAGACTCGACGCTCCCCTGGGCCGAAACGACGTGCAGCTTGGCGAAGAATCGGAGATTCTCGCGCGCCGTGAGGGCATCGTAGAGCATCGTGTGATGCGCTACCATCCCGACTCCCCCATGGCGCTCGATCCGCCCCATCGTGGGCTTGAGGAGCCCGGCGATGAGGCGCAGTAACGTGGTCTTGCCCGCGCCGTTCTTGCCGATGAGTAAGATTGCCTCACCGCGCGCAACGTCGAGCGAAACTTCCTGGAGGATCAGGCGGTGGCCGAAGCGGCGAGAGACTCCTTCCAGCCTGACGACGACGTCAGTTGGCGGCATCGATGCAGGCGGCGAGGTCGTTCAAGTCGAACGGTTTGACCAGATACCCGCTATGGCCCATCCCGAGGACCTCGACTAGCGGTTCCATGCTGCTATACGCGGTCGTGATGATAGCGGGAATCTCGGGCTGCTTGACCCGGAGCTGCCGCAAGAGATCGATCCCGTCAGTGTCGGGTAATTGCATGTCCAGGACCACCACTTCGGGCGTGAAACTGGCGAACTCGGCCATCGCTTCTGCTCCCGTACCGGCAAAGGCCATGTCGAATCGGTCTTTGAAGTACCGGGCGTACGCCTTCCGCAGATCGGCTTGATCTTCGACGAACAACACCTTGCGCCGAGTTGCTTGGGTCATGACACAGTGGGGTACGGGGAACCCGCTTCAGCGAACGCGTATGTTTCTTTGTACGGCTTTTCTAAGGTAAGGGACTGCATGGCGGGGGAAAAGCGGGACGTGAAGATGGATTCAGACGGGATGCTCCTCGATTTCGAACAGGTCGTCGAGTTTTGTGAGGACCAAGAGGAAACGGAGCTCCTCGTGCACCGCTCGGAGGCGAACGACCTGCCGTCGAGCCGCAGCTCGACGCTGTACGAGAATCAGCGAGCTGAGCCCGGCACTGTCCACCGTTCGAGTGGCGGTGAGGTCGATGATGAGTCGACCGGCCCCCTCCGGCATCTCGGCCAGCGCCTTGAGTGCGGAGCGCCGGAAGTCGGTCCGAGTGGCTACCCCGAGCTCCCGGGGCGCCACCAGGATTCGCTCATGTCCCCTGGTGTCGATCGTGCTCACAGACAGTCCTTCCGAACGTCGCATCGAGTCTCTCCCGCCTGCACCAACCCCAGGTCATAGCAGGAATCGGTACCATACCTGTAACCGTTTGCCCTAAAGGCGTTTACGGCCCCTGGCGTGAGCGGGCTCACACCGGTGTCGGCTGCACGACGCGTCACTGGAACGTTTTCTGCAACGGTCGTGCCCGCGAGACAAAAAAAGGCCCGGCGCGTAACGCCGGGCCCGGGTGGGCTCGCGAAGCAACTGCCGACCTACATTCGGATGACGTTGCTGGCGTGCAGCCCTTTCGGCCCCTCCTGAACTTCGAACTCCACTTCGTCGTTCGCCTTCAGCGTCCGAAACCCATCGGCCTGGATAGCAGAGTAGTGGACGAAGACGTCGGGGCCCCCGTCGCGTTCGATGAAGCCATAGCCTTTGGCGTCGTTGAACCACTTGACTCTGCCATTGGTGCGGGACATATGCTAGACACTCCTGCTGGGTGAACGACAATCAATCCGGCCGGGCGGGTCCGCAGGCGGATCCAGCCGCGCGGCAGGTTGGGAGGCGGCGCGATAATATCCCAACGTCCCACGATCGTCAACAAGCCGAATCACTCACTCTCGTTACGCCAAGGCGGCTTCCATGACCGAGCGACTCGACACCTTGCTTCGCGAGCGACGAACCTTCCTACCCCCGGCCCATTTCAAGCGCGCGGCCCACGTGCGGGCCAAGTCGATCTATCAAGAGGCCAATAGGAATCTGGAGCGGTTCTGGGCGAAGCAGGCTCGCGAGCTCGAGTGGTTCAAACCCTGGCGGAAGGTTTTGCAGTGGAAGGCGCCCCATGCCAAATGGTTCGTTGGGGGAAAGCTGAACGTATCGGTCAATTGTCTCGACCGACACATGGGCACTGCCAGACAGAACAAGGTGGCGCTGTTGTGGGAGGGTGAGCCCGGAGACCGGCGTGCGATCACCTATCGCGAGCTCTACCGCGAAGTGAATCGTTGTGCCAATGCTCTCAAAGGCCTCGGCGTCAAGCGCGGTGACCGCGTCGCCATCTACATGCCCATGATTCCCGAGGCGGCGGTGGCGATGCTGGCCTGCGCCCGAATCGGCGCGCCGCACTCCGTGGTCTTTGCCGGATTCTCCGCCGAGTCCCTGCGAGATCGCATCAACGATGCCCAGTGCAAGGTCGTGATCACCGCGGACATCGGCTATCGTCGCGGTCAAACGGTCCCCCTCAAACGGGCCGTAGACGACGCCGTCGCGGAAGCTCCCTCAATTACGAAGGTCCTCGTCGTACGGCGACACCCCAACAAGGACGTCGACGAGTCCTTGGTGCACATGAAGGCCGGGCGAGACGAGTGGTATCACGAGCTCATGAACGAGGCAGCGTCGTATTGTAAGCCGGCGATCATGGACGCCGAATCGATGCTCTTCATCCTCTACACGTCGGGTACCACCGGGAAGCCGAAGGGCATCGTCCATACCACGGGCGGGTATCTGACCCAGGCTGTCACTACGACCAAGTGGGTCTTCGATTTGAAGGACGAGGACGTGTTTTGGTGCACGGCGGACATCGGTTGGGTCACCGGACACACGTACGTTGTCTACGGGCCCCTCGCCCTGGGGGCTACGCAAGTCATGTACGAGGGCGCACCCAACTGGCCCGATAACGATCGATTCTGGGAGATCGTCGAGGAATACGGAGTCAGTGTGTTCTACACCGCGCCCACCGCCATACGTGCATTCATGAAATGGGGCGCCGAGTATCCGAGCAGACACGACCTCTCGTCGCTCCGATTACTGGGCACGGTGGGGGAACCCATCAACCCCGAAGCCTGGATTTGGTACCATCGTCACATTGGCGGAAAGCGCTGCCCCATCGTCGATACGTGGTGGCAAACCGAGACTGGTGGCATCATGATCACGCCGCTCCCCGGCGTCACGGCCACCAAACCCGGGTCGGCCACCATCCCGTTTCCGGGAATCCAAGCCGAGTTGGTGGACGGTGATGGCAATCCGGTGAAGCAAGGCGGTGGCTTTCTCACCATCACGCAACCCTGGCCCGGGATGCTGCGCACGATTTACGGCGACGACCAGCGTTATCGAGAACAGTACTGGAGTCGGTTTCCCGGTCGATACTTTCCCGGTGATGGTGCCAAGCGCGACGAGAGTGGATACTTCTGGATTCTGGGCCGGGTCGACGACGTGTTGAACGTTGCCGGACACCGAATCGGCACCATGGAAGTGGAAAGCGCGCTCGTGTCACATCCCGCCGTGGCGGAAGCGGCGGTCGTGGGGAAACCCGACGAGCTCAAGGGTGAGGTAATCGCTGCTTTCGTCACGGTGGGTTCGGGTCACGAGGCATCCAAGACCTTGATCGACGAGCTGAAGCAGCATGTTGCGAAAAAGATCGGTCCCATTGCGCGGCCGGAGGCGGTAATCTTCTCGGCCGATCTCCCGAAGACCCGGAGCGGGAAGATCATGCGTCGTCTGCTCAAAGACATCGCTGCTGGGCGCGCACTTGGGGACGTCACCACGCTTGCCGATCCGGCCGTGGTGTCGAAGCTGAAGGAAAAGTACGAGGAGCGCGAAGGGTAGATCGTCAAGACGCCGGAGCACTCGACCGACGGTCCGCTCTCCAGCCAAGGAGAGCGGTCACGAAGATCGCCGTGATGATGGCTGCCGAAACGAGACACCAGCGGCACCATGCGTTGATCACAGCCGCCTCGAGGTACGTGAGGTACGCCGTGAACAAGACACCGATGGCGGAGAGGGCCATCAATAGGTCCGTCGGGCCGTGCCGTCCGGCCCACCGTGGCTGGAGTCCCACGAGGCTCACCACGAGCAATGCGAGGTACCCACCAACCCCGTAGAGGGCCACCGGAAGTCCGAAGATCACGGCGTACTCACTCAGCTGCACGGTCTCACACGCGCCCGTGCCGCAGGCGAGCGCGCCCAGCATGCCGATTTTCCACAGCCAGAGGTAAGTCGCCACGAAGAACCCCACGAGGGAGAGCGCGGCGATCACCATCCGGTGGGTCACTGCGACGCGCGGGCCGCTGCTCGTTCCACGAGGACCTTGATGCTGTCGTAGGGAATCGCACCCGCTACGAGCTGATTCCCAATGAGGAAGCTTGGTGTCGAGGTGACGTTGAGCTCGATCGCTTCACGTTTGGCTTGCTCGATACGGGCCGCGTATCGACCGGACCCCATACAGTCGTCATAACGCCCGAGGTCGAGACCCAACGCCTGCGCGTAATCGCGAAATCGCCGACCCGGCCGACTCTCGGTGGCCCACCGTCCCTGATTGTAGAAGAGCTGATCGTGCATTCCCCAGAACTGACCCTGTTCACCCGCACAGGCCGCCGCGTGGTGGGCGAGCGGCGCATGCTGATGGATCGGGAGCGGAAAGTCGTGGAACCGCCAGCGGGCGAGGCCGCCCTCTACCAGGCCGGCCTTCACGTCCGAGGCAGTCAGGATCGTGAACCTGGCGCAGGCCGGACACTGGAAGTCGGCGAACTCCACGATCTCCACCGGGGCGGATTCGCTCCCCAACACGTACCCTTCATAATCTCCAACGGCCGCCAAGGCCGCGCTGCTCACGGTCGTTGGTCCGTCATCCGCTCCGCGCGTTCGAGCGGTCCAGAGGGCTGCCACGCCAACCGCGCCGATGACAGCGAGGGCTCCATAAAAGAGCTTCATGTTTACGGATCGCGCCACGGGGTGTCCTCCGAGTCTCCGAAGTCCGGCTCACTCTCGAAATCGAGATGCTCCATCCGCTGCCGCGCCAGCTCCACGATTCGGCGGCTCTCGGCAATCTCAGGTGTATCGTACGTGCAGCGCACCTCGTAATGAAACAATTCACTACGGGCGTCGCCCATCATTTTCAGCAGCTCCGGACCCGCCGCCAGCAGGTCGTCGTCGCTTTCCAGCCCCTCGATGCGGGCCGCCATCGCCCGAAGGAGCTCGACCAGCCGACGTTCTCGTTCCTTGTCGTATGTCGGCTCGCTCATCGGGTACTCCGTCGCTCGTGTACCATACTTACCCTCCACGTAACCGTCGGTTCGGCGGTCACCCGCTCTGAATGTAACGGTGAATGACCGTTTCGGCGCGTTGTTTGCAAGAAGCCCAGGGGGTCTTTACCTTTCACGGGGCACTACGGTTCTCGCACCAAAGGATGGAGTTCATGACCAAGAAGCGACCACCTAAACTGAATGGTCCCAACGCCTTCGACAAAGCCCGAGACGAGCTTTTCAGCCATATTCTCCGGTGCGGCGTCCTCGAAGCGCAGATCGAGCATCAGAAGGAATGGTTTGACGACACGATGGAATACCTCTCTGAGCGCTACGCGGAACTTGGCGAGGAAGAGCTTGGCAAGCTGCGCACCCTCGGTGAACGCTACTGTCGGCCGATCATTCAACATGGATCGACAGTGGGGGCCACGCAGTGAAGGACGTCACGTAATATCCTTCTTGCGATGACCTCCACGAGCGTGGGGGTCTTTTGCTATCGGCCCCTTCGTCGCAGCCCACGCATCCGGATACCCGCCGAAATCCGCACCCCACCCCCCACACCGCTCTCGAAAAACCAACTCATCCGGCCCCCTGGACTCGACTCGACCCCAAGCACCACGAGCACGTATTCGCGTACACGCTCGTCCGTCATTTCGACCGCCGCACCACCCCCCAAATACGGTGACACGCCACGGCGCCGAAGGGGATCGAGGTGAAACGACACGAGCAACTCTCCGCGGCCTGCTACCTCCCCCTCTTCACCCCCCACGCTCACGCTGAGACCTGCCCGCAACCGACCGGCGGGGCGCGCAGCAACCCCTACCCCACCGCCGATAAAGCGAGCCGCAAGCACCGTGCCGACCGCCTGGACTTGCCACTCCGCGACCGTCTGTCCAGACGCGATGCCCGGCTGGAGGACCAAGCCGAGAACCACAAGTGCGAGGTTACGCAAGCTCCACGTCGTAGTCGACGGCAATATCTGGGGCGAGTGAATGCACGACCGAGCAGTATTTCTCGAGGGATAGGGCAACAGCGCGGTCCGCCTTTGCTGGGTCGAGACCTTCGCCTGAGAGTCGGAACCGAAAGTGGATCGCGACGTAGCGACGGGGCTCGCTGTCCCGTCTGGTGCCCTCGACATCGATGACGAGACGAGACAGGCCAACCCGCATCTTCCGCAAGATGGACACGACATCGGCGCCGGAGCAACCGGCTGCCGCGAGGAGCAGTGTGAGCATGGGTGAGGGCCCGCACTCCCCATCCCCATCGATCCGAATCCCCGGCGTTGGCGGGTGCGTCCCGGCGCCATCGAATCGCAATTCGTCGCCGGTCCATTCCATTCGGATTGCACGGCGTTGCGGCATCAACGTGTCCTTTCCCGTGCCGAGGGCACGAGTGGAACCCTACCCTCGGGTCAGACCTACTTTCATGTAGTCGGCGATCGCGTACAGCGAGATCGCGGCGGTCGCCCATGCGAGCGGGCGCACGAGGTTGGAGTTGGCCAGGAAGGCGACGAGCGTGAGAAGTTGTACCACGGTAACGGCCTTGCCGCCGGCCCGCGCGGGCAGCGTGGTGGGATGCCGTCGGAGGACGGTGCCCAAAAACGCCAGGGCCGCGACGATGTCCCGGAGTAGCACGCCTACGATCTCATACCATACCAACACGCCGCTTCGCCAGACGGCCAGAAACGCCGCGAGCATGAAGAGCTTATCACAGACGGGATCCAGCACCACCCCCAGGCGCGACCCCCCCAATCGGCGTGCCCAAATCCCATCCACGAAATCGCTGACCGCAGCAATGAAGACGATGGTCAGGCGCGCCACGGTGTCGTCCGTGAGCACGAAGGCCACCGCCAATGGGATACGTAACGCCGTGACCGCGTCCGGAGGCGAGACCAAGCGCCTCGCTTGCTGCCTCTTAGTGACCCCGATAGCTTGGATATCGGACATAGGTGTCACGTTCGGAGATGTATATGGACACTGCTTTGATCAAGCAGGCCGCGATCTTCGCGGACTTGGACGACAGCGAGTTGGAAAAGGTCGCGGAAATCTGCCGCGAGCAGAAATTCAAGTTCGGGAAGACGATCTTCAAAGAGGGCGAACCCGGTAACCGCCTCTACATCATTTCGGAGGGCGAGGTTCGTATCTCCCGCCAGGTCCCCGGATCGGGGGAAGAAGCGTTGTCCGTGCTGAAGGCCGGGGCGTGCTTTGGCGAAATGGCCGTCTTCGATCGGTGTCATCGATCCACGGACGCGATCGCGAACCGAGATTGCACGCTCTTCACGATTTCGCGCCCGGACTTCGAACTCCTCTTGGACTTCAATCGCGAAATCGCCCTCAAAGTGCTCTGGGCCGTCGTCAAGCTGTTGTCGAGCCGCCTCCGCACAACGAACGATAACCTCCGCTCTTTTCTGGCGATGTCGATGTTCTAGCATATCGATGGGTACGCTCAGCGACCCTCGGAACGTCCACCTCGCACCACATACTCCGCTCTTTGGTCCGCAACGAATACTTTGGTCGCCACGCGTTGGATGTCTTCCACCGTCACTGCACGAAGGTGCGCAGGGACGTCGGCGAAGTCGTGCAAGGTCCCGTGGATCCACCCTGCCAGGAGTTCCTCGGCGACTACGCGACCAGCCTGACGGCGCACTTCTACACTTCCGGCCGCATACCGCCGAGCACGCTCCAGTTCCTCCGCGGTGACCGGCTCGTCTACCAACCGGCGTAGCTCCGCGAGCATTGCGTTGCGAGCCTCGTCTTCCCGCTCCGGGGAAGTCGCGATATACGTCGCGATGGCACCGGCGCGAGCCGCCAGCCAGGGCATCGCGGCCACGGTATATGCCAACGACCGGCGCTCGCGCAGTTCGTCGAAGAGTCGACCGGCGAGACCACTCAGGAGGGCCGTCATAACCGAGATGACGTAACGGTCGTGGGAGCGGTATGGGGGAGCCGGAAAAGCCATCGCCACTGCCGTCTGCGCCTTCTGCCGCTCCTCTTCGCCTCGACCGCCGTTCCACACTGGCGAGGCAGCCGAGGGATCGCTCATGACGGTCCGACCGGGCCAGTCGCTCAGAGGCTCCAGCACGTCGAGGAGCTCGTTTGGCTCCAGATCCCCGACCGCGACGATGCTCGCCCGCCGGTCCGCGAGCGCGTTTGCCCACTCACGCACGTTCACATCCGTCAGCGCTTGCACGGTGTCTGGATCGCCGAGGGCCGGAAGCCCGTATGCGTCGGCGGGGAATGCCTCACCTCGGACACGCTGTACGGGATACCGAAACATGTCGTCTCGCACACTTCGAGCGTCGCTCGCCTGAAGGTCACGCTCCACCGCCACTTCAGCGGACGCTAACCGGGGCTCGAGCGCGACCAGGCGGAGCAGCGCGGCTGCCGCGCGTGCCGCCGGTGGCTCGACGGTGAGCCACCACCCGATCACGTCCGCGCTCACGACAGGCGCGATGCCACCGCCGAGCCGCTCCGCCGCCCACGCCAGGTCTTCGGCACTCATCTCGCCCGCCCCCCGAAGGGCAGCGCGCGCAAGCAGCCAACTCAGGCCTGCGGACGCCTCCGTTTCGGTAGCACGTAGTCCGCCCACGTGGAGGCCAATACTCACAAGCCCGGAGCCAGGTCGGGATCGCACAACCATATCTGCGCCGTCGCAGCGCCGATGGAAGATGCCGCTCGGATATGGCTCGTCGGTGTCGGTGAGCGAGCCCGCACGGCGGGGGACGGCCGTCGGGTCACCCCGCCTCTCTCGCGGCGCGGAAGCGTGGCTGCCCGCATCCGTCTCCTTCGGTGGCCATCCTCCGTTCTCCCAAATGGTGGGCACACCCGTCGGGAGATACAGCACGGCCCCGGCGTTCGACGGATCGAGGTATTTTCTCGCCACGCGGGCCACGTCGTCGACCGAGACCGCCAGCGTTCGCCGATAGAGCTCGTCTGCCAACCGATAGTCGCCCAACGCTTCCGCCTCGCACAGGACCGCCGCGCGGCCATCGGCGGTCTCGAAGCGGCGGCACCACTGCGTGCCGAGTAGTGTGCGTACGCGGTCCAACTCCGCCTCACCGGGGCCGTCGTCCCCAAGGCCGGCCACCAGATCCGTAGCCCGCTGCACCGCGGTGTCGAGCCGGTCGTCCTCACCCTCGATTGAGACGGCGAAGACGCCGACTTCGGTCGGGGTGTAGTGGTACGCACCTGCGCCACTCGCGAGCCCGGGCGCCCGGAGCTCTCGGAACAGTCGGGAGGCGCGTCCGGCACTCAGGACACCAGCGGCGACATCCAGCGCCGGCGCATCTTCGTGCAAGGCAGCGACGGTTTTCCATCCGAACACCGCCAGCGGACGCTCCAGGTCACCGCGGAGCACTTTCGCTCGAGCAGTCGCGCCGGGGGGTTCGCTTGGGGAAGGTTCGATCAGCTCGGCCGTTCGATGCCACCCACCGTAGGCCTGCGCAGCAAGGTCCAGGGCGCGGTTGGGATCGATGTCTCCCGTGATCCCCCCGACGACGCGGTCGGGGGTGTAGCGGCTCTGGTAGTAGGCGCGAAGGTCAGCGACGGTGAGCCGCTTGAGCTGGTCCTCGGTCCCGATGCGCCACCGGCGCATGCGATGCCTGGTAAACAGCACTTGGAAGAGCGTTTCTGATGCCACGGCTGACGGGGTGTCGAGCTTCCGCTTGGCCTCCTCGACGATCACGATCAGTTCGCGCGCCAGCTCCTCGGGATCCAACGCGGCATTGGTCAACGCATCGGACTGTACCTCGAGCGCCTTGACGAGGCCGTCGTCCGCGGAGGGGAGCACCGTGTAGTAAACGGTCTTGTCGTAGATCGTGGCCGCGTTGATGTACCCTCCGGCGAGCTGCGTCTCTCGAGCGATCTCGCCCGGTCCCCGACGGTGGGTGCCCTTGAAGTACATATGCTCGAGAACGTGGGCGATTCCCACCCACTCGTCCGGCTCGTCGAAATACCCAGCTTTGACATGGGTGACCACGGCCACCACCGGCGCCGAGGTATCCCGCTGCACCAATACCGTGAGCCCATTGGGCAACACGCGCCGCACGACGTTCTTCGTCCATTGCATGGCGAGAAAGGTAATGAGGGGCGCGCGGCTCCCGGAGGGGAGTCGCGCGGGGCTCACCGCAGGATGTTGGCGAGCCCGGCGGCGGCGATCCCGCGCACGAAGCTCTCGGGATCGTGACAGGGAACGACGACTCCGGTCTGTGCGAGGCTCCGGACGGCGACGCGCTCCATGTACTGGCTGATGGAAGCACCCAGGCCCGCGTAGTCGTCGGTCTTCATCTGCAGGACGATTTCGTCCCACGTTCCTGAGTAGGTGACGCCCGAAACGGTCCGCACCCGATGCACCTCGGTTAACACTTTCCGGCGCATGCCCTTGAGCTGCGTGAGCAACGTGCCGAAGAGCTCGAGCTGCTTGGGATCGCGGATCGTGCCGTCGGGTTGAATGGCCTCCACCTCGGCCAAGACCCGTTCCTCTGGATCCCTGGCGTCGGACAGCGTTGCTAGACGTTCCTGCCAGGAATCGAGTGCGGGGGCGTCAGCCGGGGTGTCCGGGATCGACTTCCGAAGCTCGATGAGCCGCCAGACGGCCAGCTCGTCAACGTGGTCGGCCGGCTCCGTTCGCTCGAAGTGGAACAGTGCGGCCTCGTACTCGCCACGGTCGTAGAGCAGGTTACCAAGATAGATCCGTGCTTCCGCGTGACCCTCGTCCAGCTCCAGGGCACGACGGAGCGAATAGAGCGCCGCTTCCTCTTCACCCAGACGATGGGCCGCGTACCCGAAGCACGCGGCGGCCTCGGACGAATCGGGATGATGCTCGGCGGCAACCTGGAAGAACGCGTGGGCCGGGCCCATCATGGCCTCTCGGAACAGGGCTCGCCCGATTTGCAGCATCAGATCGTGATCTTCACGGAATCCCAGCGCCAAGACGCGCTCGAAGTGCTCGAGGGCCGACTTGCGGTTCCCGAGTTTGAGGAGGGCTTCTCCCATCCCAGCGAGGCCCTCCTCGTTTTGCGGATCGAGGGCGAGCGCCTCGCCAAAGCATCCCCGCGCCCACGCATACTCTTCCCGTGCTAGCTGCGCGTACCCTGCGCCTACGTGCAGTTCGACTGCGAACGGATAGACGGCGAGGCCGTCCCGGAGCACTTCCAGGGCCTCGTCGTAGAAACCGTCATTGTACAGATTGTGTGCGCGTTCGGCGTATTCGTCGGAGCTCAAGAACTGTTCCGACATGCACGGCCCTCCGCCACTGAGTTGCGGAAGAATAAGGAGTGCCATTGGATCGCACAATAGATCCGCCAGCCTTCGGCACCAAGGCCAAAGGCTGGCGGCAGCGTGCGCTCGGTGAAGAATCAGTTCATCGATGCGCTATTCACCGCCATTTGTTGAACGTGGATCTGCCAGAGGTCCTCGTCATGGTCCTTGAGCCACACCAAGGTGCCCTGGCCGGAAGCCACCGGCAGTCGGGCGCCCCCAGGCATCACCACATCGGTGGAGTGCCGGAACGTGGAAACGGCAACGTCGGCATTGATCACCTCGAAATGAGGGTTCTGCGGAACGAAGTTCATGTACGAGATGCTGCCGTAGAACTCCTTGACCGCCGTTTCGAGGCGCTCGAACCCTTCCGCGCGACTCCCGTCCGACCACATCACCCGAAGCCCCGGGCTGTTGTGGTAGATGGCCAGGAGGCTGTCGACCTTGCCGGGACCGCCGTTCATGAGCCGCACCCACGTGGCGAACCGAGCCTCGACCGCCTCGACCTCCACCGCCCGCTCCCTCATGGTTATCTCCTGTTCGCAGGCCAGGAGACCGACCGCCGCGAAAACCAAGATGAACCGGGACCGTCGCATCGAGCCACTCCATGTGCAAGTGAGTTGTTCCGATACAAACCTACGGGCGCTCCCCCTTGCGTCAATGCGGTGATCGTTCGTAGCGTGCCCCGGACTCAACCAGGGAATCGTGCCATGCGTGGTTTGATCGTGTGTGTGGGCCTCTGGGGCCTCGTGCCGGCTCTCTCCGCCCAGCAGAGGGTACCCCCGGCAGAGGACCCACGTATTCACCAGATCGTCGAGGCCGTGTCCCCCGAGCGACTGGAACACGACATCCGCGCACTGGTCCAGTTTGGCACGCGGCACACGCTTTCGGACACGCTCTCGGCCACCAGAGGCATCGGGGCCGCCCGACGATGGATCAAGGCCCAATTCGACCGGATCTCGGAAACCTGCGGTGGCTGTCTCGAGGTACGCTATATATCGGAAGTCTTTCCTCCCGGGCGCCGAATCCCGGACTCCACCAACGTGGTGAACGTCATGGCGGTCCAGCGGGGGACCAGCGATCCAAACCGCATGGTAATCATGAGCGGCGATATCGACAGCCGCATCACCGACCCGATGAACGCCGCCGACAGCTCCCCCGGTGCCAACGACAATGCGAGTGGGATGGCCGGCGTGCTCGAGGCTGCCCGGATTTTGAGCCGATATCGCTTCAATGGGTCGGTGGTCTACCTGGGCTTGTCCGGCGAAGAGCAGGGCCTTTATGGGGGCCGGACCGTGGCCCGAATGGCCGTGGACAGCGGGTGGCACCTCGAGGCGGTCTTGAACAACGATATGATCGGCAACATCGAGGGCGTAAACGGGATCATCGACAACACTTCCGCCAGGGTGTTTTCCGACGGGACCCCACCCACCGAATCGGAAGAGGAACGCCGGCGCCGACGCTTCACCGGTGGTGAAGTGGACGGCATCTCGCGTCAGGTGGCCCGATATGTCGATCGCATCGCAGACCGGTATATCCCAAATCTCGACATCATCATGATCTACCGGTTGGACCGGTTTGGGCGTGGTGGCCACCATCGGCCATTCGCGGACGTTGGGTTCCCCGCCGTGAGGATCATGGAGGCCAACGAGAACTACGACAGGCAGCACCAGGATATTCGCGTGGAAGACGGTATTGCCTTCGGTGATGTGATCGAGGGCGTGGATTTCCACTACGCCGCGAAACTCACCGCACTCAATGCCGCCACCCTAGCAGCCCTCGCCTGGGCACCAGGACCCCCGCGTGAGGTTCGGATCTCGGGTGCGGTGCGGCCCGAGGCAACGCTCCGTTGGGGCCCGCCAGCCGATTCCGCCAACGTGGCTGGATACCGGGTCTACTGGCGCGCCACCGATTCACCCACCTGGGATCACGGTCGTTGGGTGGGAGATCTCCGCGAGTTCACGTTTCCGGGGCTGATCATCGATAATTTCTTCTTTGGCGTGGCCGCAGTCGGTCAGGCCGGACATGAGAGCCCAGTGGCGTTTCCGAGATAGCGGAATTGAGCGTGAGGTGTGAGGTGAGGTGAGGTGAGGTGACCGGAGCTCGTTGATACCCCGTACTCCTTAACCCTCACGCTCTTTGCACCCTGGTCGCTTTCTCATCGCGGCGGTATGCTTCACTGGTGGCGCTCGACATCGAGACCGTTCGGAAGGCACTGTCTGGGCAGTATTCGGTGGAAAAGGTCGTCGGCCATGGTGGGATGGCGACCGTGTTCCGGGCTTGTTGCGCGGAAACTGGTGAGCGGGTCGCGATCAAGGTACTGCATCCCGAGTTTGGCGCGACGCTGGTGGGTCACCGGTTCCACCGCGAGATCAAGATCCTCGGCGAGTTGGATCACCCCAACATTCTTCCGCTGATTGCCTCTCAGGAAGCCGGTTCGCTCATCTATTATGTGATGCCGTACGCAGAGGGCGCTTCACTGCGGGCGCTCTTGGACCGCGAACAGACGCTCTCGCTCCAGCATACAGTGGCTGTCTCACGGGATGTCGCCTCTGCCCTCGACTACGCACACATGAAGAACGTCATCCACCGGGATATCAAGCCCGAGAACATCATGTTCGAGGGTGGCGGCGCGAAGGTTTGTGATTTTGGTGTGGCCCGGGCAGTGGTGAAGGCAGGCGGCGAGCGACTCTCTTCGAGCGGCATTGTACTGGGCACCCCGCACTATATGAGCCCCGAACAGGCAGCCGGTGATTCCAAGATCGACAGCCGGAGTGACATCTATTCGCTCGCGTGCGTGGTCTACGAGATGTTGATCGGTGAGCCACCGTTCACCGGGCGCACGGCGCAGGCCATCATGGCGCGTCACGTGCGGCAGCCGCCTCCCTCCCTCTGCGTCGTGCGGCGCGATGTACCCGCCGAGGTCGAGCGAGCGGTCCATCATGCGTTGGAGAAAAACCCCCGGAAGCGTCCCAAGACGGCGGGGGCGTTTGTCGACGAGATGGCGTAATACGCAATCTCACCACTCGACCACAACGCCCAGCCCCAACCGCTCCGCCTCCTGAACTGCTCGGTCCGCCGCGCACAAATCCTGGGTTGCCACGCCGACGGACTTGAAAACCGTCACCTGATCCCGGGCAGTGCGTCCGGCGGCGGCGCCGCGAACGACCTCGCCCAGCTCGAGGAGGTCGGTCTGGCGAATCGTCCCATCCGCAACGGCAACGATCAGCTCCCCAGCCTCCGCCAGGGCGGCCTCGCGTTGATCCACGAACACGCGAGACCGACCCAGCAACACTGGGTCCAGCTCGACCATCGCCGGCGTATACGAGCCAACGGCATTCACGTGGCAACCAGCGGGGATGTCTTCCGCTTGAAGGACGGGGGTGTTGGAGGTCGTCGCGACGCACACGACGTCCGCCTCGTGGACGGCGGCCCGGGCGCTCATGACCACCTCGACCGTTGGGATGCCACCTTGTCCGGCCATCTCCGTGGCGAATCGCCTGGCCCGACCTTGCGTACGAGAGTACACGGTCACGTGGGAGATCGTCCGCACGCAACAAACGGCCTGGAGCTGAGTCCGGGCCTGCGTGCCTGCCCCGATGACGGCGAGGCGGGTCGCGTCGGGCCTGGCGAGTAGCTCGGTAGCTAACCCGCTGGCCGCTCCGGTCCGAATGGCCGTGAGCACGGTCCCATCCACGAGTGCACGCACTTCGCCAGTTTCGGGGCTGAGTAGGATGATGGCCGCGTGTATCAGCGGAAGCCCTCGCGACGTGTTCTCCGGGAACACCGAGACGAACTTGCCACCCAACCCCAAGGGAACACGACACCGCGCAGGCATCACAAGCGTCACCGCGTTTCGCTCCGGGATCGACACCGTCGTTCTGAGCGGCAACGTCGCTTCACCCATCGACAACTGTCCAAAGGCGTCGCGCATCGCGTCGATAGCGGCGGGCATGCGGAGGGCGTCGTGAACGACGGCCGCTGGGAGAATTCGAATCGGTGACAGGGTCTCTCGGTTCCGGATCTGAGGTGTCGCGTTCCTCTCGTGAATACCATGAGGAGCGAGGTGGCGCACCACCCTAGTGGGAATTGCAGAGAACGCTAAGATTCTCTGCCGGCGGTTGTCCGTCAAACATCCACAGACCAGCGCCACCCGACACATATGTTCTATCTCGCCATGTTCGGTCTCCCAGCCATCATCATCGCCGCGGCGGTGATCCTCGCTCGTGCCACTGGAAAGAAGTCCCACTAGTGCAGGAAACCGTAGCCCCTGCGGTCCAAACGAGTGGATACGCCGTCGCGGCATTCATCGGATATCTCGTGATCATCGTGGGGATCGGCGCCTACGCCACGCGCTTCTCGTCCTCCGGAGTGCGCGAGTTCTTCGTCGGCGGCAGGAAGATGCACCGGTTCGTCGTTGCCCTCTCGGCGGTCGTATCGGGGCGAAGTGCATGGCTGTTGTTGGGAGTCACTGGAATGGCGTACTCCATGGGCGCGTCGGCGGTCTGGGCGGTTACCGGCTACACGGTGGCCGAACTGTTCCTATTCCTCTTCTATGCAGGTCGTCTGCGTCGCTTCAGCGAGGCCTATGACTGTATCACGCTGCCTGATTTCTACGCCGCCCGGTTCGGAGATGGGAATGGTTTGCTCCGAACCTTGCTCGCTCTCATCATGACCGTGTTCATGGTGGCCTACGTTGCGGCGCAATTCGTGGGCGGGGGGAAAGCCTTTGCAGCGAGCTTCGGGCTGAACCAGACCACGGGCATCATCGTCACCGCCACCATTGTCCTGGTCTACACGACTTTGGGCGGGTTCTTGGCAGTCAGCCTCACCGACATGCTGCAGGGAATGTTCATGATGTTGGCCTTGGTCGTCCTTCCCATTATCGCCGTGCTGGACCGCGGTGGATTGGGTCAGGTGCTCGCCGAGCTCACCACACTCGATCCGACGCTCGTGGATCCCACCGCGCTTGCGATCGGTGCCGCCATCGGGTTCCTGGGCATCGGGCTGGGGTCCCCCGGCAATCCGCACATCATTGTGCGTTACATGTCGATTCGCGACGCGGATCAGCTCCGCTATGCGGCGGTCGTTGGCACCGTCTGGAACGTCGTCATGGGATGGGGAGCGCTCTTCGTAGGGCTCGCGGGCCGCGTCTACTTCCCAGACGTGGCCATGCTGCCGGCCGCCGATACCGAAAACCTCTATCCCCTCTTGGCACAACAACACTTACACCCAATCCTCTTTGGGATCGTCGTGGCCTCGATCTTTGCGGCGATCATGTCGACCGCGGACTCCCAGCTGCTCGTCGCCGCATCCAGTGTCGTGCGGGACGTATATGAACAGGTTCTCGGACGCGGTCGCGCCCTGTCGCAACGCCGCCTCGTGCTCTACAGTCGTGTTGTCGTGGTCGTACTCGTGGTGGTTGCACTGGTGCTCGGCATGCGAGCCACCGACATCGTCTTCTGGCTCGTGCTCTTCGCCTGGGCTGGGTTGGGCGCTGCCATCGGCCCCACGTCCCTATTAGCTCTGTTTTGGCGGGGGACCACGCGAGCAGGCGTTATCGCCGGCTTGCTCACGGGAACCGCCGTGACGATCGTGTGGAAAGCAAGCCCGGTACTATCGCCGCTCCTCTACGAACTCATCCCTGGGTTCTTCGCTGCCCTCCTGGTAACCCTCGCGGTGAGTCGGATGACGAATGCGCCAGCGAACACGTCCCAGCTCATGGCATCGATGCGGACGAGGGAACGCGAGACCGCCAACGAGGGTTAAATACACACTCTGCAGACAGCTCCCGAACCAATTCATCTCTGAGAGGTGCCTCGTGTCCGTCACACTCGCCCTCATGCTCAGCTTCGCTGGCGCACCTTCGGGAATTGCCGTCACACCGCCCGAGGTTTGCGCCCCCGGCCCGTACAAGGGGATGTACGCATTCGTCGATGTCACGGTGATTCCGCTGGATCGGAATCGGACGCTCGAGCATATGACGGTGATCGTCAAGGACGGATGCATCGAACAGATGGGACCAGCCGCGCGGTTGACGGTCCCGGCACAGGCCACACGGATCGACGGTACGGGCAGATACTTGATTCCCGGCCTCGCAGAAATGCACGCCCACGTCCCGTCACCGCAAAGCGGCACGATGGACTACGCCCACGAGGTTCTATTCCTCTATGTGGCGAACGGCATCACAACGATCCGAGGGATGTTGGGCCATCCGGCGCATCTCACACTCCGCGAGGAGATCGCCAAGGGTGAGGTCTTGGGTCCGCGCCTGTGGACCTCGGGTCCTTCGGTGAACGGGAACTCCGTTGCAACAACTCAGGCGGCGCGACAGGCGGTCACGGAGCAGAAGCGTGCCGGGTATGACTTCATCAAGATTCATCCCGGGTTGTCCAGAGCGGTGTTCGACACGCTGGACGCGGTAGCGGATCGAATGGAGTTCACGTTCTCGGGCCACGTGCCGAGCGACGTAGGTCTGATGCGGGCTCTGGCCGCCCGGTACGCGTCCATCGACCACCTCGATGGGTATATGGAGGTGCTGCTCGCCGACAACACCAGCGTGGACGCATCCGCCGGTGGCTTCTTCGGGGCCAACTTGGCGCCTCACGTAGACCACTCGAAGATTCCCACGGTGGTGGCCGATACGCGGGCGGCCGAAGTGTGGAACGTGCCGACGCAGACCTTGATGGAGGCCTTCGCGAGCAGCGAGAGCGCCGAGTCCCGCGCCGCATGGCCGGAAATGAAGTACATGCCCCCGCGAGTGCGGGAATCATGGATGAATCGCACGCGGGACTGGCTCGCCCAAGCTCCGCCACGGGCGACGCTCGACGGCTTCATCGAGGTTCGCCGAGAGCTTCTGAAGGCTCTATACGAAGGGGGAGCTGGCCTGCTGCTGGGGTCGGACGCCCCACAGATCTGGAACGTGCCCGGCTTTTCAATCAGGCGTGAGTTGGAGGCCATGGTGGCGGCCGGACTCACCCCGTACGACGCCCTTGTGACGGGGACCCGTAATGTGGCAGCCTTTTTCGGTGTGCAGGACGAGCAGGGAACGGTCGCACCCGGCAAGCGGGCGGACCTCGTGCTGCTCGATGCCAATCCGTTGGAGAACGTGGGTAACGTGGGGGACCCCACTGGGGTCATGCTGCATGGGAAGTGGCTCCCACGGACCGAGCTCGAGGCCAAGCTGTCTGACATCGCCAACCAGTACGGGAATTAGCTGCCACCGGCGGCATGTCGACCCACCCCTCCTCCGTCGGCGGAGGGGTGGCCTCGGGTTGCCGGCGCTTCTCGAACTGTCAGGAAGTTGTTAGAACTCACCACCAATGGCGGGGCACGCTTGTTCCGCACCCGGGACGGTCCCAAACTTCCTTCGTTACGAACACGGATCGTCTCAGGCGTTTGATCGATGCTTTCGAAGACACCGAAGCCACGTTCACGGTCCATCGTCGTGCTCCTGCTGTCGGCGCTGGCACTCGCCGCGATGCTGGCGTTTCAGGCCATAGCGTCCGACCTCTATCACCGGACCACGGCCGTACAGATCCTCAACGACTACGCTCGCGCCGCTGCCGAGGAGTCCGCTCAGCGCATCGCCCGAGACTTCGAGTACTACGGTTTCTATCCCGTCTTCCGAACGTTGGACGATCTCAAGGTGGGTGTCCTCGGGACGGCGCTGCCCGCTCCGGAGGCGTTGCCCGAAGGAGCGGCCGGATATGAGCGTGCTGCGCTCGCCGCCGTACGCTACGTCTTCCGCTTCGAATTCCCATCCAGAACCCTGGCCAACGCCAGCGCGCTCCCGAGCCCGCTCGCGAGCTGGCTCGAGGACACGCTTCCGCCACACGTCACCGATGTATTCGACAGCGAGTGGCGCTCGGCGGTGCTCATCCGGCCAGGCCCGAATCGCGGGGTGTTCGTATACGCCGTCGAACGGGATGCCGCGGGAGACCCCGTGACCGCGTATGGGTTCGAGTTGGATGCCGATAGCGCCAGCTCGCTGTTGGGTGCCTCGGTTCGGCGGGAACCGTTGCTGCCACCGTCCCTGCTTCGCGGTATCGATGGGGACTCTCTGGTGGTCGTGCGTCTCCTCGATGCAGGGGGGAACGTTCTGTATGCATCACATGCCGATAGCGTACCGGTAGCGACATTTGCGGCACGTGCCGACGCTGATGCCCGGCTGGGCGGTATCTCGACCCACATCGCGCTGCGACCGGCCGCGGCAGAGGGACTCATACACGGCGGTCTGCCCCAGGCCCGCTTCCGCTTCATTATGGGTCTGCTGCTGCTCACGGCCGGGCTCATCGCGATCGCCCTACTCCAAGTGCGCAGAGAACACGAGCTGGCCCGGCTCAGAACCGAGTTCGTCTCGAACGTTTCCCATGAATTGCGAACACCGCTTGCCCAAATCCGAATGTTTGCAGAAACGCTGCTCTTGGGACGGGTCCGGTCGGAGCACGAGAAACGACGTTCTCTTAGCATCATCGATAAGGAAGCTCGTCGCCTGACTCATCTCGTCGAGAACGTGCTGCAGTTTTCGCGCGCGGAACGACGAATCGCGAGGGTCGCTCCCGAACAGACGGCACTCGCTCCGTTGATACGGGAGGCGGTGGACCTCTTCGCGCCGATTGCGGAATCCAGCGAGATCCGCTTTCACACGAACATCGTGAACGAGGTTGACGCACCGGTGGACCGGGGAGCGGTCAAGCAGATGCTGCTCAACCTACTGGACAATGCCGTGAAATATGGTCCTGCAGCACAGACCGTCACCGTTGGGCTCAGTCTACGGGACGGGATGGCCCATCTGTGGGTCGAGGACCAAGGTCCGGGAATTCCCGAGGGTGATCGTGAGCGTGTGTGGGATCGGTTTGCGCGTGTGGACCGCGAGCGCACGGCGGCGGTGGCGGGCACGGGGATCGGTCTGTCGGTGGTACGAGAACTGGCCACATTGCACGGTGGACGGGCGTGGGCCGAAACCGCGCCAGGGGGAGGTGCTCGCCTGACGGTCGAACTTCCCAACGCCACGCCTGGACACCCCACCAGTCAGGAACAGGCACGCTCCCCCATCGGTCCCACACCCTCCCAGGCAGCAGCCGGGAGTGGATCATGACCCGAGTGCTCGTGATCGAGGACAACGAGGATCTTGCGTTTGGTCTTCGAAACAATCTGGAAATCGAAGGCTACGAGGTTGCCATTGCCGGTGATGGCCGGGCCGGGCTTGCCGAAGCCACCCAGACCGCCCCCGATCTCGTCATTCTCGATCTAATGATTCCCGAAATGGACGGCTTCAGGGTGCTCCACGAGCTTCGCCGGCGCGGTTACCGCAATCCTGTATTGGTGCTCACCGCTCGTGGCGAGGAGACCGACAAAGTGCGCGGCCTGAAGCTCGGTGCGGACGACTACGTCACCAAGCCATTTGGCGTGCTGGAGCTACTGGCTCGCGTCGAAGCGCTCCTGCGACGGGCGGGAGACGAGACCCGAGATGGGGCAGCGCAACCCGCACTCGAGCGTTTTGGGCACGTCGAGGTGGATCTTGCCGCACGGGTCGTGCGCCGGCGGGGCGAAGCGGTGCCGCTCACCCCGAAGGAGTACGATCTCTTGGTCGCGCTGCTGAATCGCCGGGGCACCGTGGTGTCGCGGCAAGACCTCATGAAAGAGGTGTGGGGGTACAACGCGTCGGTCTTGAGTCGCACTGTCGACACGCACGTCGCCGAACTCAGAAGAAAACTCGAGGCCGACCCTGCAAATCCCACTCATATTCGCACGGTACGCAAGGTTGGCTATCGATTTGACGCCAACCACCAAGAGCCAGAGGCCCAATGAGGTACCGGTTGTTCGTGTGCCGCCTGGACTAAATCAGCAGAAAGCGCCAGACGAGATAGACACCCCCGGTACCGCCGAGGAGCAGCAGTCCCGTCCAGGAGAGTATCCGCATGGCCAGGCCAGGGCGGTGTTCCGGCGGTACCTCGGCGGAGGTCACGGCCTTGAGGTTGAGAAAACCGAGGACGGGAGCGGTAAGGAATGACACGATCGTGGCGAAATCCACCATGGTCGTGAGCGTACCGGCAAACAGGTGGAGCACGACGACGGTCGTGATTCCCAGCAGCGCGATGCTCAGCCAGTAGACCCGGCCCACCGGGTGGGCCCTCGAGCCGGTGTCGGGCGTCAAGACGTTGGCCACCGAGCGGTCAATGGCACGCGGGAAGCCATCCACCACCGTGAGCGATGTCGAGAGCATCGTAGTCGTCACGGCGACAAGTACCACCGGTCGGGTCCAGGCGCCGAGCGTCGCACTGTACAACTCCACGAGCTGCGTCGAGAACACGGTCCCGGCTTCACTGAACTCCGCTCCGGAGCCGAACATGACGCCCGCCCCCAAGGTGAGAAACGCAAATGCGAGGACACCGGTCCCCGCGTAGCCGATGAAAAAGTCGAGCCGGGCGGTCCCAACCGAGGCCTGGGCTCCTACTGTTTCGTCCTTGGCCAGCGTCCAGAGTGAGCTCCACACGGAGATGTCGATTGCTGAGGGCATCCAGCCCATCAACGCCAGCAGGAAGGCCGCGGGCACGACGGATCCGATGGCACCCGCCGGCCACAGCGCCAGCGAGTCCAATGGTGCTCGCGGGATAGTGACCACCGCCGCTGCGAGGGTCGAGAGGGCGAGGAACACCAGGATCACCTTGATCGTGGCATCCAGGAGTCTGAAGCGCCCCACCCACAGCAGGGCCGCGCAGAGAAGCACCAACAACCCCGCAACAGCCGCGATGGGCCAATGCAAGCCGAACACATACTGAATCAGGAAGGCCGTGAATAAGACCACGGTCACCTGCACGATCCAGGCGGTCGCGAGCGTGATCCCCAAGTAGAGCCACAGAGCCCACGGCCCGATCCGACGGTACCCCTCCACTAGGCTGGCGCCGGTGGCCGCGGCGTATCGTGGTCCGAACTCGAAGAAGGGATACTTCAGGACGAGCGCCAACAGAATGACGCCCGTCAGGGCAAAACCGCCGATGGCCCCGGCTCGCGTTGATTGGACGAGGTGCGACACCCCGATCGCGGCGGCGGCCCACAGCAGTCCGGGCCCAAAGCTGGTCCAGAAGGTGGAGGCGCGTCCGTTGTGGCTCCCGGTCACGTTGCGATCTCCCGTTGTCGCGCGGTGCGACGATAAGCTGCGGCCTTGGACTCGCAAAGAACAGGCCCCGCGGACCGCTCGGTTCGCGGGGCCTGACCGTCGGCAGTGGCCTGACGATTATCGGGCTGGTCTTCGCTCTAGGTACCGCAGTTCGATGTCGCCGTCGAACGCTTCGACGTCGATTTCGGCGGCCCCCGAGCCCACGGAAAACGTGAACCGGTGTCCTCGGACCCTCCGCGTGTCCAGCGTGAAGGGAAAGTCGGTACTGAATTCCCCGTCAAAGGTGGCGACGGTGATCCGCGCGCTCGTGGCGCGAGGCACGTAGACCGTCACATCTCCGTCGTGCGTGTTGAAGCTGTATCGCCCCCGCGCTTGGATCGTACCAGAGAACCACACGTCGCCGTCCACGGAGAAGGCCTCGACATTGGATGAGTTGATATTCACCATCCGGATCTCCCCGTCGGTGGTCTCCGCCAGGATATCCCCGCTGGCGTCCTCCAAGGTGATATCGCCATCCACCGATACGAGTCGGATGTTCCCCTGGGCACGCCGGACCGTGATGTCACCTTCGACGGTTTGAGCAGTCACTCTACCCGAGCCGCCGCGGATAGAGACGTCCCCTTCATTCACTTTGATGCTCACTTCCCCGTTGACTCCCTCGGCGGTCACGTCGGTATAGGGGCCACCGAGATCGAGAGGTGCGCTAGCGGGAACCGTGATCTCATAGTCGATGATCGATGGCCGTCGCGGAGACCGGATCTGTACGCCGACCCGATCGGGACCATCGATCTGGACGTCGAAGTGGTCTGCGTCGCGCCGCCAATTGGCGGACCGGATCCGGACCTCGGCTCCTGCCCGATCGACGATGATCTGGTCCCGCCTGGAGTGGCTGGCCTGGACACGCACGGCATTCCGAGTCCAGGTCCGCACGACGATTCCACCTGCGTAGTTGCTCACATTGATCCGTGCGGCAGGGTCCACCGCAAAGGTCGTATCCGTCTGCTGAACGAGTGTAAGCGCGGCCATAATGCCACCGGCTATCGTCATCAACATGGTTCAATCCTCCCCTAACCCTGCGTCACCGTGAACCTGGGTGCGTTCCGCAACAGGATCAGCTTGTGTCGCATCATCCTCGTGAAGTGCTGCGCCAAATACGCGCTGTTCGGATCCGACGCCAGCGCCCTCCGCGCGTCCGCAATGGCGCGATCGATCACATGCAGTTTCTCGTTGAGAATTCGGACAGTACCGGAATCGAGCCCGGCCGTCCGAGCACTCAAGGCCATCTCGAGCTCCGCAATGGCCGCGGCATATTTCTCGGCCTGTAACATCGTCACGTCAGTCGACGGTACTCCCCGCATCTCGGCCACGGGAATCACCGCCAGCGCGGGAACCGCAGGTGCACTGGCGCGGCCAAGCAGCCAGCTGCCCCCGGCCACCGCCATCAGCGCGATGCCGGCCGCCAGAGCCTTCGGCAGTGCTCCAATGAGCCAAGGAGGTCTGCCGCTGCGCTCGTTGAGAAGATCCACGGGCCCACCACGCGTGTGGTGAAGCCGAGCGCTTATCCGCGGCCATACGTCCGTCGCCGGGGCTCGTCCGGGATAGGAGTCGGCCCACGCCATCACTGCCCGTAACTCCCCGAGCGCTGTCACACATTCCTCGCAGCGCGTGAGGTGAGCCTCCAGCGCCGCCGCGTCCTCAGGCGCTAGCTCGTCATCGAGATAGGCAGATAGTTTGGTCGCCCAATGATCCGACATTGGTATTCCCTCTTTCTTCAGCCCTCGAGGTGCTTGCGAAGCGCCATTCGGGCGTGATGGAGCTGCGAGCGCGACGTCCCGATCGAGATCCCAAGCGCGTCCGCGATCTCCTGGTGCTTGAAGCCTTCCATGTCGTGCAGCACAAATACTTGGCGCGCCCGCTCAGGCAGGCCGTCGACGGCCGCTTCCAAGTCGACGCGGAGCCCCGGTGAGCTGGTGGTTGCCGACGACCGGGCGAGATCCGCAAGCGATCCCGAGAACCGATCCGCGCGAGTCCGGCGCTTGGCTCGACGCCTCAGGATGACGTTCGTGGCCAGCCGATGGAGCCAGGTCCCCCACGCCGACTCTCCACGGAACGTGCCGAGTTTTTGCCAGGCACGGACGAAGACGTCCTGCACCACGTCCTCCACGTCGTCGTCTCCCAGGAGCCAGCGCGCGAGGCTGTTGATCCGCGGCACGTGCCGTCGGTAGAGCCGCTCGAAGGCTCGGGAGTCACCGCTGATCGCGAACTCCACATCCACGGCGTCGGCGTCTGCCGAAGTCATCTCCACTCGATCCGTCAGGTCCCGCACTCCCTTCGCTGCTCCCGTCGGCTCTATGTGCTTTGGGGAATTAGATACGGGAAGACGTGAGAATGTTGTAGGGGTGCTGGAAGGCTACTCGGCCACCGGCCCGAGGGCCAACGCCCGGACCAAATCTCGATTCAGCCACGCAATGTGGTCGACACTGATTTCTTTCGGACAGGCGACTTGGCACTCACCGTGGTTGGTGCAGTTCCCGAACCCTTCCGTGTCCATCTGGGCCACCATGGAGGCCACGCGGTGCAAGCGCTCGGGCTGGCCCTGGGGAAGCAGGGCCAAGTGGCTCACCTTGGCCGCCGTGAAGAGCATGGCCGAGGCGTTGGGGCATGCCGCGACGCACGCACCGCAGCCAATGCAAGTCGCGGCGTCGAAGGCCAAATCCGCATTCGGTTTGGGGATGGGGATGGCGTTCGCGTCTGGTGCGCTCCCCGTGCGTACGGAGATGAAGCCACCCGCCTGGATAATCCGGTCCAGCGCACTCCGATCCACTACCAGGTCCTTCAATACTGGAAAGGCCCTGGCGCGCCACGGCTCCACCCATATCTGGTTTCCGTCACGGAACGAACGCAAGTGAAGCTGACAGGCGGTCACGCCTTGCAGCGGTCCGTGGGCAGAGCCGTTGATGACTATGCCGCAGGAACCGCAGATACCTTCTCGACAGTCGTGCTCGAACGCAATCGGCTCTTCGCCGCTCGCCACGAGACGCTCGTTGATGACGTCCAGCAACTCCAGGAAAGACATGTTGGGGCTGACATCGTTGGCTTCATGGCGTTCGAACCGGCCGCGATCCCCCGGCCGCGATTGTCGCCACACATGCAAGACGAGATTCATTACTTGTAGCTCCGCTGGGCAAGAGCCACGTATTCGAAGGTCAGTGGCTCTTTCAGGAGACGGGGTCGGCACCCCACCCCGGCGAACTCCCAGGTTGCGACATACGCGTACTGCTCGTCGTTGCGTCTTGCCTCCCCCTCCGGCGTTTGGTATTCCTCACGAAAATGGGCTCCGCACGACTCCTCTCGGTCCAGGGCATCGTGACACATGAGTTCGGCGAACTCGAGGAAATCGGCCACGCGCCCGGCTTTCTCCAAGGTCTGATTCAGGTCTCCGGCCGACCCGGTGATTCTGACATCGCTCCAAAACTCGTCGCGTAACCCGCCAATGCGCTCGATGGCGCTCTCGAGCCCTGCGCGAGTGCGAGACATTCCGCAGCGATCCCACATGAGTCGTCCCAACTCCTTGTGGAACGAATCCACCGATCGGGATCCGTTGACAGACAACAGTTTGCTGACACGGCTCGAAACTTCACCTTCCACCGTCCGGAATTGCGCGTGCTTTTCGTCCAGCTTCGCGAGGTCGGTCTGGGCCAGATAATCACCAATGGTGTACGGAAGCACGAAGTATCCATCGGCGAGACCCTGCATGAGCGCACTGGCGCCCAGACGGTTGGCACCGTGATCCGAGAAGTTCGCCTCGCCGATCACGTAGAGCCCGGGAATGGTGCTCATCAAATTGTAATCCACCCACAATCCCCCCATCGTGTAATGAGGCGCGGGATAGATCCGCATCGGTACGTGATAGGGATCTTCGCCGGTGATCTGTTGGTAAATGTCGAAGAGGTTGCCATAGCGATCTTCGATAACGCCACGGCCAAGTCGCTCGATGGCGTCTCGGAAATCCAGATAGACGCCGACGCCAGTCTCACCAACTCCCCGGCCCTCATCACAGGCATCCTTGGCTCTTCGAGAGGCTATGTCCCGAGGCGTGAGATTGCCAAAGCTCGGGTAGAGCCGTTCCAAGTAGTAGTCGCGGTCACCTTCCGGAATCTGATTGGCAGGCCGTGCGTCGCCTTTCCTGGTTGGCACCCAGATCCGCCCATCGTTTCGTAACGACTCGCTCATCAATGTGAGTTTGGACTGATATTCACCGCTTGGCGGAATACAGGTGGGGTGAATCTGTGTGAAGCAGGGATTTGCAAATGCCGCTCCCCGCTTGTGAGCGCGCCAAGTGGCCGTGACGTTGCATCCTTTCGCGTTGGTCGAAAGGAAATACACGTTGCTATAACCGCCGGTACCCAGGACCACGGCGTCGCCGGCGTGCGAGCTAATCGCGCCGCTCACCAAATCGCGCACTACGATACCGCGCGCTTTGCCCTCCACGACGACGATGTCGAGCATTTCGGTGCGCGGAAACATCTCAACGTTGCCGGCAGCGATTTGCCGTTCGAGTGCTTGATACGCGCCCAACAGCAGCTGCTGTCCTGTTTGCCCGCGAGCGTAGAACGTTCGGGAGACTTGGGCGCCACCAAAGGACCGATTGGCAAGGAGACCACCGTACTCCCGGGCAAACGGGACGCCTTGCGCTACGCACTGATCGATGATGTTGAGGCTGATTTGCGCGAGCCGGTAAACATTCGCTTCGCGTGATCGAAAGTCTCCCCCTTTCACCGTATCGTAGAACAACCGCCAAACGCTATCGCCATCATTCTGATAATTCTTGGCGGCGTTGATCCCTCCCTGTGCGGCGATGCTATGGGCACGGCGGGGGCTGTCGTGAAAGCAGAATGCCTTGACCTTGTAGCCGAGCTCAGCAAGCGTCGCGGCGGCTGACGCCCCGGCCAGTCCGGTCCCGACCACGATGATGTCGAACTTCCGCTTGTTTGCGGGGTTCACGAGCTTGAGATCCTGCCGATGCTGGTCCCACTTCTTCTCGATCGGCCCGCTAGGAACCTGCGCGTGGAGATCCATGTCGGACTCTCTCATGGACTATTGCACGAGACCCGCGAGCACAGACAGCGGAACCGCGACAAACCCGAAAAAAATGATAAGCGCAGCTGCCGTGGCCGCCGGTCGACGAAGTCGATTGTACCGAGGATTATTGGCACCAAGCGTTTGGAACACACTCCACACCCCATGATACAGATGCATCCCGAGTACACCGACGGCCACCATGTAGGAGCCTGCGACGATCCAATCTTGGAACCCCACGATGACGTTGTGATATACCGAACCCGCCACGAAGTCGGGATGCACGGTCCCAAATGTGAAGTGCAACAGGTGGTAAATGACGAAGGCGGCGATGATCGCACCGCCCCACCGCATTGTACGAGACGCGTACGTCGACGCGTCCGGCTCGAGCGCGCGTTTGTACTTCACAGGTCGCGCGGCGCGGCTCATTCGCGTGAGTTGCACCGCAGCAACGATATGTATTCCAACAGCAAGCAACAAACCAAGGCGCGCAATCCAGAGAAACTGGCCGTGACCAAGAATGGGGTCACCGATTTCCCGAAGGAATTCGGCATAAGCGTTGAATTTCTCGGGACCTTGGAAAATCTTGAGGTTGCCCAGCATGTGGCCCACCACGAAGAGGAACAGCACGATGCCGGTTACCGCCATCGCCACCTTCTTCCCAACCGATGAGCGATACAGGGTCAGCGCGCGGCGCATTTCGCCTCTACCAGGGATGCGGGAACGGCCGGATCATACACGGCCAATCGCAGAAGGGGCAAGGTGAACAGAACTCCGACAGCGGTCACGCGACCCACGCTCAGGAAGCGGATCGCAGCCGTGCCAGATACCCACCACCCTCGCTATAACAAAGGATTTCGCTGCTCCATCCTGTTGCCGAAGCATGCGCGCTGAGAGTGTCCGGGTCCACGTAGAGCTGTTGGAACACACCCCCCTTCGTTCCACGAAACTCCAATTGAAAATCGATCTCTCCTATGTAACGGCCGTCGGCACGAGTCGAGAGCCCCGTAGGAACGCGATCCCGCAAGTCACACGAATCCGCGACGACCTGACCGTTGGGTGCGACGAGCGCGTGGAACCGCTCGAGAAGGTGGGTCAATCCCGACAATGATTCGGCGAGGCCGAACCCATTCATCATCAGGAGTACCGTATCGAAGGGACCGTCAACGAAATCGAACACACTCCCTACCCGAACGTCCGGGACGCCTCGCTCCCGCATGATCGCGACCAACTCCGGTACGATCTCGAGTGCAGTCACCCGCAGTCCACGTTCCAGGAGTGCGAGGGTGTGACAACCCGAACCGGCACCAACGTCCAGTACCCACCCTCGACAGGCATCCAGCGCGATCCGTTCCCATTCCGCAAAGGCGGCGGGCTCGCGGAAGAAGTACGCGACCGGATGCTCCTCCCGGCCAGCGAAGTCGTCGTGGACGACAATCGTCGCTTCCCGGTCTCCCCGATGGTACGCTTTCATGGCGAGCGCGTGCGGCGTCCAGGGATGCGCGCTCATGTGATGACCCCACCCACCTGAGCCTCGATGGCCGTCACCAACCGGTCCACGGCCTCCGGAGCGTGACGAAAGAAGAGCTCGGGCTCCACCACCTCCAGCTCCATCACAACGGGCTGCTGCTCGTCGTGTACCAGATCGACCCGCGCATACACCAGGCGTTCGCCCACGGCCCGCACCGCCGCCACCGCCGCCGCCGCCTCGGCGTCGCTCGGCGAGACCGGAACCACGGAGCCCCCGTAGTCATCGTGCACCCGAAAATCGCCTTCCGCCGGGTGCTTGCGCACGGCATGCGTCAACTCGCCGTCTATGAACACGATCGAGAGCTCCCCAAGTTCCTCCACAGCGCCGAGAAAGGGCTGCACCAGCATGTCTTCGTGCGGCAGAAGATGATCGAGATGCGCCTGGCCGGACTCGACCCCGTCGGCTCTCACGCGACGGGCGTAGCGACCTGACTGCGCGACAGCAGCCTTGATGACCACGTCACTCCAGTTGCTGTCCCCCATCAACACCCTCAGGTCGACGGCCTGCCCGGCCTCGAGCACGCGGGTCGGCACCACCGGAACGCCGCGGTCACCGAGATCGCAGAGATATCGTTTGTGGGTGTTCCACGAAACCACCTTCGCCGAGTTCCAGAGGGTCGACGCCGCGTCCACCCTCTCCGCCCACGAAACGAAGGCCGTACGACGAAAGGAGTAGTCCCAGCATGAGCGAATCAACGATAGCCGGGATTGCCCCCAGTCGACGTACGGATCTTCCCACACCACCGGTTCTGCTTGTAGGCCTGCCTGCCTCAGGGCTCGAAGCAGGTGGCGGTCGTCGGAGTGGAGCCCTGGCAGCGCGGCACAGGTCACGAGTGTGACGTCCATGAGGTCAAAAGATATCCGCTGAGCGATGGGTTGCGGGCGGCACCAAGCTGTATCAACGTTTCGAGCCCGATGTCACCCATTTGCCCGGAGTCGCCATGACAGCCTTGATGCTCTCGGTCCTTCTCTTCGGTAGTCTAGCGCCACAAGATACCACAGGTCTGTACCGGACCATGCTGGTTCGTGCGGCGCCCGGAGCCCTGATCGAACTCATCGACGCGTTTCGTGCACGCTCATCGTTCTATGAGGCTGCCGGGGACCACCCGCCGTTCATGATGCGTCACCGCCAGGGCGACCAATGGGATCTCATGCTCATCTTTCCAATGGGTGCCGGGTTTGCCGACTATTACTCTCCGGCACGGGTGTCGCGGAGACGCGCCGCTGGCGAGCGATTGGGCTCGTCAGCAGAATTCGTCGCTCGCCTTCGCCCGGTCGTGGCATGGAAGGAAGAGCTGTATGTCACGGGACCCGCTGTGGTCGAGGTCGACCGGGTCCTGCGATCGGGAGATTTCTATCACGTGGAGATGTTCATCGCGCTGCCTGGCAAGTATGAAGAGCTCCGCCGCGAGCGGCAGATGGAAAACACCTACCTCGCGGCGCTAGACCGACCCCAGAACTTGATATTCGAGCGGGAGGCGGGGGCGGCCTGGGATATGTTCACCGTTGGCGTGTACGAAGACATCCAACATTTCGCGGCGAGCGGCGCGATTCCGCCCGAGCGTGAAGAAGAGGCAGCCCGGATGGCTGGCTTCGAGGGAGCGGACCGAATCGGCACGTATCTCCGCACGCTCATCGACTCCCATCACGACACCCTCGCCCGCGCCGTCCGCTAGTCGAATCAGGAGCGCCACCGTGCCGCCGAAAACGCCCCGCGAGCCCGAACACGTCCGATTGGATCGCTGGCTCTGGGCCGCCCGCTTTTTCAAGACCCGGTCCCTCGCGGCTGCCGCCATCCAGGGCGGCAAGGTTCACTTGGAGGGGGAACGAGTGAAGCGGTCCAAGGCCGTTCACGTGGGTGACCAGGTGCGAATTCGCAAGGGGGCGTTCGAGCAGGTGGTCATCGTTCAGCAGCTGTCCGAACATCGTGGCTCCGCCACCGACGCCGCCCAACTCTACGCGGAAACCGAGGCCAGCCTTCGGGCTCGTGAGCATCGAGCCAGGGAGCTTCGTGGGCAGCCAGCGTTCGAATTCAAAGGGAAAGGACGGCCGACCAAACGGGAGCGCCGCATGCTGGATCGTTTCAAACGGGACCGCTAGGCACCGGCGGCCAGCAACTCGCGGAACTCGGTCGCGAAACGAGGCGCGTGAGCTTCGTCCTCATGCTTGAAGAACACATACGCGGCGTCCCATCCTTCGCCTCGGACCCGCTCCGCCCAGTGCTGGAGATCGGATCCGTCGTAGTCCTCACGGCGGAGTCGGAGATACCCCCAATCCGCCGTGGACACGAATGGGACAGCCGTCTCTTCAGTTTCGGCAATCACTAATGCCGCATTTCGCATTCGGAGAACATCATAGACGTCTTCTTCGAACCACGACGCATGCCGAAACTCTATCGCGGTCTGCCATCCCTCCGGTATCAGATCGAGAAACACCCGCAGCCGCGCCAGGTCCTTCTTCATGCTGGGCGGCAATTGGAACAGGATCGCACCGAGTTTCGTTCCGAGCACCGAAGCCGTGTGGAGCAGGTATGTCGTTTCGTCGGAGACATCTTGGAGGCGCTTCAGATGGGTAATGCGACGCGACGCCTTGAGCACAAAGGTGAATCCGTCAGGAACCTGCTCACCCCACTGGCGAAGGACTTTTTCGGTGGGCATCCGATAGAACGTGTTGTTGATCTCGACGGTATTCAGCCGCTCGGCGTAGAATTTCAACATCTCCGACGCCGCGAGTTTCTCGGGATAGAAACTCCCTTTCCACTCCTTGTACGAATAACCGCTGGTACCAACGAACGCGCGCATCGGACGTACACTAACCTCTCGGTAGACGCGCTACCAGCGCCCGGGACACTGCGCGAGGTCAACCCGGCAAGGGGGAAAAAGCAATGCAAGCCATGATCCTGGATCGGGCCAAGCAACCCCTCCGATCCGGCGAGCTCCCCACGCCTGAGCCGCGGCCAGGAGAGGTCCTCCTCCGGATCACCGCCTGTGGCGTGTGCCGCACCGATCTCCATGTAGCCGACGGCGACCTCGAGGATCCGAAGCTCCCACTTGTGCTCGGCCATGAGATCGTGGGCGTCGTGGTCGCCGCCGGACTCGGGGTCGACACCCTTGCCCCCGGGGACCGTGTTGGGGTTCCCTGGCTGGGGTGGACATGCGGCACATGCGAATACTGCCGCGCGGGTCGTGAGAACCTCTGCGCACAGGCCCGCTTCACGGGCTACCACATCAATGGGGGATACGCCGAGTACACGGTCGCGGACGCGCGGTTCTGCTTCCCGATCCCTCCTGAATATTCAGACATCCAGGCCGCGCCGCTTCTCTGTGCGGGTTTGATTGGGTATCGCTCCCTCACTGCGGCGGGGAATGCCAATCGGCTGGGCATCTATGGCTTCGGAGCTGCCGCCCACATCGTGGCACAGGTAGCGCACCACCAGGCACGGCGTGTTTTCGCGTTTACCCGGCCTGGAGACCGGGCTGGTCAGGACTTTGCGCGCGCGCTCGGAGCCGAGTGGGCAGGTGGATCGGATCGAGACCCTCCCGAGGCATTGGATGCCGGCATCATCTTCGCTCCCGTTGGCTCCCTCGTTCCCACGGCCCTCGGTCACGTGGTCCGCGGCGGCACCGTCGTGTGCGCCGGGATCCATATGAGTGACATTCCCCGGTTCCCGTACCGTATCCTGTGGGGGGAGCGAGTGATCCGGTCTGTCGCCAACCTCACCCGCAAGGACGGGGAGGAGTTTCTCCGAGTGGCCCCGCGGGTCGGGATCCGTACCGAAGTTCAGACGTACGGGCTGTCCGATGCCAACGAGGCGCTCGAAGACCTGCGAGCTGGGAGGGTCCGGGGCGCAGCAGTCGTGACTGTGGGGCCGGGACAATAGCAGGACAGTACCGATCGCTGGCGGCGCCGTTCATGATCCGACACCTTTCCCCCAGCGCACCGGCGGGGGAGGCACGATGGCAAGGGCAGCATCGAGTGACTTGGTGCGGTATTGTCGAGAGCCCCAGGCGCCCCACACCATGCAGGTGAGCCGCGCCACCGATGGGGACGATTCCGAATGACGCCCGCCCGTGAGCCTGTGATCCGCTACAGACGAGGACGCCCTTCGGCGGTGGCCAAGCTCTCTCTGACGCGAGAGTTCCCGTGAGCAGCGGACGGAGCAGTCAGGCCGATCTCCTCCAAGAAGTCCGCGAGCTTCGATCTCGCCTGGCAGCGGTCCACAACCGTGAGATCGAATGGGCGAGGATCGAGGAAGCACTGCGGGAGAGCGAAACCCGTTACCGCTCCCTCTATCACAACACGCCGGTCATGATGCATTCCATAGACGAACAGGGCCGGCTGACGGACGTCAACGACTACTGGCTCACCGTCATGGGGTATGAGCGTGACGGCGTACTGGGAAGACCGCTCACGGATTTTCTGACAGACGACGCCGCTCGCCGGGCCGTCGAGATCTCGATTTCCGCACTCCGGCAGCACGGTGTCGTCCGCGACGTCAAATCACAGCTGGTCACTCGCCAGGGCGAGATCATCGATGTGCTGGTATCCGCCATCGCCGAGTTCGATCAGCAGGGGCGGTTCAACCGGTCCCTGGCCTTCCTGGTGGATGTCACGGCCCGCAACCGAGCGGAGACCGCCCTCAGGGCAAGCGAGGAGCGGTTCAGCAAGATCTTCAATCTCTCCAACGACGCCGGTTTCGTGCTGGACCCGGCGGCCGACACCATCGTGGACGCCAATCAGCCCGCTGCCGCGCTGTTGGGCTACGGCCACCGTGAGCTCCTCACTCTCCCGATCTCCGCGATCCACCCAGATGAAATGCCCAGATTGACACGGTTCACGAACGCGGTCTTCGAACAGGGTGGGGGGTGGACCGATGAGCTTTCGTGCGTCACCAAGGCGGGCGAGCGGATCTCCGCGGAGATCTCAGCCTCGGCCGTGGAGATCGGCGGTGAGCGACGAATCGTCGCGTGGGTACGGGACATCAGCGACCGGAAAAAAGCCGAAGAAGCGCTCCGGGAAAGCGAGGAGCGATTTCGCTTGCTCGTGGACCGGGCTGCGGACGCCTTTTATGTCCTGGATCCCGACGGCACCATCGTCGATGTCAACCAGCAAGCCTGCGAGACCACTGGGTACACACGCGAGGAACTGTTAGCACTCGCCGTTTGGGAAATATCCGAAGGGCTCTCTGCCGCGCAGCTCCGACACAATGTCGAGCAGATGACCGCGGCAGGCCCTGTGACCATGGGTGGATATCACCGCCGCAAGGACGGGACGACGTTTCCCGTCGAAGTGCGGGCCGGCCTGTTTGTGGTCCGAGGGAAGCAGCGGATCCTCGCCCTCGCTCGCGACATCACCGAGCGCCTGCAGGCGGAGCGGGTGCGGCGGCGACTCGAGGGACGGCTCAGCCGGATCCTCGATTCGGCGATGGACGCCATCATGACCTTCGATCAGAGCCGACGAATCACCTTGTTCAACAAGGCCGCCGAGCGCGTCTTTCTGTGCCCCGCTCGTGAAGCGATCGGCACGGCGGTGGACCGCTTTTTGTCAGATGAGGTGCGGCGGCTCCTTAGCGAAGAGCAGCCCTCGGGCGAAGCAGGGGCGCGCTGGCTTCCACCCGGCCAGGAGGCTCGACGGAGCAGCGGCGAATCCTTTCCCATCGAAGCCACGGTATCCTGCACCACTGTCGATGGAGAGGTCCTTTACACCATGATCCTTCGGGACATCGATCAGCGACAACGAGCTGAAGCCGAACTCCGGAAACTCAGCCTGGAGCGCATCTACCTCCAGGAAGAGATCGAAACGGAGCACAACTTCGGTGAGCTGGTGGGAACCTCATCGGCTATCACCGGCGTCGTGCACCTGATCGAACAGGTGGCGGCAACAGACTCGACGGTGCTGATCACGGGCGAGACAGGGACCGGGAAGGAGCTGGTGGCACGCGCGATTCACGGTGCTAGTGCTCGAGGAGATCGGGTACTCATAAAGGTCAACTGTGCCGCCCTGGCAGCCGGACTGATCGAGAGTGAATTGTTTGGTCACGAGAAGGGCGCGTTCACGGGAGCCGTCGCCCGCCGAAGCGGGCGGTTCGAGCTCGCGGACAGAGCCACGATATTCTTGGACGAGATTGGGGACCTTCCACCTGAGCTCCAGGCGAAGCTGCTCCGGGTGCTCCAGGAAGGGGAGTTCGAGCGGGTTGGGGGCACGAGGACCATTCGTGTGGACGTGAGAGTCATCGCCGCGACGAATCGCGATCTAGAGGACGCCGTCGAAGCCGGTCGCTTCCGGTCAGACTTGTACTACCGACTCAGGGTCTTTCCCATCCACGTCCCACCCCTGCGCGAGCGACGGGAAGACATTCCGCTCCTCGTGAGCTTCTTCGCACGCCGCTACGCGCAGAGGCTCGGGAAGGAAATCGATACGGTCCCGCAGCGCACCCTCCACGCGCTCGCCCAATACGCGTGGCCGGGCAACATCCGGGAACTCGAGAATGTCGTGGAGCGGGCCGTGATCCTGAGCACCGGGCGCGAACTGGATCTGGAGACCTGGCTGCGACAGTCGGGCGGCGCAACATACCGAGACGACCGGCTCCCCACACTGGATGACGCCATGCGCGCTCACATTCTCGAAGCTCTCGAGCGAACTGGTTGGCGCGTAAGTGGGCCCAAAGGCGCCGCGCAAATCCTCGGGATCAAGCCCACGACTCTCCAAGCAAGAATGAAGAAGCTGGGTATCCAACGTCCGGATTGACCATATTTGGGCATCCTAACGATATGTCGTAAAAAATCTGACTCTGCGTCCGCGCCGACAACCCATCCCGAACAATATAAGTGACTGCGCTACAATCGCTTGTGGTTCTTCGCTGCCGTGATGCAAGAACGGCACGCGGCGTGCTTCTTCAGGATGGTCAATGGCGAGCGAAAACTTCGGGTCCTGGCACGCGCGCCGCCGGGAGGAACGATGACCACGACAACCAACGCCGTCACCCTTCGCGAGCAGTTCGAGCGTGACGCGATTCCACTGATCGATTTCTTGTACCGGTTCGCGCTCCGCCTCGCCGGTGACGAAGCGCAGGCAGAAGATCTGGTACAGGACACCATGCTCAAGGCGTTTCGGGCTTGGCATCAGTTCAAACCCGGCTCGAACGCCAAGGCCTGGCTGGCCACTATTCTCCGCAACACGTTCATCAACGAGCGCCGCCGCGGAACCCGACAGGTCTCCGGGCTCGGCGAAGACCTGATCGAGCGTCTGCAGTCGGCACACGGGTTGGAGAGTCCCGATCCCGAGACGCTGTTCTTTCACGATTTCGTTGATGACGAGGTACTGGCCGCCATCGACGCCCTGCCGGACGAGTTCAAGGAGGCGCTCGTCTTGAGCGATGTCGAGGGGCTGCCATACAACGAGATCGCCCGCATCACACGCTCGCCGTTGGGGACTGTCAAATCGAGGATCTTCCGGGCGCGACAGATCCTGCAGCAAAAGCTGTATGCCTATGCCGTTGAGATGGGATACGTAGGAGCGGCCGTGACCTAAGAGCGACTCGTGGTGCGGTGGCTCCCCGGGGTCAGTCGGTTACTTTGGGACGGAACTCATCCCTTTGGAGGCCCCATGGTCGTTCTCGCCACCACCCACGGTGACGTCACGCTCGAGCTGTTCCCAAAGGATGCACCCCTCACCGTCGATAACTTTCTCGCATACGTCGACGCCGGATTCTACGACGGGACCATTTTCCACCGGATCGTTCCTGGCTTCGTCATCCAGGGCGGTGGTCTGACCGAAGGCTTCGAGGAGAAGGCTACCCGGGCTCCCATCAAAAACGAGGCGGACAACGGCTTGAAGAATGGGCGCGGAACGCTTTCCATGGCGCGCACGAGCGACGTCAACAGCGCAACGTCGCAATTCTTCATCAACCTGGCCGATAACGCGTTCCTCGACCACGGCACGAGAGATTTCGGGTACGCGGTGTTTGCTCGGGTGGTCGAGGGGATGGACGTCATCGACAAGATCGCTGAGGTGAACACGGGACGGCGGGGACCCTACGACGACGTTCCGATCGACAACGTCGTCATCCGGTCGGCAAAGCGGATGTCGTAGCGCACCCCTGGCCCGACACTTGCGCCGGTCGGCACCTGACATGCCTCCCTCTTCAAAGCAGCGACTCGACCGCGTCGTGGGGCTCCGCGAGGCGGTGCTCCTCGGTCTCGGCTCCATCGTGGGAACCGGGGTCTTCGTCAGTGTTGGGATCGCGGTCGACGTCGCCGGCTCCGCGGTTCTGATCGGCATTGTCCTTGCCGGCCTCGTGGCAACGTGTGTTGGGCTCGCGACCGCCCAGCTCGCGGCTCAGTACCCCGTCAGCGGAAGTGCCTACGAGTACGGGTATCGGCTGCTTACCCCCTGGTTGGGGTTCACCGCGGGGTGGATGTTCTTGTTCGCCAAGACGGCTTCAGCCGCCACCGCCGCGCTCGGTCTCGCCGGATATCTCGTGGACGCGGTGGGTGGCTCCCAGACAATTTGGCGACTTCCGGTGGCTTTGGGCGCAGTGGGACTGCTCACCATGGTCGTCTTGGGCGGGATGAAGCGGTCCGCCCGGGTGAATGCCGTCATCGTAACGGTCACTCTTGGGGCCTTGGGCCTGCTCGTCATGGGCAGCATTCCCACGTTGGTCGCTGAAGGACCGCGCGTCGGTGCGCTCTTCCCTACGGAAACCACGACGGCGGGACGGCTCGCCATCGTGGGTCATGCGACCGCCCTCATGTTCGTCGCTTTTACGGGCTTTGGGCGGATCGCAACTCTCGGGGAGGAGGTCGTCAACCCCGGGGACACGATACCCCGCGCTGTCATCGTTACCCTGGGCATCACCATCGTGCTCTACGTGGCCGTCGCGGCTGCGGGAATCGGCGTTTTGGGTCCGCAGGCCTTCGCTCGAGCCACGGCGGAGACGGCCGCCCCTCTCGAGGCGGTCGCCCGCCGCTCGCAGCTGCCTGGGCTGGCAATGCTGATCGCCGTGGGCGCTGCCACGGCGATGATCGGCGTCCTGCTCAACCTAATCCTGGGCCTGTCGCGCATGATGTTGGCCATGGGCAGGCGTGGCGATCTCCCCAAGCTCATTGCGCGGCTCGACCCGAATACCGCCAATCCCGCACCGGCCGTTGCTCTGACGGCCGTGGCGGTGGCTGGACTCGTGCTCCTGCGCGACATCCGGGTGACGTGGTCACTCAGCGCGTTTAGCGTATTGGTCTACTATGCCATCGTGAGTTTCGCGGCTCTACGCCTTCCCGCGACGGCCCGGCGGTATCCCCCGGCCATCCCAGCGTTCGGATTGGCGGCTTGCCTGCTTCTGGCCTTTTGGATCGATCCATCCATCTGGCGTGTCGGCCTCGGCATCCTGGTCGTCGGGCTCGCTTGGCATTTTCTGACGCGTCGGCTGGCACCGTCCGGTCCCGCCGACTAGCTCGCCCAGTCGTCGAGTTTTATCCCCTGCCTTGGGCAGCGAGCACGAGCGCTCGGTGCGCGGGACGCCCGAGATTTCATCCGGCCCTCGGGCTCGAGGCCTTTGCGCGGTCGAGCACAGGGGGGATACCCCGGGGCTGAGCGGCTCGGAACTCCCCGCCTCCTCAAGGTTTGGGCAGATCGGCCGATCTTAAGTCGGGGAGGGCGCCATCCAGGATGGGGATCCCCTCTATCTCAATCAAGGGACTATCTTATACCGTCATGGTTGATCCTCGGCTCTCGGAGCTCTCGGTCCCTCGCACCACCGTGCCTGCCCAAATCGAGTTGGCGCACGGGGAGCGTCACAGCGGCGTACTTTTCTTGATTCCCCGGGCACCCCAGCACAGCGGCGGGGAGACACCACTCGAGATGCTCAACCGGACAGAGGAAGTGTTCCCTTTCCGTACCGACGAGGGACAGATTCTGCTCATCGCGAAGGCACAGACGCTTTGTGTGGTAGTAGCACAGACCGATGACGTGGAGGATCCCGATCGGCTGAGCACGGCACGGGCCGAGGGCGTGGAGGTGGCCCTGACAAACGGGGCCAAGTTTGCCGGCTCGGTACAGATCGAAATGCCGGAGACCCGTGCCCGCCTCCTCGACTTCTTGAACGCAGCCCCGAGTCCGTTTTTTGCCGTCGCTTCCGAAAACGAAACGCATTACGTCAATCGAAACCAGGTAGTCTTCGTCCGCCCCCTGGAGTAAATAGATGCCCTCGCGGATCGACCCTTTTGTCAAGCGATTGTTTGATGAGGAGGGAGAGGAGCTTCGGTTCACCGCCAACGAACCCGCCATCCTCGTAAAGGACGGGAAGCCCCGGCGTTTGAGCCGGCAGCCGGTGAGCGCGCAGCAAATCTTCGTCCTGATGCAGGAGGTAGCACCTCCGGCCATCGCGGACCAGTTGAACCAGGACGCCGATACCGAATTTGCCTATGAGGCGGCCGCCGGTCTCGTCCGCGTGCAGGTCACGCGGGGGAGCGGCGGGCTGACGGCGGTCATCAGTCCGGCCAACGGTACCGGCAGGCCGTCGAGCGGCGGCGGCGGTGACGCGGCGCGCATCAACACCCTCCTCAAGTCGCTCGTGAAAGCACAGGGCTCGGACCTACATCTCCGGGTAGGGGAGCCACCGTTTTTCCGGGTGCATGGCGAGATAGTTCGTCAAGCGGGACCGGCTCTCACAGCCGCAGAGATGGAGCAGATGCTCATTGGGATTCTGCCCCCTCGCAACCAGAGGCAGTGGCGTGAGAGCGGTGATTCGGACTTCGGCTATCAAATCGACGGGGTCGCGCGCTTCCGGGTCAACGTGGCTCGGGATCGGAAGGGCCCCGTGGCCGTGTTGCGCGTGATTCCGGTCGACATCATTACGGTCGAGGATCTGGGGATCAGCAAGGAAGTACAGCAGCTTTGCTACCTTACGAAAGGCCTCGTCTTAGTGACGGGTCCAACGGGATCCGGAAAATCCACGACGCTGTGTGCCCTCATCGACCTCATTAATCGCACTCGCACAGATCACGTCATCACCATCGAGGATCCCATCGAGTTCGTTCACGAGAACAAGAAATGCCTCGTCACGCAGCGGGAGGTCGGCTCGCACACGGAGAGCTTCAAGGTGGCGCTACGGGCGGCGTTGCGTGAAGACCCGGACGTGGTGCTGGTGGGTGAGCTTCGAGACTTGGAGACAACGGCCATCGCGATCGAGACCGCCGAGACGGGCCACCTCGTGTTCGGCACGCTTCACACCACGACGGCCGCCTCGACCGTTGATCGGATGATCGACCAGTTCCCTGCTGATCGGCAGGGACAAATCCGGACCATGTTGTCGGAATCGCTCCGCGGAGTCATCGCGCAGACACTCTGCAGGAAGATCCAGGGTGGTCGGGTGGCGGCGTGGGAGATTCTGCTGACGACCCCGGCGGTGTCGAATCTCATCCGCGAGGGGAAGACCTTCCAGATTCCCTCGATCATCCAGACCAACAAGAAAGTCGGGATGTCGACGCTCAACGATTCGTTGTTGGAGTTGGTCGAGAAAAGGCTCGTGGCCCCGGAGGAGGCGTATATGAGGTCCGTCGAGAAGGCGGGGTTGGCATCCGCCCTCCGCGCCAAAGGCCACAAGATCCAACTTCCCACCGGCGAGCTATGAGGCGGGGCGTTGCCCTCCTGATTGCCACCCTGTTGCCAGCTTGCGGTACCGATCGGCCCCAGAGTGAGCCATCAGTGCAGCAGTCTGAGGCGGCGGCGAGGCCCATTGTCGTGCTCGAGACCACCAGGGGCCGCATCGTCATGGAGCTCGAACCCGAGCGGGCGCCCGAGACCGTCAGCAACTTCCTCCTCCACGTACGGTCAGGCTTCTACGACGGACTGATCTTCCATCGGGTCATCGAGGACTTCGTGATTCAGGCTGGGCTCCTGACAGAGGACATGCAGAGTCGCAAGACATCCGTCATGGGCGTCGCAAACGAAGCGCAGAATGGGCTCCAGAACCGCAGAAGCACGGTCGCCATGGCGCGCACGGGAGACCCTCACAGCGCCACGAGCGAGTTCTTCATCAATGTGAAGGACAACGACAAGCTCGATTTTCGGGAGCAGACCTTCGAGGGCTGGGGCTACACTGTGTTCGGCCGCGTCATCGAGGGCATGGACGTCGTGGATGCCATTGCGACCGGTCCCACACGGCGGCAAGGGCGATTTGGTGACCTGCCGGTCGAGCCCGTGATCATCCGTCGGGCGTTTCTTCAGGACGGAGAAACGGCTTCCTAAGGGAAGATCCCGCGCTGTTTGTAATCCATCGCAATCTTGTCGATGGCGTTGATCAGCGCCGCAGTGCGGAGATCCACGGAGTCGTCGAGACGATCCCGGATTGTGCGAACCTGTGTGTAGGCATTGACCATCGTCTCCTCGAGACCGGAGTTCACTAGATCTTCCTCGTCCGCCCCGCGTGTGGACGTTTCCATTTCCAGATCCGAGAATTCCCTCCCCGTCAAATGTTCCACCGCTTCCATCAGCCGTACGGCGGCGGACTGCTCACGCCGCTTCTGCATCCGGCCGAAGCGCACGTGCGAGAGATTCTTCAGCCACTCGAAGTATGAGACCGTCACGCCGCCCGCATTCAGGTACGTGTCCGGTATGATCATGACGTTCCGAGCGGTGAGAATCGCTTCAGCTTCGGTCGTCGTCGGGCCGTTTGCCGCCTCCGCGATGATTTTCGCCTTGACGCGCGGTGCATTGTCTGCCGTAATCTGATTCTCGAGGGCGGCCGGCACCAAAATATCACAATCGAGCTCGAGTGCCTGCGCGGACTCTGCGATGTTCGTGGCACCGGGAAAATCGAGAATGGAGCCGGTCTCTCGGCGGTGTGCGACTACCTTCTCGAGCTCCAGACCATTGCCGTCGCAAATGGCGCCCTCATACTCCGCGATGCCCACGATAACGGCACCGCCCTCCTCCAGGAACTTCGCCGCGTGATACCCCACATTGCCCAGTCCCTGGACCACGATCCGCTTGCCGTCCAGACCGGCCTCCAGTCCCAAGACCTTCATGTCCTCCGGAACCCTGCATGCCTCCCGGATCCCGAAGAACACGCCACGCCCGGTCGCTTCCATGCGACCTCGAATCCCACCCAAGCTCACCGGCTTCCCTGTGACACACGCCAGCGCGTTCAGTTCTCCTCCTGAAAGCGTGATGAACGTGTCCGCGATCCAGGACATCTCCGAGGGGCCGGTGCCGTAGTCGGGGGCTGGCACGTCCACACCCGGTCCCATGAAGTTCTTCCTGACCAGCTCGAAGGTGTATCTCCGAGTGATGCGCTCCAGTTCCTGTTCCGAGTACTTCCGGCGGGAAATTCGGACTCCGCCTTTGGCTCCTCCAAACGGGACATCCACAATGGCGCACTTGTAACTCATGAGTGACGCAAGCGCCATCACTTCGTCTTCGCTCACGAGTGAACTGAATCGTATGCCGCCCTTGGTGGGTAATCGATGATAACTGTGCCCCGCCCGCCAACCCTCGATGACCTCGATCGTGCCGTCGTCACGCTTGAGGGGAAACGTGACGTAGTAGACACTGTTGCATTGCTTGATCTGGCTCAGCAACGTTGGATCATGGGCAGTGTGGGCCGCCGCGCGATCGAACGCGCGGTGGACTTGTTCCAAGAAGCTATAGGTGCCGGACATGCGGCTCACCCAGGTTGGTGGTCCCTGAAGTTATGCTTCTGATCGGCGCATTTGTCCATGAAGATGGGCGGGCCGATCGTGATATGACAAAGCCGGATCAAGTGTCAAGTAACCTTCGGATGGGCTTTCTCCCGAGTGGCCGCCATGAGTGACGAGGCGAACATTATCGCTCGACGGAAGTCGTGGGTCACGGCTGTCAACGACGGTGATTGGGAACGGTACGGGCAGCTTCTCACAGAGGACGTGGTCTGGATTCCACCTGGTCTCGACGCCATTTATGGACGGACAGCTGTCCAGCAGTGGCTCAAGCCCTTTTTCCACGAGTACGAGTACGATTTCGTGCCCTCGAAAAGCCGACTTCGCGTGGCCGGCAACTGGGCGGTAGAAAATGGGCTGTTCACATCGAGCCTTCGCCGGCGCGAGAGCGGTCGCCGTTCATCCCATGCTGGCCGCTATCTCGTCCTCTGGCGCCTCGACGGCGACGGCACCTGGTATATCGAGCGCTACGTTGATCTCACGTAGTGGCCGCAGGTGCTACCATCGGCCAGGACCGCCCGATTACGGTGTCCGTAACATTTGTACATCGGCCCAGAAAGGATGGAACGTATGCGTGTCGCTACCGGTTGCGTGGCCGGTGCCCTCATCGGTTGGACCGCTATGCCCTTGCCAGCCCAAACGCTGACGCCACCGGAACAGCGGATCGTGCAGTACGTGGACGAACACGGCGCGGACGCGATCAGGTTTCTGGAGCGCGTCGTCAACATCAACAGTGGCACCATGAACCACGAAGGAGTACGTGTCGTCGGGCAGGTTTTCGGCACCGAGCTCGACGCGTTGGGATTCACGACGCAATGGATCGAGATGCCGGACTCCGTCAATCGGGCCGGGCATCTCTTCGCGGAATACCAAGGCGGCCACGGACGGTGTGTCTTGCTGATCGGCCATCTCGATACGGTCTTCGAGGAGGACAGTCCTTTCCAGCGGTTCGAGCATACGGATTCGGTGGCCAGGGGACCAGGCACGGAGGACATGAAAGGCGGCAACGTCGTCGCACTCTTTGCGCTAAAGGCACTGCATGCGGCTGGGGCACTCGAAGGGACTCGGATCATTGTCGCCTTCACGGGGGACGAGGAAGACACGGGCGATCCGCTCTCCGTCGCGCGCCGCGATCTCATCGAGGCTGCCCAGCAATGCGATGTCGCCTTGGGCTTCGAGGGTGGGGTCGGAGGCCTGCATACCGCCACGGTAGCGCGACGAGGGTTCACCGGATGGACCCTCGAGGTCACCGCGAAACGCGGCCACTCGTCACTGATCTTTGGAGAGGAGTATGGTGCTGGGGCCATCTATGAGGCGGCACGAATCCTCAACGCGTTCTATGGAGAGATCCGAGGAGAGCGGTATCTCACCTTCGGACCCGGCATCGTGCTTGGCGGCACGCAGGTGAGTTACGATACGGCCCATGCCCGAGGTATCGCCTTCGGAAAGACCAACGTCATACCCCAAATCGTGACTGTGGCGGGCGACCTCCGGACACTGACCGTAGAACAGCGGGAGCGAACGAAGGAACGGATGCGGGGCGTCCTTGCCCGCGGTCTTCCCGGCACGACCGCGGACATCACTTATCGGGACTCGTACCCTCCCATGGCACCGACCCCGGGCAACTACGCATTGCTCGAGGCGCTCGACAGCGTGAACCGTGACCTCGGGCATGGCTCCATTGAAGCGGTCGATCCTGGACGGCGCGGCGCGGCGGACGTGTCCTTCGTGGCGCCGTACATCGATGCTCTCGATGGGTTGGGTGTCGTGGGCTCGGGGGGACACACTCTCGAGGAGCGGGTCGACCTCACTTCCCTACCCGTGGTCACGAAACGAGCCGCATTGCTCATATATCGGCTCTCACGTCCCGAAGGGACTTGACCGACGGCGCTATATTGTCCCGGCCACAGTGTCGTGGACCCCATCGCTACAGGGAGGAAACAGATGGCTGCAGCACGGAAGAAAGCCACCAAGCGGGCGAGAAAACCGGTGAAAAAGAGCGCCAAGGCCACTGCCCGTAAGACGGCCAAGCGCGCCCGAAAGGCGATCAAGAAAGGCACGAAACGAGCCAAGCGGGCAACCGCTCGGGGCGCGAAACGCGCCAAGCAGGCCACGGCCAAAATGGCCAAGCGCGCCAAGCAGGCGGTTCAAAAGGCCAGACAGAAGGCGAAGCAGGTGGCCCGAAGCCGGAAAGCGAAGCAGCGACTCAAGAAGACCGGGGATATCTTGAAGGGCGCCGGAGCCGCGGCGGCCGCGGCTGGCCTCACGGCAGCCGCCAGCCTCACCGCCAGGGAACTCGCCAGCAAACGGAGAAAGAAGCGCCGACGCTAAACGCGTTCAGTGGGGGGACCGCGGTGAATCGTCCAACTCTCGGACAACCCGGGAGCGGTCAGGAGCGGAGAAGCCAGCGGCGAGCCTCCGCCATCGATGTAAAGAACCGGGTGCGAAAGAGCTCCTGCTTGGACAGGGGCTTACCGTCGTACCGCGGCACTGGGAAACCCTCACGGACGACGTAGGCCAGGCGGTCGACGCCCGCGTCGTTGTAGCGCCGTGAGATCCGCTCATCTCGCCAAATCGTAAGATCCGGCGTGACCTCGAAGTGAAAGGCACGGACATCGACCAGAAGCCGACGCGCCCCTCTTGCTTCGATATGCTCGACAAATTGTTCCAGCGCCTGTTTGAAATCGGCAGGTGCCATCTGGGCGGACCTCGCGGTCCATTCCAGCGCCACGAGGCCCGCGTCGGCGTCGTGGCGTATGGTCACGAACGGGCCCGCGTAAAGCTCCATCGCCCCCTCTATTCAACACCCTCATTCACCGGCACCAAAAACGAGCGGCTCGTCGCCGCTCGTTCATTGTGACCCGCCGGTCCCCTTCACGCAACGGCCTACCGTCCAATCGTATAGGTCAGCGTCGTGGTGACGAGCATGTCGTGCTTTTCTACTCCTGGACGGGGATTGTTGTTCAGTTCGTTACGCAGGCCGATGCGAAACCCGAGACCCTTGTATACCGTCGTCGTGAGGCTCGCGTCGGAGACGAACCGATAGTCCCGGAAGTTCTCAACGCTCGGCGCAAAGTCTCCCGTCCAACTGAACACCGCCGGCCCAATCGACTGCTGAACCGCCGCTCCAGTGGCGAGAACGCCCGTCGAGGTACTCCCGCCCGAAGTGAAATTCTCCGATCGGACACCACCGGAGGCGTACCACCGCAGGTCCGTGAGGTCCGTCGCCAGAATTTGATATCCAAGGCCTGCGTTGTACGTCGAGCGGAGATCGATGTCCTGGAACTGATCACGCTCCTGCCCTGTCACACCGAATACGAAGAACCTCGGCCCAATGAACACGTCCAGCCTGAGCGATCCAAAGTACTTTTCCACGGTGGTTTCGAAGTCGTTGCCCTGGAGACGAGCCTCCTCACGCGCCAGCCCCGCCTTGAACGTGAGACGGTCCTTCGGGCTTCGCCGCCCCACTTCCAGGGCGAGAGAGAGGCCACGTGAACGGCTGTTCCCGCTCTTGTCCGAGAATCCCAGACTCGCCGTGGCGCCCCAGAACATGCCCAAGGGGCTGAAATAGCCGATCTCGAGCGGCTCGAGCGCTGCGAGATTGGCGGGGTCCCCGACCGCAGCCAGATCGCTCGGTGCTACGGTCCTCGTCGTCCCGTCTGCTGCGGTGAGACGAAGAGCGGTCCCAACGGTCGTAACCGACGCAGCGAGAATCGTCCCATCACCTAGCCGGAGTCCCAGCGGTTCGCTCGTCGTGAAGGAGGTGACATTGGCGGCCGCCACGGTTACCTCGCCCCCGGGATGGGCAAACACCCAACGCCCACCGCCGATACTCTTGAGCTGGCCGGTCAGCCGGTCTCCGTTTTCCAATACCAGTGTTTGCTGCGCCTCGACCCCCACGGTGACGCCACCGATGAGGGCACAGACGAGCACAGCGTGCAACCAAACCTTCATTCGAATTCCTCTCATGTTGGGGCTTGCGCGAGACGGACTTCAAAGCCCGCTCTCACGCCTCTCAAGGGCAACGGAAGTGCCCGCGCACACACAAGTCTAACCCATTTCGTGACAACGGATTCCGGTGTTTGGGTCGAGACCCGCCAGGCCGCGGGGAGACGCCCCGGGGACCATCTGCCTCGACCGTGGTGAGAAGTGTATCACCCGATCGCGTTACCCGCACACCGACCATGGACCGGCCAGGAGCGGGTAGGCCGGTGCGCAGCCCCCCGGTTCCGACTTCACGACTCAAGGAATACCGCTGCTCGAGGGCAGTCGTGGTTCGAATGCAGGCCGCGCGCGGCCAAGATGGCGCCAGCCATGACCGTCGGGTTACAACGAACCTCGACGTCCCGCTGAACCGTCGACTTGCACATGGCCGAGCCTGCTGTCATGCTCACGTCGGAACCGGACGGTCTCTGTCGATGACTTGCACCCGCTGCTGGTGATCTTCGACACGATCCTTGAGGCGCCCGAGATCCTCAACAGCGGGCCCGACACCGACTCGCCGAGCCGGGTGAGTTCGATGCGCGTCGGCTAGGTTGTATTCGTGAATCGTGCCGCGGGGCATCCGGCACGGGATCGACGGACCTGCACGATGGGTGTCCTGGCTCCGCAGGTCCTGACCGGCCTACGGGGACGGCGGACCGAGCAATTCTCGGGATCCTGGATTGAACACCTCGAAGGGAGTCGAACAATGCTAAAAGACTTCAAGGATTTTGCCCTCCGCGGCAACGTGGTAGACATGGCGGTGGGCATCATCATTGGCGCCGCGTTTGGTACGGTAGTCAAGTCGTTGGTGTCCGACGTTCTCATGCCACCGGTGGGCATGGCATTGGGGAACGTCGACTTCTCGAATCTGTTCTTGATGCTCAAATCAGGAGATCCCATGGGCCCCTATTCGACCCTCGCCGACGCGCAGGAGGCCGGTGCCGTGGTCATCAGTTGGGGCGTATTCATGGATAACGTCATCGCATTCGTGATTGTCGCCCTTGCGATGTTCCTCGTGGTCCGGGTCATGGTCCGCATGCAGAAGAAAGAGGAGGCGCCCGCGCCCACGACGAAAGACTGCCCCTACTGCAAGATGAAAATCCCCATCAACGCATCGCGCTGCGGGCACTGCACATCGGCGCTCGAAGCAGCCTAGGCTTCCGCGAGTTTAGCTGACATACACTATTCACCTGTATGCACGGAGTCGGATAGTCCGACGCATCCGGTGCATCGGAAGAAAGAGATGGCACCGCATCGGATCGGAGAGATCCAAGGCATCGCGACGAGGGCGGCGCCACCGAAGGCCAGGATGGGCAGCACCACGGCGCCTTTGGGGCGCCGTCTTCCCCTCTCTCGCCCATCCAATACCTTCTCTCGAACCACACACTCCATCACTACGTTTTACGAGGTCGGGCATGAGTTCTCGCGAGGACCTCATCAGCCCCGTGGAGCCAGGGGACGGCATCAGCGTCATCCGCGCCGGCGATCCATGGCGTCACTGGAACGGCATCCAATACCGCACTGGTATGTCCAGTAAGAACGTCGGTTCGCGGGCTCTGTCCATGAACGTGGCAACGATTCCCCCCGGGGGAGTTGCCAAGGCCCATATCCACGTGGGTTTCGAAGTCATGCTGTACATCCTGCGGGGCCACGTCCGTCATGAGTACGGCGACGGCCTGACCCGGGTGGTCGACAACGTGGCGGGCGACTTCATCTTCATTGAGCCCGGCGTTCCCCACGAGGTGTTCAATCTCAGCGAAACGGAGCCCGTCGTCGCCGTCGTGGCGCGCTCCGACGCTGACGAGTGGGAACACATCGTTCCATACGAGCGCCCCTCCACCCGTTGACAAACGCGGAGCGCCAGGGATTCGCATCGACCATTGGCATGCTGTTGACGATGGTCGGCGTAGCCGTGGGTTTGGGCAATGTCTGGCGGTTCCCATATATGGTAGGCCGCTTTGGCGGTGCCGCGTTCGTCTTGGTGTACCTCGTAGCCGTGGTCGCGATTGGGATCCCGGCATTGATGGCGGAGTGGACCCTGGGACGTCATACCGGCCGGGGACCGGTTGGCGCCTTCGAGCGGGCCGGTTTGCCCTGGGGACGCTACGTTGGTTGGTTCTTCTTTTTCGTCGTGACGGCAGCAACGGCCTATTACACGAATGTCGTGGGGTGGGTGGCGTACTACGCCGTCACCGAGCTGGGGCGAGCGATCGGGACATCGATCGACCCCGCCGCCATCCTCCCACCCAGCACCGGGTTCAAGCTCAGCTCCTTCCTGCTGCAGGTCTTCTTCTCGGGACTCGTCATCCTCGGATGCGTCACCGTGCTGCTCAAGGGATTGCGGGCGGGCATCGAGCCGGTGAGTCGTGTGCTCGTCCCCATGCTGCTGGTGATCTTGGGAATTCTGATAGTTCGGGCGCTCACACTCCCAGGCAGTGGAGACGGCGTCCGTTGGTACATCTTGAAGCTGGAGTTGGGGGCACTCACTCCCCGAGTGGTCCTCGCGGCAACAGGCCAAGCGGTGTTCTCGCTGTCCCTCGGTGGCACATTCATGGTCGTGTACGGATCCTACCTCGGCAAAGAAGCCAATCTTCGCCGCAACGCGGCGTGGACCGCGATCGGCGACACGGGAGCCGGGCTGTTGGCCGGCCTCGCCATCTTTCCCGCCGTGTTCGCATTTGGGCTCGAGCCCGGCAGCGGTCCGGGACTTCTCTTTTCGACTCTACCGAGCGTCTTCGCAGCGCTTCCGGTGGGCTGGCTCTTTGGAGTGCTGTTCTTCATCGGGTTGCTTGGAGCAGCCTACTTGTCGGATGTGGCCGCCTTCGAGGTTCTCATTGCCGGCCTCACAGACAGTACCCCCCTCTCCCGACAGCAAGCGGTCTGGACAATGGCAGGCGTCGTCTTTCTGTTTTCACTCCCACCAATGATCAACACCGACATCTTCGTCCCGTGGGACCTCACGTTTGGATCCGGTATGCAGACGCTCGGCGTGCTACTTGCCGTAGTCACCGTGGGGTGGGCCATCGATCGGGGGACCGCACTGGCGGAGCTCTCCAGCGGGAGCCCACACCAGATCTCACCATTGCTGTTTCTGTGGATTCGCTACGTCATTCCCGCTGCGGTGACGCTTGTCGGTCTCTGGTGGCTCTTGACATCCGTGTTGGGTGTGGCGGCAGAACCTTGAGTTTTGACACATGTCACCACGCCAGCGAATATCGTCATGTGAAGCAGACAGCCATTCCCCCTTCGCCATGATGACATGAAACCTCCATCACTGACCATCGGCATAGAAGAGGAATACCAGATCGTCGACCCCGGCACAGGCGAGTTGTCATCCTATATCATCGAGATTCTCTCCGATGACCACCTCACCCTTCGTGAGATCAAGCCCGAACTTCACCAATCCACGGTTGAGATCGGGAGTACAGTTTGCCAAAACGCAGCGGAGGCGCGCGAGGAACTCGTTCGGCTCCGCGGGATGGTCATGGGCCTGGCAGCCAAGAACGATCTCAAGATCGTGGCGGCGGGGACCCACCCCTTTTCATCCTGGCTCGATCAGGAGATCACGCCACTCGAACGCTACATGGGGATCAAGAAGGACATGGGAGATCTCGCCCAGCAACTCTTGATTTTCGGCATGCATGTCCACATCGGGATCGAAGATCGTGAGTTCTTGATCGATGCCATGAACACGGCGCGGTACCTGATGCCACATCTGCTGTGCCTCGCATCCAGTTCGCCATTCTGGATGGGACGCGACACCGGTCTCAAATCGTACCGCAGCATCATCTGGCGCTACTTCCCGAGAACCGGTGTGCCACGGACCATGCGGTCGTATAGCGAGTACCGCGAGCTGCTCGACGTGCTCGTGCAGACAAACTGTATTCCAGACGGCTCCAAGATCTACTGGGACGTTCGCCCGCATCACCGGTATCAGACCCTCGAATTCCGCTTCATGGACGTGTGCCCTCGTGTGGACGAAGCGGTCTGTATCGCCGCCCTGCTACAGGCCGTGGTCGCCAAGCTCTGGAAGCTGCGCTTGGCCAACACCACCTTCCGTGTCTACCCTGCCGCGCTGATCGAGGAGAACAAGTGGCGTGCCGTGCGCCACGGGCTGGACGGCAAACTGATCGATTTCGGCAAACAAAAAGAAGTTCCTGCACGCGATCTCATTCGCGAGATCTTGGATTGGTTCATTGCCGACGTGGTTGACGAACTAGGAAGCCGTAAGGAAGTCGAATATGCGTACCACATGCTGGACGAAGGCTCTAGCGCCGACCGCCAGCTCGCACGTACGAACGGACCGGTGACTTGAAGGCCGTCGTGACTCAACTGATCGAAGAGACCGCCGAGGGGATTCCAGCTCGGGAGCCCGCCTCGCGGTAGCACGTGCCACAGCTCGCAGCGATGTTCGCCGTCTTGGCGCTGGCTCAGGTGGACTCGGCAGTGATCCAGATCAGCCTTGGCAACGGCGAGGCAACGGTCGTCGCACGATACTACCTCCCTGCACCGGATTCACTTGGCCTGTCTCTCATGCGGCTACCGGGTCAAGCGGTGCGCATGTTGGAGGGCACAACTGCACCCGACACGCTTGCGGGACTACAGCGAGTGACGATTCTGCCGCGAGCCGGGCGCGCCGAGATATCCTTCGAGCTGGAGGGCGACCTCTCGCGGATCCCGATTCCGGTCCCGGACATGACGTTAACTCCCGGCGGTGGACGTGTTCGCATCCACGTCGCTGGGGTGCCACCGGGCCGGCCACTCGACAATACCTTCCCCCGACTCGCCGCAGTCGGCACGACCGCCGCCATGGCTACGCCAAGCAGTCTTCCGAGCTTCGTGCGACCGCCCTCGCGCCACGGTATGTGGACTACCAACCGCATCGCGGAGCTGGGCGTGCTGGCGTTGATTGGCCTCGCCACCCTTTCGTGGATCGCCCGCCGCCGGAGCCAGCGCCGTGTCGGCAGTGCGGCGCGGGGCGAGTAGATGGGACTCACGCTCGGTATCGTACTCGCCGTCTATTTCCTACTGGTCCTCGGCATTGCGATCGCGAGCTCGTTTCACACGAAGACAGAGGAGGACTTCATCGCTGCTGGGCGCTCCATCGGACCGTTCGTCGGTGGAGCCGTACTCGCCGCTACACAGATCAGCGCCGGCACCGTCGTGGGGACCTTGGGACGGCATTACCTCACGGGGGTGTCTTGGTGGTACATCTGGTTTGGCGTTTGGGCTGGGTGGCTCGTCTCGGCGTTCTTCGTGGCACCCAAGCTGCGACGCTTTGGCGCCCTCACGGTCCCCGACTACATCGGCACACGGTTTGGCAGCGAACCCGCCCGGGCGTTGGCCGCCGTGCTCATCGTCGTGTCTTACACGATCTACCTCGTAGCACAATTCCAGGCCAGCGGCGAAATCGCCCTCGCGATCTTCGGCATCGAGCCGCTAACGGCCATGCTCATCCTAGTGGGAAGCACGGCCCTGTACACGCTTTTGGGCGGGGTGCGAAGCAGCTCGTACATCGAATTCCTCCAAACCCTGATCATGGTAAGCGGCCTCATGATTGCCGTCCCGGTCCTCGTCAGCCATGCCGGTGGCTTCGGCACACCACTCCGGTTCTTAGCGTCTCTGGATGACCGGCTGTTGGGCTGGTATTACGGCCCACGTGCACTCCTGGCGTTCGGCATCAGTTTCGGATTGTCGATAGCGGCAGCCCCGTACGAGATGACGAGATTCTACTCAATGCGTGATGAGCGAACGGTGAAACAGGCCATTGCGGTCTCGATCGGTTTTCAATTCATCATCGGCTTGAGTGTTTTGGCCATTGGACTTTTTACACGGGTGCTCTTCCCCAACCTCGCATCTGCCGATCAGGCGAGTTCCATCATGGCGTTTGAAGTGTTGCCACCGCTGGTCGGGGCTCTGCTCATCGTTGCCATGCTGAGCGCCATCATGTCCACCGTGAACTCCATCCTGCTCGTCACCGGCGCGTCGGTGGCCCATGATTTGTATGGCAGGTTCCTGCGCCGGAATGCCAGTCAGCGCCACCTAGTCCTGGTAAACCGAATCAGCATCGTCGTGCTCGCGTTGATCCCGTTGTACTTCGCGTTGCAGAAGTATGGAGATGTTCAAGCCATCGTCGTAGAGCAGGCAAAGTTCATTGCCAGTTTCTTCTTCATACCCGTCGTCATCGGGTTGAACTGGCGCCGTGGTACGGCCGCTGGCGCGATCGCCTCGATGCTCGGCGGGTTTCTCGCATGCCTCACCTGGGAGTTGACCGGCCAGGAGACCTTCGATCGTCACGGCATCGATGCCGTTGAGATTGGAGTGGCCACGAGCCTCGTACTGTTCCTGATTGTTTCCCGATTCACCCGTCCGGTGCCCGCCGCCAACGTCCGGATCTTCTTTCCGCCTCCCAAGGCCGCGGGTGACCCGTGAAAGACCTGGCTGGCGCCGCCGGTGCGGAGGTCAGAAGACCTCTAGACGTTTCAGTTCCGGAGCGGCACGATCGATTCGTTTTGACAACTCGGGTTGACAGGTCGGCACGGAAGGAAGGAGATCGTGAATGGTCGCAGACGCAGCTGCTCGTCTTCAGGCCCGATAGCACCGAGCCCAGTTCGAAATTGTGCTGTGCCACATACCACAACTGCGTTCGTCCGCCAACGAGGAGTGGATTCATGACGCGAACAGCCTCGATGTTGGTAGCAGCCCTGGCCAGTTTGGCAGCACCCGTATCCTCGCAAGACACACAGGTGGAAACGACCCGTCTTGCTGAAGGCGTCTATCAGTTCCGGTTCCAGGCACACCAGGGACTGTTCGTCGTCACGACCGACGGCGTCGTCGCCATCGATCCGATCTCCACTCAAGCAGCCCGCCACTTTGCAGAGGCTATCAAGCGAGTGGCGCCCGGCAAGGCGCTTAGAGCCGTCGTCTACAGTCACCATCACGCGGATCACGCCACCGGTGCCCGAGTCCTGCGCTCCGCCTTTGGTAGCGAGGTTCCGATCATTGCGCATGCGAACAGCCGCGGACGCCTCACAGAGGCGCCAAATCCGGACCTCCCTCCCCCCGACATTACGTTCGAGGACCAGCTGACCCTTCACTTCGGTGGTCGACTGCTGGAGCTCCACTACTTGGGACGCAGTCACAGCGACAATATGGTCGTCGCCTACTTGCCCGAAGACCGAATTGCCTTCGCGGTTGATTTCGTGACTAACGATGGCGTGGGGTATCGGGATTTGCCGGACTACTATTTCCCCGAGTTCTTCGACGCGTTGCGGCGACTCTTAGAAATAGACTTTTCGACGATTGCGTTCGGCCATGGCGCCCCGGGGACGCGTGCCACCATCGAGCGCCAGGTTCAGTATTACGAGGATCTCCGCAGCGCCGTCGACGCTGCGATCCAACGAGGGCTCACCGAGGATCAGGCCGCGCAAGAGGTGAGATTGCCGGCGTATGAGCGTTGGCGGGGCTACACGGAATGGTTCCCACTCAACATCCGAGCGCTGTATCGCTGGCTGTCCACTCGAGGAGACTAGAGCTCCGGACCATGGCAGGGGTGAAACGCACAAGGTCCGATCAACGTGTGGGATGGAGCACGATGACGTCGGCCGTTGCGGACTCTACGCGCTCGCGGGAGTAGAGGACGGAGAAGTACTTTCCCGCTGCCCAGGGTACAAACAGGTCGCCGTAGTGCGGGCTCGTTGGATTGCCCGACTGTCCCGGGGCATTGGTTCCAAGCGACCGGTCCCAGTCGCTGGTGTCGACGATGATGCGAAACGTGGCACCGCTCGTTTGGTTCAGATTATCGGAGGTATAGTTGACAGTGTGGCCGTAGCCTCCGCGCGGAAGCGGTCCGATGTCCAAGCTGTCCCGCATGTCGTGCCTCACAGCGGCGCTCAGGGAGTGCTCGTAGAACACGTGCTTGAGGAGCCCATATCTCCACTGTGACTGGTCTTCGCCCAGCAATTCACTCAGTTCAGTAACGGCATCTTGGAGGCTGGCAACGAGGAGACCGTCCCTCGCCTCGGAGGGGCGCGGTCCCAAACGGCCGTCGGGAACCGTGATCCAGTCCACGACCTTTCGAAGTGAGAGATCCGACGGACGGATGAGATCGTGGACGGCCTCCGGGACGAGCCTACGCCAGACTTGCTCCACCAATCGCTGTTCCCAAAACACGTAGATGGCGGCCCCGTCGGAGTCGCGATCGAGCACGTAATCCCAACGCAGCAAGCGATCCGCGGCCTTACCAGCCGCAGCGCTGGGATAATCGAGTCCTTCGAGAAGGGGCACTAAGGATCGAGCGGGAAGCGACAGCTCATCATGCTGCAGGCGCTGCATGTCCATCAGCGTGAGCCGGCGGCTGGATCCAAGTACTTCGCGAATCCGCGAAATCCGAAACGGATCGGTCCACTCGTAACCCACGATCGGACGATACCCAGACGGCAGATTGTTATCGTTGGCGGTGGCGAGCCACCCCTGCTCGGGGTTCCCGCGGCTCGGGAGATCGACCACCTTCACAAAACCATCCCACTCGAACCGTCCGTCTCCTGGTACCGGGAGCAGACCGTCCCACCCGCGTCGTCGTGGAGTGATCCCCGTCGCTTGCCATCCGATGTTCCCAGTGGCATCAGCCCAAACCATGTTCTCGGACGGCGTATAGAAGTAGGCACAGGCTTCGCGAAATTCCTCCCAGTTACGTGCCTGATCGATACGAAGGCTCGCCAAATACGGTGCCGAGCCCACCTCTAGCCACGCCGCTCGAAGTGCGTACGCTCGGTTCCGTGCCTCGTCTTGAAACAACACCGGACCATGCCGAGTGAAGCGCAGCTCCACGGCCACGGGAGCTTCATCGCGAATCGGAATGGTGTCGGACACGACGAGCATGTCGACCCACCGTCTGCCATACCTGTACTGCCGCTCGTTGGCAGGATTGGTGTCGTACACGTAGAGATCTTCTTGATCCACCGCAAAAATCGTCAGACCCCACGCACCGTGTTCATTGTGTCCTATCGCCACTCCCGGGAGCGCCGGCTCACCGCCACCGATGACATTCCATCCCGGTGCCACCAGATGTACCCAGTATCGCAGCGATGGAAGGGACAGCACACGATGTGGATCATTTGCCATCATCGGTGCCCCGCTGAACGTCCGTGCGCCCGAGACCACCCAATTGTTACTGCCGCTCCGCTGGCGATCGAATTGCTCCCACGCATCACACCGCTCTGGCAGGCTACATGGATCGGGCGGTTCGTGGCGCGACACCTCGGCGCGGAACGCAGCAGCCATGTCTTGCGGCTCAAACCGGATCCGCGATCGGGACGCTCGGTAGAGGCTGAGCGCTCGAGAGTCCAGCGTCCCGAGATCAAGGCTGGCATCTGGCGTCAAGGAAGGGCTGCCGGGCTCGAACGCCAGTAGCTGCTTTGTCTGCTGCGGTCCTAGGGAGTGGACGATGGCTGCCAACTCGAGCTCTCGATTGGCGTTTCGATACAGGCCATTGTGACGGGAGACCACGACGGCGGGCGTCCACTTGCCGGGCTTGATCTCGAGAGCGGCGAATTCCCATGGAAGCAGTTCGGGCACCCTGACAGTCAAATCGATGTACGCATTGATGCCCGCAACAAAGGCAGTCACGATTCTCCGCCCCCGGGGATGGTAATGCCGCATCTCCTTACGCATGTCGCCGCGAAACTGCAGCAAACGAGCGCCGATATCGTGCTCGAGCGCTCTCCGGCCCACGAGTCCCGCCATCGTGCCCGTGGCACGGCGGCGCCATAGCTCGAGCTGGAAGAGGCGATCTCGCGCGGCGTTGAACCCTTGTGCAAAGAACAGGTCCTCCTCGTTCTGCGCGTAGATATGCGAGACGCCCCAAACATCACGAAGGATCTCGACCGGCGCGCGCAGCCCGGCGAGACGCACGGTATCCGCCGTCACCTGGGCTCGAGCAGCCTCATCGGGGATGAGAATAGCACAGACGGCAAGACAGCCGATCAGTCGGTTCATGGGCCACACGTGGCTTGAGGTGGAGACGGTATATCCATCATTGTCTCTTGGTGCCGGAAGAGTAGAATACGAGGACGGGTCGACCGCGGCCAGACAGGTCCACGTTTGCAGGTCCAGTGAACCCACCGCTCGAGAAGGATGCCAGATGTCCAAGGAGAAAGACCAACGTGTGAGTGCCGTCAATCAGGAGTTTATGCGGTTCGATCAGGTGCAAAAGGCACATACGTACCATTTGGCAGAGACGCCCGGTGAAGACGTCTTCGACGAGGAGTACCAGATCCGAACCGTGGATATGACACCGTTCTGGAGCGGTGGAGAAGCCGGGCGGCAGCAGTTTGCCCAAGGGCTCGGGTCGGCACTCGAAGAGATCGGCTTTGCGATTATCGTGGGGCACGGCGTCGACCCATCGCTGTACGACGAGGCGGAGGGTAAGGTCGTGGAGTTCTTCACGCGCACCACGCTCGATCAAAAGTTGGCGTATCGCGCCGAACGGTTCGGTTCAGTGAGCCAGGGATACTTTCCTATCAAGGAAACCAGTGATATTCATCCCGACCTGGTCGAGGGGTGGGTCTTCTGCCGTCGCGCATTCGAAATGGAGCCACGACAAAAGGACTTTGCTCCGGAAGATTTCTGGCCTCTGCCGGAATACGAGCCGTTCTTTCGTCAGATTTGTCTGGCGCACGAAAAGCTGATTCTGCCCATCACGCAGAGCATTTTCACGTACTTGGGAGTGGATCCCCATTTCTACGATGCCACGCTCACCAGAACGAATTTTGGCCTGCGATTGAATTACTACCCGCCAATCGGAAGAGACGAGGACGCTTCAGGAGCCGGCCGCCTGCTAGGCCACGAAGATGTCGACTTATTCACGATCCTCCCGGCGGCTCGCGTGGAGGGGTTGCAGGTATGGAACCATCAAAGCAACAAGTGGATTCGCTTGAACGCCCCTTGGGGTTCCCTCATCATCAACACGGGCGACTACATGCAGCGAATCACGAACGACCGCCTACCGTCCACGACGCACCGCGTGAGCAAACCCCGTACCGTCGCACAGCTGGGAACCCCACGAGTGTCCTTCCCGATGGCCGTCTATGTGTGGGAAGACGAAGTTCTGGAAGTGCTCCCCGGCCTGGCGAACCCCAAGTATGATCCCATTAGGGCGATCGTTTTCCACACTCGAAGCACCAGCAAGTTCTATGGTGAAGGGTACGCCGTGGAGGACTGAACCCGCTTCTAGGAACCGGGGGCCGCCGACGATCCCACCGACGGGCTCCCACGCTGCCGTTCAATGACACGGCCCAACTGCCGACCCACGCGCTGCATCGTCTCCAACAACAGTTCGTCGGGAACCCAGGTATCCGTCGCAAAGAACTCCAACACGCCTGTCACATTGCCATCGAGCAGTATGGGGAACGCGTAGGCCGAGCGGAGTTCACAGGCCACGGCGACTTTCGCCTGGGGGACATTCGTGGCCGAACTGAGATCCACGACCCATTCAGCGGCTCCGCTGTTGAGTACTCGGCCCGGGAGACCCACACCTGCCGTAAAACGTGTCGCGTCCGTTGCGGCACGAAGCTCGTCGTACAATTGTGGATTCGCGAGATGCCAATGCCGGGTGTGCACGAGGGACGGGCCATTGCCGTCCCGCAGGTAGGCGTGACCCACGACCCAACCGGTGTGCTCGCAGATTTGTGGTAAGGTCTCCTCGAGAGCTGCGCTGATGGAGTCTGCTTCGTTGGCGCGGCAGGCGACTTCCTGCAACAGCTGTACATACGTTGCCTTCCGTGCCACTTCCATGGCCGCGAGCTTCTGCTTCGTGATGTTCTCAAACGCGACCGCCGTGCAACGTCCCGGAAGCGGATAGGCGAAGACCGAGTAGATGCCTTCCTGAATCCGGGCATCCCCGTACGACAACTCGCCGAGATCCTTCAATCGGCCCACCCTGGCCACTTCGGCCAGGTCCGCGGCGATACCCCGCGGAACCGCCTCCGGGAACACATCTAGGATGGTTCGACCAATCCACTTGACGCTCGGGATGCCCGTGGCGGCGGCCGCCGCCGGATTGGATGCGATCAGACGCAGCGAGCCAGGATCCGAGGGATCCTCCAAATGCCACACATTGATGCCTATGTGGAGGTCGTTGAAGATCTTCCGGTACAACTCACGAGCCTCGACCGCACGTCGCTGCCGAGCAAATTCCACGATGAGGAGCACAGCCAGGATTGCCGCTACTACGGCCAGGATGGGAGCGGTCACACTCGTCTCTCCCTTACACGAGAAGAACGCAGTCCGAGCCTTCGCAACTCAGCCTTCCGCCGAGCATACACGTCCAAGATACACTTCCAGACAGAGTGGTGCAGGGGGCGGACTGGCCGTCGCGGTCTATGAGGTGCATTCTCCTCGAACCTGCTGACGGGAGAGCGCATGAGCGACGTCGAGCCTCAGAGCTACCAAAACCACCGCCGCTACGTGATCGGGTTTCACGCCGCGACGTTCGGCATCCTGATCGTCAATCTGATCTGGTCCTCGTACCGGACGGTGACAAGCTTTTCGGTGGATCGTCTGATGAGCGTCCTATTGGTCATCGGGGTTCTCCTCCTTTTCTACTATACGCGGACCTTCGCCACCACCGTCCAGGATCGTGTCATCTGCTTGGAGGAAAAACTCCGCCTCGCGCGCCTTTTGCCCGCGGATCTCGCAGCACGCGTCGACGAGTTCACCATCGGACAGCTGATCGCGCTCCGCTTCGCCTCCGATGAAGAGGTGCCCGCTCTTGCCCGGCGCGTGCGGGGCGAAGGGATCCGCGATCGCGAGGAGATCAAGAAACTCATCCAGGCCTGGCGACCAGACTACCACCGGGTATGAGGAACAGCGCCAGCGGCGTCCCCTGCCGTCCCCTCCGCCGCCCAACCATCTTTATCGGTCATGGAGTGCACGGTTGAACGTCTGCGAGCGGCTTTGGGAGACCGCTATGCCGTCCAGGAAGAAGTGGGACGAGGGGCGATGGCGACCGTCTACCGGGCCGAAGATGTCAAACACGGTCGTGAGGTCGCGATCAAGGTTCTCAGGCCCGAGCTGGTCACCGGTTACGAGACCGCACGGTTCCTTCGTGAGATTCGCATAGCCGCTGGGCTAACCCATCCCCAGATCCTACCGCTCCATGATTCCGGCGAATGCGACGGATTCTTCTTCTACGTCATGCCCTTCGTTGGGTGTGAGTCCCTCAGGGACCGACTCAACGAGAAAAAGCGACTGCCGATACACGATGCGATCCGGATCACCCTGGCGGTAGCCGGTGCACTGGATTACGCGCACCGTCGGAACGTGCTGCATCGTGACATCAAGCCCGAGAACATCTTGCTCAACGAAGGACAGCCCCTCCTGACGGACTTCGGCGTGGCCACGGCGATCTCCGCAGCCGGGTCGGATCGGTTGACGGAGCCGGGGCTCGCGGTTGGGACGCCTGCCTATATGAGCCCCGAGCAGGTGACGGCAGACCGGGAGCTGGACGCCCGAAGCGATCTCTACAGCCTGGCCTGCGTTTTGTTCGAAATGCTGACCGGCGAACCACCGTTTCGCGGGCCCAACGCTCGTGCCACCATGGCCCAGCACGCCATCCAGCCACCACCATCAGTCCGGTCGCAGCGGGGTGAAGTCCCTTTGGTGGTGGACCAAGTCATCGCTCGAGCGCTGGCCAAGGATCCGGCTCAGCGCTTTGACACCGTTCGGGCGTTTACAGAAGCCTTGACCTCGACGGATCCTCCTGCATCCGCCGCTGCAGACCGAAACACTCGAATGATTGCTGTGCTGCCGTTCGAGAATGCGAGCCCAGACCCGGACAACGAATACTTGAGTGACGGGCTCACCGACGAACTCATCCACGCCCTCACGAAGGTCGAGGGACTACACGTCGCATCTCGGACGTCGGTCTTCGCCTTTAAGGGAACCCGGCAAGACGTCCGAGCCATTGGTGCGCAACTGGGCGTGTCGACCGTGCTGGAGGGAACCGTCCGACAGTCGGGCAATCGCCTCCGGATCACGGCTCGGCTCACCGACGTATCCGACGGGCGCCACCTCTGGGCCGAGCGGTATGACCGCGAAGTCGACGACATTTTCGCGGTCGAGGATGAGATTACCCGAACTATTGTCATGACGCTCCGGACAACTTTATGGCGGGATCTCGGCGAACTTCGGCCGCGGCGATACACGGACAATGTCAAGGCGTACAACGCATACCTTCGCGGTCGATACCACTGGAACCTCCGGACCCCAGAGGATATCCTCCGCGCCATCGAGTATTTCGAGCAGGCGATCCAAGAAGACCCAGATTACGCCCTGGCCTACACCGGCTTGTCCGATGCCCATGCCATCCAGGTGGACTATCGGGGTTCCCCTGTGGCGGAACGGATGGAGCAGGCGAAAGTCGAGGCACGCCGGGCCCTCGAGCTGGATGAGACGCTCGCGGAAGCGCACACATCCCTTGCGTGGGTCAACTTCATCTACGATTGGGACTGGACCGCCGCCGAACGTGAATTCCGGAGAGCGATCGAGCTCAACCCGTCCTACGCCACCGCCCGACAGTGGTTCGCGTGGTTGCTCCTTGCGACTGGTCGGGGTGTGGAGGCCCTGCAAGAGGCCCGAATGGCGGTGGATCTCGATCCCGTATCCGTGTCGGGACATCGCGGGTTGGGGTGGCTCTGCTACTACCTCGGACGGCACGAAGAAGCCGTTGAACACTTACGACGGGCACTGGCCATCGATCCCCAAGCCGATGAGACACACAGCGTGTTGGGTCTCGTATACACGGCCTTGGGTCGATTTGAAGAGGCGGAAGCCGCCTTCCGTGACGCCATCGCGACGGCCCAGAAAACCGCCGCATACGCTATGGCGGGTTGGGGATACATGGAAGCGCGGCGCGGCCGTCGTGCCGAGACCGAGCGCCTGCTCGTCGAGCTCGAGCAACTCAGTAGTGAGGGGTACATATCTCCCGTGGCGTTCGTGCTACTGCACGTTGCGCTCGGCGATCCCGACGCGGTCTTCCAATGGCTCGATCGCTGTTACGAAGAGCGGCGGGGCTGGCTCGCGTATCTCCGGGTCGAGCCCAAGCTCGAGACTGTACGCAACGATCCCCGGTTCGACTCCCTCGTGACGCGGATGGGCTTCTGAGGCAACCTATTGGACAACCACAGTTGCCTGCATGAACGGATGGGGCTCGCAGTGATACGGGAACGCTCCTGCCTGGGTGAAGGTAAAGCTGGCAAAACTCCCCGGGGGTAGGAGCTCGGTCCCCCATACGCCCTGATCCGACGTACTCGTGTGCGCCGGTTCGTCCGCCGGGGCACAGTTCACCCAGGTGACCGTCCCACCGGCTGCGACCCGCACTTGGGCCGGCTCAAAGCTGAAGTTACGGATCGCGACAATGGTGGATCCGAGCAGCTCCGCTGGAAGCGAAACGTCGCACGTACCCTGCAGCGGTGGACTCGTCGTGTCGGTGCGCTCCGAAAAGCAGGCCGCCACGATGGTGGCCGCCAGGATCCCCCAGAGTCTCGACCTCATGGCGTGCCTCGTACAATCACGATCCCGGTCATGAACGGGTGGGGAGTACAGAAGAAGCTGTAGTCCCCAACCCGCGTGAACGTGTAGCTCCATTTCTCACCGGGCTGGATCAACCCCGAGTCAAAGCTGCCGTCGTCGGCAGTGACGGTGTGGGCCAGTGGATCCGCGTTTTCCCACACGATCGTCGTTCCCACTTCGATCTCGAGCCGATTCTGCGGAAACTTCATTTGGCGAATGACGGTGCCGATCACTTCGCCCGTTGAGTCCGCCTCCTGGGCAACCAAAGGTGCGCGGAGCGAGTCTGCTGTCGGTTGCGGTCTGCGTGGCGGGCGTCGCCGCCCAAAGAACCGCGACAGCGTGACAGGAACCGTGAACTCGAAACCGTAACGAATCTCGCTGTCACCGCGGGAAAGGCCTTGGAGCGTCGCTGTATTCGTGTTGGTGGCCTGGAGAGATAGCGTATGCGGGGTGTTGGGGATGGCAAGATGCACGCCGGCGCTCCAAGCGGGCTTCTCGCCGCGATCCTCGTCCCTCTTGGTGAGACCTGCAATATCACCGGCGAGGGCAAGGTACCGGCTAACTCGTAACGTGCCCCCTCCACCCATGGCGAAGAGCACCTCGCCCTCTGCAAAGGGATCTGCAAGCACTCGGGCCGCGGCGATGAGCCGAAGCGGTCCTACCCGCTTGGCCACGGAGAGCTCACCGTCCAGGCCTTCTGCAGCCAGGTTGTATCCGACTTGACCCCCGAGATCGATCGGCGCCCCGCGATCTTCGGACAATGGCGCCAGACGGGCAAAGAACTCCCACTCGTTGGGGAAACGAGGAGCGAGCGTCGAGTTGGTGGCATAATGCGCGCCAACCATCAGCGCTCCTGGCAGACCCACACCAATCAGGAAAGTGGGGAAATTGCTGATCTTCCGGACGGGGGCGTCACTTACCATGAACCGGTGGAGAAAGTTGAACTGTACCGTGCCCGCGTTGGCGACCCAATCCCCCGAGACGTTCGGCGGACGATCGAGCAGCGATTGGGCTTCTATCCCTGTCACACCGAGAGCGAGACAGAGAGCCGGTGTCAAGATCCATAGCTTCGTCATCGGACGCGCACTCGTCCTTTCTCGCCATGGAGTGTGCATTCGTAGTCGTAATCATTCTCGGTGGCAAAGGTCCTGGCAACGGCATTGCCGGGATCCGTATCCGGGATATTTCCCTCGACAGGTGGAAGGTCGAAGGTCATGTTGTGTGCCGACCCACCGACTTCCCAAATCACCGTCCCGCCGGGAGCAATGTCGACCGGATCCGGCTCGTACAAATCCGCAGTAATTCGCACGACGGCGGCAGTGGCCGGCGCCACCGAGATCGATGTCGTGGCCGTTCGTGTCTCACCGTCGACGGTGAGTGCGGCGGTGACAACGACGGTACCCTCACCTCCGGTCGTGACCAGGCCGCTCTCGTCGACGAACGCCACGGCCGGATCGCTACTCGTAAACGAGGGCGCCGGGAGTCCCGAAATGGGGAGCCCGTTCTGATCGAGGGGCGTCGCCGTCAATTCCTTGAACGCACCTAGTGGCATCGCCCATTCCATTGGAGACAGCGCGAGCGAACTGAAGACCGAAGGACCCGCTCCTCCTTCCACCACCACTTCTCCCACCATCCCGCTATGGCGGGTGCACTCGTACCCATAGGTGCCTGCAGCCGTAAAGGAGCGTGAAACGGCGTTTCCGGGATCCTGGTCCGGGATGCTGCCACCGGAAGGTGCAGCGCCCGAGAATGTCACGTTGTGGACCGCCTCCGAGAACTGCCACGTCACGCTCCCGCCAACTGGTATCGATATAGTGGGGGGATCGAATCGCAAATTGGGGGTTGTCACGGTCACGGCGCCCGATTGGGGCGAGCGTACGTTCACCGTTGCCGACGCAGTCTGGGTCACACCGTCGTGGGTGATCGAGGCCACAACCGTCGTGGTCCCTTCACTCACTCCCGTCACGAGCCCGCCGGCGTCGACCGACGCTATCGAACCGTCGATCACGCTGAAGGTTGGTGCTGGCATTCCCGGCATCGCGTTGCCGAACTGATCCAGCGCCGTGACCGTCAACTGGACGCTCTGTCCAATGTCCATGGCGGGGGTCGTCGGCGTCACGGCGAGCGAGGTGAACACGCTCGGTGTTCCCGTCGTGACCACCACTTCCCCCGCCATGCCAGCGTGGATGGTACACTCGTACTTGAAGGTCCCGGGATCCGGGAACTCCCGTTCTACTACGCTCCCAATCTGCTGATCGGGAATGTTTCCACCGGGCGGCGTTCCCTCAGTGAACGTCACGTTGTGGACCGCACCCGAAAATTCCCACGTGACCGTGTCACCTACCGACACAGCGAGTGACGCGGGGTCAAAGGCAAGGCCGGGGGTGGTAACCGTTGCCGGAGCCCGTTCGCCCGAGGTGACCGCGACCGTTGCGCTCGCGGTGTGGGTGACACCCGAGGCAGTGACGCTCGCCGTAATGACGGCGCTCCCTACCAAGTTGCCGGTCACAAGACCTTGGTCGTCCACACCAGCCGTTTCTGGAGAACTGCTCGAGAACGTGGCCGGTGGAAGGCTACCCACGGGATTCCCGTTCGAGTCTCTCGGAGTCGCCACGAGCTGAACGGTGCCGCCGACGGGTACCGCGACCGACGCGGGCGTGAGATCCAGCGAGGCAAAGGAGACCTGGGCGTCGGGCGCCGTAGGTCCGGCCGCCCCACCTCCACCACACCCTCCCACACCGATCAGACCGAGCAAAGCCATGAATCCTATCCGCATGCTCCAACCCCCCCGACTGGGTCCCAGGTGGTGGCCGCAAAACGTGCCGCGGTCCTGAGATCCAACACGATGAAACACCATGTCTTCGTGAAGCTGAACTGTGTATGAACGTTGGTTCAATCGATGCCCGTCTCACTGCTTCGAAACGAACGCGTGGCGGGAAGGAGCAAGCGTCGTGCCCGGAGGGGGATGCCTCCGCCCACGACCTGATGTTGCGGTGACAGCAAGACCGGGCCGCGCACAAGTCATTGCCACTTGGCGTGATCGGACCACCCTACCACACAGCCCTCGGCGGTCGTTCGGGAGCGGAGCCTTGCGGCCACATCACTGCGCGGCATGGCCTACTTTGTAGCAGATGTATCGCTACGTGGCGCTCCACCGAGAAGAGTTGGACGTTCCGAAGCGCCACATCCCCGGCTACCTTGGTGGCGTGACGCAGATACCCGAAACTCTCCGTTCCGCCTTGGCAAAGCGGTATGCGCTCGAGCGCATCCTGGGTCGGGGAGGAATGGCGACCGTGTATTTGGCTCGGGACCTCAAACACGATCGGCAAGTGGCGGTCAAGGTGCTGCGGCCAGATCTCGCCGCGTCCATCGGTACCGAGCGGTTCCTCAAGGAAATCGAGATCGCGGCCAAGCTCACGCACCCACACATCGTTCCCTTGTACGACTCCGGCGAGGCGAACAGCCGGCTGTACTACGTGATGCCATACATCGATGGCGGATCGCTGCGCTCACTGCTGAACCGCGAGGGTCCCCTGGACGTCGACCACGCACTGGGAATCTCGGTGCGCGTGGGCGACGCAGTGAGCTACGCTCATCGCCAGGGCGTCCTCCATCGAGACCTCAAGCCTGAGAACATCCTCTTCTCCGAGGGCCACGCGATGGTGGCGGACTTCGGGATCGCCCGAGCCATCAGCACCGCGGGCGGTATCGAGCTCACCCGCACCGGATTCCCCCTGGGAACGCCCGGCTACATGAGCCCCGAGCAGGCAGCAGCCGTGCGGGAACTGGACGCGCGCACGGACGTCTACAGCTTGGCATGTGTGTGCTACGAGATGATGGTCGGCGAGACACCCGGGTTTTGGCCCACCGAGGAAGCCAGCAAGCTGGGGAGATTCCTCGACGCCAGTGCGTCGCATCGGAAGCGACTCGATGAGCTCTCGGGCTCACTCGAGCGGGTGCTCGTTCGAGCGATGGCCATCAGACCGCAAGACCGCTACTCGAGCGCCAAGGAGTTGGTGGATGCCTTGATGAGCGCCACCGGACGTAGCCGCCGGTATAGCGAGTCCGAGGTTCGATCCATCGTCAAGCACGCCAGCGAGATGCAGGTTCAGCAGCCGACAGAGGAAGGCGCGCTCTCCATTGGAGCGGTACAGCAAATCGCCGCCCAAGTGGGAATCTCGCCGGAGCGAGTAGAACAGGCAGCCCGGCAGCTCCAGCGCCCGGAGCCCTCACCGCCGCGGAAGAACTTTCTTGCCGGCGCCCCGACGTCGTTGCGGCTCGAACGAACCGTCGATGGAGAGGTGCCGGATTCGGAGTTTGCGATCCTCGTCGAGGACGTGCGAGCCACGCTGCGTGACGTGGGGCACGTGAGTACCCTCGGCCGCTCCCTGACGTGGAGCACGGCTCGGGCGGGGCAGGGGGCCGGTGGGCGGGACATTCACATCATGGTGATGCCGCGCGACGGACGGACGCGCATCACCATCGACGAGCGCATGAGTAACTTCGCGGGCGGTGTGTTCGGTGGCATCGTAGGGGGAGGTGGTGGGGGGGGAGGGGGCGCGCTGCTCGGGGTGGTAGCCGGGGCCCTTCAAGCCCCAGTGGCCGGTGTTGTGGCTGCAGCCCTCGCGGTTGGCGCGTCCTGGGGCTTGGCACGCACGATCTTCGCACGAACCGTGAGGACCCGACACGATCAGCTCACGACCTTGATCGACCGTCTGGCAGCCCACGTTGCGTCCACCGCTGGTCCGCGCCTCGGATCCGCGCCTCAGAAACGCCGCCTTGGGCCTTGAGTCTGGAATGACGGCGCCGCGGCGATGCTCATGACCATTTCATAACGGCCTTAGACATCAGGACTCAAATTCAAGTTTCGAGGGGTGTCGGGCAGTCAGCAAATCGTGTCGATTACGGCACGGACGGGACTCGTCGGACAGGGGCCGATGGGTCTCTCGAGAGCGGACCGGTCATCCGCTCGCCTGACGCCCCTCGTTTTTTTGTTCATTCCATTTCACCGGCCCTCCCAGCCTCAGCATGCCTGCCCGTGGCAGGCCCGTGCACGACGGTTAGCTTCTGAGTCCGTGATGATCGGACTCGCATCTGCATGTCTGTGAACGTCGACGACATCCGTACCGCTGCCCGAATCGTGGCGCAGGAGATCGGCACCACTCCCTCCTCCCGCTCCCGGGTGTTGTCGGAGATCACTCGTGCCGAGATCATCCTCAAACTGGAGAATCTCCAATACACTGCCTCGTTCAAAGAGCGGGGCGCCGTGTTCAAACTCCGCTCGATGAGCGAGCATGAGCGGGCCGCGGGCATCATTGCCATGTCAGCCGGTAATCACGCCCAGGCGGTTGCCCGTCACGCACAGCGGCTCGGCATTGAGGCCACCATCGTGATGCCGCGGTACACGCCCACACTCAAGGTTGAGCGCACACGCAGCTTCGGAGCAGAGGTCGTCTTGGAGGGCGCCGGACTTGATGAAGCTGGCGCGCATGCCACCGCCCTCGCGAAGAAACGCGGTCTTCACCTGATCCATCCGTATGACGACGAGAAGATCATCACAGGACAGGGGACGGTAGCCGTTGAGCTCCTCGAAGCGCACCCGGACCTGGACGTCATTGTGGTGCCGATCGGCGGTGGCGGGTTGATCGCGGGTATCGCGACCGCCGCTACCGGTATCAAGCCGGGTATCGAGATCATCGGTGTCGAGGCGGCGCGTTTCCCCTCGATGCGGCAGGCATTGGCTGGAGACCCCATCCAATGCGGTACGGCAACGATCGCGGAGGGGATCGCGGTGAAAGTACCCGGCCGGCTCACCGTCCCGATCATCCGTCAATTGGTGAGCGACGTTCTGCTGGTCGAGGAGGATGAGATCGAACGAAGTGTTCTCTTGTTCTTGGAACGCGAGAAAATGGTGGTTGAGGGGGCTGGGGCGGCTGGGCTGGCCGCGGTGCTCAAGCACGCAGACCGGTTCGCCAGTCGACGAGTCGCGCTCGTGGTTTGCGGAGGTAATATCGACCCGATGATCTTGTCGTCCGTGATTCAACGCGGGCTCGTCCGTACGGGACGTCTGGTGCGCCTGCTCGTTGAACTACGGGATCTCCCTGGCGGGCTCGCCGAAGTCACCACCTGCCTAGCTGAAGCCGAAGCCAATATTCTCGAGGTGCGTCACCAGCGCGCGTTCACGAACGTGCGGCTGCCATCGGTCGAGGTCGAGTTCGTGATTCAGACCCGTGGACACGACCATCTTCAGGGGATCCTGGACGTGCTCAGCGCAGCGGGGCATCCCGCACACTTACCGGACGCCCAGGCGGGCATCACTTGGGCGTAGGGTCTTGTGCCTTGGCTCGGGAGTCCCGCCAGCGTCCGCCAACACTCGTCGCTACGATCACCTCGTTACCGGCGCCGAATACCAGAGCATCCAGCAGGTGTTGGGGATCGCACCCCCGAATCGAGGGATGGTCCAGATCGATCGTCATGAAGTCGGCCCAACAGCCCGGCGCAATTTGACCAGCCGACACTCCTAGCGACCGAGCACCCGTGGCGGTCGCGGCCTCGAGAAGCAACTGTGCGACGTCGCTACCACGCTTCAACATGCCGCGGGCTTCTCGCACCAGTCGCTGCCCGTACTCCACCCATCGCATTTCTTCCCACATGCTCACACGGGCGTTTGAGTCGGTGCCGAGACAAAGTTGTCCGGGCACTTCCGGTACGTCGGCGAGATCGGGGATCCCGTCTCCCAGGTTTGCCTCCGTGAGCGGACATACGCACACGAGACCGCCGACCTGCAAGAAGCGTCGCAGCAGGTCCTGACTACTGTGCGTACAATGAACGGCGGTGATGCCGTCATGGAATTGCAGAACGTGGTGGATCAGTTCCAACGGCGGCTTGCCATATACACGAATCGATTCCGCAATCTCCCGACGCTGCTCTTCGACATGCATATGGAAGACGAGGTTTCGCCGTCTCGCTTCGTGGTAGATGGAGCTACAGTCTTCGAGTGATGCTGCTCGAATACTGTGAACGACCGCGCCAAGTCGCTGGGTATTGTGGTGAAGCTTCGCAGACAGCCGGTCCATCTGCAGCCAGTATGCTTCTGGTGTGTGTGTTGCGAACCGGCATTGCGACCCCTCTAGAGGCTTGCCGATACCGCCAGTGGCGTAGTAGGCGCTGAGAAGGACCAGTCGAATCTCTGCGGCAGCCGCCGCTGCCAACACGGCTTCGTCAAACTGATGATCGGCATCGTGCGAGGAGTGATGCAGATAATGGAATTCGCCGACGGTCGTTATCCCGGCGTCGCGCATCTCCTCGAAGCACTGGTAGCAGAGTTCTCGGAATGCGTTCTCGTCCAGCCCCGCGATGAAATCATACATCGTCTCTCGCCAGGTCCAGAAGCTGCCTGGGCCCTCTGCGTATCGTTCCCCTAATCCTCGTAGCCCTCGCTGAAATGCATGCGAATGCGCGTTGATGAAGCCGGGCATGAGGGCTTGCCCGTCCAGTCGCTTGGACGGCTTCGTATTTGCCCTGCGCACCGCGTATATCCGACCGTCATCGGAGACGACAACCTCGATATCGGACTCGAAGCGTGTTCCCGTCCATGTCAGCTCCGCCTGCAGAATCTCTGGCACGGTCAGCTTCCCGCCTCGCACCAATCGTGTACTATGCGATGCAACACGAGGTTTGCAGACCGCAACTCGGCCAGCGGCATGTACTCGTTGGCGCGATGCGCCTTTTCAATCGATCCCGGACCGAAAATGACACATTCGAGCCCAATGTTCTGGAACCAGCCCGCGTCTGTGGCGAACGAAACGCTTTGGGAATCCGTTTGCCCCATCGCTTGACACAGGGCTCGATGCAGCGATGCATCCTCCTCGAGCAGCATCGCCGGACTCTCGCCGAGGACGGTGAGCTCGAACGCGATATCGTCGAGCGCGTGGGTGAGCGTATCCCGGATCCGTCCAACGATGGCTGGGCTTCGCATCTCGGGAAGTAACCGGACTCCCACTTCGATCTGGCAGTGGTCTGGAATGACATTGATCGCGACGCCTCCGGTGATGGTGGCGACGTTGAGCGCCGCAAATGGAACCTCCGGAAAATGCAGGGCGTGTAGGGGTCGTTCCGTCTCGAGAACGCGCCGCAACTCGCTCAGCGCCACGATCGCGCGGCCCGCGGGCTCGATGGCGTTGCGCCCGAGATGTGGATATCCGCTGTGTGCCGCCCGGCCCACAAATGTAACGCGGAGCTTGAGGTACCCTTTGTGCATCCGAACGACTCGAAGCTCCGTTGGCTCACCGACGATGACTGCACGGGGCAAACGCCGCGGAGTGGGCCACGTCTCCACGAAATGCTTGGCCCCAAGCGTCCCGAGCTCCTCGTCATACGTGAAGAGCAACGCAAGGGGTCGACGCAAGCGGTCGGGGTCGACCGAGAAGAACCGATTCATCGCAAGCGCCAGAAACCCCTTCATGTCGCATGCACCGCGCCCGACGAGCCGATCGTCGACGCGTGCCAATGAAAATGGATCACTGTTCCAGTCCTTCTCGTCAGCCGGAACCACATCCATGTGCCCGGAGAGACCGAGGCCCTCAGCGGCGAGATCTTCTGGTCCAGCAGCAATAACGAGATTGGCCTTGGTACCGTCCGGTGAGGCGTTTCGATCGATCCGTACACCACGACGATCGAGGTAGTCGCAAATGAAGTCTGCGATAGGCAGGTTGCTGTTCCGACTCGTGGAGTCGAACGCCACGAGACGGCTGAGCAACTCGACATCCTCGAGCCCGCGCGTCATGGCCCGAAGAATACGAGCAGACTGCCTTCATGGCTATGGGCCACGATGGACGTAGGCACGCCTTGGGAGAGCGTCTGGCTGGTCTATCACACGAGGGCCGCACGAGCTCGGCGTACGAGTACGTCGCTGACCCGTGATACCACCTGCTCTTCCATTCCAACGGCGATCTCGAGTTGATACGCGTCGGCGACGAAACACATGTTATCTAGGATTCGCCTGCGGGTTGCCGCATCGACCGTGGCAACCGCCTCGTGGGCTCGAGCCGAGATCGCGTCGCACCGTTCTCGGATCACGTGAATCAACGGTACGCTCAGATCACACTGCCCTGACGGCACCACGGCGATTTGCAGAAGGTCTTCGAGATAACGACTCCATCCGAGCGCCAAGCTCCGATTCTCGGGAAGTCTCAAGTGCCCCGCTCGAGTCAGGGAGATCCGGGCACGGCGCGGTGTCGCAAGCCTCGCCTGGACGGGGTGCAGGTCGTAGAGCGCCCGGTTCGAACCGTCGGGAGCGCGCTCTTGGTACGCCAAGCGCGGGCGCAGTTGGTCCCAAGGACTCACGGTGACCACGCTGCTATCCCGGCTATCGAACACGACGTACGTGCCGTCCTCGCCGTGCGCCGCTGTCACCCAGTGCCCCCACTGATCGATACACAAAAGCACTGGGGTGCCTCTACCGAGGAGCGTATCGAGATCGCGCTGAGCTGCAGCCGGATGGTCGTGGCGAATCAGTTTCAACTCGCAGCCAAACCGTGTTGCCGCACGTGCAAGTTCTTCTTCATCGGTCCCATCTTCATTGGTGCCAGCGACTTGGGCGATTTCGCGTTCGTCACAAGGAATTCCCAAGAGCGTCAGGGCGTACTTCAGGGCAAAGGGACCGCACTCCCAACCGTTCGATTGTGGGTAAATTCCCATGTAGCGCTCTAACCAGTGACCCGAGCAAATTATAACGTTGTCTGGCGAACCCCAACGGCAGAACTGCAAGGACTAGTAGCGGCCATGGACGACGATCGCATTTTCGTGGCGGTGGTGTACAATCACATCGCGGAGGACGTGTACGAAAAGATTCGCAACGTCGATCCCGCTATGTTGGGGTTCGAGCCGGAATACGACATTCACGTAGCAACGGTCGAGGAAGAGTACAAAGCCATCGTGAAGTCGCTGCGACAGGAGGGATTCCGAGCGACGGCGGTAAACATCAAGGAGGACATTCGCAGGCTCCAACGTCTTACCAAAGGACGCGGCCGTCCGGATGTCGTCTTCAACCTCGTCGAACATTTTCGCGACGATGCCGAACTCGAGCCAGCGGTCGCCGCCTTCTTTGATTTACACGACATCGCCTATACAGGCGCACCTCCCTTTGCGTTGTCGCTCTGCCACAAGAAGGGTCTTGCGAAACAAGTCTTGCTTGCGAATGGCGTGCCGACGCCCCGATTCCGTATTCTGCACGAGCCAAAGGTGTCCAAGCGACACGGCCTACACTATCCCCTCATCGTCAAGCCATCACGGTCGGACGCAAGCATGGGCGTGGAGGCCGGATCCGTGGTTCACGATCACGAGCAGTTGGTCAAGCAACTCGACAAAGTGTTCGAGGAGTTCGATCCGCCGATTCTCGTGGAAGAGTTCATCGAGGGTCGTGAGCTACACGTCTCGATCCTCGGAAACGATCCTCCGGTGATGCTGCCAGCGATCGAGTTCGACTTTTCCGAGCTCCCGCCGGAGCATCCTTCGATCATCAGTTACGATGCAAAGTGGAATCCGCTGAATCAAGTGTACCATCAGGTGCACACTATCTGTCCAGCGGAACTGTCGGAGCGGGCCCTCAAGAAAATCGAGGACGTGGCGTTGCGAGCATACACGCTCACGGGCTGTCGTGACTACGCGCGCCTCGACATTCGGCTTGCCAAACGCAACCAGCCCTACGTGCTCGAAGTCAATCCCAACCCGGATCTCACCGAGGGTGTGTCGTACATGGAGTCAGCAGAGGCCGGTGGTTTTGAGTTTTCGCACACGTTGCGGAAGATCGTCGAGTTCGCGTACGAACGGGCTCCCGACCTCGAAGAGGAAGACCCAGAGGACAGGAAGGAACTCGAGATCCGAATCCCCGATGCGGTACGCGAGAAGATGACCCAAGCGCCGATCACTGCCAGCGCGGATTCAGCCGCGAAGATTCAGCACGACTAGGACTTACGGGCGCACGAGCACCTCTTTCAAGACCTCACCATTCAAGTTGGCTGGAGGAGTCACCGCGAGGAGGTGCGCGATGGTCGGTGCGATATCGACCGAGCGGACGCGCCGAACCACCCGGGCTCCGCGGATGGCCCCTCCCCAAAAAACCAACGGGATCTTCGTATCGTAGACGTAGGGCGAGCCGTGCGTCGTGCCGAAGTCGCCCCATCCGGCGAGGGTGAACGGTGAGAACCGTAAGGCGACATCGGGCGACAGATCCGGCGGAAACTGTCGCCGGTAGACCTCGAGATACGAACGGTCGGCGCCCGTTTCCTGAAGCTCGGCGTAGGTGAATGCATCTTCCACGAAAGACGCTTCCCGGAGCCGCGCGGCGACACTTTGCGCTACGGTGAGCCGCTGTGCGTCAGTGACGGAAGGGTCGGTGAACTCAAAGGACACCCCGTTGGCGAGCCGAACACGAGGTGGGGTGGTAATCCCCGTCTCCTCGAGCGCGCCGAGAATCACTTCCTGCAGGGTGAGCTGGAGTTCGTTTCTGGATATGCGCCGTGCGGGCAAGCCACGACGCGCGAGTTCCTCCGGCAACGGCAGCACACCATGATCGGACGTCAGGACGACGAAGTATTGCTCGCGTCCCACTTGCTCATCCAGAAACGCAATGAAGTCCCCTAGGAACCCATCCACGCGAACATAGTAGTCTTCTGCTTCCTGGCTCAACGGGCCGAAGGTATGGCCAATGTAGTCGGCGGCGGACAACCCGATGAATATCAGGTCCGGATCCGCATCCGCCCCCAACCGTTCCTCCGTAATGACGTCACGAGCCAGGTCTAGCGTGAGCTGATCGGCGAACGGGGTAACACGCAGCTCGCTGTAGTAGGCAGGGGTGATCACTGTGTCACCCGTGAAGGTATGCGGAAACGTGGTCTTGATGCCGTTCGCTTCCTGGGGAAACGAGTCTTCGCGGGACACGAAGTACCCCTCAACCGGAAGCATCTGTTTCCACCCGTCCTTCAGAAAGGCCTCGATACGTCCTGACCGATTGAACGCTTCGAGCCACGGCAGGGAATCGCGGGTATAATAGGTGGAGGTGACATAGCGGCCAGCGTCTTCCTCGTACCACAACGCTGCGTCAGCCTTCTTCCCCGCCATGAACGTTGCTGCTCGGTCTTTGAGTGCAACTGCATACACCTTACTCGCCGGTGACCGCGCTTTTAGCCAGTCACCCACCGTAGGCGACCGGAGTTGTGCCGGCGAACGCCCTTCCGCCCCCTCGAGGCCGACGATTTGAACTGACGAGTCCTCGGAAGCGTAGAACATCCGGAGCGCGCCACGGTCATACCAGGTGTTTCCAACGATCCCGTGATGTTTCGGAAAGACGCCAGTGGCGATCGTGGCATGTCCTACCGCGGTCTCGGTCACCGCATGGTCCTGATGCGCGTCAGTGAAGACGGTACCACCCTCGATGAGCGCGGCAAATCCTTCCGTGTAGAACCCGGTAAAGCGCTGTAGGAAATCGGCACGCATCTGATCGACGACGATCACGACACCTAGCCGTGGTGGTGGGGTTTGCGGGACTACCGTTGGTGTGATGCCGCAGGCCAACGTAAAACAGCAAATGAAAAGACGCATGCAATGACCTATTAGAGAGTGGGTTTGGCCGAAGGAACTATGCGGAACCGATATTTGTGCAGCATGATCCTGAACCACGCCGTGTAGCGTTCCGGGTGACGATCCTGATCTTCTGCGACCTCGGCGAATCTTTCCCACCGCCATGCCGCAACCTCTGCGGGGTTTGGATTTGGCGAACCGACATGCCGCCCGGTAAACACATGGTCGAATTCGTGCTCGATCAAGCCATTGTCAAGTTCCACGCGATAAAGAAAGGTAAAAGCTGGTACAAGCGGACAATCGATTCCCATTTCCTCTCGCAGACGCCGATGCGCAGTTTCCAGCACTGACTCTCCGGGTCTGGGGTGGCCGCAACAGGTGTTCGACCAAAGCCCCGGCGAATGGTATTTCGTGAGAGCACGTTGCTGCAACAGCAACCTGTGCTGTTCGTCGAACACAAACACGGAGATGGCGCGGTGCAGGTCACCTCTCCGATGCACTGGCAACTTGAGGCCGGCACCCAATTCCCTGTCCGTGTCATCAACCAGAATGACTTGCTCGTCAGTCATAGTCCTGAGCCTATGCATTCCCGGTGGTTCCACCCCCGAACGCGCCACATGAAGCGTGGCAAAGATAGATGAACCGCCGTCCGGAAACGAGTCTGGGGTCCTCGCAGCAGAGGCGGCCCACACCGGGCCGCCTCCTGGTTACGCGGAGTGGGACGATCGTTTAGGCAGCGACTGCAGATGGTTCTTTGGCCCGCTCCATGTAGAACCGCGCCGCCGTGTCCTCGGTAAGGCTGAAGTCGAGCGTCCGAATCGGAAACGGAATGTCGATTTCATGTTCGTCGAACGCCTTCTTGATCGCTACGATCCCAGCATGCCGGGCGGCCGGATATCCGACCTCGCCGGGATATTCGATCCAGTAACGGACCGTGAAGTTGATGCTGCTGCCGCCAAATTCTTCAGCCACGACCGTGACATCCGTGTCCGGTGCCAAGAAGTCCAAGTGTTCGACTGCCTCTCGAACGATTGCCGCCGCTCGCTCCAAATCAGAGTCGTACGCCACCCCGACCTCGATCTCAACGCGCCGCAGGCCCTCCGCCGAATAGTTCACGAGGGGGTTCTCGAACACTTCCTTGTTCGGGACGATGACGAGTTGTCCGCTGAACGTTTCAAGTAATGTGTTCCGAAGGTTGATGGCCCGTACCGTTCCCATGTGGTCATTGGTCCTGATGATGTCTCCAACATCAAATGGCTTGCGGAGACCCATCACGATACCGGCGATGAAGTTGGCGGCGAGGTCTTGGAACGCGAACCCGATGGCAAGCCCAACGACACCAGCTCCAGCGAGCACCGAAAACACCGTCTTCTGGAGCCCTAGGATTCCCAGAGCGACGATGAAGCCAAGCACGACGATGGCGTACCGTGTCAGCCTGGTCATCAGCCGCACAATCGCCTCGGCCTCGCTGACCTCCTTCGCGATGCGTCGAACCAACCCACTCGTGAGCCGTCCAGCCACCACGAACAGGGCGAGGACAGCCACGGCAACGACCAAGTTGGGAAGACCGGCCACCGCCGCCTCAGCCCACGACGTGAGCTTGTCGACCAATATCCCATAAATGTCTTGTATGTTCATCGTGCATTCCCTCTTTCATGACCGAATGGTTGGTTGCTGCCCCCCTCGACCCCTGGGCTACGCACCGATGGCTGCTTCGAACGTGGGAGGTGCCACCAGGGTCTCCGAGACTCCGCCGATCAAACTGCGCAACATCCAGATTGTTTTCTCATGAACCCGAAGACGCTCAACGAGGAGATCCATGGTCGCCTCGTCCATCGTTTTCTCCGCAAGAGCCTGCAACTCCCGGAGCCGATGCGCGACTTGCCGGTGTCCTTCGATGAGGTGGCCCTCCCAAGCCGTCGGCCCCTCGACCAGAGACCGCTGGTTCAGGCGACTGAGCTCGCTCATCTCCTGGAGCGTGCCCGGGACATAAAACCCCAGCGCGCGCAGACGCTCGGCGATCACGTCGATGGCCACCGCCAGCTCTTGGTATTGGTCCTCGAAGAGATCGTGTAATTCCTTGAACCGAGGACCTTCGACATTCCAGTGCGCGCACTGGGTCGAGTTGTAGAGGGTGTAGGTATCAGCCAGCAACCCCGCGATACCCCGTGCCAGCTTCACGTTGTCTCGATTTATGGCTCGCATGCAGTTCCTCCCCGTCTGTTGCCGTGGGATCGCATCCCTCGGCGATCACCTATATTCCGTTGTCGCCAAACGAATGACCTGTGATATGCGTACTTGATAGGCATGAACCGTACCACTTTATATATTCTTGTTTGACATAGCTTTACAATTTGCATAATCGACCACAACGACGATATATCGTTGTATACACCCTTATATCGGTGCCGTGAACAACCCTGAGAAGCTCGTACCCGAGCTCACGCCCGGTCTCCATGAGGTGGCGGGGATTGCCGCCAGGCGTCCCCATGAGCGGGAGCAGCTCATCGAGCGCGCCTTGGCGGCGTTGGGCGACTCGATCCCATATGAAATCGCCGCCTATTTCGAAGTCGAGGCCAGCGCCCTTCGAGTGCGGGCGGCGAGGGGGCCGTTGGTGAACCAGGCAGTGCTGGAATGCGCGGTCGGGCTGGAGCGGTATCCAACGTTGCGCAGCGTTCTCGAGGCGGGGCAAGCGACGGTGCTGGAAGGCGGCGAACAGCCGGAGGACGATCACCCGTTCGCGGAATTGGTTCCGCTCCCCGACGATCACCCGTTGATGGTGGTGCCGGTCATCGCCGGGGATCAACGCATGGGCATCCTCACATTCACAGGCGGGACGAGAGCCGTCTACGGTCCTGAGATGGTCAGGCTTGCCGCTGTCTATGCAGCGCTGATCGGGTTGGGCAGCGCGCTCGCCGACCGCGCCGAGCGTCTAGAGGAGCTGCACGAGCGGCTTCGCGAAGAGAATCGGCTGCTGGAGGAACAGGTATCCGCCGATACCGACGCATCCCGTGCGTTGGAGCGTCTGCAGAGTCGCGAAATGCGACGGCTCGTCCGGATGGCCAAGCAGGTAGCCATTACCGATGCGCCGGTTCTGATCACAGGCGAGACCGGCACCGGGAAGGAGGTGTTTGCGCGAGGGATTCACGGGTGGAGCAACCGCGCCGAGCGGACGTTCATCAAGATCAACTGCGCCGCGCTTCCGGAAACCCTCATCGAGAGCGAACTCTTTGGGCATCGCCGCGGCGCGTTCTCAGGAGCTGTGCGCGATCGGCCGGGTCGTTTCCGATTGGCGGACGAGGGAACCCTTTTCTTAGATGAGGTTGGCGACCTGCCACCGACGACGCAGGTGAAGTTGCTTCGCGTCCTCGAAGAAGGGGCGTTCGAGCCAGTAGGCAGCGACCGGACGGAACGCGTCGATGTTCGAGTCCTCGCAGCCACCAACGTGGATCTCGAACGCGCGATCGACGACAGTCGTTTTCGCGAAGATCTCTACTACCGCCTCCACGTCTTCCCGCTTTGCATCCCACCGCTCCGAGAACGCCCCGACGACCTAGCCCCCCTGGTCGAGCACATCTTGGAGCGCATCCACCGTCGGACGGGCCGAGGACCCTGGAGAGTGCCGGAAGCGTCCATGCAGGCGTTGAGGCAGCACCATTGGCCAGGTAACGTGCGAGAGCTAGTGAACACCCTCGAACGTGCGCGCGTGCTCCGACCGGCCGGGGGCGAGCTGACGCTCGCGCTGGACAGCGGTACCACCCAACGCAGCGCTCGCAAGGCGAGTGGTCGACACTGGCCCACGCTGAGAGAATACGAACGCGACTATATCGAGCGGGTCCTCCGGCAAACCAACGGAAAGATCTACGGAGAAAACGGGGCCGCGAAGATCCTCGGACTCCCCCCCACGACCCTGCAGAGCAAGATGGACCGTCTCGGAGTTCAGCGACCCACGTGACCGTGAAACACCCTTCCACGATACACCCTGAAGGGTAGCTTCGGATCGTGCCCCGCACATTTCTCATCGACACCGACACCGCATCCGACGATGCCGTGGCCCTCATCATGGCATTGCGGTGGCCGGACGTCCGCGTCGTCGCCATCACCGTGGTATCCGGAAACGTCGCGGTCGATCAGGGAGTCCAAAACGCCCTTTACACCGTAGAGTTGTGCGGCAAGACCACCCCCGTGTACCGCGGCGCCGAACGCCCGCTGAATCGAGAACCCATCTACGCGGAGTTCTTTCACGGGTCAGACGGTCTGGGAGATCAGCACTATCCGGCGGCCGAGCTGCAACCCCGAGAGACAACCGCGCTCGAGGCAATCATCGAGACCGTTCGTGCTCACCCGGGCCTCACGCTGGTGACCCTCGGCCCACTCACGAACATCGCCCTGGCGCTGGAGCGAGAGCCGAGGATCGCCAGTCAAATTGCCCGGTGCGTGGTGATGGGCGGTGCGGCGTGTACCGTCGGCAATGTGACACCCGCCGCCGAATACAATCTCTGGGTCGATCCCGAAGCCGCGCGAAGGGTCTTTCATGCGGGCCTCCCGATCGAGATGGTGGGCTGGGAATTGTGCCGGAAGGAGGCCAACCTGCTCCCCCACGAGATCGAGCAGATCCGTGGCTTCGAGACGCCGCTTGCGCGCTTTGCGATCGACTGCAACCGCACGGCCCTCGCCGCAAACCATCGACAATCCGGCGATCCTGGGCTCGCACTACCGGATCCAGTCGCGATGGCCGTTGCCTTGGATCCCGCGGTCTGTACGCGTCGCAGCAGGCACTATGTCGACATCGAGATCATGAGCCCCCTCACCCGCGGGATGTCCGTCGTGGATGCGCTCGGTGTGACACACGACGAGCGGAACCGCGATCACTGGGGAACCCTCCACCGCGGGGGACCAAACGTGGACGTCTGCTGGCAGATAGACGTGGCCAAGTGGAAGGCGATGCTTTACCGAGCTCTTCGGGAACCCTAAGGCTCCCCTCAATGGCGAGCCCCCGCATTGTCGTCGTTGGAAGCTCGAATACCGATCTCATCGTGCGTGCGGACCGTCTCCCTACGCCCGGTGAGACGGTGCTGGGTCACTCGTATCTCACCGCACCCGGGGGGAAAGGAGCGAACCAGGCCGTCGCTGCCGCTCGGCTCGGCGCGCATGTGTGCCTGATAGCCCGCACCGGCGAGGATGATTTTGGCCGAGCGGCACTGGTAGGTCTCCGCCGGGAACGAGTCGACACGAGGTTTGTAATCCAGGATCCGGACGCTCACTCGGGTGTCGCCCTAATCGTCGTCGGCCAGAGCGGGGAAAACGCCATTGCGGTGGCGCCAGGGGCCAACGCGAAACTGGGCCCGCCGGATATCGAACGCGCAAGAGATGCCATCACTCAGGCAGATCTCGTACTCATGCAGCTCGAGGTTCCGCTGGAGACGGTGGCGTACGCGACGGAAATAGCTGCCGATGCTGGGATCCCCGTTGTGCTCAACCCCGCCCCGGCCCAACCGTTACCCTCGGAACTGCTCGCACGACTGACGGTGTTGACCCCCAATCGTGGGGAGGCAGAAGCAATGGCCGAAGTTGCGGCTCGCGACGTAGGCGGTGCCCATCGCGCCGCGGCCACCATTCAAGCGAGAACGGGTACGTCGGTGATCGTGACCCTGGGAGCGTCTGGTGCCGTGTGGACCGATGGCTCCGCAACCGGCCAAACGGACGCCGTCGAGGTAGAACCCGTGGACACCACTGGGGCCGGCGACGCCTTCAACGGTGCCCTTGCCTACGCCCTCGCCTTGGGCCGGCCGCTCGAGGCCGCGGTCCAATTCGCCAGCTTCGCGGGCGCGCTGGCGACGCTCAAAGCCGGTGCCCAAACATCCCTCCCTACCTTGGAGACCCTCGAGACTTTCATCCGACGGCGCGGGATGGAACCATGACATGCGCGAAACCCAGGGTTCCGGGCGGCCCGGCATGTGAACCCGACATGGCGCGGGGATCGTGCTCGGGGTCACCCCCAACTGATTCCAAAGCATCGCCTTCCAAAGGCACGATCACTCTTTGGCACCTGCCCTAGAGCTCAGCGGTTGGGCTTCTTCTTCTCTCCCCGAATCCTGGGCCGGGGGCTGGCCCGCGGCTCGCGCGGCTTTGGTTGCTCGACCTCCAGTTCAGCCGCAGCCGTCGTTGCACCCTGACCGACTCGGAAGGTATAGGAACCTGGCGTCACATAGAGCGGACGTTCCAATCGCACCGCCTCAGCCCAGAGCCTGTGCGATGGATCGAGTTCTCCCCTACCGGTAGTCCCCTCCTGCTCGGCCCGGATCGCGAGCTCGGCGTCCAGCAAGAGATCCCAACGAACCGTGTTCACACCCGGCGTCGCGTCCAACTCCCCCGAACGAAGCGCCCTTCCCGCCGAATCGAGGACCGTCCAGGTCACGCGCCCCGCGTTGCTCACCCACAAAGGAATGTCCCGATACGGCGCGTCGTCCTCACGGAAAAACCAACGTGACCGGCGCGACCTCCACGACCGATCGAACGTGATGGGTTCGATGGGAAACACGTGGACCCGCGAGCCGCGGATACTCGTTGTCAACTCCTGAATGGGGAGAACGTCGAGAATCCAGACACTGCGCCCGTGTGTGCCGGCGACCAGCTCCCGCTCACGCGGATGCACCACCAAATCGTGGACCGGCACGTTCGGCAGACCTGCACCCGCAGCTTCCCAGGTCGACCCGCTATCGAGTGACACGTACACTCCACGATCGGTGCCCACGTAGAGCACGGCAGGATTCACGGGATCCTCACGAACCACGTTCACGGGCTCGGCGGGCAGACTGGCGCCGATGTCTCGCCACGTGGACCCGAGATCATCGGTGCGGTACACATAGGCGGCAATGTCGTCGTCACGGTATCCATTGAGGCTGACGTAGGCCCGATCGCGAACGTGGTGGGAAGCCTCCACTCGAGAAACCCAGCGATCTGCCGGCAGCGACCCCGCGACCGTCTTCCATTCGAATCCTCCCTCGGTGACGTAGATATGACCGTCATCCGTCCCAGCCCAGAGTAGCCCAAACGCTTTAGGCGACTCGGACACCGTGGTGATCGTGGCGAACGGTACGTCTCCCCGATTGTTGCTTCGGGTGAGATCTTCGCTGATCGCCGTCCACGTTTCGCCTTTATCCATCGACCGGAACAGGTGGTTGGCCCCGAAATACAGCACATCTGCGTTGTGAGAGGACAACAGAACGGGCGAGGACCAATTGTAGCGCAGCGCCTCCTCCTTTACGCCGTTCCGAGGCTTGATGCGCTCGCGCCCATCGGTACCTTGCCGAAAGTAATTGCCGAATTGGAAACCCCAGTACACCGTCTTGTTGTCTCGAGGGTCGACCTGCACGTACATCCCGTCGCCACCGCCTACTCGTTCCCACGGCGCCGTAATACCCGGCCGAGAACGGGAGGAACCTTTGAGCACGCCATTGTCTTGTAGACCGCCGTACACGTTATACGGCTCAGCCATGTCGACTGCCACGGTGTAGAACTGTCCGACGGGGATCGAGTTCAACGTGAGCCAGGTTGCGCCGCCGTCGAAACTCATGTTCAGGCCACCGTCGTTCCCAATGAGGACCCGGTTCGGATAAGATGGGTCGATCCAGAACGCCTGATGGTCGCCGTGCACCTGACGTCCCGCAATCTGGCGGAACGTTGCCCCTCCGTCGTTTGATGCGAGCAGGGGAACGCCGAGGATGAACACCCGATTGGGATCGTCCGGCGCCACCCGTATTTGCCCGAAGTAGTAACCGTAAGTGTAAACTGCCTCGCGAATGGGCTCAGGATTCATCCGGCGCCAATTCTCCCCGGCGTCGTCCGAACGCCACACCTCGATACCGCGAATGTCCGTCTCGAAGAGCTGTTGATTCGCGTTTTGGAGCGCTGCCAGAAGATCTTGCACCGTGATGGAGTCGGCACGGACAGCGTCCAACAGCGCGGAAGCGTCGAGTCGCGGATCCAAATCGTACCGTCTCAGAAAGTCTTCAACCTCTTCCGGATTCTGCGTCAGGAACCCGTCCTTGCTCATGGTGCGGAGCCTCTTGGCCGTCAGGGCGCCGTCCCCGAGATCCCAATCCTCCTCGGGCAGGAGCGCCTGATTGTCCACCGAGGCGTAGACAGTGGTCGGATTGGAGGGCGATATCGCAAACCCGATCCGCCCCACGTGTTCATCGCTTGGGAACCCACCGGCAAGGCGCTGCCAGGTATTCCCACCATCGCGGGATTTCCAAACGGCGCTCCCTCGTCCTCCCTCCACAAAGTTCCACGGCCGACGGGACCGCTCCCAAGCTGCAGCGTACACCACGTTCGGGTTTCCGGGCTCGAAGACAAGATCCACGAAGCCTGTCACTGAGTCGCCGGCGAGAACCCGCTCCCAGGTCTCGCCGCGATCGTCGCTACGGTACACACCTCGCTCACCCCCCGGCGTATAAAGCTTCCCGAGCGCCGCAACGAAGATCCGCCCCGGATCGCGAGGGTCTACGAGAATTCGGCCAATGCGATCGGAATCCGCGAGGCCGAGCGGTACCCATGAGCCGCCGCCGTCATGGGAGCGATACACCCCTGCACCGCCGTACGAGGACCGTGAGGAGTTGTTCTCTCCGGTACCCACATAGACCGTTTGTGGATTGGACGGATCGAGCGCGATGTCCCCAATAATGATCGACGGTTGATCGTCGAACAGCGGTTCAAAGGAGACGCCGTTGTTGGTCGTCTTCCAGACACCACCTGATGCATAGGCCACGTAGAAGGTGTATGGCTCTCCGGGAACGCCTTCGATGTCGACGAGCCGTCCACCTTGAACGACCGGCCCAACGCTACGCCACCGGAGCCCTTTGAATCGAGAGTTATCGGCGAGCTGCCGGTGTCGTTCCCACGCCGCACTCCTCGTGTTCACCGTGACCGGCCCATCGGGACGGGGACGTTGCGCGCCGAGCGGAATGGCGGCGACGCTCAGGACCGTCGCCACGAGGATTGGGTGCAAGGGCTGCATGTCATTCACTCCGTACGAATCCAGGAATTGGATGTTCTAGCACATAGCGCTACGAGAAGCCACCCCAGTCGAGGCGTGGCGCTGGGTCACCAGGGCCAATCCTGTGTCGGACGCTCAGGCTCGTCATCGTCCCTTTGCGGGCGACGATTCAGTACCAAGAGCTGGCACCTGTGATCGATGACACCATCCGTGTGGTGTATTTGTCTATCGCCTAACCGTACGAAATACACAAACCCCACGCTGGAGCGGGGCGCCGAGCTGGCTCGTCGGCACCGTCGTACTTCGCACTCCGCATATGTGTCCGCGTTTTCCAAGGTCTGCAGTCAGCGCCAGCCGAGGACAAGCCCCACAACTGACCCAGGTCTAGAGACTTACAAACAAACTCTCGAAGGCATGTCTCTTGCGCCTTTGGGCACGATGCACCTGCGCTACAAGGCGACTGTGTGCATTCGGCTCAGCTCGACTCGTCTCCCTTCGATGAGGGGCCATGATTCCCCTCGGTCACGGCGCGAGGAGCACGTGCGATCGCTCTACTTCATCGGGCTACTCTATCTCGGCGTCAGCGGCTACGCACTCTGGCGAGGGCCGGCGCCCGTCGTCTACCCAACAGGATTCACGATGGTCGACATCGACTCCGACGGGTGGAGATGGTTTCAAGCGGTCAAACCGTACTGCAACACTCTCGAGGCGGCGACGATTCATCGACAGGTTCCGCCACCCACGACGCTCGAAGGCTCGGGGTTCAGCGCGGCCTGCTATGCTCTGGCGGGGAACATCGCGACCTCACGCAAGATCATCTCGAACTTGCCGGGAGACGACCGATGGAAGGCGGCGGGGATCGTGTTCGACATTGGTCATCCGATTGCCGATATGGGTGACGATCGTTCCGCTGGACCCATCATGGAGCTCGTAGTCGAGTTCTGGCCCAATCACTACCAAGCACTATATCACGCCGGTGCCTCCAACTACTCGCTGGGACGTCGGGATCTCGCCCGGCGTTACCTCCGCGATTTCATGTCGTACTACGACGTCCAAGATGGCTTCACCCGAAATGCGCAGGTCATGTTGCAGGACCTGGATACGCCATGACGGTGTCGGCCCACGCGTCGCCATTTCCCGCGCTTGGCACGATCTTGGTGGATCGGTACGAGCTCGTAGAGGAGATCGGCCGCGGGGGATTCTCCGTCGTCTACGGCGCGCGGGATCGCGAACTCCACACCGACGTCGCCATCAAGCTACTCGTCCCTCCACCAGCGTCGGCGCAGCTCGCCCGAGACCGAATGCGACGTGAAGTGCACGCGGTGCGCCGGATCCGCCATCCCAACGTCGTTCACGTCTACGACTTTCAGGAGGAGGGTTCCTGGAGTTTCATCGTGATGGAGCGCATAGCCGGGAAGAATCTGGCCCAGCACGTGGCCGCGAATGGCCCGCTCTCCATCGACGACGCGCTCGAGGTAGGCGTTGGCGTCGCCACGGCGCTGGAGGCCGCGCACGATCACGGAATCCTTCACCGCGACGTCAAACCACAAAACGTCCTGTTGGAAGTGGACGGGACCCCGCGCCTCGTGGATTTTGGCTCGGCGCGCGTCGACGGCCATACGCTTACCGGCACCGGGGGGCTCGTGGGCACGATCCAGTACACGGCGCCGGAGCTGTTGCAAGGAGAGCGGGCCGATGCTCGGGCCGACGTGTACGCGCTGGGTGTGACGTTGTACTTCGCGCTCGCCGGGCGATTGCCTCCCGGTACCACCTCCCATTCGGCACCCGCACCCCACCAAGACGGCCACCGACCTTCCAAGGTCCGAATCGAAGTACCTGAATGGCTGGACGACGCGGTGGCCGCTGCCACCGCAGCGGATCCCGACCGCCGCTTCCCAACGGTGACGAGCTTCCACGATGCACTTCGGCGCCAAAGCGACTTAGTGTCGCCGGTGGACGATCATCAAGACGGACCCGAACACTGTGTGATTTGCCGGGCGTCCGAGCCGTTCGGCCTCGGGATCTGCCCCGCCTGTAGCGGTTCAGTTCATGGCCAGGGTGACACGCTAATCTTCGTGCGCGAAACCGAAAGGCGTCGGGATACGGATCAGATAGCCCAGGCGTTGGTGCCCTTGCTGGAGGGGCGCGCGCATGCCGCCGACCGTCACCTCGTAGCGGCCGGCCATCGTGCGCTCATGAAGGTGCCCGCCGTCACAGCTGACACGGTGCTCCAAACACTCGGAGAGCGGGGGATTCCCGCCCAGGCCAAGAAGGCCATCACGGCCTGGACCGCTGTGCCTTGGCCTTTTTACGGGATGTTGCTGGCTGTCGTGATCGTGGGTGGGGCTGCCGGCATCACTGCCGCGCCCCTTCTGCTGTGGACGAGCCCGCTCATGGCCGCGTTGCTGCTGCTTGCCGGTCAGCGTCGACTTCAGCGACCGGTACTCACACCATCGCGTCGCCAGCCCATCTTCCCAGCCAACGTTGAACGCCAGGTTATCGAGACCTTTGCGCAACTACCCGGGGGTTCCGCTCGAGGCCTTCTAACACGGCTGGTGCGAGCGGCGGAGCCGACCTATCGTGCGCTCCTCCAAGCACGGTTTTCACCCGTTCCTACCGAGCAGCTGGACGTTCTCTTGGAGCAGGCCTGCGCCGCCGCCCTAGACCTCGCGGATCTGGAACAGAGCCTCGAGCTCCTAGAGACGAGCCGGCAGCTCGAGACGGCCGATGTCCGCTGGGTGGATGGATTGGTACGAACCGAGCGGCTTCGAGACGCTCTCGTTCAGCGGTTCTTGAACGGCGTGACGGTACTCCATCGATTGCGCGCGCGGTCGGTGGAAATCGATCCGACGAGACAATTGTTGGACGAACTCATCGATGGCATCGGCGCAGATGTGGAAGCACACGCGGCCGCCGTCGAGGAGATCGAGGAGTTGCTCGCACCGTCGCACGCGGCCTAGACAGGCCCATCGCCAATCCTCCCGACGTCACTCCCACGAGGGAGACGTGCCAGCGCTCGCTCAGTGAAGTCGAGCCGTTCGGAGAGGTCGGCGAGCTCGATCTGCATTCGTTCGATTCCCTCAGACAAGCGCTCGACGGACGCGGATAGCCGTTCGACGTCCCCTGCCGGCACCTGCGAGCGGCGGTGGGTCCACGCCCGAGCGACGATCCAGAGACCCGTAAGCGCCCCACCAGTGACGATGAGCATTTCGAGCAACGATTGGATCTGATAGGCTTCCATGCTCCCTCTCGGTCAGCCGCTGGCGCAGCTCGGTAGCGAACTCCATCTTAGCGTTTGTGTCCGTGTGGGCAAGTTCGCTCCGCAGTGCTCGAACATCCGCGAGGAGGGAACTCATGATCAGCCACGACCGCCGCGGATTTGTCCGAGCCCTAGGTGGGCTCGTCGCGACCGCAGGTCTCACTGCCGCGCGCCCGTCACCCGCCCACGCCGGCCCGCCTCCGCTCGCCCCACCCTTGGGAGGACAGGCCGACGAAGCATACTGGCAAATGGTGAAGGAGCAGTTCCCACTGCGACGTGGGCTCATCCTCATGAATGCCGCCAACCTCTGTCCGTCGCCGTACCCGGTGATCGAGGCCGTTACCGGTTACACACGAGATATCGACCGTGATGCTTCGTTCCAGAATCGGGCCAAGTTCGGAACGCTGAGGGACGCGGCCCGCGAGCAACTGGCGAGGTATCTGCGGGTTAGTGCGGACGAGATCGCCATCACGCGCAACACCAGCGAGGGAAACAACACGGTCGTCAATGGGTTGGCGCTGAGCGCCGGAGACGAGGTCGTCATTTGGGACCAGAATCATCCAACGTGCAACGTTGCATGGGACGTCCGGGCGCAACGATCGGGATTCGCCGTGAGGCGCGTGACCACGCCAACGAACCCGCGATCCGTCCCAGAGCTCGTGGCTCCGTTCGAATCGGCGATAACGGGCCGAACACGGGTCCTGGCGTTCAGCCACGTCTCCAACATTTCGGGCGTGGCCTTGCCGGCTCACGAGCTGTGTCAGTTAGCCCGCGATCGTGGCATCCTGACGCTCATCGACGGGGCGCAGGTCTTTGGTGCCCTTCGCCTCGACCTTCACGAACTCGGATGTGACTTCTATACCGGCAGTACGCACAAGTGGTTCGTGGGCCCGAAGGAGGTAGGGGTATTGTACGTCCGACGCGAACGTATCGACGCGCTTTGGCCAAGCGACGTTGGACTTGGGTGGGAGCAGGCCGTCGAGCAAGGAGCTCGGAAGCTCGAGACCCTGGGCCAGCGCGACGACGCCGCCGTTGCCGCGGTCGGTACCACCGTCACGTTCCACGAGACCATTGGCCCCGATCGGATCGAGACTCGAGTGCGGGACGTGGCCGCGGCGCTCAAGTCCCGGCTTCGCGCCGGGGTGCCCGGCGTGACCTTTCATACTCCCGCAAGCCCTGCTCTCTCGGCCGGGGTGGTGATCTTTCGGACCCCCAGGGGAGAGCCGAGAGATCTGTTCGAGACCCTCTACCACGAGCACGGGATCGCCGGAGCCGCCATGGGAGGCGCGTTCTCCGGGCTTCGGTTGAGTCCGCATATCTACAATACCATGGCCGACGTAGACCGTGTGGTGGAGGTTATCACCTCGATGACCTGAGCAACCGCCCCGGGGGAGCCCGGCACTGGACGCGGAGGCTTCGGGTATCGAGATTTCGAGTCAGGCACCCGGGGTGACCCGGCTTTCAGCTGCCGCCGCCGGGAATCTGGCGGAAACCCGAACGATGCGCGCCATTCGTGGCGCGTTTTTCCGTTTGTGAGCGAACGCGCACCACCGCTGCCGGAATGGGCCGGCCGAACGAGGTGACGCATGTGGGTCAGAACACCAGAGAGGAGACACGATATATGACTCGGTACCCTTGGCTCTGCACCATGGCGGCACTGCCTCTGCTTTTCTCCGGCCATGCAAGCAGCGTGGTCGAGAAGAGCAGGCACATCGCCGGCGAGTGTCGGCGTGTGTTCGAGGGAGAGGTCTGTGTGTGGGGAGTTGCTTCCGGGAACCGTGTAATCGAGTTCGGGGCAACCGTGCCCTTGCAAGTCATCGAGACAGCCCCTGCACATGTGGAGGGACCACCATCAATTGGCACGGTGATCGGCCTCCCGGACGAAGTGCGGGCGTCTACCGGGTTCGACCATTTGGCGATGGGTTGGGAGCACCAGGGACATCCACCCGCGACCTTCCTGGTGCCACACTTTGACTTTCACTTCTACACGACTACACCTGAACGCGTCGCTGCGATCGACTGTACGGAAAGCACGAAGCCCCGGGTGCTTCCTGCAAATTACGTGTTGCCCGACATCACCATCCCGGAAATGGGGGTACTCGTGGGCCTGTGCGTTCCGGCCATGGGTATGCACGCCATGGATCGCCGCCTGGCGACGTCCCCAGAGACCTTCGAGAAAGCGACGCTGCTGGGTTACTACCGCGCCACCCCGATCTTCGTAGAACCCATGATTACGAAAGCGCTACTGCTCGAGCGGAAGGACTTCCGCATGAGCATCCCTCGCATGGTCAACGGAGAACCGAACGTTCGCTACCCTACCAGTTTCCGAGCGGAATACGACCGCGCCAACGATCAATACCGTCTGGTCTTTTCGAGTCTGCGACGAGCCCGTAAAGCGGCTTGATCGTACGGGTACGACTGCAAAGCCCGGTAGGCAATCCCACCGGGCTTTGCACCTTCCGGCTGGCGACGATCAAAAGCGCGAGGCCTCGAGGCGAACGTCAGCATGTTTCCACGCTTCGGTGAAGGCCGCGCGAACCTCACGGGCCGCGTCGAGCTTGCCCTGCGCTTCGAGACTCTGCGAGAGTCCCCATAGCGACCATCCATTTTGCGGGAACCGCTCCAGATCCTCCCGATACACCCGCTCGGCGTCCGCTGCACGGTTGGCGGCCAACAGCGCCCTCCCCAGGGAATGGCGCACGGGGTAATACCATGTGGGCGGCTCGTTGTACGTGAGCCCGTCCTCCAACTCGGCGGCTACCCGAAAATGACGGATACTGGCCGCGGCATCTCCACGGCGCAGTGCGATTTCTCCTGCCAGTGAATGCTGCGCAATGAGAAGGGCATTGCGGTTGTCACCCTCCAAAAAGTCGCGGGCAACAGACGTGACCGTGTCCAACGCTGCTTGGGCCTCTGCCCAGCGATGCTTGGCGGCGAACGCGACTCCCCGAGCGTAGTACGCCATGCCAGTGGTAAAACGGAGATCGTTTGGCGGTAGGGGCTCGGCCAACACTTCGTCCCACTGCCCGAACGTCACGAGCGTCCAGTAGACGACTGGCGTGACGGCTTCGAGCCAGGCTATCTCCCTTGCGACTTCCGGACCCACCTGCTCGGCGACCTTACGGGCGGCGAAGACAGCCGTGGCGCGCTGGCCCGCCATCGAGGCGGCAAAGCTCATGAAATGGTAGTTGTGCGGGTAGTATCCCTGCGGATAGATACCGTGCCGATTCACATGCGGACCTTCGAGATATGACTCGTCGGCATGGACTGCGTGTCTGTTGACATCGATGGCATCGGCGTAACGACCCACGCGAATGTAGATGTGCCCCGGCATGTGCACGATGTGCCCCGCCCCAGGCATCAAGGCCGCAAGTCGTTCCGCGCACGGAACGGCACGCGCAGGAGCGTGCGCCTCTTCGGCGTGAATGAAGAGATGGCACGCACCGGGATGATTGGGATTCTTCTCGAGCGCGTAGCCGAGTCGCTCGAGTACCTCCGTCGTGCCGGGCCGCGGCTCTCCCTCGGAAGTCCAGTAGTTCCATGGACTCAGGTTCATGAGGGCATCCGCATGCAACACCTGGGCGTCCAGATCCTCGCGATACCGGTTGGCAACATCGCGCATGGCATTGGCGTACGCCGAGTCGAGATGTGCCCGGTTCGCTGGCGGCACTGCCGCGTATCGCTTGGAGAGGGCTCCGACGAGTGCCTGCTCGCGGGTACTCGCGGTTGGAGCATTCCGGCGGGCACGCTCCACCGCGGCGTACGCGAGCACACCGCTCACCGAATCCATACCGGCATTGATGTTCGGGCCGTAGGCCAGCGCGACTCCCCACGGACACATCGCACAGGTGGGATCCAGGCGTTCTGCCTCGCTGAAGGCCTGGATCGCGGCAGCGTGGTTGAAGGCATAGAGCCATCGCAGACCTTGATTGAAGTATTGCTGCGCCAATGGGTTACGTGTCGAGATATCGTAGTGGTGATCGCCAAGGGTCTCGTACAACGGCACCCGCAACGTGTCCGCCCGTGCGGCGTGATGATCGTGGGCCTGGCCGGCAGCCACTGATGCCCCCAGGGCTAACGTGGCCAGCATGGCGCCAACGGTGCGAACCATGCGTACCTCCTCTGTATTGGTCAGCGGTTGGAATAGCCAGGACCCGTCGTGGCCCGTGGCTCCTCTTCTTCTACACCGATATATTGCGCAGGAAACCACCGCCACCCGACATCCCGTCGATATGGACCTGCCCCCCCAGTCTCCACCAGGCCCAGTTACCCAATTCCTGCGAGAGCTGCAGGCGGGCGATCAGAACGCGTTTGATCGCCTCTTCCCACTTGTCTACGCCGAGCTCCGTCGAACGGCAGACCACTTGTTGAGACGGGAGCAGCCGGGACACACGCTGCAACCCACGGCTCTCGTGCACGAAGCGTATCTCAGACTGGTCAACCGAGCCAGTCTCGATTGGCAGAGCCGTGCCCATTTTCTGGCTGTTGCGGCCCGAGCGATGCGGCAAATTCTGGTGGACTACGCGAGGCGCCGCGGTGCGGTCAAACGCGGAGGCGGAGTTATCCACGCACGTTTGGGAGACGAGGTGGCGGGGGTCGATGCCCCCCTCGAGGATCTCATGGCCCTCGACGACGCTTTGAATCGTCTGGGCGATATCGACGCCCGGCTGCGTCAGGTAGTCGAGTTTCGGTTTTTTGGAGGGCTGACCGAGGAAGAAATCGCAGACATCTTAGGTATCACCACCCGAACGGCACAGCGGGACTGGGCTCGAGCACGCGCGTGGTTGTACAAGGAACTCTACCAAGGAGATCAATGAGCGAAGTCGGTTCCGGAATGCCACCGGATCGTTGGAAGCGGGTGCAAGACCTGTTCGACACGGCGCTGGAGATACCCCCTCACGCGCGGGAGGAGTGGCTCCGCGAGCAATGTGGGGATGATGATACCGTCGCTCGGGAGGTGCTTCAGATGCTCGCCGGTCATGATCGTCGGGATGGGATCTTGGACGTGGTCCTCGGGTCACCCACACGAGCCGATATTCGCGAGCGCCTGAGCAAAGCGCTGGCGGAGCGGTATGAGATCGAGGAAGAGCTCGGTCATGGCGGCATGGCGACCGTCTTCCTGGCTCACGAGAAAAAGCATGCACGCAAGGTCGTACTCAAGGTCATGAAACCCGAAGCGGCAGCGCTGTTCGGGGCCGGGCGTTTCCTGCGCGAAGTCCACATTGCCGCCCAACTGTCGCATCCACACATCCTCGGCCTCATCGATTCCGGGGACGCCAATGGTCTCCTGTTCTACGTGATGCCGAATGTAGAGGGGGAGACGCTCCGGGACTCGCTCCGACGCACGGAGCCTGTCGAGCTCGGTGAAGCGCTCACGTTGTTGCGAGACGTTGCGGACGCCCTTGCGTATGCCCATCGCGCTGGCGTCGTCCATCGCGACCTCAAGCCCGACAACATCCTCTGTGTTCGCGGCCACGCATTCTTGATGGATTTTGGGATCGCCAAAATCCTATCCGACGTCCGAGACCCGGACCACACCGCCGATGGTGTGGCGATCGGGACGCCGACGTACATGGCCCCGGAACAGGCCGAAGGCAGCTCTCGGGTGGATCACCGAGCAGACTTGTACGCCTGGGGTATCTTGGCACACGAAATGTTCACCGGAAAGCCGCCGTTCTCGCTCCAGGATGCCGGCAACGCCCGCCAGACCATCGAGGCAACCAGGCCCGATGTCCCCCAAGCGGTGATCGACCTCGTGTCCGGGTGTCTCGAGCCGTCGCCGGACAAACGAATCGAAGACGCCGAAACCATCGTGCGCGTCCTTGAAGGCGCCATCACGCCGGTGCCAGGTCAAGCGAGTTCTGCCACGTTCAGCCGGAAACGGTGGGGGTGGCCTAGCGTGATCGCGGCGGTGGCCATCCTCACGGCCGTCCTCATCGGGCTGGGACGGATGGGAACGGCGGGGACGACGCTCGACGCCGCTTCGCCCATCGCGGTTGCCGCGCTCACCAACGAGACGGGTGACTCGTCGCTCACGACGTGGGGTCGTCTGGCGGGAGATTGGATAACTCAAGGACTTCAGGAGACCGGCCTGGTGACCGTCATTCCCTGGCCAACGGCGCTCCGGGCATCCGAGCACATCCGTCGCGAGCGCGCCGCCGGCCGATCCGTAGACCCGGTGGCCCTCATGCGCTCAGAGACGGATGCGAGTCTCGTGATCACCGGAGCCTACTATCTCGTGGGAGACGACGTGCGCTTCCAAGTGGAAGTAACGGACGCCTCTACCGGATCCCTCTTGGGAGCGCCGGCACCGGTCGTCCAACCACGAGACAGCCTCGAAGAGGCTCTGCGAGAGCTGCGAGAACGGGTTATGGGGACCGTCGCCATTTGGACGGATGAGCGCGCGGCGAGCATGCCGGGTCTCGCGGAGCGCCCTCCGCGATTCGATGCCTACCGCGTCTTCGACCGGGCGCTCGATCTGTTCTTGGACCAGCGTTACCGAGAATCCGCCGCGCAATTCGACGCCGCGTTCGCTCTCGACACCGCGTTCGTGGTCCCGCTCATCTATGCGGCCATCGCGAATTTGAACAGCGGCGACGTTGTGCGCGCCGATTCCATCATTCATTTGGTAGAGCAACGTCGGGGATCGCTCAGTGAGTATCACGAACTTCTGGTGCTCTATCTCCGGGCGTCGCTGGATAACGACAATCAGCGCGCGCTGCAGCTGCTTCGCGAGGCCAGGGCAATCGCACCGGCCTCACGCGGCACCTACAACCTCGCGTTGATTGCCCTACGCGCAAACCGCCCGCGGGAAGCCTTGCGCGCGTTGGAGGGGCTCGACCCAGACCGAGGAGAATTACGTGGATGGTCCTCGTACTGGACCCAGCTGACACACGCACTCCACCTGCTGGGATTACACAGCAGAGAGCTAAAAGCTTCGCGGGAGCTCCGCGCTCGCTATCCCGGGCGACGGGTGGGGACGGTTTTGGAGGCACGTGCACTCGGCGCAGCGGGCCAAACAGCAGATCTCGATAGCCTGCTGGTCCAAATCAGCGCTCTTCCTCCCAACACCTATTGGTCGCAGGGAGCAGCGATGGTGGTTGCCGGAGAGGAATTACTCGCGCATGGCGATCCGGTGAGCGCCCGCCCGTACTTCGAGCGAGCCGTCGCCTGGTTCGCCAACCAACTGGCGAGTGATCCGGACCATCGGTCTCACCGCTACTGGTTGGGCAGCGTGCTCTTCGATCAACAGCAGTGGGACGACGCCTGGCCGTACTTCGAGTCTCTGGTTTCGGACTATCCCGACCGCACTGATTTCAGAGGGCTGGCGGCCGTCGTCGCCGCGCGGGTGCGCGGCCGGAGCGAAGGCGAACGGATACTGGGCAACCCTCCCAGATACAATCTGGGTGCTCACACCGCGTTTCGTGCCCGCTTAGCCGCCGTCACCGGCGATATCGACCGCGCCGTGGACCTCTTCTCAGAAGCACTGCAACAGGGCATCGAAGGATTTCCTTGGTGGCACGCCGCCGCGTATCACGATCTGGCGCTTCTTGCCGACGATCCCAGGTTTCAGCGGCTGATGGCAGGAAGTGACGTCGGATCGTCGCCGTAAGGTGAGGGAACAGCAGCGTTCGAGAAGGAGATCTCGTCAGGTGCCCGCAATGAGATCGATGTAGGCTTCCGAAACCAGCGTCCGCTCGGGGATCCCGAGGGTATCCATCAATTCGGAAGCGATAACGTGCCCGTCATGCGTGCCTTGATTCTCTGCGAGCACGACCTCCAGCTCCAGAAACGTGCCGAGCCCCTCCACCTCGTCGAGGTGGACGCGGGTTTGACCCACGAGGTAGATCGTTCTGCGCTTTCGGACGATCCCCCTCACACCGAGCGCGTCCGAAAGCAATCCATGGAAGGCCACCGGATCCGAGATCGGGACGCGCACATAGTGCGACTCCTCGGGGCCCAGCCGATCGGGGCGTTCGTAGTGGATGAGCTCGCCCGACTCATCGGCAAACGTCCGGAGCTTCAGCCGACCATGCGGGACGGTGTAAAAAGTATCTACCTGCTCCGAGACCGATGGGCCGTCCGTCGTGATGGCTCGGGTAATCGCCTCCACTCGGCGACGGTCCTCGAGCCGAGCTTTGATCTCGACATTCCTGCCCATGGAATCTCCGGCTTCGATAGCGAGACCTTTGGTAACCGCCCAACTCCAATCTGCCCTCCGGCTCGCCGTCGGAGCGTCAACGACGTGGGCGCATCCAGAACCAAGACCTTCCTACGCACGCGCACGCCTAGCTGTTGCCAAGGAGCTACGCCCTCGGAGGCGTCGTTTGCCTGTCCCCTCCAGAGCGTTGGGCCAAGAGTCGCTCGGCAAAGTCGATCCGCTCGTGTAGTTCCTCAAATTCAGATTCGCGTTCCTCCAACGCGCCAGCGAGCGCATCTCGGATTTCCTGACGCAGTTGCTGCGTCACGAGATCGGCTATTTCCTGGGTATTCGGACCGCGCACCCGGCGGGTCCACATACGGACGCCGACCAGGGCCATCGCGCCCAGTGACAACGCCGTTCCTGTTGCGAAGACAAGCGTCAGAAGGTCCATCGGGAACATCTCCTCGGCTCTTGTCGAATCCTACGTAGCGGAGTGACGCCTGGTTTCCAAGAAAGCTGTCACCTCCAGTACTCCATGAGATACGTGCAGAATTTGGTGCCGGCGCTCGTGGGTGGCATTATCTGGCGCCGTAGCTTACACCCCTATGTGCGATCCTCGGTCGCGGTCGCCAGAGCACTGCTTCCCAAAGCAGTTGTTCGAGAAGCGACTTGGGGTTGGAAAAAGGTCCAAGACAAACACCTGAGCTGCCCGCCAAAAAGACAAAAGCGAGCCAACCTAACCGGTTGACTCGCCTTGAGTTGCCCCTCCTGGGCTCGAACCAGGACTCTCCTGATCCAGAGTCAGGCGTGTTGCCAGTTACACCAAGGGGCAGGGAATCTCAATGTATCATGGAGCTGAGGGGATTCGAACCCCTGACCTCCTGGGTGCGATCCAGGCGCTCTCCCAACTGAGCTACAGCCCCGCAGACGGCGGAACCGCGGGCGCCGCCATTCGCATGGAGCCTTCAAACCTAGAAACACCCAAGCCATGTGTAAAGCATGAGCGGTGGTTTCTCCCGAACGCTGCGCGCACGGCTGGTGCGCAGGAGGTCGCATACGTCTATCATTCACAAACGGTTACGTGGTGTCGTCTTCGTCTTCGAATGGTACCTCGATCGTCATGCCATCTCGCGCCACCACCGTCTGACGAAACACTTCTCGTGCTTCGGTCACGAGTGTTTCGCTCGCCACTGAATAGCGCGCGCTGAGGTGCGTGAGTACAAGTCGTTTGACACGCGCGGCGAGGGCGACTTGGGCTGCTTCCAGCGCGGTGGAGTGAGCCGTTTCTCGGGCCCGATCCGCCTCCTCCTGGCCGAAGGTCGCCTCATGAACGAGGACATCCGCGCCGTCAGCGGCAGCGACCACCGTCTCGCACGGCCTCGTGTCGCCGCTGTAGACCACGAGACGCCCGGGCCGCGGCACGCCGACGATCTCCCCCGGTCCGATCTGCCGCTGCTCGATCGAGCCGTCGGGTCCTGCGACTTCCACAGACACCGTCTCTCCGCGATGAATCCGTCCCCAGAGCGGCCCTTCGGGGACGCCCAGCGCCCGCGCCCGGTCCGGGTCGAACCTTCCCAACCGTTCGTGCTCGCGCAGGGCGAACCCGACGGCACCCCCTCCATGGTCCACCGGGATAACCTCGAGGTCGTAGGCGTCCCTCGTGAGCGCATCGCCAGGACGCAATTCGTGGATCTCGATGGGGAACACCGCTCGTTCACTGCCCAGTTGGATGGCCGCTTGGAGCACGCGTTTGGCTCCGCGAGGTCCGTAGAGATGCAGCGTGTCCTCGCGACCCTGGAGTCCGAGCGTGCGTATCAATCCGGTAATACCGAGAAAGTGGTCCGCATGAAAGTGCGTGAAGAAAATCTCGGACAGTGCAAAGCTCACCCCATACCGCATCATCTGTCGCTGTGTCCCCTCGCCGCACTCGAACATGAGGGTCTCCCCCTCACGTACTACGACCATGGATGACACGCCGCGCTCTACGGTGGGGCGGGCCGCCGAGGTGCCGAGAAAGGTGATCGCAAGCATGGGAGAAAAAGTAAGGAGTCAGGGGTGAGGGGTAAGGGGTGACAAAGAGTGCGGAGTGAGGCGTGAGGGGTCGGGGATGAGGGCGTTCAATCGGACGCCCGGTACCGCTGCATGGTCGCGAGCCAGAACGACCATCCTTCGACACCTACTGCAGCGCCAACGCAAACTCGAGACGCTCAGCCGTTTCGACCACCGAGCCGAATGCGATGGTACGATGGTATCGGAAGCGCCGAAGTGATTCTAGCGTGTAGCTCTCCAGCTGGACGGAGCGCACCGAACGCACTGCGCGCTCAAAAGACTTTGAAGTTCCTCGGCATGTAGCGGCCCGGGCGCTCTCGCAAATCCTCGAGGAGGAGCTTCATTTCGGTGAGCACGTCGTGAAGGTCGGTAGCGAGTGTGGTGTCGTTGACGAGCCGCCCCAATGTGCCCTGGTTCGAGTCGACTTTCTGCAGTATCTGACCCAATGATTGCGTTGTCATGGCGAGGCCATCCGCCATCTCGTTCAGGCTCTCTGCGATTTCATCCATCTGCGAAATCGATCGCTCAATGGCCGGATTCGCGAGGGTCGTGTCGAGCCGTTCTCCCACGGACCGGAGCTGAACGAGGGTGCCTCGAAGGTCATCGACCAGGGGGCCTTCCGCCAGGCGGGCGATCACGTCGAGCGATCGTTGGACCGCATGCAGGGTGGGTCGGACGTCCTCCACAAGGACCTCTTGCGACCGGAGCATGAATTCCGATGCCCGGTCACCGATGGCAGATGCCGTAGCCGCGAAGTCCGTCTCCCGCTCGCCATCGATGATCTCGTCTGCGCCGAGAAAATCGGGAGAAGTTCCAGGGTTGTATTCCACGTAGCGAGCCCCGAGAAAGTCCAAGGAACGGACCGAGGCGGACGCATCCGTGCGCGGTTGAACCCGCCGTTCGACCTCCAAGCTCACCACGACGTCCCCGACCCCTTCCAGACGCACCGCGGTCACGCGCCCGACGTTGACGCCCGAGATCTGGACCGGGTCCGCCACCGTCAGACCCTTTACGCTTGCGAACCGAACCTGCACGTCGGTTTCGCCGCCACCAACGAGGTTGCTTCCCGTGAGCCAGAGAAGGCCGCCGAAGAAAATCACCAGCGCCGCGAGCACGAGGACGCCAACTCGGATTTCCTGCTTGTAATAGAGATCCATCGTCTGGCTCAGTTTGCGTGAGAGAGGTCGAGGTCCCGCTCGAGAAACTGGCGGACCACCGGATCGGGGCTCAGTCGGAGCTCGTCCGGCGGAGCCATGGCGCGAATTCTCCCATCTTTCAGCAGAGCAATGCGATCCGCCACCTTGAACGAACCTTTCACATCGTGCGTGACGACGACGCTGGTCACACCCAACTCGTGTTGCAGTTTCTCGACCAGTGAATCGATCACGTCCGCGTTGACGGGATCCAACCCCGATGTTGGCTCATCGTACAAAACGTACGTCGGGCGGCCCGCAATCGCTCGTGCGATGCCCACTCGCTTCTTCATGCCACCCGACAGATCCGACGGAAACTTGTGAGCTGTCTCTGATGGCAGGTTCACCAGGTTCAGGCAATCGTACACTCGGTTGTCGGTATAATCATCGTCGCCGGCAAGCTCCGGATCCGTGATGCCTAGTTTGATATTCTCTGCCACATCCATGGAGTCAAATAAGGCCCCGAACTGGAAGACGTAGCCGATCCGGTTCCGTAGCTTTGCGAGTTCCTTGCGCTTGAGCGTCGGCACGTACAGCCCGTCAACCCACACTTCGCCACTGTCGGGATGGATGAGTCCATTCATGTGCTTGAGCAGAACGCTCTTCCCGGTTCCCGACGGCCCTAGGAGGGCCACCGTCTCGCCCTGGCGGACATCGAAATCGACCCCGTCGAGCACCACGTTGTCACCAAACCGCTTGCACACCCGCTTGAGCTCGATCATGCGCCAGCCACCCTTACCTGTCTGGACAGAACGGCGGAAGGATCTGAATTATCGACCCTCGATCCCATCTTCTGCTATCGGCCATCTCACTCCCTCACGCGGCTCGAATTCGCCCTGACCGTGCGATTCCATGCTTCCATCCGCACGACTTTCCGACCTATACTTGCCGCTGTGCCTCGCCGCCCCCCACAGAGCGCCCTGCGCTTCAAGCGCCGTCTCTTGCGGTGGTTTCGCGCGCGGGGTCGAGACCTTCCCTGGCGCGCTACCCGGAATCCGTACCGAATCCTCGTCTCCGAGTTCATGCTTCAACAGACGCAGGTGACCCGTGTTCGCGAGTACTACCCTGGATTCTTGGCCCGCTTCCCGAGTCTCCGGGAACTGGCCGCAGCACGCCCGGGCGCGGTGCGGGAAGCTTGGGACGGACTCGGCTACTATCGCAGGGCAACCAATCTCCATCAGCTCGCCCGCACCGTCGTGGCCAAACACGGTGGAGAACTGCCCAGCGACCCCGGGACGCTCGAGACCCTTCCCGGTGTTGGCCGTTACACCGCCGGCGCGGTTGCGAGCTTCGCTCACGAGCGACGGGTCCCGGCCGTCGATACCAACGTCGCGCGCGTGCTGCAGCGAGCCTTCCGACCGCGAGCCCCCAAGATGAACCCATCGAACAACGCCATCTGGGCGCTTGCGCGAGCCCTGCTACCCAAACGGCGCCGGACTGCCTGGGAGTTCAATCAGGCCCTGATGGACCTCGGCAGTCTCTATTGCACGGCGCGCCGCCCCAAATGCCAGGAATGCCCGGTCCGCCCTGCCTGCGGAACTGGAAGCCGCCGGTCTCCTTAGGTCTTACTGCAGGAGAACCTTCGCCAGGAGCGCGTCCAAGAAGAGGATCAGCACCGACGCGCTCACAACCGCACCGGTGGTGGCGCGACCTACTCCCTCAGCACCTTGTTTGGTGCTGAATCCCATGTAGCACGGAATCACGGTGATGGCCAGTCCAAACGCAAACGCCTTGATCATCGAGTACCACAGATCCCAGGGCTTGAAGAAGTATCGCGCCCCGTAGACGAAGTCCGCGTTGGTGATCCCGAGTGCTCCCTTCGCCGCCAGCCATCCCGCCCAGATTCCCATGAGATCCGCAAAAACGACGAGCAGGGGAACCATGATGGTGCCGGCCACCACTCGCGGGATGATCAGGTGGGACACCGACGAGCGACCCAGACTCTCCAGGGCATCGATCTGCTCCGTCACCCGCATGGTTCCCAGCTCGGCGGCGTACCTCGCACCGATCCGCCCGGCCAGAATCAATGCGGTGAGTACGGGACCGAGCTCCAGAATGATCGATTGGGTGATGACTCCGGCAGCCACGTAGACGGGGATGTTCCCGGTGAACTGATAGCCTGCCTGCAAGGCGGTGACGCCGCCGGCAAAAGCGGCGGTCAGGAGCACGATGAACAGCGAGCCGTAGCCCACGTGCACGCCTTGTTCGAATGCTCGAGGAATCCAGATTCGGAGCTCAGCCAGCCCGCGAACGATCTCCCAGCCCAAGTACGCGATCCGGCCGAGGTGGCTGGCAGCGTGCAGGGTGAACCGCCCAATGATCCGCCGCACGTCGAAGGCCGCCGCAGGCGACGGCATAGGCAGCTTGCCGGCGTACGTGAGGCGCCACTGTTTTTGATCAGCCATGATGAGGGGCGAGGTCCCGGGGCATCGTAATCGGGCCTCCCGGCCGGATTATGGGGATCGTGAACCTTGATAATGTGCGGAAATTACAGGGCCACGCCAGCGAAGAGGGCGATAACGGCGAGGACCCCCGCCACCGAAGAGACCACGGCCTGTCGCTTGCGGTAGCGTTCGAAGGCGGCCGGGAACGTTCCCGTGGCATCGGGAATGGCCAGCCCTCCCACCTTCACCGCCGTGGGTAGACCAACGAACAAAACCATGAGTCCGCCCACCAGGCCGGTCCCCTGCATCACCCAGATTCGGGGGGCTGCCATGAGCTCGGCTGCCGGCCCCGTCATCAGCTGCATGGTGAGCAACAAGCCCGAGGCTACCACGAGCAGGGCCCCGGGCCCGATGATCATGGTGTGGACGGGCGTCAGTAAGCGGTACGCGCCGGCACGAACCGGCATATCCTCGGCACGAGCGCTCAAGGTGACGACCATGGCAGCCAGCGCGCCCCCAATCCAGAGTGCCGAGCCAAGGAAGTGGATGAACAGCACGACGTCCATCAGTCTGACTGGCCTTCGACCAGCTCTGGAACGAGCTCCTGGCGCCCCGCGAATCCCGCATCCATCTCGTGCCAGAATTGAATCTCGGGTTCCCCGAGCTGCCAACAAAGAAAGATGTCGCGGCCGTTCAACCGGCTGGAGAAGTCCACGAGACCCGGCTCGAACCCTTTGAAAACGCAGCCGACTTGCGTCAGCTCTTCGATGTAGCTGTTGATCCGGCGGGCGATCGCGTCCACCTGCTCGCGAAGGACGACCTGCTCCTCCGTTTCGCCCTCGTCGCTTTTGCTCGCCGCCGCAATGACTTCATACCGGTGAATCGTGTCCCGCCATGCCCGATACTCCCCAACGATGTCGGCCACGATGCGACGAACGTAGGGGAGCGTGCGGTTGGCCTCGTCCAGCGTGAAGTACTTGGTCGGCGGCTCCGACATACGTGAAGTCCCGTCCCGTTAGTTTGGTTGGGAGCCGGTCGTGTCCACAGCGTGGTACACGGGAACCGGCCATTGCTCAATCACCAGGCCACGCCCACACGCGGCCGCGGGCAGTCTGAAGGACAGGCGCAACCGCCGGGAGCGACGACCGCACGTCCGCTTACGAATAGTAACAAACCCTGCCGTCTCGTGGTGCTCAATATGAAGCCGTGACACTCCTGCTTCATGAAGGTGCGTTCACCGTCCTGCTTCCCAGTCGGCTAACGCCCTCATGGCGGCGCGGTACCCGTGTTCGACGTAGCGCACCGCACTGTCGACTGCGAACGTTGCCTCCTGTTCCAGCTGGGGCCGGACGAGAATGAGTGGCACTCGGGCTTGCTTCCACCGGTTCACCACCGCCTCGGTCTGGGACGCCATGAGAATCCGCATGGCGGTATTGTGAACCCGTACCATCGCAGGCATTCGGCTCCCGTTCTCGCGGGGGACGTCCAAGAGCGATGGCCCAACCATGATCGCGTAGACCAGATCCGGATCGAACTGCGCAGCCACATCCAGCGGCAGCACGGCCCGAAGCCCGCCATCGAGATACTCCCGGTCCCCGATGACCGCAGGGGGATAATACATGGGGAGGGCACACGACGCGTATAGCGCATCGATGAGCGAGACCCGGGAGCGTCCGCCGACGCCAAACAATACGAGCTCGCCGTTCCGGGCATCCACCGCCGTCACCGTGAGCGGGATCCGAAGATCCGCGAATTGGCGCGCGGGTACGAGTCGCGCAATCGTATCACGCAAGGGTTCATCGCGGAGCAGACTGTCCGCAAACAAACCTAGAATTGCACCGGGGGACAACGCGGCCACGTCCCGCCTGGTGACGGCAGTTATGCGCCGAAGGACGTCCGCATAGCTGAGGCCGCTGGCAAAACACGCGGCCACGACGGCACCCATCGACGTTCCAACGTAGTGACTCGGTGTGAGTCCGCGATCCTCGAGGGCCCGCAAGGCGCCGATCTGGGCGGCGGCCTTGGCCCCCCCACCGCTGAGCACCGAGACGAGACGCTCGTATTTCATTCACCCTCTCCAGCCTCGGTCTCACGAACCCGGCTAGCGCGCCGTCGCTCAGCCACCGAGTATCGTCGTCGCTCCTCGTCCGTCTCCGGTTGGACAGGCGGGACCGGCGTGGGGCGGCCGTCAGCATCGATGGCGACGAACGTCAGGTAACAACTGTTCGTGTGCCGGACTACCCCGCTCACGATATTCTCCGCTTCCACGCGAACCCCCACGTAGACCGATGACCGCCCAGCGTAATTGACGCTCGCACGAGCGGTCACCAACTCTCCGACGTGGATTGGCTCACGGAAGTCGACCCGATCCACCGACACCGTCACGCAGGGGCCCTGCGCGTGGCGGATGGCCGCCACCGCAGCGACCCGGTCTACGAGTGACAAGAGCACCCCACCGAAGACGTTGCCGAGACTGTTCGCCATGTTCGGCATCATCAACTCGGTCATGGTAGCGTGCGACAGACGGGGGGGCTTGGGAGCCAATTGGGTGTGTGACATGCCCTCGTCGAGCCCCCGCTCCGGCCGGCTGCATGGCCGAGCGGTGGGAGAAGCAGGTTCAGTAATCGACCGGTCGGAGGTAACTCTCTCCAATCGCCGTGCTGCTGACCATGGCCACCGTGGGAAGGCGTCGCTTCCAATGGGTCGAGTGGAGCCGCTTGCTCACCAACTCCACCTCCTCCGAGGTGAATCCCAAGCTCACCACCTCGTCACGCCGGCGTCCGTCCAATACCCAGTGAAGAATCTGATCCGCTTTTGCGTAACTGATCCCGAGATCACTTTCGTCGGTTTGCCCACGCACGAGATCGGCTGTCGCCGGTTTGGTCACGACGATCTCAGGAAGACCCACGTGGCGAGCCAATTGACGGACCTGCGTCTTGAAGAGATCCCCTAGTGGATTCACCGGCGGTGCGTCGTCGCCGTGCCAGGTGAAATAACCAAGGAGGCGTTCGGTCTTGTTCCCGGTCCCCAGCGGAAGGGCGGCGAACTTCGCAGACAGATCGAACAGGGTGATCATCCTCATACGGGCCATCACGTTGCCTCGCCGCACCGGGTCCGCATCTCGATCCGACGCCTTCACATAGGCGTCCACCGCATCGGTAATGTCGACCGTTTCTAGACCGATCCCAAGCTGTTCTGCGACGAGTGTCGCATGCTCGAGACTTTCGACGCTCGACGTGCGATACGGCATGCGCACACCGATGACGTTACCCGGGCCAAGCGCTCGAGCGGCAAGGGCCGCTGTGAGAGCGCTATCCACTCCACCGGACAACCCGACGATCCCCTTGGAAAACCCTCGACGCTCCACGAGCTCGTCCCGAAGAAACTGGACCAGCCATTGCTCGGTCAGCACCGGATCGATGGCGAGTGGATCTCCGCCGTTAGCCGGCGAGACGACTCGATGGCGCGCTGGAGGCGCGGGTCGAGGTGTCCGAGGACACTCGTCCTCCGCCTCGAAATCGACCTCACGCGCCGCTTGAGCACTGAACGGCTCCAGGAGATTGAGCAACTGAACTTCGAGATCCGCCAACAGGGGGAGCGAGGCCCGTGCCCTGCTAATCTCGTCCGTATCGATCTCGGCCGTGATCAGCGCTTCCTCGAAGAGCGGCCCTCGGACGATGACATCGCCCTGGGGAGCCACCACCATGGAGCTGCCAGCGAGCCCCTTGCCTCCCTCAAACCCCACTAGCTGTGCCAGCACGACGTAGACGCCGTGCTCCTCGGCGAGCCGCCGCATCACGCGCTCCCACCGGCGGACGCTCACAGGCAGCCGCTCCCCGTCCTCGAGACGCTCGGCACCGGGCGCCACACCGCGGGCTGGAGACGCACTCGGCACGATGATGACTTGGGCACCATCGATGGCGGCTAGCGTGGGCACCATCGAATGCCAGGCGTCCTCGCAGATCACTAGCGCAGCACGCCCCCAGGGAGTGTCGAATGCCTGGACGGCGTGCCCCCGGTCCACGAATCGCTCCTCGTCGAACACCCCGTACGTCGGTAGAAACACCTTTCGATGAACGTGGCGAATCTCGGGCTGCGGACCGCCAAGGATCGCATAGAGCGCAGAATTGAAATACCGGTTCCGAAACTCCTCGTAGAAACCGACGACGACGTCGATGGGCGGCGCACCTGCCAAGGAATGCTGAGCCGCAAGGTCCCGGAAGAGTGTCCCAGCGGTCACAGCGGATTCTCGCACGCCACCTTCGAGGAAGTATCCAGACATGACCGTCTCGGGAAACACCACCAGATCGGGCGCCGGATCGCTATCAGCAAGCTGCGCGAGGACCGCGCCGACGCGACGCAAGTTTTCGCCATAATCGGCTTTGCGCGGACGGATCTGCCCGATGACGATTCTCAGGGTGCTCATGCCCGGGAAGATAGGTAGATAGGCTGCAGGGCGGTATGGCGTGCCTCAACCTCCGCCCTCAGCGGGCTGACAGTGGGCAATCGGTGGTTCGTTGGGAGGTGCGGAACAACGAGATAGCGAGCGGAGGACTCCTTGCCCGTGCCCCGCCCTGCGGGTCAGGGACTGGGAGTGAGCTGAACCCCCGACTGCGAGGCGCCGGGCCCTGCCGACGCGGCCGTGTCGATGGGTACGGGAATCGGACGACGCGGTCGCACATCCTCCTCGCCTCTACCACCCCCGATCAGCATCCCCACCGCAGCGGCTGCAGCGACCAGAGCGGCCGGGAGTGAGTAACGGAGCAGTCTCCGCTTGAGGCTGGGATTCAGCCGGACTCTGAGCTGAGCGTTTTCGTCTCGGAGAGCCTTCTTCTCCACCGCTTTTCCGACGGCGGCCGTCAAGTGCGACATGTCGATGGGCTTCGTCAGAAAACTCTCAGCGCCCATCTGCATGGCTCGAACCGCCAGCTCCACGTCCCCATGTCCGGTGAGCATGATCACCACGGCCTGTTCGCGGCGGAGGGCGTCGAGCACCTCCATGCCGCTCATGTCGGGCAGGTACAGGTCCACAATGGTGACGTCGGGCTCGTGGCGCTGCCACATCCCGAGCCCGGCCTTACCGGCTTCGGCGCGCAGCACCTCGTAACCCAGCTCCTCGAAATACCTGCCGATGGCGCGGAGCACACCGGCGTCATCGTCGATTAGAAGTACGCTATGTTCTTTCACGGCAATATCTTATCACGCTGTTCCAGGATCTGGCTTGCAGGAATCGTGGGATTGTCCGTGAGTATCGGCGCTCGCAGCACCGATCTTTAGAGACTAGCTGAACAGCTCGACCTGCTCCTGGAGACTCGCCGGCGGCACGGGGGTTTGACCGAGCCGCTGCTGCATGTCGCGGACGCTCTGTGGACTATGACCTTGGAAGTGATTGTTGAAGTAGCCGTAGACGGTCCGGACCCGCTTGCGGAGGGCTTCGATCGCGCGCGCCCATGTGGAGAGTTCGGACTCCCGATCGATTTGCACATGAGAATAATCCGTGATACGTCGCGACGGACCCATCCAGCGGATGTACGCGAAATCCGCGGTCGGACGGTGCACGAGGTCGAGCACGACGCGGCGCCGGAGCCACCGTCCGTCCACGAGGGCCAGCGCCACGTTCTTGGCACGGAGCTGCTCCAGCAGGTCGCTATCGATCCAGCGGCCGTCGCGAAATTCGACGGCCCACCGGAAATCTCCCGGAATTCGGTTCAAGAACTCCCGGAAGACGAACCGGTTTCCGTCCGTTGCCCGAAAGGCCGGGCTCAGTTGAACGAGGAGAGGGCCGAGATGAGCCCCGAGGAGACGCACCCGTTCCAAAAACTGCTCGATGAGCTCATCCACGTCTACGAGCTGGTTGGTGTGCGTGATTGCTTGGGGCAGCTTGAGCGAGAACACGAAGTCCTCTGGGACCCGAGCGCTCCACTCGGTCACCACGGGGGT
>JBFJCP010000005.1:0-144661 GCA_041615815.1 Gemmatimonadales bacterium | reverse complement strand
CGCTGGAGTGTTGAGGGAGTCCGACCCTAGTACGAGAGGACCGGGTTGGACCGACCGCTCGTGTCCCGGCTGTCACGCCAGTGGCATCACCGGTTAGCGATGTCGGGCAGGGATAACCGCTGAAAGCATCTAAGTGGGAAACCCGTCCCAAGATGAGCACTCCTGGACCGTAAGGTCCCTGAAGGGCCGTGGGAGACCACCACGTTGATAGGCGGCAGGTGTAAGGTGTGCAAGCATCTCAGCCGAGCCGTACTAATCGCCCGTGAAGCTTGATCTCTCCCTTTTTTCAACAAAAAGCAATTCGCGTCAGCGCGAGTACCTCCTACCAACATTGATCCACGCAACCGTCGTAGTTCTTCGGTTCTCGGGGCTTCGGTCCTCGCAACCCGTAGCCCCCAGAACCCGCAGTTTTACTGGCGACTAGCGCGACAGGGCCACACCCGTTCCCATCCCGAACACGGCAGTTAAGCCTGTCAGCGCCGATGGTACTGCAGCGGAGACGCTGTGGGAGAGTAGGCCGTCGCCAGTTCCCCATACGGCCCGTCCTCCACATCGGAGGGCGGGCCGTTCTTGCAGGACCCAGCAGCGAGAGCCAGAGAAACCATGGGACACGATGTGAGAAACAACATCAAGCATACTCAGTAAGGTGTTTTGTGACAATCAATTATGTTGTTTACCTCACTCGAAGTATAGCTAACGTGAGCGTCGCCGCCCGCTCCCCCACCTTACATTTGACCGCATGACCGACCCGCAGACACGCTGCGGCACCTTTGTGCTGGCCGGACGGCCAAACGCCGGCAAATCGACCCTCCTGAACGCCATCATGGGGGAAAAGCTCGCTATCGTCTCTCCCAAGCCTCAATCCAGCCGAAGCCCGGTCGTGGGCATCCGTACCGATGGTCCCGTCCAGCTGATCTTCGTGGACCCCCCAGGGCTTCTCGAGCCGCATTACCTGCTGCAAGAAACGATGCTGGCCCACGCGCTCGATTGGCTCCAACAAGCCGACGGCATCATCTACTTGCACCCGGCCGATCAAGGCGAGCCGCCGCCGCTTGCGTCTCTCGTACCGGCCGGCACCACGTTCGGCGGACCGGTGCTCACGGTGATGACCAAAGGGGACCTCCTCCCGGCGCACCGGCGGGGCGGCGGGTCGAATGGCATGGCTCCGGATGCGAACCGCCCACACAGCGATCGGCCCACGAGCCCCGTGGTTTCGGCGGTGCAGGCCCTGGGTCTCGAGACGCTCCTCGCCTGGTGTCGCGCTCACGCCCCCATGGCACCGTTTCGAGCCGCGGCCGACGACATGAGCAACCAACCGCTGCGCTTCTTTGTCACCGAGTTCGTGCGGGAGGCAGCCTTCGAGATCCTCAGCGAGGAACTCCCATATGCCGTGGCCGCGGAGGTCGAAGAGTTCCGGGAGTCCCGCGATCCGGTATATATTCGGGTGTCGCTCTACGTGGAGCGCGAATCCCAGAAGGGGATGGTGATCGGAAGCGGTGGCCGCACCATCAGGGCCTTGGGAACGCGAGCGCGGCACCACATCGAGATGCTGATGGATCGCGCGGTGTATCTCGACCTGTGGGTCAAGGTCCTTCCCAAGTGGCGGACGAGTCCCGACGCGCTCCGGCAGCTCGGTTTCCCTATCCCCGTGCGGAGGCATCGATGAGCTTATCGCCAGACCTGCTCGAAATCTTGGTCTGCCCCAAATGCAAAGGCGAGCTTGAGTACCGGACGGAGCCGTCTGAGGAGCTGGTCTGTCACAAATGTCGTCTCATCTACGCCGTGGAAGACGACATTCCGATCATGCTCATCGATGAGGCCAGGTCCTTCTAGCGTCGTCGCGACCTTGCTCCTGCTGACTGCGGTTTCGCAGGCAGCAGCGCAGCAGAGTGGAGCACCGGCTGAAGGCGGGGCCATCTTTCTCCTGCTACCCGTCGGTGGACGGGCGGCCGCCCTGGGCCAGGCAGGTGTCGCGGACGCCGGCAGCAGCGAAGCCGCGTTCTGGAACCCCGCTGGGCTCGCGTTCCTCGAGGATACCGAGCTCGCCGTGCATCATTCCAGCACGTTCGCCTCCAACAACACCGCGCTTGCCGGCTATTTCCCCGTCAATGGGCTCGGTGTGGTCGGGCTCTCGGCCTATCTCGTCGATTTCGGGTCGCAGGAGATTTCTTTCGGCCAGGACCTCCCCGGCGGGCGGATCAGCCCCAAGGGGATCGAAATCCTGGCCTCCTACGCCACGACGCTGACGGCCGATCTCGCGTTTGGGATCAACTACAAGTTGATTCAGTTCCGGCAGGACTGCTCCGGCGATTGCGGCTCGTTCCGGACGGTGGTCGGTACGACCCACGCCGTCGACCTCGGCGTGCAGTATGGGTTTGGAGCCAGCGACGCTTTCCGCATTGGCCTCGCGCTCCAGCACGCCGGATTCAAACTCCAGCTCGAGAACGAGGGACAAGCCGACGCCCTGCCCACGCGGCTGCAATTCGGGGCCGTGTACCAGGTGCTGCTGCCACAACCTGCCGGGGTAGACGAAGTCCTCGACGCCCGGATCCTCATCGATATCCAAGACGAGTGGGGGAACTACGCGCACCCGGACGCCCGCGTCGGTGTCGAACTCGGGTACGGGAACTTGGTCCGCCTCCGCAGCGGCTACGCCTTCCTGCAGTCCGAAGGTCGGGGACCATCCGTGGGCTTGGGCATGCGCTTCGGGAGATTCGCGTTCGACTTCGCTCGAGTCTTCTTCGATTCCTCCAACTTCGACGAGCCGGTGCACATCAGCCTTCGCGCTATACTCTGACGTGTCGCAGCGGACCGTGCTCGCCCTGGTGTGGCGGAGCGTCGTGCTCCCCATCCCGCTGCTTGCCCAGACGCCGATCGGTCCACCCCTCGACCCGGGGCCGCTCGTCGTCGCCGCGCAGCAACCCGCGAACGGCGGCGCGCTGGCACCGCCGTGGCTGCGACCGGTGGCCTCGGCCATCGTACCGGGCTCCGGTCAGTTTCTGGCCGGGCACGATCGGGGTGCCGTCTACCTCCTGGCCGAAGCGTTCTTCGCGATTCGGTACTTCACCGAACGCTCCGAGGGCCGGCGCGAGCGCGATCGATACATCGATCTCGCCTTTCAAGTGGCCCGGGCACCGTTCGGCGCAGCGGTTCGCGACACGGTCTTTGAGTACTACGAGCAAATGGAAAAGTTCGTCGAGAGCGGCCCCTTCGACCTGGATCCCGGACCAACGCTGGTGCCCCCAACCGATGAGCGCACCTTCAACGGCAGCATCTGGGCACTGGCGCGCAGAACGTTTTTCGAAGATCCCGACGCGCCCGCCGACCCAGACTCGCCCGAATACCAGCGGGCGCTCGCGTTCTATCGCGCTCGCGCGGTGGGCCCCAATTTTCTGTGGTCCTGGAGAAACGCCGGACTGGAACAGGACGTATTCCGTCAGTCGATCCGGCAGAGTGACGAAGCCCTGAGGGTGGCGAGACAACAGCTCGGACTGCTGCTCGCCAACCATCTGCTCAGCGCCCTGGACGCGTTCGTGTCCCATCGCCTCACTCGACGGAACCGACCGGTCCGACTGCAGACCCAGGTGTGGACGCGAGACCCGCATGGTGGCCAGTGGCAGGGGTTGGTGGGTATCAGTATCGGCATGTGAGTTGCGATCACTCGGCGGGAATACCCGTGCCATTCGCACCGTGGTTTGACTTCGAGGCAATGTGCTTCTAAGTTAATCAAAATTTTGAGCTTAGGTGATCTGACCAGTCCGCTGCGGGCGCGTTCCTCGGTGGTGTACTACGCGCCCGACGATCGGCCTGTGCCCGACCTGCTGTCTCAGTGGGCGGAGCGCCAGCCGCTACCTCTGGTGCGTCTGCATGTGGCAGAAGACGTCGAAACCGCCGCACTCCGCAACCCGCCCGCCCTGATCGTCATCGATGCCGATGGTGCGGGCGCGGACGCCACGACCATCTGCCGCAAGCTCAAAGCGGACCCGTATACCGCTATCGTGCCGGTGGCCTTCGTGTCCGGATGCCACGCCGCCGATCACGTCCAGGAGTGGTTCGCCGCCGGAGCCGACGAGGTCATCACGCCGCTTTTCGGGCCGCAAGAGCAGCAGAGCCGGCTCGATACGCTGCTCGCGCGCACCGAACGCAATGTCGCGGTTCACCCCACAACCCGGCTGCCGGGAACCACCGAGATCGAGCGCGCGATTCGCGTGCGGTTGGACGAGAACGCGCAATTCGCCGTTTGTTACGCCGATCTGGACCACTTCAAGGAGTTCAACGACCGGTACAGTTACTACGAGGGCGACGGCGTCATTTTCCTGCTGTCGCGGATCCTTCGCGATGTCGTGAACGGCCTCTCTGCCAGCGACGGTTTCGTGGGCCACATTGGCGGAGACGATTTCATCGTGATCATCCCTCTCGACATGGTCCAAGACATCTGCCGAGAGATCATTTCCGTCTTCGACGCGCTGATCCCGTATCAATACAATGCCCAGGATCGCCGCGCGGGTTACTTTTTTGGCAAAGACCGACGGGGCCACTTGCATCGGGTCCCACTCATGACGCTCTCCATCGGGATCGTGACCAACGAACGTCGTCAGTTCATGCACCCCCGTCAGGTCAGTGAACTGGCCACCGAGATGAAGAGCTACGCCAAGACGCTGCCGGGATCGGTGTTCGTCGTCGATCGCCGGCGAGACAGTAACGGGTAGGAGTTTCGGGGAGACGACGAGAGATGAACGTCCGCTGTCCTTCATGCGAAACCGTTTACCGGCTGGACCCCGCGAAGGTACCCGATGGCGGGGTGCGCGCCCGCTGCGGAGAATGCTCCCACGTGATCCAGGTGCGGAAAGAGGCGGGGCGTGGCGCCGCCCGCCCGGGAACGACCTCGACCGCGCCTGGCCGGCCCACGGCCCCCGCGGCAGCGGTGCGACCACAGCCGGCAGCCGCACCGGCTGGGGTGCCGCCCATACCACCGCGCCGGACGATCGCCCGCCCCACGGGTCCGAGCCGGCATGTGACCCCCCCGACGGCACCGACGCCGCCCACCCCACCGGCGCACGAGCCTCCGCGACCCATGGCCCCGGTGTTTCGCTCCGCACCCGGCGATGTCATGCCGGCCCCGCCGGTCCCCGAGAGTCGGCCAGCCCCGGCTCCGACACCGCCCCGACCACGGACCCCCGAGGCAGCTCCGACCGCCGGCGCCACCGTCCGCCCAATCAACCCGTTCTTGTCCCAGGATCCTCGCCAGAAAGCGCGGCGGCTCGCTCGGGCCCTCGTGTCGGACATGATCGCCTACCAGCCTGAAAAGCGGCAGCAGGCGCTCAAGGCCGGGAACCTCAAAGCCGCGTTCGACGAGGAGATCAAGAAGAGCTGGCTGGAATACGTCGAGCAGGTGGGCCCCGAGCTGGCAAACTCCACCCCGTTTTTTACCGAGGCGCTCAACGAGATCCTCGCGGGAGGGCAGGAGGTCTTCTAAGCGGGTGAGCACCCCCGCTACCGCCCCTGCCACCGCTGTATGGCTGCACCGCGCAGCTCCCCCCGTTGGACAGAGAGGCCCGAGTGACCGCGGAGGCGGCCGACGGATTCCACGCTGGTGTTAACTCTCTGTCCTGCTTATATTTTGCCCCAGAAACCCGAGCCGTTTGCCCGCGGTGGGCAGACGGCTCGATTCGTAATGACCAGCATGTAGACCGGAGTCATGGGGATGGCAAGCCAAACCCTCGAACAACTCGCAGATCTCGACCGGCGCCTCGAAGAGCTCCGAGGTCACCTTTGACCTCGACAGCAAGCGTACCCGCCTCACAGAGCTAGAAGCCTCCATGGCGCGGCCGGGGTTCTGGGACGACCCCGAGCGGGCCCGGCAAGCCGTGGATGAAATCCGCCAACTCAAGCGCTGGACCGAACCGTTCCTCGAGCTCATGAGCCGGACGCGAGACGCCCTCGAGCTGGCGGGCCTCGCAGCGGACGACCCGGATCCAGACATTGAAACCGGATTGGTGACCGAAGCCCAGGCCCTGGCGCAGGGCGTGGAGCAGTTGGAGCTCAAGAATATGCTGCAGGGTCCCGACGATCCCCGCGACGCGTTGCTCACCATTCACCCCGGTGCGGGCGGCACCGAGTCCCAGGACTGGGCCGAGATGCTCATGCGGATGTACACCCGCTGGGCGGAACGCCACGGGTACACTGTGCAGATCCTCGATCTACTTCCTGGGGAAGAAGCGGGTATCAAGTCTGTCGCCATGGAGATCCGGGGCGAGTACGCGTACGGGTACCTCAAGGCCGAGAAGGGCGTGCACCGACTCGTGCGGATCTCTCCTTTCGATGCCCAGTCGCGTCGGCACACGTCCTTTGCGTCGGTCTTCGTGTATCCGGTGGTGGATGACGACGTGGAGATCGACCTTCGAGACGAGGATGTCGAGATGGAGGTCTTTCGAGCCTCCGGTGCGGGCGGACAGCACGTGAACAAGACCTCGTCCGCCGTTCGGCTGCGCCATCTACCCACAGGGATCGCCGTCTCCTGCCAGCAGGAGCGCAGCCAGCATAAGAACCGCGCCACGGCCCTCAAGATGTTGAAGGCGGCACTCTACCAGCGGGCCCGCGAAGAGCAAGAGAAGAAAAAGGCGGCCCTGGAAGCGACCAAGGCCGACATCAGCTGGGGGAATCAGAGTCGGTCGTACGTGTTTCAGCCGTACACCATGGTGAACGACCACAGGACCGAGCTCAAGATCTCCGACGTGCAAGCGGTGATGGACGGTGAAATCGACGTGTTCATCGAGACGTTCCTGAAGAAGTTCGGCGGACGGGCGGCGTGAGCGTCGACGCCCCCTCGTTCGTCGAGCAGGCGCGCCGCGACAAGCTCGCCGCCCTCCGCGAGCGCGGGATCAACCCGTACGGCTACCGGTTTGAACGCACGCATTCGGCCGCGCAGGCGGTCGCGGCATACGATCCCAATGCGCGGGTCACCGTGCGCGTAGCGGGGAGGCTGGTGTCCCTGCGGGGCATGGGGAAGACGACGTTCGGCCACGTGGCGGATGGTGTGAACCGTGTGCAGGTCTATTTCCGGCGCGATGACCTTGGGCCCGAGGCGTACGACGTGGTGAAACTTCTGGACCTTGGAGACTACATCGGTGTGCAGGGATACATGTTCCAGACTCGAAGCGGCGAGGTCACCGTGCACGTAGAGGAGCTCGAGCTCCTCACCAAGGCCCTCCGCCCGCTCCCGCTGGGCAAGGAAGACGCTTCGGGCGACCTCCACGGCGGGCTGGCAGACTCGGAGCTCCGCTACCGGCAGCGGTATGCAGACCTGGCGGTCCACCCGGACGTCCGCGCGGTCTTCGTGCTCCGCGCCCGCATCATCGCGGCGTTCCGACGCTACCTGGACGCAGAGGGGTTCGTCGAGGTGGAGACCCCGGTGCTCCAACCCCTGTACGGGGGAGCGCTCGCCAGGCCGTTTGTGACGCATTACAACGCGCTGGACACCGATTTCTACCTTCGTATCGCCACGGAATTGTACCTCAAGCGGTGTATTGTCGGTGGCCTCGAGCGGGTCTACGAGATCGGCAAGGATTTTCGGAACGAAGGCATCGATCGCACGCACAATCCCGAATTCACGATGCTCGAGTTCTATGAGGCCTACGCCGACTACGCGGACGTGATGGCCCGTACGGAGGAGATGCTCCATGCGGTGGTGCGCGACGTGTGCGGCGACGCGGTCATCCAGCGCTTTGGAACGACCTTTGATTTTACCCCGCCGTGGCCGCGGCATCGCTATGCGGATCTCGTCCGGGACCGGACGGGCCTCGACCTGACCACCGTGACGGATGCCGAACTCCGAGCGGCACTCGAGAATCGTCAGGTGCCCGATGTGCCGGACATGACGCGGCCAAAGCTGGTGGACGAAGTTTTCAAAGGATTCGTGGAACCGACGCTCGAGCAGCCAACCTTCGTCGTGGACTATCCGATCGATTTGTCCCCGCTCGCCAAGCAAAAGCGGGGAGATCCAACGCTCGCGGAGCGTTTCGAGCTCTACATTCAGGGACGCGAGATCGCCAACGCGTTCAGCGAGCTCAACGACCCGGAAGAACAACGCCGCCGCTTCGAGGCGCAAGCACAAGCCCGCGCGGGCGGCGATGAGGAGGCACATCAGGTCGACAGCGACTATGTGCGAGCACTCGAATACGGGATGCCACCCACTGGCGGGTTTGGCCTGGGAGTCGATCGGCTGGTCATGCTCCTCGCGGAGCGGGACTCGATTCGGGACGTCCTCTTGTTTCCCATGCTCCGACCCGAGTCATGACCAGACTCGACGTCCAGATCGCCTCGCGCTACATGCGGAGCCGTCGGTCCTCGCGACTCCTCTCCCTGATTACCGTCATCGCAACGGGGGGAGTGACCGTCGGGGTGATGGCCCTCATCATCGTCACCGGCGTCATCAACGGGCTCCAGAACGAGCTGCGCGACAAGATCCTCGTGGCCAGCCCGCACCTGCGCGTGCTCACCTACGGTGAAGGACTCCGGCTGGACGACTGGCGAACGGTTCGCGACCGCGTGCTGGAGCACCCGGACGTCGTCGCTGCCGCGCCGTTCGTCCTCACGCAAGGGCTGCTGTCCGCGGGCGCCGACTACAGCGAGGGCGCGGCCATCATCGGAATCGAACCGGATACCGGCACGGCCTCGGTCACCACGCTACCCCAGCACTTCCTCAGTGGGGATCTCTCGTTCACGACCTCCCGGGACGACGTGGACGGGGGCATCGTCCTGGGACGCCGCCTCGCCCAGCGCATGTCCGCCTCCGTAGGAGACCGGGTCACGGTCGTGGCTCCGGCCGGAAGCAAGTTCAACGCCGCGCTGGGCACCTTCGTCCCGCAGTACTGGTTCTTCGAGGTCACGGGCGAGTTCGAGACCGGAATGTTCGAGTACGACAACAGCTATGGCGTGCTCCCCGTCGACGTGGCCCAACGCTTTGCCGGCTTGGATAGCGCGATGACCGGTGTCGAGGTGCGCGTGGCCGATGCCTGGAAGGCCGCGGCGGTGGGTCGGGCGCTCGAAGAGCGACTCGGCTACCCCCACCGCGCGCTCGATTGGCAGAGCCAGAATGCCGCCCTGCATTCCGCGCTGGAGCTCGAGAAGCTGGCCATGGGAACCATCCTGCTGCTCATCGTGATCGTGGCCGCGTTCAACATCGTCAGCACGCTCACCATGTTGGTGACCGAGAAGACGCGGGAGATCGGGATCCTGCGAGCCATGGGATATCCCGGGCGTGCCGTGCGGCGGGTGTTCGTCTTTCAAGGAGCCGTGATTGGTGTACTGGGCACCGTGCTCGGCACCGGCCTTGGTCTCCTGCTGTCGCGCCTCGTCGACCGGGGACAGTTGATCACGATCAACCCGCAGGTCTATTTCATCGACCATCTCCCGGTCCAGGTGGATCCGCTGGATCTCACGGTGATTCTCCTCGCCAGCATCTTCGTGGCGACCGCTGCCACCCTCTACCCGGCGCGCCAGGCGGCTGCCCTGGACCCGGTGGATGCGATTCGCTACGAATGACACCGGTCCTGGAAGCGTGCGGCGTTCGCAAGGTGTACCGTGGGGGCGACGGGTCGTTGCTGGAGGTCCTCACTCACGTGGATCTCGCTGTCCGGCGGGGCGAGGTCGTGGCCATCGTTGGGGCCAGCGGATCGGGCAAAAGCACCCTTCTGCACGTCCTCGGGGCCCTGGACCGCCCCACAGGAGGAGAAGTATTCCTCGATGGCGTGGCGCATGCAGAGCTAAGCGAGGACCAGCGGGACCAGCTACGAAATCGGCGGGTGGGGTTCGTGTTCCAGTTCCATCACCTGCTGCGTGAGTTCACCGCCTTGGAGAACGTGATGATGCCTCTCCTGATTGCGGGGCGGCCACCGCAGCGGGCGCGGGGACGGGCAGAGGAGCTGCTGGCGGCGGTCGGGCTGGCTGGGCGGATGACACACCAGGCCCCCCAGCTGTCCGGAGGGGAGCAGCAGCGGTGCGCGGTCGCGCGGGCGCTGGCCAACGATCCGCAGGTGGTGCTGGCGGACGAACCCAGTGGCAATCTGGACCATGCCAACAGCGAGCGGCTGCACGACCTTCTGTTCGGCATGGCCCGAGACCTCGAAACGGCGCTCGTGGTGGTCACGCACAACCGGGCGCTGGCGGAGCGGGCGGATCGGATTCTGTTGCTGCAGGACGGACGGCTCACGCCGGTGGATCCTGCAAAGGTGTTGCCATAGATGCAGTGCGACAATTGCCAGCAGAGGGAAGCGCAGATTCATCTGACGCAGATCGTCGACAACGCGGTGACGACCGTGCACCTGTGTGAGCAGTGCGCGTCGGAAAAAGGCGTGCAGACGGGGGCGAGCGTGGCGAAATTTCCGCTCTCGGATTTTCTGGCGACGCTGGGAAAAGGCGGAACCACCGCGCTCCCGGCCGGTGCGGACACAACGGCCTGCGATTTCTGTGGCGGCACCCTCAAAGACTTTCGGGACACGGGCCGGCTGGGGTGCCCGCACTGCTACGAGACTTTCGAGTCCCACCTCCGCGATCTGCTGCGTCGTCTTCACGGATCGAGTCAACACGTGGGTGAGATCTACCTGTCACCCTCGACGCCCGATATCGACACGCAACGCAAGCTCCGGGCACTCCGGGAGCAGCTTCGGCGGGCGGTGGAAGCAGAGAACTTCGAGCTCGCCGCAGAGCTGCGGGATCGGATTCGGGTGTTGGAATGATGTTGGACTTGAGCCTCATTCCCGACGGCGGCATCTCGTGGCTCGATGCCAGTGGACCCGAGAGCCATATTGTGCTCTCGACGCGGGTCCGTCTGGCGCGCAACCTCCAGGGTAAGCCGTTTACGGTCCGAGCCGGTGAGGACGATCGGGAAGACATCCTGAGCCGCATCAGCGACGCGGGGAAGGGTAGCGCCGTGCTCCGCGACCCGGCCTTGTTCCGGCTCGACCAGCTCGATCGCCTCGATCGTCAGCTCCTCCACGAGCGGCATCTCGTGTCCAAGGAGCTGGCCGGGTTGGACCAGGGCGGCCAGGTCCGTCGCGGTGCCGCGCTCCTCACCACCGGAGGGCTCGGGCTCATGATCAACGAGGAGGATCATCTGCGCCTCCAGAGCCTGCAATCGGGACTGGCCCTCACCAAGGCCTACGGCGATCTCGAGCGGCTGGATGCCGATCTCGGGACCCGTCTTCCCGTCGCGTTCCACCCCGAGTTTGGTTACCTTACCTCCTGTCCCACGAACGCCGGGACGGGTCTTCGGGCCTCCGTCCTCATCCACCTGCCGGGCTTGGTCCTTACCAAAGAGATTGCCAAGGTACTCCAAGGCCTGTCGCAGGTCGGGCTGACGTTTCGTGGACTCTACGGTGAGGGGAGCGAGGTCGTCGGCAATTTCTTCCAGCTCTCCAACCAGACCACCCTCGGCAAGTCCGAGGACGAGCTGCTCGATCATTTGGGAAAGATCGTGCACCAGGTGATTGAGTACGAGGAGCAAGCGCGTGCCGTGTTACAACGCGACGCTCCCACGGTCATCGCCGACAAAGTGTGGCGCGCATATGGCTTGCTGCGGTATGCTCGCAGCCTGTCGTTCGAGGAGACCATGAATCTCCTCAGCGGCGTGCGCCTCGGGGTTGGGCTGAACCTGGTACGAGAACTGAGTGTATACACGCTGAATAAGCTCATGATCTTCACGCAGCCGGCGCATCTCGCGCAGATGGAGGGGCGGTCGTTGTCCGATCCCGACCTTCCCATCGCGCGCGCCGATTACGTTCGCCGGATGCTGGAAGACGATGCCGCCCGAGGTCCGTCCGGCGGCCACACCTTGGACCTATAGCCCGATAGGCCGATGAACGGGTACAATTTCACGGATCGAGTGCGGAAGGTGTTGCAGATGGCGCGAGAGGAAGCCGCCCGTCTGCATCACGAGTACGTAGGCACCGAGCACATTCTTCTCGGCCTCATTCGTGAGGGCGAAGGGGTGGCAGCAGCGGTTCTCACCAACCTCAACGTCGATCTCGAGGACATCCAGCAGAAGATCGAAGAGACGGTCAAGAAGGGCAAAGCACCCGCCCCAGAAGGACCGGATCTCCCCTACACCTCCCGAGCCAAGAAGGTCTTGGAGCTCGCGATGAGCGAGGCCCGGGAGCTGAACCACTCCTACGTGGGCACCGAGCACCTGCTCCTGGGTCTGCTCCGCGAGGAGAAGGGGATCGCCGCGCAGGTGTTGAGCGATGCTGGCGTCAATCTCGAGCAGGCTCGAGCCGAGACCCTGCGGCTCCTCGGGAGCGACATGCCGTCGGGGAAGGGCGGTCCCGCTCCGTCGTCACCACGCTCGGAGAAGAAATCCAAAACCCCAGCGCTCGATCACTTCTGCCGCGATCTCACACAGCTCGCCGGCGAGGGGCAGCTCGACCCCACGATTGGGCGGCAAAAGGAAATCGAGCGCGTCATCGAGGTGCTGTCTCGCCGTAAGAAGAACAATCCGGTGCTGATCGGCGAAGCGGGTGTCGGAAAGACCGCCATTGTCGAGGGACTCGCGCAGTTGATCGCGTCCGGTAATTGTCCCGATTCGCTGTCGAGCCACCGGGTGTTGGCCCTCGACATGGCCGCGGTGATTGCCGGGACGAAGTATCGCGGTCAGTTCGAGGAGCGGCTCAAGGCCGTCATGAACGAGATTGCGCAAAACAAGAACGTGGTGCTGTTCATCGACGAGCTGCATACGCTCGTCGGTGCCGGAGCGGCAGAAGGCGCCATTGACGCCTCCAACATGCTGAAGCCCGCCCTCGCCCGTGGTGAGCTGCAGTGCGTCGGCGCCTCGACCCTCAACGAGTATCGGAAATACATCGAAAAAGACGGCGCGCTCGAACGGCGCTTTCAGACCGTGATCGTGGACCCCCCCACGGTGGACGAGACGATCGAGATTCTGAAGGGGCTGAGACAGCGCTACGAGGATCACCATCGGGTGGTCATCCCCGATCAGACCCTGGAAGGGTCGGCACGACTCTCCGAGCGCTACATCACCGACCGCTTCTTGCCAGACAAGGCCATCGACGTGATCGACGAGGCCGCCGCTCGGGCGCGTCTCGCCGCACAAGTGCCACCTCCCGAGGTCGCCAAACTCAAGGAAGGGCTCGAGGAGATCAATCGCGACAAAGAAGAAGCCGTTCGAGACCAGAACTTCGAGCGAGCGGCGTCGTTGCGCGACCAGGAGCGCGAGCTCCAAGCCGAGATCCGTCGCCGCCAGGAAGAGTGGGAGCGGGAGCGACAGACGCATCGCCCCACCATCGGGGAAGAGGATGTGGCGTTCATTGTCTCCCGGTGGACCGGGATACCGGTCACCCGGCTGCAGGAGGCGGAGACGCAGCGGCTCCTCCGAATGGAGGAAGAGCTGCACAAATCGGTGGTCGGGCAGGACCCGGCGATTCAGGCCATCGCCCGGGCCATTCGACGTTCCCGGGCAGGGCTCAAGGACCCGCGGCGCCCCATCGGGACGTTCATCTTCAGCGGCCCCACGGGTGTCGGAAAGACGGAGCTGGCCCGGTCCCTGGCCCGATTCCTGTTTGCGGACGACGGCGCCCTGATTCGGGTCGACATGTCCGAGTACATGGAGAAGTTCAGCGTCAGCCGGCTCATCGGGGCGCCTCCGGGGTACGTGGGGTACGAGGATTCCGGCACGCTGACAAAAGCCGTCCGGCGGAAGCCCTACTCCGTGGTGCTCCTGGACGAGATCGAGAAGGCGCATCCCGACGTCTTCAACATCCTGCTCCAGGTCCTGGACGAGGGTCAGCTGACGGACAACTACGGCCGAAAAATCGACTTCAAGAACACCGTCGTGATCATGACATCGAACGTTGGGGCCCGCGACATCACCAAATCAAAGAGCATGGGGTTCGCGCAACCCGATGCCCGGGACACCTTCGAGCGGATGTCCGAGAAGGTTCGTGACGAGATCCACAAGGTGTTCAATCCCGAGTTCTTGAACCGTCTCGACGACGTGATCGTGTTCCATCCGCTGGATCGAGATCACATTCGCAGCATCGTGGACATTCTCTTCCAGCAGGTGCAGGAGCGGGTATCGGACGACGGCTACACCCTGCATCGGACCGACGCCGCGACCGAGTTCCTGGTGGATCATGGATACGACGAAGCGTACGGTGCGCGGCCGCTGAAGCGCGCCATTCAGCGCTACGTCGAGGATCCCCTCTCGGACAAGATTCTCATGGGCGAGTTCGCCCCAGGGGACGACATCGAGATCGACGTGAGTCCGGAGGGAGACAAACTCATCTTCAAGGCCTTCTCCGGCACCAAGGCCTGACATGCGTCCCGCTGTCATCGTCGCAGCCGTTACGCTCTTGACGGCTGGCGCCGCGACCGCGCAGGTGCCCGGCGAGCAAGGCACCATCACGGTCATCGACAGCGTGGCGGTCACCGGCGCCCGCCGCGTGAGCGCGGCGGCCGTGATCGCACGGGCAGCAATCCCTGTCGGGCTTCCCATCTCATTCCGCGATGTGCAGCGCGCCATCAACGAGCTCTACTCGAGCGGCCAATTCTCGGACGTCCGCGTGCGCCAGGGAACCGTGGACGGCAAGCGAACCCTCGTGCTCGAGGTCGTCGAGCGCCCGTTGCTGGTGGGTTGGAGTGTGCGCGGCACTGAAAAGGTCTCGGAACGCAAGGTCCGCGGACGCGTGCGGCTCCTCGAGGGTCGTCCCTACGATCCCGCTGCCGCCGCTGTGAGTCAGGCCGCCATCGATTCCCTATATCAGGACGAAGGCTACTTCCGCACCGCGGTCAATCTGCGCGAGATCCCACAGACCGATGGAACGCTCCGGGTGGTCTATGAGATCGAGGAGGGAGGGCGCGTCACGATCAGCCGGGTGGCCGTGGAGGGAAACCAATCGTTCTCGGACAAGACGGTCGTGGACCGGATGAAGACGGGCCCGGAGGGATTCTGGTGGTGGAGCAACGGCGACTATAGCGAGGATCAGCTCGAGGAGGATATTCGCGAGCGGCTCCCGCAATTCTACGGATCCCGCGGGATGATCGACTTCCAGGTGACGGGGGACAGTCTTTCGGTCGATCAGAACACCGGAAAGGGCACCCTCGTCCTCTCCGTGGAGGAGGGCGAGCAATACCACGTCGGGAACTTCGAGATCGTCGGCAACCGATACTTCTCGCGCGAGCGGTTGGATCGATTCTTCCCCTTCGCGGACGCTGGCGGCGGGTTTCTGGGTTTGGGCGGACGGCGGCGAGGGCCGGCGGTCTTCGACCAGGAGAAGTGGCAGGAAGCGACCCAACAAGTGCAGACCGCCTACGCCAACGAAGGTTACATCTACGCTCGCGTGGCGCCCGTCATGTCGCGACGCAACGGCTCGGACGGCACCAACTACGTCGATCTCCGATGGCAGATCATCGAAGGCCAGCCGGCCATCGTGAACAAAGTCCTCATTCGAGGCAACGACGTCACCCACGAGAACGTGATCCGCCGAGCGATCGTGGTCGTGCCGGGCGATGTCATGCGCCAGGACGCACTCATCCAGTCCTACCAGAGCATTTCCAATCTCGGGTTCTTCGAGCAACCCCTGCCGCCACCGGAGACACAGCAGGCCAATCAACAAGGTGACGTCAACGTCATCTTTCATGTCGCGGAGCGACACACGGGCAACATCAATTTCGGCGCGTCTGTGGGACAGGGAACGGGACTCGGCGGGTTCATTGGCCTGGACGAACCCAATCTGTTTGGCCGCGGCAAGCAGGTATCGCTCCAGTGGCAGTTTGGCCGCAACATCAACGACATCAACGTCTCGTATACCGACCCGTCGATCCGAGGCAGTCTGGTATCGGGAACCATCTCGGCGCACAACTCTCGTCTGCGATTCACCGTGGCGGATCTGGGCCGGATCCGATCCCGCGGGGGGAGCATTCAATTGGGATTCCCGGTGCGCGGATCCCGTTTCACCCGGCTGCTGACCACCTACTCCTTCGAACAGAGCGATTTCGATTCGCCCACGCTCTCGTCTCGATTCATCTGCGACAATTGCATCCTGTCCAGCGCCGGTCTCGCCCTCCAGCGTGACACGCGTATCGGCCTCCCGTTCCCAACGGCGGGCACCATGCACCGCGTGGATTTCCAACAGTCCGGCGGTCCGCTGGGCGGGAGTGGGAATTTTCGCCGTGCCACCTTTGACGGGCGTTGGTACGCGCCGCTGGCCCGGTTGGGCGGCGGCGGACCAACCGGTGGCGGTGGCATCGATCTGGTGCTGGGACTCAGCGCGCGTGCGGGATTCGTGTGGGGTGACATCGGGCCACACTTTCGCCAGCTCTTCAGCATGGGTGGAACGCAATTCGGTATCCGGCTCCGGGGCTACGACGAATTCTCCATCACGCCAACCGGGTTCGATCCATTCGCGCGGGGACTCCGCGCGAACACGGTCGATGCCTTTGGCCGGTCCTTCCTGTCGCTCTCGGGAGAAGTGGGCGCCCGGCTCAGTCAGGCGTTCTACGTGAACGCTTTCATGGACGCGGGAAACGTCTGGCAGACGCCGAGTAAGTTCAACCCGACCCGTCTCTTCCGCGGCGCCGGTCTCGGTATTAGCCTGCTCTCACCGCTGGGACCCATCGGCATCGATTACGCCTACGGGTTCGACCGCATCGATGAGGATGGGAATCCCGCGCCGGGATGGAAGTTCCATTTCAAACTCGGCAATTTCTTTTAGAGGAGTACCATACAGTGGAGCGTAAGATGGCCCGTTGGGCAGTGGCCGTATTGGCCGTGATCGTCGTCGCCAGCGTTGCTGCGCGTTCGACGGAGCAAGCGCAGAATGACGCGCGGATTGCGTACCTGAATTCTGAGGTGATCCTGCGGCAGACTCCCGGGTACGCCGCCGCCGAATCCACGTTCACATCGGAGATGGGTGTCTTCCAGAAGGAAGTGGAAGCGCTCCAGGTACGGCTGGACTCGGTCGTGCGCGATTTCGACCAGCAATCGATCGTGTTAAGCCCCACGGCTCGGCAGGAAAAGCTCCAGGAGATCCGCGGCATGCAGCAGCGGTTCGAGCAGCGCTCCGGTGAGCTCCAGCAACGCGCCCAGGAACGCCGCGCCGAGCTAGTGGCCCCACTCGAGGAACGCATCCAAACCGTGATTGACGGCGTGCGGGCAGAACGCAACCTGGCCGTGATCTTCGACGTGGCATCGCCCGGGAACAACATCATCGCGGCGGACCGAGCCCTGGATCTCACTCCGACGATCATTCGCCGACTGCGCGGCGAGCAGAGCACTCAGCAATAGCGTCGTCTCCCCACCCCAGCAGACCGCGGACCGCCGGTGACCTCGCTGCGCTCCTGGGCGGCGAGCTGATTGGTCGCGCTGACACATCCATCGCCGGGGTCGCCTCCCTCGAACGGGCTGGCCCCGGCGATGTGGCGTTTCTTGTCTCGCAACGCTATCTCCCGTATTTTCAGCGCTCTAGGGCGGGTGCGGTGTTGGTGAGTCCCCGCTTTCGGGACGTCGCCGCCGGGCCCGCTGTCCGCATTGTGGTACCTGACCCCCTGGCCGCGATGGCACAGACGATCACGGCGCTCGATCCGGAGCCCTCACCGGCGTGGGGCGTCCACCCGTCGGCCCGCCTGGGTCCCGGCGTGCGCTGGAGCGGACGGATCGCCATCGGACCATGGGCCGTCCTGGGCGCGCGCGTTCGCTTGGGGGACGACTGCCAGATCGGTGCTCACGCCACCCTCGAGCATGACGTGGTGGTTGGTCACGCCTGCCGCATCGGTGCGCAGGTAGTCGTGCATCGTGGAGTGAAGCTCGGGGATCGGGTGGTCCTGCATGCCGGGGCACGGGTCGGCTCGTCCGGGTTCGGTTTTCGCACGACCCCACAAGGAGCGCAGCGACTGCCCCACACGGGCGGCTGCGTGCTGGCCGCCGACGTCGAGGTGGGAGCCAATACCACCATTGATCGCGGCATGATCGACGACACCGTTGTGGGGGACGGCACGAAGATCGACAACCTGGTCCAGATTGGACACAACGTGCGCATGGGGACAGGCTGCGTGGTCATGGGACAGGTCGGCATCGGGGGCAGCACGATTGTCGAGGACGATGTGCTGCTGGGCGGCCAAGCGGGCCTGGCCGGCCATCTGACCGTGGGTCGGGGCGCCCGGATCGCCGCGCAAGCAGGCGTGATCGGAGACATCGGGGCTGGCGAGACCGTGTCTGGATACCCGGCGCGGAACCACCGCAGCGTGCTGCGCCAGGCTGCCGCCCTGGGCCGCCTGGCGCCGATTACGGGCCGTCTCGAACGCCTCACCCGCAACCATGACGAGTAGACGTACCATCGCCCAGCCGGCGACGATCCGCGGAACGGGGTTGCACACGGGTGTCACCACGACGCTCGTGCTGCAACCGGCTAGTCCCAACACCGGTATCCAGTTCCAACGCACGGACCTGCCCAACGGGCCCAGGGTCCGCGCCACCGTGGATGCGGTCCGCGACACCGAGCGACGCACGAGCCTCGGCGACGGTGATGTGACCATCGAAACCGTCGAGCACGTGCTCGCCGCCGTGATGGCGCACAGTATCGACGATCTCGTGATCGCCCTCGACGGACCTGAGCCACCGGCCGGCGATGGGAGTGCGGCCTGTTTCGAGCAGGCAATTCGGGAATCGGGCATCGACGAGCGTCAGGGTGAGCCCGTCATTCACGCGGTGGCCGTCCCACTCACGGTCCGCGATGGCGATGCGAGCTACGTCATCGGCCCGCACGCGGGCCTCCGCCTCACGGTGACGATCGCCGCTGACCATCCGCTCATTGGCCAGCAGGCTGGGTCGTATGACATCGGACCGGACACGTTTCGCGCCGAGTTGGCCGGTGCCCGGACCTTCGGTTTCGCGAGCGACGCCGCGGGGCTGCGCGAACGAGGTCTCGCGCGTGGTGCCACACCGGACAACACGATCGTTCTGTCCGAGGATGGCCTCGTAGGCTCCACACTGCGTTGGACGGACGAGTTCGTGCGGCACAAGGCCGTGGACCTCCTTGGGGATCTTGCGCTCCTCGGGGCCCGCTGCCGCGCCGACATCGTGGCGCACCGACCGAGCCACGAGGGAAACGTGGCCCTCGCGCGCACTTTGAAGCGGGCCGCGGTCCGGCAAGCCCCGTCCATCATGGGAATCGACGAGATCCTCGGCATCCTCCCGCACCGCTACCCCATGCTGCTCGTGGATCGCATCCTCGAAGTGGAAGAGGGAAAGCGCATTGTCGGCCTCAAGAACGTGACGATCAACGAGCCGTTCTTTCAAGGTCATTTCCCGGGCCATCCCATCATGCCCGGCGTCCTCATCGTCGAGGCCATGGCCCAGGTGGGCGGCATGCTGCTTCTCGGCGCCGTGGAGGACCCTACGGACAAGGTCGTCTACTTCATGTCCATCGACGGGGTGAAGTTCCGACGGCCAGTCGTCCCCGGTGATCAGATTCGCTTTGAACTCGAAATGCTGCAGTTTCGCGGCAAGACGTGCCGGTTGCGTGGCGTGGGCTACGTCGACGGCCGCCTCGTCGCTGAAGCGGAGATGATGGCACGCATCGTCGACCGATAATGTCCACGATTCACTCCACCGCCGTCCTCGATTCCTCCTGTCAGCTGGGCCTCGACGTGTCTATCGGTCCCTACGTCGTCCTCGGACCACGGGTCTCGATTGGCGAACGGACCGTCATCGCCCCCCATGTGGTCATCGAACAAGACACGGCGGTGGGAAAGGACTGTTACGTGGGGGCCGGCAGCGTCCTGGGCAGTCCTCCCCAAGACCGGAGCTATCGGGGCGAACCCACGACCCTTCAGATCGGTGACGAAACCCAAATCCGCGAGCACGTGACGATCAACCGAGGTACCGCAGCTCGCCAACGCACCGTGGTGGGACGTGGTTGTCTGCTCATGACCTACGTGCACGTTGCCCACGACTGCGTCATCGAGGACCAGGTGACCCTGGCCAACGCCGTACAGCTGGCCGGCCACGTGTGCATCGAGAGCCACGCCACGATCAGCGGGCTGACACCGGTTCATCAGTTCGTGCGGATCGGCACGCACGCCTTTGTGGGCGGGGGCTCCCGGGTGCCCCAGGACGTTCCACCCTACGCCCGTGCCGTGGGCAACCCGCTGCGGCTATACGGGATCAACTCCGTGGGGTTGACGCGGGCAGGCGTTCCCGCAGACGTCCGGAGCGCACTCAAGCATGCGTTCCGTCTCCTCTTCAACTCGGACCTCACCACGTCGGAAGCGGCGGAAGTCCTGCGCCAACAGGAAACGCAACCGCTCGAGGTGACGCGCTTGCTGGATTTCGTCTCCCGCTCCGAGCGCGGCGTCCTGGTCTGATGCGTCTGCTCGTCTCGGCGGGAGAACCGTCGGGGGACGCGCACGCCGCGCGGGTGATCGGCGCCCTCGCCAGTTCCATCGAGACACTAGACGTGGAGGGGATTGGCGGCCCAGCGATGGCCGCGGTCGGGGTACGGCTTCTCGCCCGGATGGAGAGACTCTCGGCCACGGGGCTCGTCGAAGCGGTCGGACACGCACCACGCCATCTCCGACTCCTGCACCACCTCACGCATCGAATCCGGGACAACCGATACGACCTCGTGTTGTTGGTCGACTACCCCGGGTTCCATCTCCGCGTGGCGACCGCCGCCGCACGGGCTGGGATCCCGGTGCTCTACTACATCGCACCGCAGCTGTGGGCGTGGGGAGCCTGGCGTATGGGCCGGCTGCGCGCAGCGATTCGCGCGCTGGCCGTGATTCTGCCCTTTGAACAGGGGTTTTTTTCTCGCCACGGGATCTCCGCGACCTTTGTCGGACATCCGCTCCTGGACCGTCCGCCCGGCCCAGCGCACGCACGGGCGCGTGAAGCGCTGGGAATCGAGCCGGATGTCCCCGTCCTCGCTCTCATGCCTGGAACCCGACCACACGAGTGGGCCCGACATTGGCGACTGTTCGAGGCCGCCGCTCGCCATCTCCGCGCACGGCTCCCCGAGCTCGAGACGATCTTGGTGGGTACGCCGCCGCAGAAGGGCAACGCCGTGCGGATCTCGACCGCCCAAGCGCCGCTCGCGCTTGCCGCGGCGGACGCTGCCCTCACCAAAGCGGGAACCATCACGCTGGAGGCAGCGCTGGCCGAGCTACCGATGGTCATCGCACATCGCGTGCACCCGTTCACCCACGCCGTGGCACGGCGGCTCGTGCAGCTGCCACACGTGGGTCTCGTGAACCTCCTGGCGGGACAAGACGTCATCCCGGAGTTCCTGCAACGAGAGGCCAGCCCCGCAACCCTCGCCGCTGCGCTCTACCCGCTGTTTGATCCGGATCATCCTGCCACCCGGCGGCAACGCCTGGCATTCCGGGATCTCCGTCCTCAGTTGGGAACTCCCGGAGCGGCGGCGCGCGTGGCGACCCTCGCACGCGACCTGGTGTCGTGAACCCCGCGATCGTCGGCACCAGCCTGCGGTCCCTCGCCAGCCTATTGGCGCGCACGTGGCACATTGACGTCATCGGCGAGGAACACGTGCGCCGGCTCGAGCAGGAGCGCAAACCGTTTCTCTACGCCGTGTGGCACGGACAGCTCTTGGCGCCGCTGTGGCATCGTCGGGACCAGCACATCACCTTGCTCGTCAGCGCCCATCACGATGGCGGATACCTCGCAGCGGCCGCTCGCGGATGGGGGTATAACCTCGTTCGCGGCTCCAGCACGCGGGGAGGAGTGGGAGGCCTCCGCGGATTGCTCCGGACACTCGGCGAACGCCGAACTGCCGCGGTGACGCCGGATGGGCCCCGCGGCCCAGCCCACAAAGCCAAACCGGGCATCGTGGCCGCCGCACAGCAAGCGGGAGCCGTCATCGTTCCCGTAGGCGTATCCACCCGCACGAGTTGGCAGCTTCGGTCCTGGGATCGATTCGTCGTTCCCAAACCGTTCGCGCACGTGAACATCAGGTATGGTACCCCGCTGTCGATCGATGCGGGCGCCGACGGCCTGAGCGCCGGGACCCGCCGCTTGGAGCATGCGCTCGTCCGTCTGGGCGAGGGGGCGCGATGCTCTGGCTGAGCCGATGGCTGTGGGCGAGCTCCTCACCCATGGCCAGGCTGGCACGAGGGGCACTCCTCCCGACGGCAGGCACGTATCGGATGATCATGAGCGTGAGGGCTCACGCGTACGCGCGGCAATGGCTTTCCAGCGACGCGCCCGCCCTTCCCACGGTGGGGGTGGGCAATCTCACCGTCGGTGGCTCCGGAAAGACACCGCTCACGGCGTGGTTCGCCCAGCATTACGCCGGCCGGGGATTGCGGCCGGGCATCATCCTGCGAGGCTATGGCGGCGACGAGGGAGACGTGCACCGCTCCCTGGTCCCCTCAGCGGTGGTGGTCGAGGACGCCGATCGCCTCGCGGGTGCCCGGGAGGCGGCGGCGCGCGGCGCCGAGATCCTTGTCTTGGACGATGCCTATCAGCGTCTCGACGTGCAACGAGACTTGAACGTGGCAGTCGTCAGCGCGGAGTCCAGCCGCGCGATTCGGTGGACGCTCCCGGCGGGGCCGTGGCGTGAGGGCTGGGATGCCCTCGTGCGGGCCGATATGGTGGTCGTCACCCGCAAACGCGCCTCACCGGAGGAGGCGCAAGCCGTGCTGGCCAGAATCTCTGCATGCGCGCCGCATGCCATTCAGGCCGCGGCGCGGCTCCGTCTGACGGGGTTTCGTGGACTCGTGAGCGGGGATGCGGTAAACCCGGATCGCCTGCGAGACGCCGCGATCCTGGTAACCGCGGGGGTCTGGGACCCCGACAGTTTCGCGGCGCAATGCCGAGCTTTGGGAGCACGGATCCGGCTACTTCCGTGGCGGGATCACCACCCCTTTGGTCCAGCCGACGTCCGCCGGCTCCTCGGTGTTCGCCCGAAAGTAGATTACGTTGTAGTGACCGAAAAAGACGCCGTGAAGCTCCGGCGCTGCTGGCCGCCAACCGCGCCGGAGCCGCTGGTGGCCTGTTTGGGAGTGGAGTGGGACGTGGGCCAGGGTGCCGTTGAACGAGCGCTCGATGTGGTGAGTTCCAGCGTGCACGAACTTTATAAAACAACCTGACGACGATGACGCGCGCGGATCCCGAGACGATGATGAGTGGCGCCAAGGCGCAGCCGATACAGTCGGCGGAAGAGGTGGTGGGCCGAAGTAAGGATCCGCACCTCGACGAAGACAATCCGTTTGAAGCCATGATGGCGCGGTTCGACCACGCGGCCGAACTGCTCGATCTGGATCCCGGGGTGTACAAGGTTCTCCGTGTTCCGGAGAAGCAGATGATCGTCGGAGTACCCGTACAACTCGACAACGGCGAGCTGGAGGTCTTCACCGGGTATCGCGTGATCCACAACACGGCACGTGGCCCAGCCAAGGGCGGCATTCGGTTCGACCTACGGGTCAGTTTGGACGAAGTGAAGGCGCTCGCGGCATGGATGACCTGGAAGTGCGCCGTCGTGAATATCCCCTTTGGCGGCGCCAAGGGTGGCGTCGTGTGCGATCCCACCGTCCTGTCCATCAGCGAGCTCGAGCGCATTACCCGGCGGTATACCGCCAATCTCATTGATGTGTTGGGCCCCGAGTCGGACATTCCGGCACCCGACGTCAACACCAACGAACGGATTATGGCGTGGATCATGGACACCTATTCCATGCATCAGCGTCATCCCGTGACGGCGGTCGTGACGGGAAAACCGGTGGAAATGGGCGGATCGTTGGGACGGCGCGAGGCCACGGGACGGGGATGCATGATTGCGACCAAAGCCGCGCTGCGACACCTGGGTCTGCCCCTGCGCGGTACCAAAGTGGCCGTGCAGGGTTTTGGCAACGTGGGATCGATCGCGGCTCGCCTCCTCGAAGCAGAGGGCCTCACCGTCGTGGCCGTCAGCGACGTCTCCGGAGCCGTGTACAACGAGAACGGGATCTACATCGACGGCGCGCTCAAATGGGTGAGCGAGCACCGCTATTTGACCGGCTATCCCGGCGGCGAAGCGATCCCAACGGAAGCGCTGCTGACCGCAGACGTGGACGTGTTGGTTCCCGCCGCCGTCGAAAACGCCATCACGCGAAAGAATGCCGCTGATATTCGGGCAAAGATCATCTGCGAGGGCGCCAATGGTCCCACCACGGCCGGGGCCGACACGATCCTCGAGGAGAAGGACGTTTTCGTCATTCCGGACATTCTCGCCAACGCCGGCGGCGTCACGGTGAGCTACTTCGAGTGGGTGCAGGACCGCGCGGGATACTTCTGGGACGAGAAGACCGTCATTGAGCGTCTCAACAGCTCACTCGAGCGATCGTTTGCCGACGTCCTCGCGGTTGCCGAGCGCCATGGAGTCAACATGCGCATCGCCGCGTACATGCTGGCCATTGAGCGCGTGGCGGCCGTACACCGGCTCCGCGGGCTGTATGCCTGATGACCTTCTATCTCCTGGCCGTAGGGCGGGTCCGCGACGCCGCTCTGCGGGCAGCGTGTGAGCAGTTCACAGCGCGCATCCGCCGCTATTTCAAGTTCGAGGTCCTGGAAGTCCGAGAGGGTGGTCGGCCCGAGTCCGATGCGAAACGCGCCCGGCGGCTCGAAGCCTCGGCAGTCCTGCGCGCCATTCCGTCCCACGCTCGCGTCGTCGTCTTCTCCAGAACGGGCGAGTCGCTGGACAGCGAGGGCTTTGCTCGACGCGTGGACACCTGGCGGCGCGAGGCGATTGACGTGGCGCTCGTGATCGGCGGGGCCTTCGGGGTGGACGAGGAGATCCGCCGCCAAGCCACCGCCTGCATCAGTCTTTCGCCCCTGACCATGCCGCACGAGCTCACCCGCGTGGTGGTGCTCGAGCAATTGTATCGCGCGGGAACGATCCTTCGCGGCCAACCGTATCACAAGGGACACCAGGCGTGACGGAATGGTTCGAGGAGTGGTTCGGAGAAGAGTATCTCCGACTCTACCCTCACCGCGACGAGACAGACGCCGCTCGGATGGTTCGGCTCATCGATGCGCACCTACCCCTGAAGGGACGCCGCGTCCTCGACCTCGCCTGCGGTCCGGGGCGCCACGCTCGTGCGATGGTGAAGCTCGGAGCTGCAGTCGTGGGATTCGACCTCTCGATGCCCTTACTGCGGCGCGCCCGTCGCTGCCTGTCGGACCCACCGAGACTCGTGCGCGGCGACATGCGTTGCTTGCCGTTTGCCCCGCACAGCTTTGACATGGTCGTGAATTTGTTCACCAGTTTCGGGTACTTCGTCGATGACCGGCAACACGAGAGTGTCTTGCAGGCCGTGGCGGCCGTGCTTCGAAACACCGGCGGGTTCGTGCTGGACTACCTCAATGCGGAGCACGTCCGGCGCACTCTCGTACCGCATGAGGAACACACGGTTGGACGCCGGCGGGTGGCCACCGAACGCCGGTTCTCACCCGATGGGCGTTTCGTCGTGAAGGAGATGCACCTCGTGGATGAAGGACACAGCTTCCTCGAGCGTGTTCGCCTCTTTGCACCCCGAGACCTGGAATCGATGCTGGTCGCGGCCGGTCTCACCGTTCTCGACCGGCTCGGCGATTACGACGGAAGTCCCCTTGGACCCGAGTCTCCTCGCGCCATCCTGATTGCCGCAAAGTCGTGACGCTACCATTCCGCACGACTCCGTTCGTTACCCCGTCGCCGTGGGTCGTCCGACGTCGCGTGCCAACCGGACGCGCCCCCCTGCCTGCGGATCTTCGACCCGCGTTCCACGCCACGCACGCCGCCGAGGCCCAGCTGGATCGGCTGCTCGACGGTGACGCCCTATGCGTCACCACCGGGCAACAGCCTGGTCTGCTTCTCGGGCCGCTGTTCACGATCTACAAAGCGCTCTCTGCCATCGCGCTTGCGGAAGTGCTTGGCGAACGACTGGACCGGCCGGTCGTCCCAGTGTTTTGGGTGGCCGGTGACGATCACGACTTTGCGGAGGCCAATCATGTGTTCGCCACCGATCTCTCGAACGAGGTGACCGAGCTGCGCTTGCGAGAGCGGGCGGCCACGGCACCCCTCACACCGCTGTACCGCGAACCACTCGGGCCCGACATCGACGCCATCCTCGATCGCCTTCGCGAGCTCACGCCGGAAACCGAGTTTCGGCCGTCGATCCTCGAATGGGTGGCCCGCCACTATCGTCCGAAGCAGGACTTCGCGACGGCGTTCGCCGACGCGCTCGCGGAGCTGCTTGGACCACACGGACTGGTGGTGTTCCGTCCCACCCACGAGCGGGCCAAACACGCCATGGCACCGCTCCTGCTCGAGGCACTGCGCAGGACGTCCGCGCTCAACGAAGCCCTAACCGAACGAGCCCGATCCCTCGAGAGCGCCCGCCAGGCCGTACCCGTGCCCGTGGGAGACACGGCGAGTCTCGTGATGATGGAAGGAAAGCTCGGACGCGATCGCTTGATGGTGGTCGATGGGGGGTTCGAAAGTCGTCGCGCTCAGGAAACCTGGTCGATGCAATCGCTCGAAACGATCGCCCGTGACGAGCCGATGCGCCTCTCCCCCAACGTTCTGCTCCGTCCGGTGGTAGAGGCGGCGCTCCTTCCGACGCTCGCGTACGTCGCCGGGCCCGGTGAGCTGGCCTACTTTCCGCAGTGCGAACCCCTGTACGACGCCCTCGACGTGGTGCCGCAGGCCACGGTGCCGCGGTGGTCCGCCATGGCCCTCGAGACGCGGGTCAGCAAGGTTCTCCGCAAGTACGATCTCGAGCCCGATGATCTCCGAGACGAGGGGCGGGCGGAGTCCCGACTCGCGCGCGAGGACATGCCCGCCGACGCCGCAGATGCCCTCTCACATCTCCGCGGCCACCTGGGAGAGGAGTACGGCCGCCTCGAGCGAGCCGCGGGTGCGATCGACCCGACGCTCAAGAAGCCGATTGCGTCGGCACGGAACGCCGCCCTGGCAAGCGTCAATGACGTCGAAAAACGGATCGTGGCGCATCTCAAGAAGGGGAATGACATCGTCGTCCAGCAGATTGCCAAAGCTCGCCATAATCTGTTCCCTCACGGGCACCCCCAAGAGCGAGTGTTCAACGTGACGCCGTACCTCATCCGGTATGGCTCGGGATTCATCGACGCAGCCCTCGACGAATGTCGTCGGTGGACCCGGACTCTTGAATCGACCATTCGGGAGACATAGTATCCGCCATGCTCTGGGGCCTTGGCCTGTTGGTCTTGCTCATTGCACTCTTCATCCCGATTCTCGCGATTGTGCTGCACTCGCCGTATGGGCGAAATCTCGCCTCGCGACCTCCGGTACGAGCGGGGAGCGAGTACGAGGAGCTCGCGCGACGACTCGTCCGCCTCGAGGCAGACGTGGACGAACTCTCCCACACCATGCGTGAGCTCCACGAACAGACGCAGTTTCTCCAGAGCTTGCTCCAGGATCCCGACCAGCGCTCGTCGCTGAAGCCACCCGACGCGTAGCGAATGGCACCGTCCCAGGGCCGCATGGCGGCCCGAGTCGGCGCCGGTATTCTGGTCACCCGCGTTCTCGGCTTCGTCCGGGAACGCATCTTTGCTCAGTATTTCGGTGACGGTGCAGCCGCGGACGCGTTTCGGGCCGCTCTCCGCATTCCCAACGTCATCCGGAATCTCCTGGGGGAAGGAACGCTCTCGGCGTCCTTCATCCCCGTGTTTGCCGGCATGATCGAACGCGGCGACACCGATGATGCGCGGCGGCTGTCCGGTGCCATCGTGTCTTTCCTGGTGATCCTGGTAGCCCTCGCAACCCTGGTGGGGATCGTGTTGGCCCCGGTCATCACGGACTTCGCCGCGCCGGGATTCAGCGGGGCACGTCGCGATCTCACCATTCGGCTCGTCGAGATCATGTTTCCGATGTCGGGAATCATGATCCTCTCGGGCTGGTGTCTCGGAGTGCTGAACACCTATCGCCGGTTCTTCCTGGCCTACGCCGCGCCGGCCCTCTGGAACGTGGCGCAGATTGGCGTGCTCGTCGCCCTCGGCGGCATCCTGCTGGATACGCGGCTCGCGGTGGCCCTGGCGTGGGGCGCGCTGGCGGGGAGCGGCCTCCAGTTCATCGTCCAGCTTCCTACGACACTGCGGCTACTCGGGCAACTCCACTGGGCGTGGGATCTCTCGCTCCCAGGGGTGCGGCAAGTGATCCGCACGTGGATCCCCGTCGTGTTCGGTGCCGGCGTTTACCAAGTGTCCAGCGTGATCGAGACGCAGCTGGGCTCGCTGCTCGAGCAAGGCGCGGTTGCCATTCTGGGATACGCGCAACTCGTGGCCAATGTGCCGGTGGCGCTCTTCGGTATCAGTGTGGCGGCCGCGGCACTCCCCGAACTGAGCCGCGACGCCGCCACGGGAGGCCAGGAGGTCCTGCGCACGCGGATCGCCGAGGGCGCCCGTCGGGTCGCGTTTTTCGTGATCCCAGCAGCCTTCGGCTGCGCCGCGCTCGCCAATGAGATCATCGGCGCGCTGTTTCAGACCGGGGCGTTTGGGGCGGACCAGACGTCCATTGCCGGCGGCGTGCTCGCTGCCTATGCCATCGGCCTCCCTGCGTTGGCATCGACTCGACTGCTCGCGTCCGGTCATTACGCATTGGGCGACACGAAGACCCCCGTCCGCATTGCCGCCGTGTCGGTGCTGCTCTCCGCTACGGGAGCCTTTCTGCTCATGCAGCGGTTTGGTGTGGCCGGTATCGCCCTCGGCACGGGGATCGGCGCCTATGCAAACATGCTCCTGAATGCCCGCGCACTGGCGCGGCGCATCGGAGGGTTGCTCGACACGCACACGCGCCGCGCACTCTGGACGACGGTGCTCGGTGCCACGCCGGCCGCACTCGCGGGCGCATGGGTGGCCGCGGCGGTGAGACCATTCGGCGTGTGGGCCACCGCCATCGCAGCCATCGCAGCTTTTGGCGTCGTGTACCTCGGTGTCACCCGGGCGCTGGGCCACCCCGACGCCCGCCGGCTCACCAAGCTCCGACCTGGGAAGCGCGGACCGGGAGCCGGAACGGATTAACTTTCTCTGCATGGCACGCGACGTACCGGAGACCGTCCAGAGAAAGATCGAGTCCCTTCCCGACGAACCGGGTGTCTACCTGTGGAAGGATCGGGAGGGCACAGTTCTGTACGTGGGAAAGGCCAAGCGCCTGCGCCAACGCGTGCGCACGTATTTCGCGGCCGATTACGCGTCGAGCCCCACCACTCGGGCACTGGTCAGACTCATCGCGGACTTGGACACGATCGTCGTTCCGTCCGAACCGCAGGCGCTGCTGCTCGAGAACAATCTCATCAAGGAATACCGCCCGCGGTTCAACATCCGCCTGCGCGACGACAAGAGCTATCCCTCGATTGCGGTGACCCTGGCGGAGCCATTCCCCCGGGTGGTCGTGGTGCGGCGACTCAACATCCCGGGCGCACGCTACTTCGGCCCGTACACCGACGTGGCAGTGCTGCGTCGCACCCTGCGCATCATCCGACGGATCTTCACGGTGCGGTCGTGCCACTACGGGCTGCCCGATGAAGCACCGGATCGGCCATGCCTCGATTATCACATTCAGAAGTGCCTCGCGCCCTGCGTCGGGCTTCAAGATCAGGCGAGCTACCGAGCCATGATTGACGATGTCCTGGCTTTCCTCGAAGGCAAGACGATTGAGGTACGGACCCGCTTGCGCGAACGCATGGACGAAGCGGCAGGGCGTTTGGATTTCGAACGCGCGGCTCGGATTCGGGACGCCATCAAGTGGTTGGACCAGTTGGAACGTCCGCAAAGTGTCGAATTCGTCGGGGGAGGGAACAGCGACGCCATCGGGTTCGCCCGCGACGGGGACGACGCCGTGGGCGTGTTCCTGCGGGTCCGGGATGGAAAGGTGATCGCGCGAGAACAACGCTTTCTCGAAAATATCGCAGACCAGCCAGACGAAGAGGTCCTGAGCGCATTCCTCGTCCGGCACTATGTCCCGGCGGAGGAGCCAGCGCGCCGGGCGCTCTTGCCCTTTCCGCCAACGGACTTCGAATCGCTCGCCGCCCTGACGCCGGAAACTGCATGGGCATTACCCCAACGCGGGGTCAAGCGACGGCTGGTGGACCTCGCGGATCAAAATGCGAGACACCTCCTCGAATCGTTCAAGATCGAGTCCCTCGAAACCGAAGCCCGGGCCGAAGATCCCGTGTACGCATTGGGGCGCGATCTCGGCCTTACGGTCGTTCCCCGCAGCCTCGTGTGCATCGACATCTCGACCAACCAAGGGCGAGACACCGTAGGCGCCTTGGTGTGGTTCGAGGCCGGACGACCCAAAAAGAGCGAGTATCGCCGATTCAAGATCAAGGCTGACGAAGGTCAGCAGGACGATTTCGCCGCCATCCGCGAAGTGCTCACTCGATACCTGACCCGGCGTCGGGAGGAAGCGCGCGCCGTTCCGGACCTCATCGTGATCGATGGCGGAAAAGGCCAGCTGAGTGCCGCGAGCACGGTGTTGGAAGAGCTAGGATGCGATCTGCCCCTCGCGAGCATCGCGAAGCGCGACGAGGAGATCTTTCTCCCCGGCCGCGCGGCTCCACTCCGGCTGGCCGCCCGCGCCCCGTCCCTGCGCCTCCTGCAGCGGGTCCGCGACGAGGCGCACCGCTTTGCCATCACCTACAGCCGCAAACGCCGCGCTGCGCGGACGGTGACGTCGGAGCTGATGAACATCCCCGGTGTGGGAGAGAACCGGCGTCGCGTGTTGCTGGAGCGTTTTGGCAGCCTCGCTGGCGTGCGGCTCGCTACACCGGAGGAAATCGAATCTATCCCGGGATTCTCCGAGAAACTCGCGACCCGCATTCTGAACCACCTCAGACAATGACCATTCCACGATGGCATCTCGTGTGTTCTCGCTGCGGTCGAGACACGCCGTCGCTGCGGTTGGCAACGGTCTGCCCGGAGTGCCAGGCCCCCTGGTTGGTTCGCTACTCGTCGCGTCCACCAGCCGCCGTGCGCGACCGCATGGCACCGCGGCCGTGGACCATGTGGCGATATCGAGAGTGGATGCCGGTGGAAGACGGGGAAGCGCCGGTCTCGCTCGGTGAAGGCGGAACCCCCCTTCTCGAGGCCACCCGACTTGGACGCTCACTCGGCATGTCTGACTTGTGGATCAAGGACGAGAGCCAGAATCCAACCAACTCGTTCAAGGCTCGGGGACTGTCCGCCGCCGTCACACGTGCGCGGCTCGACGGTGCCGTGCGGCTGTCCGTTCCAACCGCCGGGAACGCCGGTGTGGCGTTGAGCGCGTACGGGCGACGAGCGGGACTTCCGGTGCGGGTATTCGCGCCGCGGACCACACCCCCGCGGATCCTCGAACAAGTGCGCAGTTACGGTGCCGACCTCGAACTGATCGATGGTCATATTGGTGACTGCGGTGTGGCCGCCCGCCACTACGCTGCGGAGTGTGACGCCTTCGACGTATCCACCCTGCGGGAGCCGTACCGTATTGAAGGCAAGAAGACGATGGGGCTGGAAGTGGCGGAGCAACTCGGCTGGCGACTCCCCGACGCCGTCATCTATCCGACCGGCGGCGGGACCGGACTCATCGGTATGTGGATCGCATTTGCGGAACTCGTGGCGGCCGGCTGGGTTCGGGGTCCGGTTCCGAGACTGTACAGTGTACAGGCGGCAGGCTGCGCTCCGGTGGTGCGTGCCTTCGAGGGGTCGGCCGCAGACACGACCCCCTGGGACAACCCCGTGACGGCGGCGGCAGGACTCCGGGTGCCGAGCCCCCTGGGCGGACATCTCATTCTGCGAGCGCTCCGCGAGACCGGAGGCGAGGCGCTCGCGGTCAGCGAGGACGCGATGGCTCGGGCCGAGCGGCGGATCGCCACGACGGAGGGGATCGACGCCAGCCCCGAGGGGGGGGCAACGCTCGCGGGACTGGAAGCGCTGTTGGCCCGGCGGGCCATCGATACCGCGGAGTCCGTAGTTCTGTTCAACACCGGGGCTGGGTGGCTTTATCGTGTTCTCTGAGTGATATTTAGCGGTTAGCTCCGATATGCCGATCGCCATTCTCGACCCCTTCGCGGGCATCAGCGGGGACATGACCCTGGGAGCGCTGCTCGACCTCGGCGTGGACCGCCAGTGGATCGAGGCTTTGCCCGCGCGTCTCGGATTTCCTCGCGTCGGCGTCCGCATCCGATCGGTTGAACGGGGGGCCGTAGCCTCCACCAAGGTCGACTTCGATATCCCGCGGGACGGGGATGGCCACGGCCGGCATCTCGGCGAGCTCTTGGACCTCGTGGGCCGCGCGCCCGTGTCGGACCGGGTGCGAGACCGCGCCCGCCGAGCGTTCCAGCTGATCGGGACGGCCGAAGGTCGGGTCCACGGGGTGACGGCGGACCGCGTCCACTTGCACGAGGTCGGGGCGATCGACGCGGTGCTGGACATCATCGGGGCGGTGGAGGGATTCGAGCGGTTGGGCACCGAGCAGGTGTTTCACCTGCCGGTGGCGGTCGGGAACGGCTGGGTGGATACCGCGCACGGGAAGCTCCCGGTCCCCGCCCCAGCCACCGCGGTGCTCCTCGAAGGCATCGAGGTGCGAGCCGGTGGCCCCGTGGTCGGAGAGGCGACGACGCCCACGGGGGCGGCCTTGGTGCGGGTGCTGTCGAGCGGCCCACCGCCGGCCGCGTGGCGCATGGTCCGAAGCGGCTGGGGGGCAGGAGGTCGGGACCCGGACGGGTATCCCAACGCGCTGCGGATCCTGGTAGCAGAATCGGCGCACGAGGCCGGGCTCGTGGAGCTGCTGGCGACGGACATCGATGATCTCTCGCCCGAGTACATCGAGCCCTTGCGCGAGGCGCTGTTTGCGGCCGGCGCCCTCGATTGTCAGGTGTGGCCGACGCAGGCCAAGCAGGGACGCGTTGGCCTGCGGATTGAGGCGGTGGCGGCCGCGGATGCCAGCGACCGGGTCATCGACGCCCTATTCGCTCACAGCACGACGGCCGGCATTCGCCGGTGGCCGGCGAGCCGGGTAACGCTTCCGCGGCAGGAGCTCATCGTGGAGCTTGACGGGTCGGTTCGTGTACGAGTGAAGGTGCTGGAGAGCCCAGCAGGCCTGCGGCTCAAGCCCGAATACACCGACGTGGTGGCGGCGGCAGGGGTCCTGGCGCGACCCGCGTTCGAGGTGGCCCGGGAGGCGACGCGGCTTGCCGAAGTCGCGACGCAGAATGGCAAGGAATGGCGTAATGCCGTCAACAAGGAGTGAGATGCACATGAACATGAGGACGTTTGTCCGGACCGCTGCGGCCGTCTTCGGACTGACGATGATCGTCGGGAACGCCCACGGGCAGGCAGAGGGATATCAGCCACCCCAGTGCGATCTCGACCTCGGTCATTTCCTGGTCAAGAACACCGTCGTGTACATCACGAGCGCCAGCCAGGAGGCGGATCCGGCGAAACGCGCGAACCTGTTGAGGAACGCTCAGCAGAACCTCGATTCGGCGCTTGCAGGAGATCAGACGGAAAACCCAGCCGTCTGGTATTTCTTGGGCCGCTACTACGTCCTGAAGGACGACGTGGTCGGTGCGGACTCCGCGTTCGCGCATACGATGCGATTGGCACCCGAGTGCCAGGACGACGTCAAATACTATCGCATGGTCATGTGGGCCCCCAAGATGAACGAGGCCATCGATTCGCTGAACGCAGGCAACATGGAAGCGACGAAGCGCCTCCTACGTACGGCAAACACGATCTTCGACGAAGACAACGTCGGCTACTACTACCTGGGTGTGATCTACGGTCAGGACAACGAGTTGGACAGCGCCCTACACTACTTCCGCAAGGTGGCGGAGGTGGGGGCCATCGATTCCACCCGTGAGCGCAACGTCGAGGTCTCCACGTATAACGTCGGGTTGCTGTACGCCGCCCAGGAACAGTGGGACTCGGCCGTGGTGTGGTATCAGAAGTACCGCGGAATCGTGCCCGACGACCCACAAGGATTGGTAGGGCTGGCCACCGCGTACACCCAGCTGGGCAACACGGACCAGGCCGCCGTCATGTATGACAGCGTGTTCAACAAGGCAGATTCGCTGAGCATGGGCGAACTATTCCAGGCGGGACAGAATCTGTTTGCGGCCCGGCGTCTGAACCTCGCGGCCAAGGCGTTCGAGCTGGGCCTCGAGAAGAACCGCCTCCATCGCGACGGGCTCTACAACCTCGTCAACAGCTACCTCGCGATGGCGCAGGATACCTCCGCTACACCCGACGAGCGACGTGAGGCCGCGAGGGGCATGGAGCGCGCCGCTCGGCGGCTCGTGAGCGTGGAACCGCGGGGACAGGAAGCCATGCGCCTGCTGGCCGCCTCGTTCCAGATCCGGCGGATGGACGATTCCACGCTGGCGGTGCTGCAGCGAGTCGAAGCCATGGCCTTCGGCATCGAGGTGTACCAGGCGGAGATTGGCGATTCCTCGATTACGGTCCGTGGGACGATCAGCAATCAGAGGAACGCCACAACAAAGCTCCCACCGATCACCTTCGAGTTTCTGGATCGACAGGGGAACGTGCTGACCACGGCCAAGGTGGACCTAGCACAACTCGGTGCTCATGCGTCGGAGGACTTCGAGGTCACGGGTTCCGCAGCGGACATCTCTGCCTGGCGTTACGCCGTGGGCAGCTAGACGGCTATCCGGCATCCGTCGAGCGCGGTGCGATGCCCGCTCGGCGGTTGCCTCGCCGTTGACAGCCTCCCCGGCCCGGGCCTACTGTTCGCCTCGAGGGTCACCTGCGGGCGTAATTCAGGGGTAGAATGCCAGCTTCCCAAGCTGGACGTCGCCGGTTCGAATCCGGTCGCCCGCTCTGCACAGCGAGAGAAGCATCGAACGGCAGCGCGGTGGTTTCGGCTCTACGCTGCGCCGCCGTTTCTCTTTGATCTCTCCCGCGTCGTCAGGTGCCGTCGGGTTCCGCCCGGACGCGCCGGCCACGACCAGCCACGCGCTCTGATTGGCGCCGCAAGGTCAAATGATCCGCGTCACCGCCGTTCAAACAGGCTCACTCGGTGCCGAGCTCGCGCTGAGGCCCGGGACGGAGCTGCTGTCCGTCAACGGGCACCACCTCCACGACTTCCTCGATTGGGAGTTCCGGGCAGCTGACGAGCACTTCACCCTCCTCGTCCGTACCGCAGAGGGCGAGCTCGTCGAGTACGACGTCGAACGCCCCGAGGGACTTCCGCTCGGTGTGGAGCTGGAACCGCCAACCATCCGTCGGTGCGCCAATCGCTGCGACTTTTGTTTCGTCGATGGACTCCCCAACGGCCTCCGCGAACCACTGTACATCAGAGATGACGACTATCGACTGTCGTTTCGCTACGGGAATTTCGCCACCCTCACCAACTTGAAACCACGCGACGTGGATCGGATCATCGAATACCGTCTGTCACCGCTGTACGTCTCCGTGCATGCCACCGACCCGGTCATCCGCCGGCGCTTGTTGCGAAATCCGCGCGCACCCGATGTCCGCGTGCAACTGCGGGAGTTCGCCAGCCATGGCATTCGGTTCCACACCCAGGTGGTTCTGCAACCTGGTGTGAACGACGGGGCCGTCCTGGAGCAGACGCTGCAGGATCTGTATGACCTCGGCGACGCGATCATCTCGGTCTCGGTCGTGCCCGTGGGGCTCACGACGTTCAGCAAGCATCACCTCGTGCGCCAACCGACCCGCGACGAGTGCCGGCGTGCCATTGGCAGCGTCGACCGTCGGGCTCGTACGGCGTTCCGGGAACGCCAGCATCATTGGGCGTACGGATCCGACGAGCTGTACCTCGTCGCTGATCTTCCGCTGCCGGAAGCGGACCGGTACGACGGGTTCGAGCAACTCGAGAACGGCGTGGGGGCCGTACGGCACCTTCTGGACCGGATCGCCAGCGGCCCGATGCCATCGCTGCGCAACCGCCGTGTGGCAGTGTTGACGGGCGCCGCCATGGGTCCTCTCATGCCTCAAGTCATCCGGACCCTGGGAACCACCACGGGAGGACGCTTTGAGCTGACGACGCTCGTGAACGACTTGTTTGGCGAATCGGTCACCTGCGCAGGCCTCCTGCCTGGCGGCGCTTTCCGGACCGCCTTGCTGGACCGGGACGACATCGATCTGGCGCTGATTCCTGCCGAGGCCGTCAACGACCGAGGCCGATTCCTCGACGATATGTCGGTGGACGATCTCGCCGCGGCGGTACCGCCGGTGATTCGCCTGTCCTACGATTTTGCCGACGTCCTGACCTCGCCCGCCGAGTGACACAAGGAACCGTTGCCATCGTTGGCCGCCCCAACGTCGGCAAGTCGACGCTGTTCAACCGCATCGTCGGCGGGCGACGGGCGATCGTGGACCACCGCCCCGGGGTCACCCGCGACCGGAACTTCGCCCGCGCCGAATGGGGAGGCCACACGTTCTGGCTCGTGGACACCGGCGGATGGATCGCAGGCCGGGACGACGCGCTCACCCGCGCCGTCCGCCACCAAGTGGAACAAGCCATCGCGAATGCCGACGTCATTCTGTTCGTCGTCGACACGCAGCAGGGCGTGCATCCCGCCGACCTGGAGGTGGCCGGGATCCTGCGATCCCACCAACACCGCGTCCTCGTGGTGGCGAACAAGGCGGACGACCTCGCCGGCGATCTCTCCCACCATGCTTTTCACGCCCTGGGGCTCGGCGATCCACAGCCCGTATCTGCCGCGACCGGTCGGGGCAGTGGAGACCTGCTGGAACGGCTGGTCGCCCTGCTACCCGCGGCGCCCGCGCATCCCCCCGACGACGCGATCGACGTCGCCGTGGTGGGACGTCCCAACGTGGGCAAGTCGAGCCTGCTCAACCGGCTCGTGGGTGAGGAACGGGCGGTCGTGACCCCGGAGGCCGGTACCACCCGCGATGCCATCGATTCCCCCTTGCGATACCATGGTAAAACGCTCAACTTCATTGATACTGCGGGTTTACGGCGGCGATCGAAAGTAGAGGATGAACTCGAGTTTTATTCGGCCCTCCGCACGGAGCGGGCGATCGAGCGGGCGGACGTCTGCATCCTCTTGGTCGACGCCACCGAGGGGATTCGTGGACAGGATTTGAAGGTCGCCGAAGCGGCCTGGGACCGCGGGGCGGGGCTGATCATCGCCGTCAACAAATGGGACCTCGTGGAGGAAAAAGACGCTCAGACCGCGCGCCGCGGCGAAGATGCGATGGTCAAGCGGGCGCCGTTCTTGGGCTACGTCCCATTCCTCTATGTCTCGGCACTGACGGGTCAACGCGTCCGCCGCGTCCTGGACGTGATCGTGAGCGTGGCGGATGCACGCCAGCACCGGATCCCAACGGCCGAGGTGAATCGTGTTCTGGAAACACTGGTGGCGCGTAACCAACCACCCCAACGACGAGGGGTCGAGGTGAAGCTGTTGTACGCATCACAAGTGGGTGTGGCCCCACCGAGCTTCGCCATCGTGACGAGCTACCCGGAGTCCATTCCAGAATCGTACCGGCGGTTCCTGGAACGCGGATTTCGACGGGCCTGGGGGTTTACGGGAGTGCCTATTCGCCTCAAGTTTCGCCGGCGCCGTGGCCGATCGTGACGCTGCTGTTCTGGCTGCTGGCCGCCTACCTCCTGGGAGCGATCCCGACCAGCTTCGTGGTGGGGAAGGTGGCCGCCGGGATCGACCTGCGCGAACATGGCAGCCGCAATCTCGGCGCGACCAACCTCTATCGGGTGCTCGGTCTTCGCTACGCGGTCCCAGTGGCCTTGGTGGACATCGCGAAAGGCGTGATACCCGTCGTGGTGTTTGCTCCCCGAGCGGGGAGCCAAACGTGGATGCCGCTGTTGCTCGGGATCGTCGCCGTCGTCGGACACGTCGTCAGCATCTTCGTTCGGTTTCGGGGAGGGAAGGGGGTGGCCACCGCAGCCGGCGTGGTGTCCGCCTTGGAGCCGGTGGCGTTTGGGATCAGTGCCGTCACGTGGCTCGGCGTGCTCTTGGCCACGCGCTTCATGTCGCTGGCGTCCATGGTGGGCGCCGTCACGTTCCCCATCGTCGTCTGGGTATTGCACCCAGCCAATCGGTATACCCTCCTTGCCGGTCTCGCCCTCGCCGTGTTCATCGTCTTCAATCACCGCTCCAACATCCGACGTCTCCTGGCAGGAACAGAACACCGGCTGGGACGTCGGTCCGGAGCTGCCTGACGTGAAGATCGCCGTCGTGGGCGCGGGAAGCTGGGGGACGACCCTCGCCGATCTATTGACCCATCAAGGTTACGAGGTCGTCATCTGGGCACGGGAGCCCGAGGTCGTCGAGTCGGTGAATCGGGACCACGTGAACGCCCTGTTTTTGGCTGATGCGCCCCTGGCCGAGGGCCTCCGTGCTTCCCACGACATCGGTGATGTGGTGGATGGCGCCGAGCTCGTCGTGTCCGCGGCGCCGTCGCACGCCGTGCGGACGGTGAGCACCAGCGTGGCGGCGGCGCTCGACGGGAGCGCTCCGCCCATTGTCGTGAGCGTCTCCAAAGGCATCGAGGGTGGCTCGCTCAAGACCATGAGTGAGGTCTTGGAGGAAACCGTGCCCGAGGCACGGATCGTGGCGCTTTCCGGCCCGAGCTTTGCAGCCGAGGTCTACCAACGACAGCCCACGGCCGTGGTCGTGGCTTCCCACGACATCGAGGCGGCCGAAATCGCCCAACGCGTGTTCTGGACCAACTACTTCCGCGTTTACACCAGCGACGACGTGCGGGGGGTCGAGTTCGGCGGGTCGCTGAAAAACGTCATGGCCATCGCCGCCGGCCTGCTGGACGGCATGGGCCTCGGCAATAACTCCCGCGCGGCGCTGATCACCCGTGGTCTGGCCGAAATGACACGGATGGGCGAAGCCATGGGGGCTCACCCCATGACGTTCGCGGGCTTGGCCGGAATGGGAGACCTCATTCTCACCGCGACAGGCGCCTTGAGCCGCAATCGCTCGTTGGGCATTGAGCTCGCCAAGGGTCGATCGCTGGACGAAATCCTGCAGGAGCGACGCACAGTGGCCGAGGGGGTCGGAACGGCCAAGGCTGCCCTCCAGTTGGGACGCCGCGTGGGCGTCGAGCTGCCAATTACCGAGCAGGTCGAGGAAATCCTGTTCGAAGGCAAACGCCCCGAGGATGCAGTGCGCGCCCTCATGCGCCGCGAACCGAAGCCGGAGCGGTGGCGGTGACGGTGCCACGACCCGTTCAAGAGTTCTTCTCGATCGGTGACGTTTGTCAGCTCACCGATTTGAAACCGCATGTCCTTCGCTATTGGGAGAGCCAGTTCCGCTTCTTGAATCCTGCGAAGAACCGCTCTGGCAATCGTGTCTACCAACGTCGCGAGATCGAGCTTATCATGCTCGTCAAGCACTTGCTGTACACGGAGAAGTACACCATCGAAGGTGCCCGACGCCGCATCGAGCACTACCGGCGCACCGGGGGCCTCAAAACCGAAGCGCGCGTCGCCTTGCAGCACGAAACGATCGAGAACCTGGCAACCGAACTCCGAGATATCCTGGCGATACTCGACGGGAAACCCACTCCTTGAACATCTTGATCAGCAACGACGACGGCGTGCGCGCCCATGGACTGAGTGTGCTCACCGACGTCTGTCTCGGACTCGGACAGGTCACGGTCGTGGCCCCAGACCGCGAGCAGAGTGGGGCGAGCCATTCGCTCACGCTGCACCGACCCCTGCGGGTGTCCCGCTTACCGGATGCGTCCCTCCAGGTCGACGGTACCCCCACTGACTGCGTACTGCTCGCCCTCGGCGCCCTCCTGGATGACAAGCCCGACTTTGTGTTCTCCGGCATCAATCACGGCCCGAACATGGGCGAGGACGTCCTCTATTCGGGTACGGTGGCGGCGGCAATGGAGGGCCTGTCATTGGGCATCCCGGGGGTCGCCATCTCGCTAGCGGGTTTCGACGTGGAGGTGTTGCAGACCCAGCGCCCGTGGCTCGACAAGCTCGCGGCCAACATCGTGACGGTTCGCGATTTCCCCAAGGAGACGCTACTCAACATCAATCTGCCACCCATCCCGGGAACGCAAATCAAAGGGATCCGCGTAACCACGCTGGGCAAACGGGTGTACTCCGAGTCGCTGGTTCAGACCAAAGACCCGTGGGGACGACGGGTCTACTGGATCGGTGGCGGGCAGATCTCGTGGTCCGGCGGCGAGGACTCCGATTTCCGGGCCATCCACGACGGCTACATTTCCGTCACGCCGTTGCACGTCGATCTGACCAACTACAACCTTCTCGAAGACGTCCGCGCATGGGAGCTGGGTACGTAAGAGACTCGTACGGCGGGTACCGAGCTCGCCTCATCGAAGAGCTCCGCGCCAATGGCATTCGCGACCTCGCCGTGTTGCGTGCGTTCGGGATCGTGCCGCGTCACCTGTTCGTGCCAGAGGCCCTGCGGCATCGCGCCTATGAAGACGTGGCGCTCCCCATCGGCCACGGTCAAACGATCTCTCAGCCGACGACTCAGGCCCGGTACTTACAAGCGTTGGCGCTGCAGGGCCAGGAGCGGGTGCTGGAAGTCGGGACTGGTTCCGGCTATCAAACAGCCTTGCTGGCCCAGCTCGCGAGCAGCGTCGTGTCGGTTGAGCGTCTGCCGGATCTTGCCGCCAGTGCGCGAGCAGCCCTCCAGCAAGCGGCCGTCACGGTCACGGTCGTGGTGGGCGACGGGAGCTTGGGCTGGCGATCCCTCTCGCCCTTTGACGCGATCTTGGTCGCGGCCGCCAGTCCCGAAGCCCCACAGCCCCTCCTGGAGCAGCTCGCGGAAGGCGGACGGCTACTCATTCCCGTGCAGCGCGAGCGTGGCCAGGAACTCGTGCGGATCACGAAGCAGGGCCCACGATTCACAGAGGAGTCACTGGGGGATGCCCTGTTCGTTCCTCTCGTCGGTCGCCACGGTTTCCGCCGTCAGGATCGTTGACCGATGTTAGAGACCGTCGTCACGTGGCTCGCCGAGACCATCCTGCGGCTCGGCTATCCCGGAATCACGCTGCTCATGGCTCTCGAATCGTCTTTTGTGCCGTTCCCAAGTGAAGTCGTCCTGCCACCGGCGGGATTCCTGGCCGCGCAGGGACGCATGAGCGCTCCCCTCGCGGCTCTTGCCGGCCTCACTGGGAGCATCCTGGGGGCGCTGTTCAACTACTATCTCGCGGCCAAGCTGGGAAGACCATTCCTGTATCGCTACGGCCGCTACGTCTTGGTGCGCGAATCCGCCCTTAAGCGCGCGGAAGAGTTTTTTCGCCACCATGGCGAGATCAGCACGTTCGTGGCCCGGCTGTTGCCACTGGTACGCCAGCTCATATCGGTGCCCGCCGGGTTCGCCCGAATGCGCTTGGATCGATTTGTCATTTATACCGCGGCTGGGGCCGGCATCTGGTGCATCATCCTGACGTACATCGGTTGGTACGTGGGACGCCATGCCGATGTCATCACCGATATCGATGCGATCCTGTGGAGTCCGGAGGTGCGTCGCTATGGCACGATGGCTCTGCTCGTACTCCTGCCGATCTTGGCTGCCATCGTGGCCGCCTACGTGTACTGGTACCGGAGGCGCGGGAAGGCGGTCACCGACGTATGACCAGCGTCGTGCGGTGGAAGGTCCAGGGCAGGGTACAGGGGGTGGGGTTCCGCTGGTACACGCTGAAGCGGGCTCAGGCGCTGCGGCTCGTGGGGTGGGTGGAGAACCTCCCCTGCGGGGACGTCGAAGTGGTGGCCCAAGGACCGCCCGAAAGCCTGAATGCGCTTGAAGCGGCGATCCGCGAAGGGCCGACGTTTGCCCGGGTGGACCGGGTCGAGCGACATCGTTTTCCACATGAGACCATCGAAGCTAAGTCGTTTGAAGTAAAGTAATTAAGGAGGTATACCTCGTGTCATCTATCACGATTGATGACCTTTACGCTGCCATCCGGGACGTGCCGGATTTTCCGTCTCCCGGAATCCTGTTTCGGGATATCACCCCGCTCTTGCTGCGACCGGACCTACTGGACGCCGCCGTCAAGCACATGGTCGCACCGCTGGATGGCAAGAAGGTCGACAAGGTGGTCGCCATCGAGTCGCGGGGATTCATTTTGGGCGCTCCGATCGCCCTGGCCCTCGGTTCGGGCCTCGTGCCCGCGCGGAAAGTAGGCAAGCTCCCCTGGAGAACCCGCCGAATGGAGTACGCCCTCGAGTACGGGACGGACGCCATCGAAGTCCATCTGGACGCCATGGGGAAGGGTGATCGTGTGCTGATCGTGGACGACTTGATCGCGACCGGTGGGACCGTCCACGCCGCAGCCCGGGCTGTCGAGGAGGCAGGAGCCCAGCTCCTTGGCGTGACTGTATTGATCGAACTCGCAGAGTTGAACGGACGAGACCGGTTGCCGGAGGATGCGGATGTGTGGACCGTGATGCGGTATCCGCGTCAGGTATGATGCAGGGCCGTTGGAGAAGCCCGTGCATTCGGTTACCTTTTTCCGGCCACTCGAGCCCCTGTAGCTCAGATGGATAGAGCAGCGGTTTCCTAAACCGTTGGTCGGGTGTTCGAGTCACCCCAGGGGCATGCATGCCAGCCCTGCCGCCGAGGTAGTGTAGGTTTAAGTACGACAATCACTTACAGATGGACGCCGCAGGTGAATACTCAATCGCACTCCCATGACCCCGCAACCCGTGCCATGGAATGGGTCAAGACAAATCGCCGCGGCCTGATCGGGGCCCTCGCCGTGGTTCTCTTGGGCGCAGGCGGGGTGTGGTTTGCGATCTCGGCTAAGCAACGACGAGAGGCATTTGCAACCCAGTCACTGATGAGTGCGCGCGCCGCGGTGCAAGCTGACAACCTGCCGTTGGCCGCGAGCGACCTGTCCCGACTCATCCAATCGTACGGCAAGACCAAGGCGGGCAACGAAGCCACGATACTCCTCGCACAGGTTCGGCTCTCGCAAGGCGATCCCCAGGGAGCCGCCGACGGGCTTCGCACCGCCCTCGAGCGCGGGATCGCAGAGCAGTTCGAAGCGGCGGCCCACGGCCTCCTTGGAGGCGCGCTCGAAGAACTCGGAGAGATGCGCGAGGCCGCTGAGGAGTATCTGCGTGCGGCTGATGCTTCTTGGTATGACTTTCTGGCCGCCCAATACCTCACGGACGCCGGGCGCACCTTCGCGGCGTCTGGCGACACCGTGCGAGCCGCCAGCGCGTACGAACGTCTCATTCAGGACCACCCCGAATCCCCGGCCGCCACCGAAGCCCAGGTCCGTCTGGCTGAATTACGTCCTACGGAGCCCAGGGTCGGCACCTAGCCCCAGACAAGGCTTATCAATCGTATTCGCAACCGGTTACAGTGTTCGTGGTCAGAAACTACGTATAAGATATGTTATGTTAAGTTTAAGTGTGGATGAGTGTTGAATACTCCAGATCCACTTTCGTAATGCACGCCCTGACAAGGCATTTGGTGGTTCGGGAGGTGTTCGGCACACGCGATTTGCCGCGTTGGGAAGGGCGTGAGGTCGCACAGGGAAACACGCCCGATCTCAGACGCCCAGGACAGCTCGAAAAACCAGGCGGCCCTCGCCCGCGAGCTTCGGCTCCAAAATTCCACCCCCATTCTGGTCGAGCGTGCCAGAGACGGTCAGAATGGACCCTGATCGGGTCCGGACGCTCCAGGGCAGACCCACGACCCCCGTGGCGGCCAGGACCGCTGCCGAGGCAACCGCGCCTGTGCCGCAGGCGAGCGTCTCATCCTCCACTCCTCGCTCGTACGTCCGCATGGACCAGTTGGGACCGTCACAAGCGAGGAAGTTGGCATTGGCGCCCTCGGGCTGCACCACAGGATGTTCGCGCAATTCCCTGCCCCGCTGGCGCACGGGCACCGATTCGAGGTTCTTGACCAGCACCACCAGATGGGGAACGCCGACCGTCGTGAAATGGAGGCTCTGCTCCCCGGCGGCGAGCGCGATCTCCGGGCTCCCCATCCCACTTGGCACCGGGACGTCGATCTCGGCTCGCTCTCCTTCGCCGGGAAGACACCTGGTCCGCAGGGTCCCGGAATCGGTCTCCAACCGCATTCCCTCAGCGGGCGCCAGGCCCAGCCAGGAGGCGAGTCTGGTCGCGCACAGCGCCGCGTTGCCGCACAGGGCAGCGCGAATCCCATCGCTGTTGAAATAGTGAAAGTGCACTGCGTCCTTGGCCCGCCCCTTCTCGAGCACGACGAACCCATCCGCCCCGATTCCTGTCCCCCGAGCACACAAACGGCGGATTTCTTCCGGCGACCATGCGGAGACGGGCAGCAACCGTCCGTCGGCAAACACGAAGTCGTTCCCCGACCCGGACATCTTGTAGAGGATCAATCCGTTGCGCATCAGAGTTTCCCGAAGAGCGCCTGCAGGCGGAGGCGCCATACCATCCACACGGCTTCCCGCACGATCGAACCGGACATCTTGCTCGCCCCATCCGTGCGATCGACGAAGACGATCGGAATCTCGCGAATCCGGAACCCACGTCGCCAGGTGCGAAAGCTCATTTCGATTTGGAACGCGTATCCGTTGGACCTCACCGAGTCCAGATCGATCGCCTCGAGCACCTTACGACGGAAGCACTTGAAACCTCCCGTCGCGTCGTAAACCTTCAACCCGGTCACCAACCGGGCATAGATGTTCGCAAAATAACTCAGCAGTAGCCGCGTCATGGGCCAGTTCACGACCGTGACCCGTCCTTGGAGGTACCGAGAGCCGAGCACGAGATCGGCGTCCGCTACCGCAGCGAGGAATTGTGGCAGGTGCTTGGGATCGTGAGAGAAGTCCGCATCCATTTCGAACACGTACGCATAATCCCGTTCGAGGGCCCAGCGGAATCCCGCCACGTACGCAGTGCCCAACCCCAGCTTTCCTTCCCGGTGCAGCACGTGTACCCGCGAGTTGTCGCTCGCCAGAGCGTCGGCGATTTCTCCGGTCCCGTCCGGCGAGTTGTCGTCCACCACGAGGATCTCGAGACACTCGTTCTGCGCAAGAACCAACGGCACGAGCTGGGAAAGGTTGGTCGCCTCGTTATAAGTCGGAATGATCACCAGGCTGCGCTCGGCCACCCTACCTCCGTCGCAGCACCGGCGGAACGATCAATCCAAAGGCGGCAATGAGGGCCGAGAGCAGTGTGATGATCTTCCCAGCCCGGTATTCCGCACTATCGAACCGCAGGACCACACGCTCGGACCCGGCAGCGAGGGGAACGGCAATCAAGCTGTAGTTCCCCCGCAGAACCTCCGCTGGCCGGCCATCCACCTCGGCTTGCCAGTCCGGGTACCAATTCTCACCCACCATGAGATACACGTCTCGCTCCGGTACCGGCTCCACTCGCATGACCATGCCGCCAGGCTCCCAGCTCTCGAACGACACCGCCATGTCGAGGGGCTCCGGCATGACGGTAATGGGCCGCGGCGCATGGGCGGCCGCCGGGTCGAGGATGAGCACTCGATCTGGATCGAACCGAGGATCCAGGACCGTGGGAATCGCCTGGTCATCCGGGACTTGCAGCGCTGCGGGGACGGCGCGGGCATACCGCGCGGGAGTGCTGCGCTGGAAGAGGGATGCGCGCTGATTGGCAGATGTCTCCACGTCGTCGAGCACGCGGCTGTACCCTGGAATCGAGTCCGCGCCTGAGAGGTCCGACGGGACGATCAGATACTCGATGCCGTAGAGGTCCCACAGGACTCGCCGACCGGCGTTTCTCCACTGGTTCTTCCCTCCCATGAGCTCGTCGAATCGATGCAGTTCGTTGCCGTGGTGGCCCAACAGCTGCGCGATTCCGCGCGCCATGAGCGAGGCGCCGGGGTAGACACCGAGATCGAGCACTCGGTACGGCTCTGGCGCCGCCGTCAACTGCTCGGTAATGGGGTCGATCGAAAAGAGTGTTTCCGGAGCGCGGCTGTAGGTCCAGAAGCTCCGGGCATTCCACCACAGATCTCCCCCAACGGCCACCACCACGACGAGACCGAACGCCGCAACTGGAAGCGTTCGTCTCTGCCACAGCCAGTGGGCGCCGGCGAGGATGCCGAGAGTCACCGCCCCCATTAGCGCGCCATTGCGGATGGTCACCCGCCCGGCCGCCGCCGCTGAGACGGCCGGGCGCCCCGATGCCATCTCGATCCCTTGGGCCAGCGTTTCGGCCAGCGCACCCAACACACCCGCCAACGCCAGCAACGCCACCGCTCCCGCCACACCGAGCCACACCTTGGGATGACGCCCCGCCTCCCCACGCTCGAGACGCTCCACCCCAAACGCTGCGAACACGGCGACGACGAACGCCACCAAGTACAAGGCCATCCCCGGCGCGCGCACCTGCTTCATGAAGGGCATGACGCTCCACCAAAGCCGATAGAACGGCGTACCGGCTCCCAACGCCACAAGCAGGAATAACGCGCCAATCGCTCCGAGCCACATAGCAAGGCGGCGCCGCGGCTTCGCAAGCGCACCCAGCACGGCCAGCGCCACGACTGGCAAGCCTAGGTACTCGGAGTGGAGTTTGAGGGGGTTGGGGCCCCAATACCCCTCGCGCGATCCCACGAAACCGGCGAAGAAGAACTCCGGCACATGGGCCCATGGTATGGCGAATGACGTGGCACCCTCGAAGCCATAATAGCTCTCCGCGCGCGGTGAGAACGGGATGTAATGGAAGAACGGGAATATCTGAATCATCCCTATCCCCATACCCACCGCGACGGCCCCAACGGCGAGGGCCAGATTCGTGACCCTGGTGCGCGTGGTGCCGCCTGATTCGCCGAACGCCAGGTAGAGCGCAAAGATTCCGGCGGCAACCAGCATGTAGTACAACATCTGCGGATGTGGACTCAGCACTCCCAACCCAACCGCCAGCGCCACGATCCCATGGCCTTCGAGCCGCTTCTTTCGAAAGGCCAGCACCAACCCGACGAATGCCAATGGCAAGAGCGCCGTCACAAAGGTCTTTCCGTCATGACCGGGTTGCACGTACGAGCCGATGACGCCGGAGAGCTGATACGCCGTGCCACCCACCACCGCCCCGACCCACGATCCCCCGAGGAGTCGCACGAGGATATACACGAACACCCCGGCGAGGACGTAGTGGACGACAAACCCGATATTCATGGCGACCGCAGTAGGTACCAGCAGACGGAGCCAGGCCGTCGGATAGAAAATGTCTCCGTGCATCGCCGCGACGAATGGCATGCCGCCAAAGATCTCCGGATTCCACAGGGGAACGTGACCCAACAGGCGCCATTGATTCGCGGCCCAATGGCGGTACGCGTATCCCGTCGCGTATTGGTCGCTGAACGGGCCCGCCAGAAACGCCCCGCTCCACATCGGCAGGGACAGTATGGCAATCCAGATGGTTAGGAGGGCTACGGCGGCCAGGAGGGGCCACCGTGGCTCGAACGGCGATGGGTGACGATCACCCTGCATCGACGGCGTCCTCCTCGCGCGGTTCAGGACGGAGCAATGTCACGACAGCCAAGGCGGCGACCACCTCCATGAGCGTGAGGAGGAGCCGGGACGCCACGGTAACGGCCAAGGCCGGACCGCTTCCCATGGATGGCGCGAGCAAGGTGACGAACAGAATCTCTCGCACCCCAACGCCCCCCGGAGCGAAGAGCGCCAGCAACCCTACAATGTACCCAGCGGCGAACACGCCGATCGCAGTGTACAGAGAGAGCGCCGGGTCTTCCAGGAGGCCGTGCGCCAAGAGCCAGAATGCCAGGCCGTACAACAGCCAGCTCGCCAAGGCGATGCCGCCGGCCAGCCCGATCGTGCTGAAGGGGAGAATCCTGAACTCGGGCCGCGCACGAAGCAAGCGCGCAACCGCCCCCCCTATGGCGCGCGAGCTCAGTAGCGCGAACGTCCCCACCGTCATGAGCGCGGCCACGGCCAGTTGCGGGGCCGAGAAGGTCCCCGGGGTTGCGACAGCAGCGACGCTCGCGCCTGTCCCGATGGCCAGCGCCTGCATCGACACGGCGGCCCCCGCGGCCTGCCAACCTCCCACGCCGGCCCGTTTGGCCAGCACCGTCAACCCGGCGATGCTCCAGACCTTTCCCGGGAGATATCGCCCGAGATTGGAGAGACACCAAATTCGGGCCGCCTCGGCGAATCGCAAATGCTCCTGCCATCCTCGTAAGACCCGCCGCCAGGCTTCGATCAACACGGCATACGACAGCAGCACCGCGGCACCGGCCGCCAGAATGGGCAGCGGTCGCCAGACCAGCTCCACCCGGACGGTGCGGAAACGTTCCCAGTTTCGTGAAATGGCGAGCGTGACGAAGACAATGACGGCGACAGCGAGCAGACCCTGGCCCACCCACACCAACCATCGCCGCCTCACCGGCGACGTCCCTTACGACTCGCTCTGGCGTAGACCTCCTCGTACGTCTGCGCCACGTAGTCCGGATCGAGTCGGCGTCGCAGCAACCGCCCAGCATCCGCCGCCGCCGCGCGCACACTCGAATCGCGGGCGAGCTCGGCGATGGCGCGAGCCATCCGTTCCGGACGGGCCGGTGGAACTAGCCGACCAGCGCCCGTAGTCGGCACGATATCGGTTACGCCACCCCCGTCTACACAGGCCACGACGGGAATTCCCAACATGAGCGCCTCGGCCGCGGCAAGGCCCAGCCCCTCCTGGCTGGCGGCGAACGCGAACACGTCGGCGTCCCCTATCGTGTCTGCCAAGCGGTTCGGCTCAACCTGTCCGTGAAACCGCGTGAGCGTGCCGATGCCTGCCTCCTCGGCCCGACGCTCGAGTGCCGCCCGCTCCGGGCCGTCACCGATGATGGTCAACCGAAACGGCCTGCCCTTCTGTCGGAGCAGCGCCACCGCATCGATGATGAGGTCGATGCGTTTCTGGGGGACCAGCCGACCCACGGTGACGACGCCTCCACCGCCAACGCTCGTCCGCGTGAAGCGCTGCGTATCCACGGGCATCGCCTGCACGACCACCTGACGGCTCTCGATACCGATCGCCTCCGCCGCGCGTGCGGCAAGGAAGCCCGAGACCGCCGTGACCGCACTGGCACGTTTGAGAATCCGGCGGGCCATGAATCGCGCGCTTCGCGACCGCTCGAGAACTGCCACGTCGGTGCCGTGCAGCGTGACGACATATCGACTGCCTCCCGTAAACCGGGCGAGCCATGCCCCCACGCCACCCGGAACCCACCAGTGGGCGTGAACGATCTGGCCTCCCGCGAACCGGGACAGCTGCGCGACGACCCGGGCTTGCGCGTTGACAAGCGAAGCGAGCACCAGCTTGCCGGACAGCGACCTGGCCGCCTGTTCCATCGTCCCCCGGTACGCCAGGGTCTCACCCCGCGCGGGGGCATACCGGACCCGGACGACGTCCACACCACCCCGCCGCCCACGCCCACCAGCCCCAGCGTCCGCTGGTGCGATCACGGTGACGCGATGCCCCCGACGCACCAGCGCAATGGCCAGCCGTTCGATGAACACGCCTGCCACGTCCCCGTCCCATCGGGGATACGCGTGAGTCACCATCAATATGCGCACGAGGGGAAGCTACTCGCGTCGGCGTCGCAACTCACCTGCCAGGCGATCGATCGATCTGGTCAGGCCGCGGATCTCTTCCCGGGCGGCTGCCAGCATTTCGCCCATGAATCCGATCCCGAAGAGCACACTGCCAACGACCACGAGGACCATCACCAGATCCAGCAAGGGCCGAAAGCCAATGCCGTAGCCAAATCGCAGGACGAGCGCGGCAATCCCGACGAGGAAACCCAGGCCGAACAGCACGGCGCCGCTCACCCCGAAGAACAGGAGGGGCTTGCGACCGAATCGAAGCTGGAACCATACGGACAACAGATCGACAATGCCGACGGGGATTCGCCCGATGCCGAATTTGGAATGTCCGGCGCGGCGCGGGTGAAGCGTGACCGGCCGTTCGGTGACTCGAAAACCATCCGCCTGCGCGATCACGACCATGAAGCGATGCCAGTCCGGCCGATCGGGTACGGCTTCCATCACCTCCCGTCGGTACGCTTTCACCGCATTGAGATCGGTGACACGTACACCGAACAACAACCGGCACAGACGATTGTAGACACCCGAAACGAACGCGCGCTCGTAGTGACCCTGTTTCGTGCCGGTCACCACGTCCGCGTCACCAGCTCGTATGGGCGCTACGAGATCCGGGATCTCGGCAGGGGCGAACTGAAGGTCAGCCGGATAGAACACGAGGACTCGGCCCTGGGCCGTCTCGCCAGCGGACTTGAGCGCGTCGGCAATGCCACGTTGGCTCCTATGGGTGACCACCCGGAGAAACGAATACTCCGCCCGGAGTTGGCGGAGCACGGACGGCGTCGCATCGACACTCCCATCGTCCACGATGACGACCTCACAGGGATAGGGAACCGCAGCGAAGGTCGCGGCGGCCTGCCGGAGGAACTCAGGGAGGTTTTCGGCTTCGTCCTTGGCGGGGACGAGGACGCTCACCTCCACGTCGTCCCCGGGTCCGGCGAGCGTCATACGCGCTTGCGCATACGGGCAGGGAGAATCCCGAGTTGATCGCGGTATTTGGCGACGGTGCGGCGAGCGATCTGGATACCTCGTTCCTTGAGCGCCTTCACGATGGCAGAGTCCGTTAGCGGTGATCCCGTATTCTCATCAGTCACCAGTTTCTGGATCTGCGCTTTCACGGCGCGCGAGCTCGCGTCCTCGCCGGTGGTGGTACCCAAGCTACTCGAGAAGAAGAACTTGAGCGGGTACACACCACGGGGTGTTTGGCAATATTTTTGGTTCGTGACTCGACTCACCGTGGATTCGTGCATGTCGATAACGTCGGCAACTTCCCGCAGGGTCAGTGGCTTGAGGTGCTCGATGCCCTTTTCGAAAAAGTCACGCTGCCGATCCACGATGAAGTTCATCACTTTGAGCATGGTCTGCCGCCGCTGCTCGATCGCCTGAATGAGCCACGTGGCGCTGTTGAGCTTTTCTGTGATGAACTCGCGGTTCTGTCCCTGAAACTTCTTTCGATCTCCCGCAATGTCCTGATAGATCTTACTGATCCGCAGGCGTGGCATCCACCCGTCGTTCAAAAACACCCGGTACTCGTCGTCGATCTTCTCGACGACCAGGTCGGGCACGACATAGGTATCTGCCGTACTCTGATACTGGAGTCCAGGCTTGGGATCGAGCTTGGCAAGCTCATCGGCAGCGTCCTGCACCTCCCGCGGTTCCAATCCGTACCGCTTGGCCAACTCACTCCACCGGTGGGCAATGAGGTCGTCAAATGCTTCGTTGACGAGCCGGTAGGTCAGCGTCGCGGTCTGCTGCGATTCCTCCAGCTGCAGAAGCAGGCACTCGCGAAGGTCTCGCGCTGCGATACCAGGAGGGTCGAGCCGCTGGATGATCTTGAGGAGCCGCTCCGCCTCCTCCAGCGTGAACACCTCGGGTGGCCCGGCCCCGTCCTGAATCAGATCGTAGCGCTCCTCCAAGACCGCATTGCCACCATGAACGATCTCCTCCAGGGTGGCCTGCAGGTATCCGTCCTCGCCAATGTTGCCAATGAACTCTTCGCTCAAGAAGAGCTGCCGCGGGCTCAAATCGAGCAGTTGGAGTTGGTCGCGGAGATGATCAGCGAGATCGCGGGTTTGCACCGGAACGGGCTCGTAGAACTCCCGCTCTTCATATCCACCCCGAGCACCGCCCACACGGAAACCATCGAGGATGATCTCCTCCCAGTTCATCTCGTCGTCTTCGCGTTCCTTCTCCCGTTCCTTCTCTTTCTGCTCTGCGGTCTCCCTGGTCTCTTGCGGCTCTTGCTCCTCGCCCTCGGCCATCTCCAGAAACGGATTCGTCTCGAGCTCTTCCTTGAGGTGCTGCTGCAGATCGAGTACCGGCATGTACAGGAGATCCATCGCCTGATAAAGGCGAGGATTCATCCGCAGTTCTTGGCGCAATACGGCGCTCTGTTGCAGCGAAGTCTTCATGCCGCCTCCCCGAGCCGCTGCCGCAGTCGCGACGTCAACGTCGGACCGAGATAGAGGTCCGCGACGCGATCGTTGAACACCAGGTCTCGAACCGTCCCGGCAACCTGCACCTGACCCTCGAACATGATGTAGGCCCGGTCCACGATGTCCAGCGTTTGTTCGACATTGTGGTCGGTGACCAGGAGCCCAATGCCCCGCCCGCGGAGCCCGGCCACGATGGTCTGGATATCGTGAACGGCGATGGGATCCACCCCAGCAAATGGCTCGTCCAGCAGCATGAACTTCGGCTGGGTCACCAGGGCCCGCGTGATCTCGAGCCGACGGCGCTCTCCTCCCGAGAGTTTGTAGGCTTTGGTCTTGCGAAGATGTTTGATCGAAAGCTCGTCCAGTAGGGTTTCGAGCCGCCGGTGCCGTTCCGTGTCCGACAACCGGAGCGTTTCGAGAATCGCCAGCACATTCTGCTCGACGGTCAGCTTGCGGAAGATCGACGGCTCCTGCGCGAGATACCCGATGCCGCGACGCGCCCGGCGATACATCGGGAGGCTCGAAATGTCCTCGTCGTTGATGAAGATGCGGCCCTCATCGGGACGCACGAGCCCCACCATCATATAGAAGGTTGTGGTCTTCCCCGCCCCGTTGGGACCCAGAAGACCCACGATTTCACCCTGGCGCACATCGAGGTGCACTCGATCGACCACCGTGCGCCGCCGGTAGACCTTGGTGAGTCCGAGCGCCGAGAGGGTACTGCCACCCGCCTCCGGTGTTTCCGTCCCCGCCGCCTCCGCTCGTCGTACGGCTTCCAGCGCCAACTCGAGCAAATGCTCCCGTGCCCGATCCCGCTGCGGAGCGAGCTGATCCCAAAGTCCCCGGGCAGCGCGTATCGGCGCTGCCGGCTCCAGCGGGTGGGGAAGCCTCTCCAGAATGCCTTCCCCGACGAGTCGGGGGAGCACCGACGCCGCGAGGTGCCGCCGGACCTCGTCCACGGATAGGACGCCGCGTTGCCTGGAAGCATCGCCCAACTGACGTTGTTGGAGCTCCAGGTAAGCCTCCCGATACACCACGGCCAATTGCTCGAGGGGCGTGGCACCCTCAGAGTCGGCGCTTCGAAGCAACGACGCCACCGCTAACGCCAACGAGGGATCCTTCCCCGCGAGTGCAAGCCGGAGCCGCTCTATCATGGTTGCTGCCGTCCTGCCGGTACCGGCTCGAGGTACACACCGTCCGCCGCGCCTACGACGTCGACCCGATCGAGCCCCCCATCCTCACGGAATCGAGCAGTGATGTGTCGACCCCGGCTGTAGTTGATCGCGGGCGGACGTCCCGGGTTGGCGAGATCGTATACGTGATAGAACGCACGGGCATTGTTGCGTGCCTCGAGGCGTGTGAGCTGACGGTTGCCGGTGGCGACGCTATCGAAACGCGCAATGACGGTGTCCCCGGACATCCAATCGTTTTCCAACCGCACGGTATCGCGAGCCGTCGCTTTCGCCCGCCCGAATGCGCGGACCTCGGTGAGGATCTGATCCGGCGCGTCGATGGCGAGCGAATCTGCCTCGATCGTCTGCGTCGCGGAAATCGCCTGGGGCTGCTTGGAGTCGCCCCACGCGGCTCCCGCTTGCACGAGATCGTCCTCCAGAACGAATTCGATCGTATCGCCGAGCACGCGCCAATCCGCGCTTTGCGCTTCCGCTCCCTCTCGAGCCTGGACCCAACTCACGGATCCGCCGGTGAGTCGAAAATCGAGCCGATCGCCGCCGATGCGGTATCGTGCGGTATCTCCGCCACCCGCCGTTTCCGCGCGCCCCACCAGCGCACCGAGCCCGCGATCCACGTCCAGCATCGCACTGTCGCTCTTGGCGTCGATGGTGCTGCGGGTGATCGTGACGGTGCCCGCCGCGAACGCGAGTCCTGCACCCCGGAGGCGCACCCGGTCACCGTCGATCACGTACGGCTCCGCGGAGGTGTCTGCTGGAGTGCGGTACTCGACGCGGGGACGCCCGGAGGAATAGAGCTCGCTGAACGGACGCAACCCGGCCGCCGCACGCCAATAGGTGAGACGCGGACCGGTCAGCACCGATCCGGTGACCCGATTCACGAGCCGGACGCTGCCGAACGCCTCGATACGTTCGTCGCCCGGGTAGTAGTTGGCCCGTTGCGCATCGAGCGAGACCGTGGAATCCTGAAACGCTACGCGCCCCACGAAATCCATGCGGTTGAGATCACCGTACCACGCCACGCTGTCGGCATACATCGTCGTTGGTTGATTGGCACACCGCGCCCAAACTCCACCACTCCAGAACGACCGAACGCCCCCGGCTTGCGATCGCATGGTCGTTGCCCGATCCAACACCGGCCGGCAGGCACCCTGCTGCGCCTGCGCGGGAACCGACCAGGCCACCACCCACCACGCGGTCGCTGCCACGATCGCCCGGGTCATTGTCTCCGGAGCTCCACGCTGCGAATCGTTCCCCGCCGGGCGCCCGTTGCTTCCACGTTCTCGAACTCGGGATCCGCCGTGAAGCCGTCGCCCTCCAAGTGTCGATCGGGGGCATCGAATACGAAGGCCTCGGGCCCATTGATCTCGTGACGCGGGCGGCTGTAGTTGAGGATCTCCGTGGTGAGCCGCTTCTTGTCCGGTGTCACGGCCACGACGTTCCCCCGAGCCTGCATGTCGCCGGTGCGCCAGTAGTACGTGCCGTCAGTGGAGGTCAACGTCGTCGTGAGCTTGCCTTCCGGCGAGAGGAACTCCACGGTTACCCCAAAGAGTTCGGCCGTCTGCGTCGCGTCGTAGAACCACGCGGAATCCGCTTGCAGACGAATGCGGAGCACACCATCGATAGTCAGATTGTGGTTCAGGCCAAAGAGCACTTGATCCGCGGTGTCCGCCGCCGCCACGGTCGTGGGAGGACCCGCCGTGCCGCCACACGCCAGCGCGATGGCCCCCAGGACCACCACGAGGGGAATGGTCACGCGACTACCCCACACCGAGGCTCCTCCCCGCGACGTCACCACGCTCCGCCAGATATCGTTGCATGACCTCTTCCCACTGGTCTCGGGCCCGCAGCAGTTCTTCCGCAAACTCACGGACCGCTCCTCGGCCACCGCTCGCCTCGGTGGTGTAATCCGCCGCCGCGAGCACTTCCGTCGTGGCGTTGGCCACCGCCACGGCCAAACCCACGCGCCGGAGAATCGGAAGATCCGGGAGATCGTCTCCCACGAACGCGCAGTCCTTGATTCGCACCCCGAAACGTGACAACATTTCCTCGAAGGCTGGGAGTTTCTGCGCCTGATCGTCTTGGATCACTTCGTCCACCCCCAAATCCTCTGCTCGAAGCCGCGTGGCTGGCGAGACCCGTCCGCTCACGATCACCACTTTGATCCCAGCCGCACGCAGAAACCGAACCCCGATGTTGTCCCGGATATCGAACCGCTTGAGCTCGACGGGCTGGGACGCCACCTCCCCCATATACACCCCACCGTCCGTCATGACACCATCCACGTCGAGACCCACGAGCTGCACGCGCTTGGCAATCAGTGGGTCTAGCATGTCATGGCTCCTTTGACTCGGGCTGCGTGCCAGACGTCGAGAGCTCGCTCCACCAGCGGCGCGAGCTCCCCCAACGGCCACATAGTGGCCGCGTCACTCGGCGCGGTGGCCGGTGCGGGATGCGTCTCAATGAAGAAGCCGTCGGCGCCGGCGGCCGCCGCGCCCAAGAGAAGCACCGGGACGTGCTCCCGAGCCCCTCCCGTGACTCCTGCCGGCCCCGAACCTGGTTGCTGCACCGCGTGGGTGGCATCGAAGAGGGCCGGCACGCCAGTGGCTCGTCGCAGACGAGCGAAGCTCCGCATGTCAACGACGAGGTCACCATACCCGAAAGCCGTGCCCCGCTCTGTGACGGTTATCTCATTTCCCCCCGCTGCCCGTACCTTCTCGACGGCGCCCTGCACAGCCTCTGGTGACATCCACTGCCCCTTCTTAATGTTCACCGCACGCCCACTCCCACCGGCGGCCATCAAGAGATCGGTCTGGCGGCTCAGAAACGCCGGGATCTGCAGCACGTCGACTACTTCAGCCACCAATCCCACTTGCCACACCTCGTGGACGTCCGTCATCACCGGCAGACCGCTGATATCGCGGACGCGGCGAAGCGCCGTGAGACCCGTCTCCAGCCCCGGCCCGCGCGGCGACGCCAGCCGCGAGCGATTCGCCTTGTCGAAGCTCCCCTTGAATACGACGCGAAGGCCGAGCTTCGCAGCGAGCTCGGCCAGGACGTCGGCAACGGAGAGATTGACCGTCTCCGTCTCGAGGACGCACGGGCCGGCCATCAGCACCGGCGCCGGCGACCGTCCGATGCTCATGTCACGCCCGCACCTCTGCCAGCTCGGCGGGCACGGCGTGCTTGTGATCGAGCGCCGCACCGATGAAGCTGGCAAAGAGCGGGTGCGGGCGCATAGGACGCGACTTGAGCTCCGGGTGAAACTGACAACCGATGAACCACGGATGATCCGGAAGCTCGATCAGCTCCACCAGCGTGCCATCCGGCGACAATCCCGTACACTGCATGCCGAACTCGACCAAGAGATCCCGGTACTCGTTGTTGACCTCGTATCGGTGCCGGTGCCGCTCGCTGACTTCCTCCGCCCCGTAGATCCGTGCCGCACGAGACCCCGGCTTCAAGCGGCAAGGATACGCGCCCAATCGCATGGTGCCGCCCATGTCTCGGACTTCGCGCTGCGAGTCCATGAGGTCGATGACCGGATGCTCGCATTCCGGCTCGAACTCGCTCGAACCGGTGGCCGACAACTGGCACACGTTGCGGGCAAACTCGATGATGGCCACCTGCATCCCGAGACAGATGCCGAAGAACGGCAAACCGTTTTCCCGCGCCCAGCGGACGGCGTCGGTCATCCCCTCCACACCGCGCTCACCAAATCCACCGGGAACCAGCAGACCGTGATACCCGCGCAAGAGCCGCCCCGCCGTCTCCTGATCGGCGAACCGCTCGCTGGCAATCCATTCCAAGTCGACCCCCACCTCGTGGGCGATCCCACCGTGAATCAGGGCCTCACGGATGGACTTGTACGAGTCCGCGAGTTCGGTGTACTTCCCCACCACCGCGATCCGGACACGCTCCGAAGGATCGCGTGCACGCTGTACCATCGCCGCCCACGGCCGAAGGTCCGGTTCCTTCACGTTCAGACCCAGCCGGTGGCAGACTTCGCGGTCCAAGCCCTGTTTGTGCAGCATGAGCGGGACCTCGTACGTCGTCGCGACGTCGCGACTCTCGACCACCGACCCCGGCTCGACGTTGCAGAACAACGCGATTTTGCGCTTGATGGCATCCGTGAGTGGACGTTCCGTGCGACAAATCAGGAAGTCTGGCTGGATTCCAATCTCCATGAGCTCACGCACGGAGTGCTGCGTCGGCTTCGTCTTGAGTTCACCGGAGGCGGAGATATACGGCACGAGCGTCAAATGGATGAACAGTGCATTCTCACGCCCCACTTCCTGCCGGAACTGACGGATGGCTTCGAGAAACGGGAGGGATTCGATGTCACCCACCGTCCCGCCGATCTCCGTGATCACGACATCATGTTCCGGAGCGGCTCGACGGATACTCTGCTTGATCTCGTCCGTGATGTGGGGAATCACCTGGACCGTACTCCCCAGATACTCTCCACGCCGCTCCTTGGAGATCACGTTGAGGTAAATGCGACCCGTCGTCACGTTGTTTGCCTGGGACAGCGAGTGGTCGATGAATCGCTCGTAATGACCCAGATCCAGATCCGTCTCCGCGCCGTCATCGGTGACGTACACCTCGCCGTGCTGGTACGGAGACATCGTGCCGGGATCAACGTTCAAATACGGATCGAACTTCTGAATGGTCACCCGCAGTCCCCGTTCCACGAGGAGGCGTCCCAGCGAGCCCGCCGCGATGCCCTTGCCCAACGACGAGACGACTCCGCCCGTGACGAAGATGTACTTCGTACTCATTCGGCAGCTCCTATGGCCTCTGCGCCGGTCGACAATACGTCTGCCCGCTGAAGATCCATCTCCGTGTCGATGGACAGCGGGGCCGCTGCGCATTTGGCAACCCCGATCGGGATCCCATATTCGAGCGGCCGGAGTTGCTCCAATCCCTCCTCCATTTCGCGTTCGGTCGGGGCGAGAGCCACCCAGCGCGCCAACGCCGCGCGCGTGTAGGCGTAGACGCCCACATGTAACTGCACCTCCACCGCACACGGCCACACCACCGACGCCGGCAGGTCGCGCGAGAACCGGAGGGCCCGGCCGCCGGGACCATCCACCACCACTTTCACCCGGTGGCGATCCGTGCGCGCCGCCGCCGAAAGCGGTGCCCCCGCCGTCATGATGGGCTCTCCGGCACGGACCCGATCTATCACATCCACGACCGTGTCCCGCGGGAGAAATGGCTCGTCCCCCTGGACGTTGAGCACGACCTCCACCGGATGCGACCGCCAGCGTGCCACCACTTCGGCGACGCGTTCCGTGCCACACCGGTGCACCCCGGTCATGACGGCATCGACACCCATCGCCACCACCGCGTTGCGCACCCGTACATCGTCCGTCGCCACCACCACGGAAGCGTCGAGATGCCATGAGCGAACGTTGCGACAGACATGACGGATAAGCGGCTCGCCGCCCAGCAGACACAGTGGCTTCTCTCGCAGGCGCGAGGATCCAATCCGGGCCGGAACGACGATCAGGAGGTGCACAGCGAAAGTTAACATCGGCCAGGGCCGCTGTCAAAAGTCGTGCCGCCACGACCGAGAACCAAGAAACTGCCTGTAACTACTTATAATATCATGACTTATTTGCCGCTGCGCGGCGGCCGACAGCCGCAGCTAGCAGCCCTCTCCGCCCCTGCGGAGCACGGCCCGTCACCCCATCGCGAGCCTCAGGAAGTTGCCGATCAGCGCTCGTCCCTCGACGGTTCCCACCGATTCCGGATGGAACTGCACACCCCACACACGCTTCGTGCGGTGCGCGAGGCCCATGATCTCCTCACCCGGCGCACGGTCCTCTGTCCACGCGGTGACCTCGAGCTCAACGGGGATGACCGACGGGTCCGCCAATAAGGAGTGGTAGCGCATGGCGACGAGCGGTGTGGGGAGACCAGCGAAGAGCCCGCCCCCGCGATGGACGATCGGCGACGTCTTTCCGTGCATGAGTCGCGCGGCGGCCATCACCCGCCCCCCAAACGCTTCCGCGATCGCCTGATGCCCCAGACAAACCCCGAGCACCGGCAAGACGTCTGCGGCCGCACGCACCAGCGGAATGCTGATCCCGGCCTGTCCCGGGACGCCGGGACCGGGCGATACGACGACGGCGTCCGGCTGCAATGCCATCACGTCATCCACGGTGACGGCGTCATTTCGCCGCACCACGGGATCCGCCCCGAGCTCTCCCAGATACTGCACGAGGTTATAGGTGAACGAGTCGTAGTTGTCGAGTACGAAGACTCTCATGCGCGTGGGTGGTAGGTCTGATGCACCGTTCGCAGATAGTCGCGGTCCACGTGCGTATAGATCTGCGTCGTCGAGAGGTCCGCGTGCCCGAGCATTTCCTGCACCGCCCGCAGATCGGCACCGCCTTCCAAGAGGTGAGTGGCGAACGTGTGCCGCAGCGTGTGCGGGGACACCCGCTTGGCGATGCCCGCCCGCCGTGCACAGCGTTTGACGATGCCCCACACCCCTACCCGGCTCAGCGGACCACCGCGCGCATTGAGAAAGAAACGGTCCGCGGTCTTCCCACGATCCAGGGTCGGGCGGGTCTCGCGAGCGTAGACGGCGGCAGCACCGAGCGCGCGACGTCCAATCGGTACCAGCCGCTCTTTGGCGCCTTTCCCCATGACGCGAATCAGCCCATCGTCGAACCAGACGTCTCCCAGCACCAGGCCAACCAGCTCGGAGACGCGAACACCGGTGGCATACGCCACTTCCAGCAACGCCCGATCGCGCCAGACCAGGGGCTCGTCAGCACTCGGTGCCCCCAAGAGCGCTTCGGCTTCTTCAGCAGACAGGACGTCGGGAAGCTTGCGCCAGGTCTTGGGAGTTTCCAGCTGCGTGCTCGGATCCGACGAAAGGCGGCCTTCCCCGACGAGAAACCGGAAGTACGTTCGCACCACGGAGATCTGCCGCCGGATGCTCGTGGCGGCCAACCCGAGATCCTTCAATTGGAATACAAAATCACGCAGCACGGTTGGGGTAACTCGCTCCGGCCCCTCGACGCCTTTCGAACGGGCGAACGCCGCTAAGCGCCGTGTGTCGCGCAGATACGCATCCACCGTGTTGCCGCTGCTCCCGGCTTCCGCGCGGAGATAGTCCTCGAATCCCTCGATCCAAAACGCTCGGTCCCACTCCGCTTGCAACGCGCTCACCCGTCTGCAGTCCCCCGGTGGTCACCGCCGTCGGGACTCGAAACGCTCGGCGCCGTCCGCCCGCCGCCGCGTTCCTTCCCGCGGCCCGTGATCTGATGCCGGACGAGCGCAAACACAACGACGAATACCGCCGCGCCCACCGCCGCGATAATGGCCACACGGTTCAAACCCGCGAGCAGCCGCGCCACGTCGCTCAACCGCGTGGCCAGGAGCACGACCGCGATCGTGATGGCTCCATACCAAATCGCGGACGCAAGCGCCATGGGGATCAGCGCCCTGGCCGCCCCCAGTCCGGCAATCCCCGCAAACGGCGGAACCACCGCGCGGACACCCGGAATGAAGCGGCTCACGAAGATTCCCCAGACACCGTGTCTCTTGTACAAATCCTCCAACCGCCCCAGCGCACGTGGCCGCAGCAATCGCCGGCCGAGCCGGCCGGTGAAAAAGCTCCGCCCGAGCGTCCGCGCGGCCACGTAGACGGCGGCGGCGGCGCCGACATTCGTAGTCCACGTGACCGCGAAGACGACGCTGGCGGAAATCTCGCCGAAGTGAGACAGAAACACACCGAGGGCGACGACCGTGTCCGCAGGAACCGGCGGGAACACGTTCTCGGTCGCCGCGAGCGCACCGATCACGATGTAGACCGCGGACACTGGGAGTGCCAGCAGGCGTTGCAGGAGATCCTCGAGCAGCGCTACTCACCCTCCACGGCCGCGACGGCCAACACTAGCAGACCCTGTCCCGCGCCAACCGCGTCCATTTGCTCGTTGGTTTTCGCCTTCACCGAGACGCATCCGACGGGCAGGCCGAGGACCTCCGCCAAACGCGAGCGCATGCGATCGATGTGGGGCGCAAGCCGGGGGGCCTCCGTCACGACCGTGACGTCCACGTTTGCAACGCGGAAGCCGGAGGTGGCCAGGCGTTCGATCACGTCGGCCAGCATGCCCATCGAGTCGGCGTTGCGCCACCTCGGGTCCGTGTCCGGAAACAGCCGACCGATATCGCCAAGGGCCGCGGCGCCCAGGAGCGCATCCGTGACGGCGTGTGCGACCGCATCACCGTCGGAATGACCCGTCAGCCCCCTCTCGTGGGGAATCTCCACGCCCGCCAGGACCAAGGCGCGATCCGCGCCGAACCTGTGGCTGTCGTACCCCATGCCAATACGCACCGCCATGGTCGGATGATAGGCGGTGAGAGGGGTGGGCGGTAGCTGGCCGTTAGGTCCGGACGGCTTGCAGGCGTCGCACGGCCTCCTCCAGCAGATCGGCCGTCTTACAGAATGCAAACCGGACGGTAGATCGCCCGAGCGCCGCCCGATGGTAGAAACTCGAACCCGGGACCGGGGCCACGCCGATCTCCCGAGTCAGCCACGCCGCAAAAGCATCATCCGGCAATTCTCGAAGATCCGAGAAGTCGGCCATCATGTAGTAAGCACCCTGCGGCGCTACGCACCGGAAGCCGGCATTCCTCAGCCCCTGGTACAGAATGTCCCGTCGCGCCCGGTAGTCGGCTGCGAGACCGTCGTAGTATTCCGATCCCAGTTGCTCGAGCGCCGTCGCGACAGCCTCTTGGAGGGGTGCGGGGGCTCCCACCGTCAAGAAATCGTGCACCTTCCGGATCGCATCCGTGACCTTCGCCGGAGCGATGATGGTCCCGATGCGCCACCCCGTGACACTGAACGTCTTGGACGCGCCGCTAATGGTGATGGTGCGCTCCCGCATCCCCGGCAGCGTAGCGATCGGGACGTGTTCGCCCTCGTAGTAGATGTGCTCGTAGATCTCGTCCGTGACGGCGTAGGCATCGAACTCCTGGCACAAAGCGGCAATTCCAGCCAGTTCCTCGCGTGCCAACACGCGCCCCGTCGGATTGTTGGGGGTGTTGACGATGACCGCTCTGGTGCGTGCCGAATACGCCGCGCGCAAGCGGTCGAGGTCCAAGGGAGCGGCCACGGGCATGGGCACGAACACCGGCTTGGCATCGCAGAGGATGGTGTCGGGCCCGTAATTCTCGTAAAACGGCTCGAGGACGATCACTTCGTCACCCGGGTCGACGATCGAGAGTAACGTCGTGGCCATCGCCTCCGTCGCACCACAGGTCACGGTGATCTCGCGCTCGGGATCCACCGGCATGCCGTACCACGCTCGGTACTTCTTGGCAAGGGCGTCACGCAGTCGTTTGGCGCCCCAGGTGATCGCATACTGATTGATGTCGTCGTGGATGGCCCGAGCCGCAGCTTCCTTCATCACGTCGGGCGCTGGAAAATTCGGAAATCCCTGGGCGAGATTGATCGCATCGTGTTCACGGGCCAAGCGTGTCATCCCGCGAATGACCGACTCCGTGAAGCCGTGGGTCCGGGTGGCGGTGTGCATGGCGCGTAAAGATATTCACGCCCACCGGAGGCGTAAGTGCGCCCGGTTGCATCCATTCATCCGGAGGAACCCACTCGTGACCTGGAAACCGATCGGCGTCGTGGTCATGCTCGCGGTCTTGGGGGACGGTGCCGTCCAACGCGCCGATGCGCAGGCCGACCCCTTCTTTCCGCCCGACGTCTTTGTCCAGCGGCGAGCGCGGCTCGCCGCCCTCGCCCGCAATGCACCGATCATCGTCCCGGGCGCTTACCGCATTCGGGACCGGGAACCACGCCAGGATCCGTCCTTTTGGTATCTCACGGGCATCCAATCACCGTACGCCGTTCTGGTGATTGCTCCAGGACCGACTGGCATCCGAGAGGCACTTTTTCTGCCCGAGCCGTATCAGTTCGCTGGCGCCCAATACCCGCAGGATGACGATCGCTTTCGGCACGCCGCGTGGAACAGGCCGGTGCAGCGTCTCAGCCCAGGACCCGAAGTGCAACGCCGCACGGGGATTGCGGAGTCGTATCCTATCGACGAGTTGCTCCGTCATCTCTCGGCACTCGTCGGTGACGCCGATACCGTGCTTTTCACCAGAGATATGAGCACCCTCTATGTCCCGTCGGGCCTCACCGCCGCGCACACCTATCGCCAACAACTGGAACGCGCCATCCTGGAGCGTCTCCCCAATATCAGCGTCGCGGACGTGACTCCACTCATCGATCGCTTGCGGCTGGTGAAGGATCCGTATGAAATCGCCGCGCTGCGCCGGGCGGCGGAGATCAGCGTGACTGGCCTTGTCGAAGCGATGCGAGCCACGCGCCCGGGGCTTCGGGATCTGGCCATCGCGGGACACATGGAATGGGTGTGGAAACGCGAGGGTGCGCCCCGGGCATCGTTTGGGCCCATCGTGTCCTCCGGACCAGCCTCCATCTCGCTCTACACGCTCCGATCCGAGGCATACGACTTCGACGATCGGGTGATGCAGGACGGCGATCTCCTATTCGTGGACTACGGTGCAGCCGAGTATCAGATGTACGCGTCGGACATTTGCCGAACGTTCCCTGTGTCCGGCCGGTTCTCACCCGAGCAACGGCGCTACTATGAGATCGTGCTGGAGGCTCAAGATTCGGCACTGGCGGTGGTGCAGCCGGGTATCATGATGACCGACGTCATTCGCGCGGCGGCACGGGTCTTCCGCCAGCACGGGCTCGAGCGCTTCGAAGACATTGGCACGATGCGCCCGCAACGAGTGTGGGGCATCATGCCGTCACCCACGTATTGGCTGGCTCACGGCGGCGGACTCACTGACTACAGCGGGGCTCGGGGGACCGGCGTTCGCGATCTTGGCCATCACATCGGCCTGGATGCCCTCGACAGTCGAGACTACAGCAGGCCCCTCGAACCCGGGATGGTGTTTACCGTCGAGCCCAAGCTCTACATCCCGGACCGGAACATCGCCATCATGATCGAGGACGTGATCGTCGTGACGAACGACGGATACGAAAACCTCTCGGCAGGAGCTCCCCGAACCGTGGAGGCCATCGAGCGCGTCATGGCGGGACGGTAGCCGGTGGCGGAGCCGACGGCCATCGGGCCGGGAGGCGAACGGAGTGGTCGCAGAGAGTCTTCTCCGCTAACACTGCTTCCTCCGTGTCTTATGGGGGCTCGTACCGACGTGGATCCACTCGCGGAGCGGTCTCCGGCGAGGGGCGCACTCAGAAAATCTCGCTGAGATCTTGCATCACGCTCTCGCCCAGCGTGCGAAAGATCTTGCCGGGAATGCGCGTGCGTTCAGTGAGAATGAAGAAGTCGAACGTCTCGCCCGACGCGCTGGGCGCGCGCGCCAGGTCCAGGAAGCCGATCGGTTCCCGCCCCCGATCGAAATACTCGATTCGCATGACGAACTGTAGAGTGTCCAACCGGAGTCGCGGGAAGAAGTCCGAGACGGTGAGGCGCTCAGCCCGTTGCATGAAATTCGCAAACGTCTGATCCGCCTGCTCCGACGATCCCACAGCTGTCCACGTCGACGTCTCGGGAATCGTACCTCCGCGCCGTTCCATGGTCCGCTCATCGCGCTCCGTACGGATCGTGACCGAACCCACTGCGCCGAGGTCGAAGCTGTGCAACCGGCGGAGCCGCAAGGCGGGTTGTCCAGCCTCGAGTGGTCGAATGACATCATTCGAAATGATCAAAGCCCGGTCCGCGCTGGGATCGAGGGCGTAGCGGTGCCCCGCCCCGAACACGACGCCACCCAATGCCAATCGGCGCTCCCCCTCCCTGGTGAACACCGTCAGTGAACGCTCTGGAGCGTTCAGCTGATAGGTCGCCTTTTGGGCGCTGTCGAGGACGCCGAGGTCCCTGAGGGCACGCAACGGCGCCAATTGCTCGAATAATCGGTCACCCGCGTCGCCCACGGGAAACTCCTGGGGTCCGGCCGTGTCCGAGTCCGACCGCAGCGTCGCCCAGAGATACGACGAATCTCCCGTACCTCGCCAGCGCAGCAGAAGACGGCTGTCAGCTCGCGCGTACACGAGCGAGTCGATCGTCCCGAGCGAGAGGCGCCATACGACAATATCACCCTCGCTGCGTGCTGTCGCGGACTCGTCCCTGGTCCACGTCAGATAGGCCGCGACCAAGGCCGCGATCAGTAGCACGCCGTGAACGGCGGCCGCCCTCATACCCGCCTCCCGCGACGGCGCCGACGGAATACGGCGATCATGCCGAACACGAGCACTGCCGCAGGGGCACCCACGATGGTACTGTAGAACCACACCACGTCCTGCGTGCGCGTGTGCACAATCGCCACGTCCTCTTCGGACTCGATCGCTCCAGCAGTCTCTTCCTCGCGCCCGAGCCACCGCACGCCATCCGCAACGAGCGCGGCGTTGAGCGCCACTGCCTGTAACACCCCGTCACTGAACATGTCGGCGTCGGAGTAGACGAGCGCACGCATGGATGCCGGCTCGGTGTCACCTACGGCCCCGGTGTCGGGGAGGGCTTCGACGGCCGCCACGAGGTTGTACGCGTTCCGGGCCTCCCCGCCATCAGCCTGGAAATTGCGATTCGCGTCCGCGAATGTGCTCGCCAGCGATCGCACGACGAAGCTGCGACGCACGGACGCGGGGTCCCGTGCCTCTAGGTAGCCGGCACCCAGGAACACGATGCCCGATCCGACCTGGCTGCGGCTCAAAGTCGTCACCGCTTCGTGCGCGGAGAAGCGGTCTGTCACGATCAATTGACGATCCGAGACGTTGCCGCGTCGCCTGAGATGCTGTCGATCGTCAGCCAGCACGACGTCACGAAACTCCAGACCGAGACGGGCGGCCAGCGGACCCAACTGGAACTCGCTCTCGGGCTCCAGCGCCAGCAGCACCGAGCCACCGCCGGCGATATACCGGTCCACCGCATCCAGCTCCTCTGTCAGGAACGGCCGGCGCGGTCCGAGTACGAAGACCACAGCCGCGTCCTCGGGAATCTCATTCCCTAATCCCTCCCGGAGCCCCAGAGGCTGCACGCTGTAGTTGAGCAGTTGCAGCAGCCCCTTGAGCGCGTTGGGAGTCCGAAACGGGTCCTGGGTTCCCGTTGTATCACCGGGCACTTGATCACCCAGTTCGCCATGACCGACCGTGAAGTAGGCCATGCGAATGCCCCGTGCGAGTCGGTGAAGCCGCTCCTGCACATCTCGATCGAAACGACGCAGACGATTTCGTGCGGCATTGAGCTCAGTGGGCAGCATGAGCCGCTCTGTCCGGCCCTCGCGTTCGAGGATCACGGCCCCGTCCTCGCGCACCCGGTACTCCCGAGCCACCTGCGGCACGATCATGCGATCGATCGTCTCGACCTCCAGGTTGGGGACGGCGTTCGCCAAGCTCCGGAAGTAGCCAAGCACCTCGTCTTTGACGGGATTCACGTCAGGAAAGAACAGAAGGACCCGCACCGTGCCACTCATGCTCCGCACGAGATTCTGGGTGGCTGTCCCCGGTGCCGAGGTCTTGAAGTAACTCAAGTCGATCGTCTGATCCCGCTCCGACGCCACGTACCCCGCCAGCAAGAGAAAGCCGCCCGCCAAGGCAACCGTCAGCGCATTGACCGCCGTCTGTCGTATGCGCAGCGATTCCACCGCGACGGCGTCGCTTCCGGCATGTCGGTGCGCCATCAACGCCCATTGCCCGGCCAGTGCGGGGAGCAAGGAGATCGTCAGCAGCAGCACCGAAAGGATTTGCACCACGGTTTGCAAGCGAGCATCGCTCTGGGGATCGGCCACCTCGATACCGAGCAAGCTCATACCATCTTCCGATCCCGCCAGCAACCCGAGTACCGCAATCACCACCCCCACCGATGCCACCAATAGCATGAGCTCGACAAAGCGGGCCTCGGCCGTCGCCCGCCGCCACGACCAAGCTCGCCACGCCGTCGCCCCAAGGAGAACCAATGTGCCGCCACCCGTGAGGACCGCGCGCCCGACGGCGACGTCCCCCAGCACGCGCTCGCCGAAGAACACGCCGAGGACGCCGCCTGCCAAGGCCCAGGTGAGCCACCAGGGTGCCGCAGCCTTCATTCCCATCGCTTGGCTTCCAAGGTTTTGGTGGCCAGCAGCAGGAAGAAGTACGTCACGGCGAGGTAGTACACGACATCGCGGAGGTGGAGCGTACCGACCTGGAACCCCTGGAAGTGGCGCGCGTGCATGGACAATGCGGCAAACACCCGCGACAGTGGGGGATCTACGACGATCGAAAGCGGCCAGAAGAGAAACATCGTGCCCGTGATCGCCGCGCCAAGGGCAGCCGCGAGGAGCTGGTGCCTGGTGAGTGCCGTGGCGAATACGCCGATGGCCAGACACGCGGCGCCGATCAGGAGCAAGCCAAGATACCCCACGAAGACCTGACCGAGTGAGATCTTGCCGTTCACCATCACCAACAGCGGCATGTACAAGCTCACCATCGTGATGCCACCGAGGAAAGCGAACGCCGAGAGGAACTTGCCTGCCACGACCTCCCATTCGCGCACCGGGGAGGAACTGAGCAGCACCAGCGTGCCAGCTTGACGCTCCTCCGCGATCAACCGGATGGCAAGCGCGACCGCCGCGATGGCCACCAGCCCGCTCGTGTTGTAAAAGAACCGCGACAAGACCTCACCGGAGAGACGCTCACCCGCAGCGGGGCCGAGGCCCTGTGCAAAGAACAACAATCCATCGATCAACAGCACCACCGCGGCAACGAGATAGCCGAGGAGCGAATGCAGGTATTCACCGAGCTCGCGGCGAAAAATGATGCTAACCGCTCGCATGTTCTCCCCCATGTACCAGCTCGAGGAACACGCTTTCGAGCTCGGAGGTGGCGCGATCGAGACGCAGGACGTCGTGGCCGCCTTCCACCAAGGCCCGGCATACGGCGGCTCGGCAGTCGCCAGTGGCGTCGATATGGAAGCTCAAGGCACCGTCATCACGGCCACTGGCTAATACGCGCGTCACCCCAGCCACGGACTCGATGCATCGTCGGATGGCACCGGCAACCGCGTCATCGCCTACCGGCGCACGAACCGCCACGACGATGCGACGCAACTCGAGGCGGGACGTGAGTTGGTCCTCGGATCCCGATGCCAACAGACGCCCGTCCCCGAGAACGATGAGCCGGTCGCACGTCTCGCGAATTTCGGGGAGGATATGACTGGAAATCAGAATCGTATGCTTGCCCTTGAGGTCCTGAATCATGGCACGCATTTCAACGACCTGTGCCGGATCCAGTCCGTTGGTCGGTTCGTCGAGAATCAGGAACTCGGGTTGATGAACGATCGCCTGTGCCACCCCGATGCGTTGGCGGAATCCATGGGACAGATGACGGATCAACTCGTCGTGCACATCGATGGTGTGGGTGACTTCTTCGACCTCGCGGACTCGAGACGTCGTCGCTGACGGTGGCAGGCCCCGGATCCGACCAGCGAACGTGAGGTAATCGCCCACCGTCATGTCGGGGTAAACTGGCGGTGACTCCGGCAAGAACCCAATCCGTTTTCGCACCGCGTGCGGATCGGCAATCCCGTCTACGTTCCCCACCGCGAAGGACCCGGCCGACGGTCTGAGGTCGCAGGCGAGGATACGGAGCAAGGTCGTCTTCCCGGCACCGTTGAGTCCAAGGAACCCGATGGTCTCGCCAGGAGCGATCTCGAACGAGACCGGACCGAGCGCACGGGTTCCGCCAAAGTACTTTGAAAGTTCGCTGACCCGAATCATGGCTGGGGCGCGAAGACCTCGATGATGATGCTCTGGTTGCGTTGAGAGTCCACGGGACCCGGGGCCCCGGCCCGAGGGCGCCGCGGGGATCGCCCCCGGCGCGAGCGCAAACTAATACGGCGGTCCGCTCAGGTAAACCGGGGGCTCGCCGGCTCGTGGCCGAGGATTCGCAGCGCCAACAGCGCGGCGTTCCTGGCATTACCGATGCCGACCGTGGCCACCGGACATCCTGGCGGAAGCTGGGCGATGGCGTACAGTGCGTCGACCCCCCGCAAGGGACCGACGTCGAGGGGAAGGCCGATCACGGGGAGGTCGGTGAGGGCCGCCACGGCCCCGGGGAGAGCCGCCGCGAGTCCCGCGGCCGCGATGATGACCTTGTAGCCACTGGCGCTCGCCCCGCGCGCGAGCTCCGCCGTTTGCTCGGGCTGGCGATGCGCGGAGGAAACCACGAAGTCGTACGCTACTCGAGCCTCGTCGAGAACCGTGCACGCCGACGCGACCCGATCGCGATCACTCTCGGCCCCAACGACGATGAGTATGGGCTTGGCGCTCACGATCTCGCTCTTGTCCTTTCCGCTGCTAGTCTCTCGACCCGTAGAACGCTACGCGGCGACGGACTCTCCAATAATGGAATAATCCTGCCGCCGTCTGGCGGGAGTGAAACCAGCGTCTCGAATGTGACGAACGATCTCCTCCAGCGTGGCCGAGTGTGTGGTCCCGGCAGCCGAAACGACATTCTCCTCGATCATCAAGGAGCCGAAGTCGTTACAGCCGAACCGGAGGGCGATTTGTCCCACTTTGAGACCCATCGTCACCCAAGACGCCTGGAGGTTTGGAACGTTGTCGAGAATCAGCCGCGAGATGGCGACCGTACGGAGATGGGTCACGGCGTCCGTCTTGGGCGTGCCTTCCATCTCGGTGTGCTCGGGCTGAAGCGGCCAGGTAATGAACGCCGTGAAACCGCCACTCCGGGCCTGCACGTCACGAACCCGCATGAGGTGCTCCACACGATCGGCTAGCGATTCACCCAGGCCGTACATCATCGTCACGGACGTCTTCATCCCCGCCCGGTGCGCGATCTCCATGATCTCGAGCCACCGGTCCGCGCCCGCCTTCTTTCCGGCCACCCGATCGCGGACCTCCTGCACGAGGATCTCGCCCCCACCGCCAGGGATCGAGTCCAAGCCCGCATGCTGAAGCTCGCGGATCACCTCGTCGGCCGGGACGCGGAAGCGCGTAGAGAAGAAATCCACTTCCGAGGGCGAAAACCCGTGGATGTGGATGGGATGATGGGTTTTGATGTACCGGAGCAGCTCTAGGTACCACTCGAAGGGGATATAGGGATTGTGTCCGCCTTGAATCAGGATCTGTACGGCCCCCAGCGTCTTGGCTTCGTCGATTTTGGCACCGATCTCCTCGAACGACAGCACGTACCCCTCGTCGTGCTTGGGGCGACGGTAAAACGCGCAGAACTTGCAGTCTGCCACGCAGACGTTGGTGTAGTTGATGTTTCGATCCACGATATACGTGACGACGCGCTCGGGATGGAGCTCACGTCGCCGCTGGTCGGCTAGCGTCCCCAGTTCCAGCAACGGGGCCCGCTCGTACAGCTCGAGGTAATCGCGAAACTCGGGTGTGCTGCGGTCGATCACGGCCATTGGCTCCTTCCTACGCCACCGACAAGAATGCCAGTGACCCTTCCCGCACCCTGCCGTGTTGGGCCAGCCGCCGGAAAAAGCTCGTCAGGCCTTCCAGGTGTCGATAGCTGAGCGCGTAATCCAATCCACTGAGGTAGGTGCGGCACTCGTCGCGATCGATCCCCGTGGCATCCGCCGCCTGGTCCGCCAGGAGGTCGAGGTGATCTAGTCCCCAGTCGCGTGCGTCACACAGTCCGCGGTGGACGTCGCGCACGTGGCCCTGGTCTGCCTCACGCCGGGCCGCCCACACCGCAAACACGAACGGCAGGCCGGTCCACGTCTTCCAGACCTCGCCGAGATCATAGCGATAGGGATACTGGCCACGGGTGGCTAAGAGGAGCGCCGCGTCGCCGATCACCAGCACTGCCTGGTGCGGCAGGGCCGCCAGCCCGTCGATGTCCGCCGCTTCGGCGCGGGCGTCCACGAAGGTCGGCCGGACCTTCCACACATCGTGACAGAGCAGCTCGAGGAGGTACACGGACGTGCGCGACGATTCGGACACCAGCACGGTAGCGGCGTCGAGCTCCGGTGCTGCGCAGCGCGAAAACAACGCGACGCTGCGGACCGGACCATCACACGAGATCGCCAGGTCAGGCAGAAGGTGGTAAGCACCGGCATTGCGCGCATACTCGACAGCCGAGACGACGGAAGCCTCGAGCTCGCCGGCTGCAAGAAGACCGTTCAGTTCGGAAGGCGTTCCCGTTACCAGGTCCGCATCGACGGTCACGATCCGTCGGTCGATGGCACCGTAGACCGGATAGCAGTTCACATAGCCGATGCGGCCGACCCGCATCCGCGCGTGGTGGCGATCCGTCGGAAGAGGGTCTCGAGCCATCGGCCTTACGCCCGCCCCGTCCCGACCAGCTCCACCAATGCTGGAGAGGTTGCGACGGCACCGTCCTCGCTCATGGGATCAAAAATCGGGTCGTCCGGTGCAAAGGTCCTCACGGTACGATACAGCGAATCGCGCTCCACCGGCTCCCGGCCGGCACCACGGATCATCCGAACGATATCACCATAGGACAGCATCATTGGGGTTCGTGCGCCGGCGTCGTGGTACACGCGCTCATACACCACCGTGCCCTCGACGTCATCGCACCCGAACGCCAGGGCGATCTGCGAGATGAACGGCGTGACCATGGGCCAGTGGGTCTTCACATGCGGGATGTTGTCGAGAAACATCCGACCGACGGCAATGTTCTTCAGATCCTCGAAACCCGTCGTGGCGGTTCCCTCCCGACCGAGCTCCGCCCCCAACTCGTTGTGATCCGGATGGTAGGCCAGTGGGATGTACGTGAGAAATCCCCCGGTCTCGTCCTGTAAGTCACGCAGCTGTGAGAGATGCTCGACCCGATCCGCCAGCGTTTCGACGTGACCGTAGAGCATGGTGCAGTTGGTAGCGATCCCAAGTGCGTGGGCTTCGCGATGGACGCGAAGCCAGTCCTCGGCGTCGAGCTTCCGATCGGCGATGGTGTCCCGAACGGCCGGACCGAAGACCTCCGCACCGCCACCGGGCAGCGTGTCTAGTCCCGCCGCCTGCAGGGCTTGCAGCACGTCGACGGTCGCGGTCCGCTCCACATGGGCGAGATGGGCGATCTCGACCGCCGTCAGCGCCTTGATGTGGACGTCGGGATGTCGCTCCTTGAGTCCTCGAATCAAGTCGGTGTAATAGGAAAGGCGCAGCTTGGGATGCAGGCCCCCAACAATGTGAAATTCGCGCGTCGGATTGTAGCGTGCCGCCTCCGCCTCTGCAAAGACCTCCTCCAGGGACCGCGTATACGCTCCTTCTTCCTTCGGCATTCTCGCAAAGGAGCAGAACACGCACGTTTTTCGAAGCACGCAAACGTTCGTGGGATTGAGATGCTGATTGGCGGAAAAGAAGACCCGATCCCCGTTGGTCCGGCGATTTGCGGCGTCCGCCAGGGCGCCGAGGCCCAAGAGATCGTCACTCTCGAAGAGCCGGAGGGCGTCATCCGGCGTCAAACGCTCCCCGGCGTTCACCTTCTCGGCGATGGCACCGAGGCCCGGATCTTCCATCGGCGCGCTGGGCATCAGGATTGGTAACGACGGACGGCGAGCGTGACGTTATGGCCACCGAATCCGAAAGAGTTGGACAACGCGACACGTACGTCGCGGTGCACCGCTTGGTTGGGCGCCACATTGAGATCGCATTCGGGATCTTGATGCTCGACGTTGATGGTGGGCGGAATGATGCCCTGTTGAATCGCAAGCACACACACACCGAACTCCAGGCCCCCCGCGGCGCCGAGCAGGTGCCCCGTCATCGACTTGGTTGAGCTGATCACCAGCTGGGACGCGTGGTCACCGAGGACATCCTTGACGGCGTTGATCTCGGCCACGTCGCCATGGGGCGTGGAGGTGCCGTGAGGGTTGATATAGTCGACGTCCGCGGGTTCGAGCCGTGCATCACGTAAACACGCACGCATCGCGAGCTTGGCCCCTGCACCACCGGGGGCAGGTTGAGTCATGTGATGGGCATCGGCGCTCATGCCGTACCCGATGACCTCGGCGTAGATTCGTGCCCCCCGATCCAACGCATGTTCGAGTTCCTCCAACACCACAATCCCCGAGCCGTCGCCCATGACAAACCCGTCCCGGTCGCGATCGAATGGACGGGACGCTCGCTGGGGGTCGTCATTGCGAGTCGAGAGGGCTTTCATATTGGAAAACCCGGCAATCGACAAGGGCGTGATGGCCGCTTCGGCCCCCCCGGTCACCATCACATCGGCCGTCCCGTTTTGGATCAGCCGAAACGACTCACCGATGGCATGCGCCGACGAAGCGCAGGCCGAGACGGTGCAGTAGTTCGGCCCTCGGGCGCTCAGCCGGATAGAAATCAAACCGGACGCCATGTCGGGGATGAACATGGGAACGAAGAATGGCGAAACGCGGTTGGGTCCCTTCTCGAGGTAGAGCTTGCATTGCTCCTCGAACGTCCAGATCCCGCCGATGCCACTTCCCACGATGACGCCGATCCGATCGTCGGCCGGTCGCCTTCCATTGAAGCAGGCATCCTGCATGGCCTGCTCCGCCGCCGCGATGCCGTACTGCGCGTACAGGTCGCACCGCTTTGCCTCTTTCCGATCCATGAATTCCAACGGATCGAAGTTCTCGACCTCGCACCCGAACCGCACATCGAGGTTGGACGGATCGAACCGTTCGATGGGACCGGCTCCGGACCGTCCCGCAATCAGCCCCTGCCACGATTCTGCTGTCGACTTGCCGAGCGGAGAGAGGATCCCCAACCCGGTGACGACGACGCGCCGTGCCAACGGACTATTTCCCCAGCTTCTCGTGGAGGTACTTCATGGCATCACCAACGGTACGAAGCTGTTCGGCCTCCTCGTCCGGGATATCGATGTCGAATTCTTTTTCGAACGCCATCACGAGCTCGACGGTATCGAGGCTGTCGGCGCCAAGATCCTCCATGAAACTTGCACCGTCGGAGAGCTTGTCTCGCTCGACACCCAATTCCTCGACGATGATGTCTCTGACCTTCTCCTGCAATTGCGCCATGTCGGTCATTTCACCCCTGCCTCTCACAGGTTTGTTCAGGTGACCATTCCACCATCGACTACCAGCACTTGGCCTGTAATGTAGTTCGCCAGGTCCGACGCAAGGAAGAGTACGACACCGGCGACTTCCGCTGCCGTGCCGAGCCGTCCCAAGGGAATTTGTTGTAGCAACGCTTGCTTGGCTTCATCGGGCAGATCGCGAGTCATGTCCGTGTCGATGAATCCGGGTGCAACGGCGTTGACGAGGATGTTGCGCGTCGCCAATTCCTTCGCCGCCGCCTTGGTGAGGCCGATGAGCCCGGCTTTGGAGGCTGCGTAATTGGCTTGCCCACGATTGCCGGTGAGACCCACGACGCTCGTGACGTTGACAATTCGTCCCCACCGCCGCTTCATCATCCCCCGTGTCACCAACTTCATCAGCGTGAACGCGCCCCGGAGGTTGACGTCCAGCACGGTGTCCCAGTCCTCGTGGCTCATCCTGACCAGCACACCGTCACGCGTCACGCCAGCATTGTTCACCAAGATGTCGACCGGTCCGAGTTCGCGCTCCACCGTCGCCGTCGCAGCTTCGGCTTGCGCGGGATCGCCGACGTCAGCCGCAATTCCCATCCCCCGGCCCTCACCGCCGAGCCCCTCAGCCGCCGAACGCGCTCGCGCTTCATCTCGACCAAACAGCGCGACGTGAGCGCCATGCGTCGCCAGTCGCTCGGCGATGGCCAAACCGATGCCGCGTGACCCTCCCGTGACGACGGCAACTCGGCCTCGCAGGTCGATCATCCGTGCTGCTCCAAGAACCCCTCCACGTGCTCGGCGCTGGCCAAACTGATGGCCTGCGATCCCTGAACGATGCGTTTGAGCAATCCTGCCAAAACCGTCCCGGGACCGATCTCGACGAACAGGACATCGTCATCGGCCGCAGCCGCAGCGTGTTCCATCGACGAGACCCACCGCACGGGCGACGTCAACTGCTCGTTCAGCAGTCGCCGGGCATCGGCACTGGTGGTCACCGGTTCGCCCGTGGCGTTGGCGATCACCGGACACGTTGGCTCGCGGAGCTCCACCTGGTCCAGCTCGTGACGCAGTCCCATCTGCGCCGGCATCATGAGCGGCGAATGAAATGCGCCACTCACCTTGAGTGGCAGGACCCGTCTTGCCCCGGCTGCTTGCAGCTGCTCGCTCGCCTGCGTGACCGCGGCGGGATCTCCCGAGATCACCGTTTGATCTGGCGCGTTGAAGTTCGCCGCTACCACCACTCGTCCCTCCCCACTCTGCGCCTCGCACGCCGCCACCACCTCCTGCGGGTCCAATCCAATCACGGCTGCCATGGTCCCCGGACGCTGTTTGCCTGCATCCAACATGAGCTCGCCCCGACGCCGCACCAGTCGCGCGGCATCGGCCCACGCGAGGGCATCCGCCGCAGCGTACGCGGTGTACTCCCCCAGTGAATGCCCCGCCGCCAGCTGAGGCTCGACCGCGGCGGTGACGACCGCGAAGACCGCCAGACTGTGCACGAGAATCGCTGGCTGCGCGTTGTGCGTGAGGGTCAGTTCCTCTTCGGGACCCTCCCAGGCGAGCCGCGACAGCGACATCCCGAGCGCCTCGTCGGCCGCGGCAAAGGTGTCTCGGGCAGCGGAGAATCGTTCGGCGAGATCCTTCCCCATCCCCACCCGTTGAGACCCCTGACCGGGGCAGAGGAGAACTGCCTTTACCACCGGAGCACGACGCTGGCCCACGTGAATCCACCCCCGAACGCACAGAGCAGCACGAGGGCACCGGCCTGGATCAGGCCGCAACGCACACATTCATCGAGGGCGATGGGGATGGACGCCGCCGACGTGTTTCCATACCGATCCACATTCACGTACACCTTGTCCATCGGGATCGCCGCATGCTTGGCCGTAGCCTCGATGATCCGAATGTTGGCCTGATGCGGAATCAGAATGTCGATGTCCTCTCCGGACACACCGGCTCGCTCGAGGGCACGATCACAGGCATCCGCCATCGATCGGACCGCCGATTTGAAGACCTCGCGCCCGGCCATCTTGACGAAATACCCCCGGTCGTCGATGAGGGTGGGATCCGGCGGATGGTTTCCGCCTCCCCCGGGACGATACAAGAGATCTCCGAGCTTGCCATCGGATTTCATGTAGCTGGAGAGAATGCCTCGGGCGCCGTTACGCACCGGGCGGACGAGTGCGGCTCCCGCACCATCGCCAAAGAGGACGGCGGTGGCCCGATCGGTGTAATCGACGATCGTCGACATCCGTTCCCCGCCGATCACGAGTGCGTTCTCGGTCGCGCCCGTACTGATCATCCCCTCCGCCACCGTGAGCCCGTACAAGAAACCGCTGCAGGCCGCACCGAGATCGAACGCCGCAGCGTTCGTCGCCCCCAGCTCCGCCTGCACATCGCAGGCCGTGGCTGGCAAGAACCGGTCGGGGGATGCGGTGGCCAAGATGATCGTGTCGACATCGTCCACGGCGACGTCGGCCGCCTCGAGCGCCTGCTCGCACGCCATCTTGGCCATGTACGCAACGGTCTCGTGGGGCTCTGAGATCCGACGCTCGCTTATCCCAGTGCGTTCGCGAATCCATTCGTCGGACGTATCCACCATTCGCTCGAAATCCGCGTTGGTGAGCACCTTGGACGGCACGTACCGTCCAGTGGCCGCGAGCTCGGCAAGAGGTCGTTTCATGCGGCGGCTCCGTCGCTGGCGAGTTCCGCGCCGATATGGCGACTGACGTCGCTTTCGACCGCCTGTAGCGCGACACGGATCGCGTTCTTGATGGCCTGCGGTGGTGACGCACCGTGGCAAATGATGGATACACCTTGCACACCCAGCAGCGGTGCCCCACCGTACTCAGCGTAATCGAGTACGCGGAACACGCGCTGCATCGCAGAGCTCTTCAGAACGATCGGGTCCATTTCCCGGCGCAAGAAGTCGCGAAAAACATCCGCCACGGATTCGTAGAACTTGAGCACGACGTTGCCGACGAAACCGTCGCACACGACGACGTCACAGGCACCCTTGAGGATGTCACGCCCCTCGACGTTGCCGGCGAAGCGAAGGCCGGGATCGTCGCGGAGAAGCGCGTACGCCTCGCGGACCGCGGCGTTTCCCTTCTCGGGTTCCTCCCCGATGTTGAGAAGTCCCACGATCGGAGCCGCCCGTCCGAGTACGTCTCGCGCATAGACCGAGCCGAGATGGGCGAAGCCGCACAGTTCCTTGGGCGAGCAATCGATATTCGCCCCACTGTCCAGCACCAGGACCGGCTTGGCACCGGTGGGAAAGAGTGTGGCGATGGCCGGACGCTCGACCCCTGGATGGAGTCCGAGGAGCAGGAGGCTGGCAGCCATGATCGCGCCGGTGTTCCCGGCGGAGATGAACGCGTCGGCCTCACCCTTCTTCTGGAGCTCCAGCCCTATCCGGATCGAGGAGCGCGGCTTCCCGCGCAGCGCGGCCAGGGGTTGTTCGCTCATCCCGATTTGCTCCGGCGCGTCCACGATCGTCACGCGGTCCCGGGGCCCCTCCTGCGTGGCCAAGGCGGCCTCGATGCGATCGCGCTGGCCGACCAAGAGAATCTCCGTCGATGCCGGAAGTTCGCGAAGCGCGTCTACCGCACCCGCCACGGGCGTCTGTGGGACTCGGTCCCCTCCCATGGCGTCCAGTGCGATACGGGGCATGGATTAGACGTCCTCGACGGTGACCCGCTGCTCTCCCCCATAGTAGCCGCAACTGGGACACACCCGGTGCGGTCGGCGGGGATCGCCACATCGCGGACACGGTTGGACGGCGGGGATGGCAGCCTTGTCGTGCGTGCGGCGCTTCCGCTTCCGGCTCTTGGATGTCCTGCGCTTGGGAACAGCCATGACGATCTACCTTTCTCGTATCATTGGGGCCGCTTGAGCGAGGATAACACCGACCACCGCGGGTCGGTGTCCGGCTCGCAGGTGCAGGCTCCCGTGTTCAAATCGTTGCCACAGCCCGCGCACAATCCCCGACAGTCGTCGCGACAGAGGACGTATTCCGGAAGCGCGAGCAGGAGCTCTTCCCGGATGGCCTCGCTGAGATCGAGCTCTCGACTCTGGGCCGGGATGACGTAGATGGAAGCGTCATCCGCACCGGGGTCTTCACAAAACAAAACGTTGACCGGCGCCTGCAACGGCACATCCACCGGCGTCAAGCAGCGACGACACGTCGCATGCACGAACCCCGCAACCTCGGCCTGCCAGTAATAGCGTCCGGGTCCCGACTCGGTGAGTCGCCCGGTAACACGCACGGGACCGGCGAAGCGAACAGCCAGATCCTGGAGAACCGCATGATCGGCCGGGATCTCGACGTCGGTCGTAACCGGGCCGCTGCCCACACCAGCGAGGTCTATCGTGAACATAGCCTGTAAAGCTAACTAGCACACTAACTTGCGTCAACGAGCGAGCGCTCCCCACAGCCGCTGGAGCTCGCTGGCGGCAAAAAAGAACGCGATCTCCTTCTCCCCGTTCTCCGGAGAATCCGATGCGTGGATCGCATTGCGCTCTTTCGATTCGCCGTAGCGGTGGCGAACAGTTCCGGAATCCGCTTCCGCCGGATCGGTCGCGCCCACCACGGTTCGCAAGTGCGGCACGGCGTTGGCGCGTTCCACGACGATGGGGAGGCAGGGCCCAGAGGTCATGAACTTCACGAGCGAACCGAAGAACGGCCGCTCGCGGTGCACGGCATAGAATGCTTCGGCCTCGGCCATTGATAGGCGAACCAGTCTCGCCGCCCGAACCACGAAGCCCGCCGACTCGAGATGTTCGAGGATCTTTCCCGCCTTGCCGGAGGCCACGGCGTCCGGCTTGATGATTGCCAGCGTGTGTTGAACGGCCTGCGCCATGATGACTAGGCCTCCTAGCGGCCAAAGATTCGACGGACCACGTCCTCACGGGTCAGAAACCCGATCAGAGTTCCTTCCCGTACCACGGGAAAGCGTTCCAGGTCTTTGTTCACCATCAGGGTCGCGACCTCAGCGAGGGTCTGCTCCTCGGAGACCGAAAGCACGCTCCGGTCCATCACCTCCCGAACCGGGAGATCGTGGGGATCGCCCCTGGCCTCGCCCGACCCATCCGGCGCCGTGGCCGCGGGACCACTCATCCGCTTAACGAACACCGGCAGCAAGTACCGCAGCACTTCGCGGTGGGTCACCATGCCGAGCAGCTCATTGGAATCCGAGACCACCGGCACGGCCGAAACCCGGTGCGCCACCATCACGCGCGAAGCCTCTCCAAGGGTGGTATCCGGCCGGACCGACAGCATTCGAGGCACCATGACGTCTCGAACCGTGAGGTATCCGCGGAGCTCGATGTCCGAGAGCGAGGCAACATCCAGCACGTCGGCCGGGGTCTTGGCAGCGAGGATGGCGTCCGCGACTTCCGGTTGGCTCAACACGCGCGAGAAGGCACTGAGGGTTTGCAGATACGATGAGGCTTCTTTGGGTGGACCCACGACAACCAGAATCACTCGCGCCGCCTTGCTTCCGGCCTCCTCATCCCGCTGGATGGGTTCCGTGGTGACCCCGAGCGCCGCCACGAGTTGCGGCACGGCATCCGTCCTCAGGTGCAGTAAGAAGGCATCGCCCAAACTCACGACCTGACTGGGTACTTCTGCCGCGATGAGCTCCTGGAGCTTTGCGGCGTCAACGGTGGCCCCGGAGGCGACGATCGCCTCAACGAGCTGGCGGGCAGCGTCGTCGAGCCGGTCCGCGACGAGTGGGACGAGGACCCGCTCCGGTGTGAGCAACTCGATGAGCTTCATCTGCGCTTAAAGACGTTCCCGCATCAACGGCACGACGTCGGCCGGGCGTTTCATCACGCTGATGCCAGCAGACTCGAACGCGGCCATCTTCTCCGCAGCCGTGCCTGACGAGCCCGAGATGATGGCTCCCGCGTGCCCCATACGCCTGCCGGGCGGGGCCGTCTGTCCGGCAATGAATCCCACCACCGGTTTCTGCATGTGCTCCGCCACGTACCGCGCCGCTTCCTGTTCGTCAGTACCGCCAATCTCACCAATCATCACGACGCCCTGCGTCTCCGCATCCGCCTCGAACGCTGCCAGGCAATCCACGAAGTTCGTTCCGATGATCGGATCGCCGCCGATGCCAACGCACGTCGACTGCCCGAACGCTGCGCGCGAAAGCTGGTGGATGATCTCGTACGTGAGGGTCCCACTCCGGGAGACCACCCCGATTCGACCCTCTCGACAAATCTGCCCTGGAATGATGCCCACCTTGGACTTCCCTGGGGCGATGAGCCCGGGACAGTTGGGACCAACGAGTCGCGCGCTGCGCTCTCGCAGGTATGGCATGACCCGCGTCATGTCGAGGACGGGGACGCCCTCGGTGATGCACACGATGACCCGGATCCCAACGTCCGCCGCCTCATAGATGGCGTCGACCGCAAACCGCGCAGGCACATAGATGACTGACGTGTTCGCCCCGGTGGCATCCACCGCGTCGGCCATCGTGTTGAAGATCGGTACTCGGCCTGCAAACTCCTGGCCCCCCTTACCCGGCGTCACCCCCGCCACCAGTTGGGTTCCGTACTCCAGCATCTGTTGGGCGTGGAAGGACCCGTCCCGGCCGGTGATGCCTTGGACCACCAGTTTCGTCGCTCGATCGATGAAGATGCTCATGCCGCCTCACTCGCCAGTCTGACGGCTTTCTTCACCGCGTCGTCCATGTCGGTCAGGGCCTCGAACCCGGCGGCACGCAGAATCTCAACGGCTTGATCTTCGTTGGTTCCGGTGAGACGAATCACCATAGGGCGGTCCAGTTGGCTCTTGGATGTGGCCGCCACGATCCCGTTGGCCACGTCATCGCAACGCGTTATCCCACCGAAAATGTTGAACAGGATCGACTGGACGTTGGCATCGCTGGTGATGATCTTGAGGGCCGTGATCACCTTCTCGGGACTGCTGCTACCACCGATATCCAGAAAGTTGGCTGGCTCACCCCCGTAGTACTTCACCAAGTCCATCGTGGCCATGGCGAGCCCCGCCCCGTTCACACAGCACCCCACACGGCCATCGAGCTTGATATAGGAGAGGCCAGCCTCGCGTGCCTCCACCTCCGCCGGCTCTTCAGCTGAGAGATCACGGAGTTTGGCGATCCCTGGACGGCGGCCGAGTTCGTTGTCGTCCACCGCCAGTTTGGCGTCCAACGCCACCACGGCACCGTCCGCGGTGAGCACCAGGGGATTGATCTCCATCAGCGATCCACCCGCCGCCTGGAAGGCGTGATAGAGCTGTCGCATGATGGTGGCGGCCGCGCGCACATGCCGGACGTCGTCGTAGAGACGAAAGGCGAGACCCATTGCCTGGTGGGACAGGAGCCCGTAGCGAGGATCGATCGCACTACGAAAGATTTTCTCGGGTGTCTTGGCGGCCACTTCCTCGATATCGATCCCCCCAGCGGGACTCACCATCAACACCGGCACCTGACTGGCCCGATCCACGATGACCCCGACATAGCTCTCCGACACGATGTCGACGGTCGGGACCACCAGCACCTTCTCGACGGTCAGACCCTTGATGGTCATCCCGAGGATCTGCTTGGCGTGTTGTCGCGCCTCCGTCGCGGACTTCGCGAGCTTGACGCCGCCCGCTTTGCCCCTGCCACCGGCGTGCACCTGGGCCTTCACGACAACCGCACCACCCAAGGCCTTGGCCGCCGTCTCCACCTCGACGGGGGTACTCGCCACGGCACCGTCGGGAACGGGCACCCCGGCTGCTTGCAGCAGCGCCCGCGCCTGATATTCGTGTAGGTTCACTCGCCAGACTCCTCGGTAATCACCGTCCCCGTTTCGCCGCGCATGGCCTCCAAGCCGTGTTCCAGGTGGCCGATGATCGACCGACGCCCGCCGGCTCGCACGAACGACACGGCCGCTTCGACCTTTGAGTGCATGCCGACCCCGCACTCACCACTCTCGATCAGCGCCGTGGCCTCATCCGGATGCAGACGCCGTAGCGCCTCGGCAGCGTCGGTCCCCCATCCCCGATACACGGCGTCCACGTCCGTCAAGATCAGGAGTGAGTCGGCGTGAATCCGGTGCCCCAGAATGGCCGCCGCGCGATCCTTGTCGACGACCGCATTCACCCCCTCCCACGCGCCGTGATGGTCCGCATAGACCGGTGGTCCACCCCCACCCGCCGCGATGACGATCTTGCCTTCGTCCACGAGTTGGCGCACGGCCTCGGCTTCGACCACGTTCACCGGAACCGGACTCGGCGCCAATCGCCGCCACCGACCTCGCCCATCACGACCCACGGCGACGCCGCGGGCCCCGAGCGCCGCGGTCTGCTCCGGTTCGAGGGCGTGACCGATCGGCTTCGTGGGACGCGCGAGTTCCGGGTCGCGGGGCTCCACCTCCGTTTGCGTGATCACGGTCAGGACGTCGCGGTGTAGACCCGCCGCGCGCAACGCATTCTGGAGCGATTGCTGAATCATGTATCCGATCCAACCCGCGGTGGCAGCGACCAGCACACCCAGCGGGAGTGGCGACACGGCCGGCATGGCCCGCTCGTTGCGCTCCAGCGCGTCACCCACCTGAGGGCCGTTGCCGTGAACGATCGCAATGTGCCAGCCCTCGTGGGCAAGCGCCACCACGGCAGCCAGCGACGTCCGAGTGTGACGGAATTGTTCGTGGATCGTCGCAGAAGTACCGGCCGGCGCGAGGGCGTTGCCCCCCAACGCGATGACGATGGTCCCGGGATTGGCCATGACAGAGCCGTGCAAGGTACTGGGGGACCGTGCTGGCAGCAAGCCACCATCAGGGCGCGCTATCCACCGTAGCGCCGAGCAACCGCTTCAGGCGATCGTAGGCACGCCCAAAGGCCGTCCAGTCACCCACTTGCCGTGCTGAGTCGAGCCGCCGGAACCACTGACGGGCTTCACTCCAGCGCGGTACCTGAGTGGTCCCGAGCGCCCCGCCACTCGGCATCGCCGCCACCGCATCGGCCAGCGTGGGGCCCCGAGCCACCTGGTTTCCCCAGGCCACACCCAGCTCGATCAGCCGTGGCGCGCCATTCAGGTCGTTGGCGGATCCACTGTAGAGGGGTTGGAGCCGAAGCACGCCGTCCTCGAGCACAACCGTTCGCACGGCGCCATCCACGCCGTCCATCCCCGGCGGACGCATCAGGGCGAGCCGGCGCGGCAGCACCGACGGCCCTTCCGCGTCAAACGGAGCCGGCAGTCTAACGAGCGCGAGCTGAAGCGCGCCGTCGACCACGGTCCCTTCCACCACCGCCACGATGACGGCAGGATCACCGACCTCGAAGGTCGACATCAGCCGCAGGCGGGCGAGTGAGTCCAGCGCCGTTGGGCCGAGCCACCAATGCACCTCCGTGTGCGCCCGCGCTCTCGGGTCGGAGGCGCCAAACGGCACGAGCGGATCCACTGGTACGTCCGCGGCCAATCTTGTCTGGCGCAGAATGGACAGCTGCACGTCGAACAGCTCTCGTGGGTAGCGAAGGAACGAACGGAGGGGTTCCGGTACTTGCGAGGCATCTTGCACGATATCCGGTGCGAGCTCGGCCCAACCCGCGCTCAGGGGGTCTGGATCCCCGCCCAGGAACACCTGCGTGGACCCCGAAGAGGCTTCCACCACTCCGACGAGGCTGGAGCGGAAGTAGCGGACGCTGCGCCCGCGCCACTCGGCGCGCGGCGTCGCCGCGAATCCCTCCGACATCACGTATCCCGGCGCGATCCAGTACATCCGACCCTCGACGACGACGGGATAGGGGTCGCCGAATTCTGCAAACGGAGCATAGCGCTCGAGGCGCTCGGCCACCGACCGGTGCCAGAGTACGAGCGACGAGTCCGTGACCATGCCGGATGTGACGAGCTTGGGGCTCTGGAGCGCCCACGCCAGCGCCAACCGGCGGAAGAGCCCGCCCGCTCGTACACCGATGATACCGGCCGTCCTGGCTGGCATGACGGCGAACTCGGTCGTCGATGGCGCAAAAAAGATCTCGCTCTCTCGCAGCGCGAGATCCACCGGCTCGTCACTCAGGCCGACACCCGGGCCAAACCCCGCGACGAACAGCGGGAGTCCCGCCGGCGATACGCGATGGGCCGCGATCGCGACCGCGCCCGAGGCGTAGCCATAGGGGTCGCCGTGCACCCGCTCCCAGGTGATTTCCGCCCCAGCCGCTCGCGCTGCCTCGAGATCGATTTCGCGAACACCGATCAACACCGGGACCAGCGATCCGTCGGTGTGCGGGACCGCCACGAGGTGAGCCCGGGAAAACCGAGTGAAGGGACGCCGCGGCGCCGACCGGTTCAACAATACCGTGGCCGCGAACGCATCCCAGACCGGGACCGCGCTCAACCGGGGACCCTCGCGAAGGAGGATGGAAGGATCCGGCTCGACCGGTGGTGACGCGATCACTTCGACTGGACGGGCCCCGTAGGCCATTTCCAGCAGCGTGGGGCGAACAGCCTCCACCACGTCGAGGGTGAGCTCACCAGCTGGGCGTACTGATCCCGCAAACGCCGGGACCACGTAGTGCCCGAAGAACGACACGACGCCCAGTACGATCCACGGTACCACGACGAGCACGGCGCGGGGAATCCAAATCCACGCGATCGATGCGGTGGCGGCGACGAGCGCAATGATGCTGAGGATGCGAGCGGCCGGCAGCCGCACGCCGACTAGGACGTCATCGAGGGGGACATTGTGGATTCCCGCTATGTATTCCATCGGCTCCAGCCGATAGCCCCAAACCAGGGCGAGCGCAAAGGCGGCGAGCAAGCCCCCCAGATGGCGGCGTGCCAACGGTGTGACCCGCACGTGGCGCTCCTGCCATCGGACGGCGCCAACCGCCGCGTAGAGCACGGCCACCACGCCAAGGACGATGCCGCTCAAGACGGTGACGAAGCTGTGGACGGTTCGTTGCCATGGCAGCACGAAGAGGTAGAACGAGGCGTCACGTTGCAGGATCGGATCGGCCACGCCCACGGTGTTCACCAGGCCCGCCAGCGCGCGGGCGTGCCACCACTCGTCCGCACCATGACTCAGCGCGAGGGCGAGGAGGACGCCGAACAGGATCGCGGCAATCATCAGATACCGACGCGGCAACGCTTCGGAGATTTCGAGGTTGCCGAGGCGGCGGGGGACCCGCACCGCGCCGACGGAACGATAGGCCAGGTAGAAGTTGCCGACGCACCACACGAGGGCCGCGGCGAAGGCCGTCACCAGCAGCATCTGTTGCAGGCTGGCGATCGCGCGATGGGTGGTGCCGCCGCCGACGGCTTCCCACCATAGACGATGCGCGCTCGAGACCGCCAGCCATCGACCAACCACGAGCACGCCCAGCACTCCGATACCGAAAACCTGCCACCACTTCCGCCGGAGCCACATGCGTTACACCGTGACGCCGTGCTCCTGCAGCCAACCCTCGACCTCGCCGCGGTACGCCTCGAGGTTTTCGCGGGAGCCTGCCTCGAATCGGAGCACGAGGACGGGCTGTGTATTCGATGCGCGCAGGAGACCCCAGCCATCGGGGAACGCGATACGCACGCCGTCCAGGGTCAAGACCTCATAACGGTCGGCAAAGTACCGTGCGGCTGCTTCCACGACGGCGAACTTGGCGTCGTCGGCACAGTCGATTCGAAGCTCGGGCGTTGCCACGGTCCGGGGGACGTCCGCGAGCTGCGTCCCCAACCCTCCCTGGCGTGTGGCGAGGTATGCCAGAAGCCGAGCAGCGGCGAAGAGCGCGTCGTCGAAGCCGTAGTAGTCACCCCCAAAGAACATGTGGCCGCTCATTTCGCCTGCGAGCGGCGCGCCAAGCTCTTTCATCTTCGCTTTGATCAGGGAGTGGCCGGTCTTCCAAATGGTGGGGACCAATCCGGCCTTCTCCAGCTGCTGCGCGAGCACATTCGAGCATTTGACGTCGAAGATCACGTGATGACCCGGCCCCATGCGATCCACGAGGTCCCGGCCAAACAGAATGAGGAGCTGATCACCGAAGATGATCTCACCCTGTTCGTCGACGGCCCCAATGCGATCACCGTCCCCGTCGAAGGCAATCCCGAGGTGGGCACCGGTGCGGCGGACCGCTGCGACGAGATCTGCCAAATTGTCCGGCACCGTCGGATCGGGATGATGGTTGGGAAAGGTCCCGTCCGACTCGCAATAGAGCGGAATGACGTCTGCTCCGATGCGCGTGAGTGCCGCTTCTGCAACGACGCTGGTGATGCCGTTGCCACAGTCCACGACGACGCGAATTGGCCGTGCCAGTGGGCCATTCCGTTGCACGATGGCATTCACGTACCGTTCGAGCACCGTCTCGTCGGATGCGATCCCGCCGTTGCCCACGTGCGTCGCGTCGTCTTCGATCAGGCGACGCAGTTGTTGAATCGCCTCTCCGTGAATGGTTTCGCCCGCCGCCGCCATCTTGAAGCCGTTGAACTCCGGCGGGTTGTGCGATCCCGTCACTTGGATGCCGCCATCCACCGCCAACTCCGCGAGCGCCAGGTACAGAGCGGGTGTTGGGAGCATCCCGATGTCGATGGCGGTGCCGCCGGTGCTGGCGATGCCCTCGCAGACGGCACGGGCGAGTTCCGAGCCAGACGGTCGGTTGTCCCGCCCCACCGCGAGTCGGGGCGGCTTCCCGATCTTCGTTGCAGCTAGCGTCGCGAGAGCAGCACCAATGGCGTGCGCAACCGCACTAGTGATGTCGCGTCCAACGACGCCACGAATGTCGTACTGGCGGAAGATGACGGGCGGGACGTTCACGACGTCCTCCTGAAGCGGGGGGAAAGAACGCGGCGCGCTACTGCGACGCGCTGATCACGGCGGGGGGCACGAGCTCTTCGCTCCCGTTTCTCGCGAGGTCCATGACGCGATTGGGCCAGAACCCAAAGACAAGGAGGAACACGGCCGCAACACCCACGACCCACCTGGCCATGCCGAACAATGCGGTTCCCTCGTGGGCCTCTGGTGAACGCGCCGGTTTCATGTACATGACCATGATCACCGGGAGGTAGTATCCCGCCGAAATAACGCTTGCCACGACCAAGATCACCGCCAACAGAACGTAATCTGCATCGATGATCGCGGACAGAATGAACCACTTCCCGATGAAGCCGGCCGTACCGGGAAACCCAAGCAGGGAGAGCATAAAGACGGCCATCCCGAACGCCATCCACGGACGGCGCGCGGCGAGCCCACTGAGGTCGTCGATGGTCACCTCCCGTTCACCATCGCGCCCGGCGGCGGCGAGAATGGCGAAGGCGCCCACCGTCATCAAGGTGTACGCAAACACGTAATACAGGAAGGCCGCCGCTCCGAGCTCCGTGCCCGCGGTCACGGCAGCGAGCAGATAACCCGCGTGCCCAATGGAGCTGTACGCCAGCATACGCTTCAGCTTCCGTTGCGCCAGGGCCACCAGGTTCCCGACCAGCATGGTGAGCACCGCGAGCCACCATATGCCTTGGGCCCAGACCACGTCACTCGGCCCCAATGCCTGGAGGAGCACGCGGATCAGCGCGGCGAACCCAGCGGCTTTCACCGCGGCCGCCATGAAGGCGGTTACCGGGGTCGGCGCCCCATCATAGACATCGGGCGTCCACATATGGAATGGAACCGCCGCCACCTTGAAGCCAAATCCGATGATGAGCATGGCGGTGCCCACCAGCAGCATGATGTTGCTGGAGAGGCCGAGCCCCACGATTTGCACGTAGATGAGGCTCAGACTCGTCGTCCCGGTCGCGCCGTAAATTAGGGCGATGCCGTACAAGAAGAACCCCGATGCAAAGGCGCCGAGCAGGAAGTACTTGAGGGCGGCCTCGGCGGCGAACACGCTTCGACGATTGATCCCCGATAGCACGTACACGGAAACCGACATGAGCTCGAGGCCAAGAAAGATGACGATCAGATCGGCGCCCCCACCCATGAACATCATCCCCACCGTGGCGAGTAGCACCAGCACGTAATACTCCGGCACCACTAGCTGCTCACGCCCGAGATACCCCAGCGACAAGAGTACCGCCGCAATGGCGCCGATGAGGAAGATGGTCGAGGTCGCGTATCGGAATCCGTCCAGCGCAATCATCGAAGGTAGACCTTCGGCGCGGACACCCGAGATCCAGAACCACAACACGACGATCAACGTGGTGACCAGGGCGAGCAGCGTGAGCCGTCCGACGAATCGTTGATCTTCCTCGGTCTCGTGGCGCCAGGACACGGCCAGCAGCACCACGAGGCTCCACCCGGTGAGGATCAGCTCTGGCAAGAGGGCCAAGGCGATCCCACCGGGTGCGGTGAGGTCGATGACGGGTGTCATCGGCCCTCCTCTTCGACCAAGACCATCTGCGGCTCGTCGTTCCGCACCTGCTCGATCAGAGCATTGGCCGACGCCTCGATTCTCGACAGAAACGGTGCGGGATACAGCCCCACCCACAGAATCAACGCCAGCAGCGGTGCCAACACCGCTAGCTCCCGCCGACTGAGATCGGGCATTCGCTCGTTCTCGGGATCGTCCAACTTGTTGTAGATGATGCGTTGGAGTGCCCACAGCAGGTAGGCGGCGGCGAAGATCACACCCGTCGTGGCGGCGGCCGTGGCCCAAGGATACTCCGGGAACGATCCGAGCAACACCAGGAACTCACCGATGAATCCATTGGTGCCGGGCAACCCGATGGACGAGAGCGCCACGACGGTCAGCACCGCTGCAAACGCCGGCACGACGCGGGCGATGCCTCCGAAATCCGCAATGGCCCGGCTGTGCCGCCGCTCGTACAACATGCCTGCCAAGAAGAAGAGCGCGCCGGTGGAGATCCCGTGATTGATCATGATGATGATGGCGCCCTGTACCGACTGTAGCGTCAGCGCCCAGATCCCCAACATCACGAAGCCCAGGTGACTGATGGACGAATAGGCTATCAGTTTCTTGAAGTCCGGCTGGACCATCGCCACCAGTGCGCCATAGATGATCCCGATGACGGCAAGACCCACAACGACGGTCACGATGGTTGGATGCAACGCCACCTCGGGGAAAAACGGCAGCGCGAACCGCAGGAAACCGTACGTCCCCATTTTCAACAGGATCCCTGCGAGGATCACGGAGCCGGCCGTGGGTGCCTCGACGTGTGCATCTGGGAGCCAGGTGTGAAAGGGGAACATCGGTACTTTGATCGCGAACGCGAGAAAGAAGGCGCCGAACAACCAGAATCCCCATCGGTCAGCAACGCTCGCGTTGGCGAGAATATGCTCGTAGCTGAACGAGTAAACGCCGGTAGCACGCCCCACCAGGTAATACAACGAGAGGATCGCTACCAGCATGAGCAGCGATCCCATGAACGTGTACACGAAGAACTTGATCGCGGCGTAGAGACGGCGGGCACCACCCCACACCCCGATGATGAAATACATCGGGATGAGCATGATCTCCCAGAAAACGTAGAACACAAAGAGATCGAGTGCGACGAAGACACCCAGCATACCCGTGGTCAGCATCAGCAACAGCGCGTAGTAACCTCGTTGGCGGTCCTTGATGTAACTCCAGCTGCCGAGTACGGCGAGCGGCATGGTGAGCGTAGTGAGCAACACCATGAACAGTGAGATACCGTCGACCCCCACACGGTACGTGATTCCCCAGCTCGGAATCCACGCATGCACCGCCTCGAACTGCATGGCCGCGGTCCCAGGGTCGAACATCCACCACAAGGGTGCGGAGAGGAGAAACTCGACGAGGGCTACGATGAGTGCCAGGACTTTGGCCTCGCGTGCCGGTCGCAACATCAGGAGCAGCCCACCAACCAGTGGGACGATCAACAACAGGTCCAGCACCCAGGCCCCGTAGTTCATGGCGCGCTACCGCGTCAGGAGGTACAGCAGCGCGATGCTGCCGACGACGAAGATGAACACGTACACGGACACGACGCCGCGCTGCATCCAGCTCCCGACCACACCGAGGCCACGCAGCAAGCGTGCGGATCCGTTGACGGCGATACCGTCGATGGCACCGGCATCGATGATTCGCCAGAAGACACGATCGGACAGCCATACCACCGGACGCACCACGATCGCGTCGTACACCTCGTCGATATACCACTTGTGGAGGAGAACCTTTTGAATCCCCTGCTCCGCCGTCGCTGCCCGCGCCGGCAGCGGGGTCTTGCTCCGCAGAAAGTTCCACGCCCCGAGGATGCCGGCAGCGGCAACGAGGGTCGCCAATCCCATGAGACCCCACTCAGTACCGACGGAGAGATGCGTCTCGGGCAGGTAGCGTTCCGCCACGGCCATCACCGGTTCCAGCCAATGCTCGAGCCATCCGGCACCCGGGAGGACGTGCGGGAGGTTGAGCACACCGGCCAGGAGGCTACCCGCCCCGAGCGCCACGAGGGGACCCGTCATGATCCAGGGGGCTTCGTGAAGGTGTTCGCGCTCCCCCGTGCCCGTGCGGTTGGCGCCGTGGAAGGTGTAGACCATGAGGCGTGTCATGTAGAAGGCCGTGAGGAATGCCGTCAGCGTCCCGACCCCCCATAGCACGTAGAACAGCGGCTGGTCGTGGCCCCGAGCAAACACGGCGGCCAGGATTCCGTCCTTGGAGAAGAACCCCGAGAGTCCCGGCACCCCGGCGATGGCCAGGGTGGCAATCCACATGAGGCCCGCAGTCCAGGGCATGAACCGCGCGAGACCTCCCATGTTGCGCATGTCCTGGCCATCGTCATCGCGATGGGTGGCATGGTAGGCATGGTGCATGGCGTGGATCACGCTTCCGGACCCCAAGAAGAGGAGCGCCTTGAAGAACGCGTGCGTGACCAAGTGAAACACCCCTGCCGCGTACGCACCGATTCCGACGCCCATGAACATGTAGCCGAGCTGCGACACCGTGGAATACGCCAGCACCTTCTTGATGTCCCATTGCTTGAGCGCGATCGTCGCTGCGAACAGCGCCGTGGCGGCGCCCACCGTCACGACGACGAAGCTCGACACCGGCGCCATCGCGAAGAGGACGTTGGTTCGCGCCACGAGATACACACCGGCGGTGACCATCGTCGCCGCGTGGATCAGCGCCGAGACCGGCGTGGGGCCGGCCATGGCGTCGGGCAACCAAGTGAACAGGGGGATCTGGGCGGATTTGCCCGTGCATCCCAGGAACAGCAGCAAGGTGATCAGGGTGATGGCAGGACCACCGATCGCGAATGCCGCCGGTGCAGCGTCGAACACGGCTCCGAAATCGAGACTCCCGGTCGCCTGGAATATCAGGAACATGGCCACGAGGAAGCCGAAGTCCCCGATGCGGTTCATGATGAATGCTTTCTTCCCCGCGTTCGCAAAGGCCTCGACGTCGAACCAGAAGCCGATCAGCAGATAACTGCAGAGCCCCACGCCCTCCCACCCCACGAACAAGACAGGGAAGTTCGCGCCGAGCACGAGGATCAGCATGAAGAAGACGAAAAGGTTGAGATACGCGAAGTAGCGCGCGTACCCCGGATCCTCGTGCATGTATCCGATCGAAAAGAGGTGAATCAGCGTCCCGACGCCCGTAACCACTAGCAGCATCACTGCGGAGAGCTGATCGATCTGGAGGGCCATATCCACCGACAGGTCCCCGACCCGCATCCATTCCCAGTAGCGGATCACGAGGGGCTCATGCCCGCCAGCCCCGCCAGCGAGGAGCACGGCCACCCCGATGATGAACGCCAGGAGTATCGAACCGACGCCCACGACGCTCACGGCCCGCTTGGCGTCCGGGCGGACGAAACTGAGCCAACCGTTCACGAGAAAGCCCGCAAACGGCAGCACGATCACCAACCACACCAACCCAACTATGCCCGGCATCACCCTCTCAGGAGGTTGATCTGTTTGACGTTGACCGTCGGCTTATGTCGGTAGATGCCGATGATGATGGCCAGTCCCACCGCCGCTTCCGCAGCGGCCACGGCCATCACAAAGAACACGATGACCTGACCGCTGTGTCCCAACTGCTGCGCCAGCGCGACGAACGAGAGATTCACCGCGTTGAGCATCAGCTCGACGCACATGAAGATGATGATCGCGTTTCGGCGCAGGAGCACGCCCGCCACACCAAGGCTGAACAGAATGGCCGAGACCGCAAGCGATTCACCGAGTAGCACTACAGCCGCCTCTTGGCGAGCACCACCGCACCCACGATGGCTGCCAGTAACAAGATCGAGGTGATTTCGAACGGCACGAGGTAGTCGCGGAACAGTGGTCCGCTGATCACCCCCACGGCCCCTTGCTCCTGCGTCATCTGCACGATGGTTCCGGCCGGGAGGCGGATGGCATCCACGGGAATCACGCTCGTGACCACCCACAACTCCGCGGCGAGCAACCCTCCAATCGCGAGCATCACGAACCGGCCAACCCATCCCACCATGTCACTGGGTTCGCCGCGACCGAGATTCAACAGCATGATCACAAAGAGGAACAAGACCATGATGGCGCCGGCATATACCAAAACCTGAATGGCGGCGATGAAGTGCGCTTCCAGCAGCACGAAGAGCGCCGCCAGGGAAAAAAGGGTGTTCACCAACCAGAGCGCACTGGCCACCGGGCTCCGGCGGGTAATGCATAGAAACGCCGAGACGATCGCCGCCCCGGCGAACACCCAGAAAACGATCTGCGTCACGTCACTCGCCCTGGGGATCCGCCGGATCCCACAACGACGACACCGGATGGGTCTGAGCACACAGACGCTCCAGGTCGTAGACGAAGCGCTGGCGCTCGTATTCGGAGTTTTCGTAGTGCACACCCACGTGGATCGCTTCCTCCGGACATACCTCCTGGCAGTACCCGCAGAAGATGCAGCGGAACTCGTCGATCTCGTAGATCAGTGGATATCGATGCCCTTCCTCGTCCTCGCCGGGCACGAGCTTGATGCAGTTTGCAGGACAGATCTGGGGACAAAGGCCGCAGGCGACGCACTTAGCCCGCCCCTGCTCGTCGGTGAGCATGCGGTGCGTTCCGCGCCACCGGGGTGAAATGGACCACTCCGGCGTCGCCTTCTCCTCCGGATACTGCATGGTCACCTTGGGACGGAACAGATGTCGGAACGTCAGCGCCATCCCTTTCAGCGCGGCTCGCAGATAGTTCACTTCTGCACCCGGACGCTGTACGACTTTCACACCGATCGGCATCAGGCCTCTCGCGCACGCGGACGTGTGCCGCTAAGCAGCCGTCCCCGATCCACTCCCCAGATCAGGGTCAGCAAGAGCACGGCGTTCACGGCAAAAAGGATCAGTCCATACGTCGCCCCGAAGCCCACGCCAGCATCGTCGAGCACCCAGACCACCACGGCGATCAAGACGATGTAGATGAGCGCCAGGGGAAGCATGAACTTCCAGCCCAGGGACATGAGTTGATCGTATCGGAAGCGGGGCAGCGTCCACCGGATCCAGATATAGGTGAAGATGAAAAACAGTGTCTTGGTGCTGAACGCCACCAGCGTGGCAAGCGACCGCAGGACACTCGGCTCGCCCTCATCCCAGCTGGTGAATGGAATGTCCCAACCGCCAAAGAACAACGTGGCGATCAGCGCGGACATCGTGATCAGTGCAGCGTATTCCGCGATGAAAAAGAACGAAAACTTCATTGAGCTGTACTCGGTATGATATCCCGAGATCAACTCGGCCTCGGCCTCCGGCAAGTCGAAGGGGAGGCGATTGGTCTCCGCCAACGCCGAGATCATGAACATGAGGAACCCCACGGTCAGCGCGATGACGAACCAGACCGATTGCTGTTGTGCCGCCACCACGTCCGAGAGCGTGACGTTTCCCGCCAGAATCAAGACCCCGATCACACTCATGCCGAGGGCGACCTCGTAGCTGATCATCTGAGCGCTCGCGCGCAGCCCACCCAGAAACGCGTACTTGCTGTTCGACGCCCAACCCGCCAGGACAATCCCGTACACGCCCAGGCTCGAGATCGCCAGGATCAAGAGGAATCCGATCGGCAGATCGGCGATCAGCATCGGCATGGCCCCATCGTACACGAAACGGCCCAGGAGCGGGACCGAAATGTCCAACGAGACCGGCAACGGCGCCGCCACTGGAATCACGGCGAAGAGCAGCAGTGCGGGCACAAACGACAAGCTGGGCGCAAGCAGGAACAGCCACGGCTCCGCCTGCGACGGAAAGGTCTCTTCCTTCATGAAGTTCTTGATGCCGTCAGCCACCGATTGCAGGAGGCCCGCGGGACCGACGCGGTTAGGACCCAAGCGATCCTGCATGAGACCACTCACCCGCCGCTCCGCCCAGATCACGAGCATCACCCCCACATTGAGCGCCGTGAAGATGACGAGAATGCGGAGCGTGGCGAGAAGGAGGAACCCCTTGAGCTCGGGCGTCATCGGGTGACCTCGGGCGCGCGCGCATCGGCCAGCATCACCCCCCGATAGCCGAGCTGGCCATACGACAGACCGTCAAAGGTCGCGTGCTCCGTCGCGAGGCGCGCAAAGACCGCTGCGGCCTCGGTAGGCACGTCCCCGCCCTCGAGCTCACTCACGAGCTCGCTCAGCACCCACCAGGCCGGTCGAGCCATGCCCGGTGTGGCCTTGGCCTGGACGTACCGCTGCACCCGGTGGTCGCGATTCACGAATGTGCCGTCTTCCTCCGCGACGTTGGCGACGGGAAGGACCACGTGGGCGCCGCGCGCCGCCTCCGGCATGACCGTCCCGAGGTAAATGAACGTGCCAGGAGCTTCGAGAAGCTCCGGCGAGACCTCCTCCAGCGACTCGTCGAGCACCAGGACGACGCTGGCATCGGCAATGGCCTCCAGTGCCGCGGCGAAGTCGTCCTCGTAGCCGAGCAGCGTTGCGCCGGTCACGTTGGGTGCCCGTTCGGACCGCAAGGCCAGTCCAGGAACTCCCGGTAGCGGTTGCTCGCCGTTTACCCGCGGCACCCGAAACGCCCCGCGGCACTCGAACTGTTGCAGCACCCGGCTGACCAGGAAGAGAGCCTCGCAGGATGCACCAGGCGATACCAACGCCACGGCTTTTCCGGCAGCACCGTTGAGCGCGGCCCCGGTGGTCGACAACGCGTGGTCCCAATCCGTCGCCACCAGCTCCCCACCCTGGCGCACGAGCGGTGCCTCGATGCGATCTCCCCGGTTCATCCAGCGATAGTGGAGCCGCCCGTGGTCACAGATGAAGTACCGATTGACCTCTTGGTTGGCCCGCGGACGAACACGTACCACCACGTTGTTCCGGGAATCGAGATTGACGTTGCAGCCCTGTGAGCAACCGGTACAGATGCTCGCAGTCTTATCGAGCTCCCAGGCGCGGGCCTTGTGCAGGAAGTCTTTGGAGAGCAGTGATCCCACCGGACACAGATCTACCACGTTCCCGGCCCAGGCGTGATCCAGTGCACGGTCGGGGTGTATGCCGATGAACGCCCGATCCCCCCGCTCTGAGACGTTGAGGATCGGATCTTCGGCCACGTGATCCATGAATCGCACACATCGGGTGCAGAGGATACAGCGATTGGGAACGTAGATGACGTCACCGCCAAAATCCTCGGCGGGGTTATACCGCTTGGGATACGTTGGCGTGTAGCGGGTCCGCGGCCGGCCCTCTTGGAAGACGAAGTCTTGCAGCTCGCACTCGCCGGCCTGGTCACAGATCGGACAGTCGAGCGGATGGTTGATCAAAAGGAACTCCAGCACACTCTGCCGCGCCTCCTGCGGCTCCGGCGAGGAGACGCGAACCACCTGTCCGTCCGCCACCAGGGCTTGGCAGCCGATCTGCAGCTTGGGCATGCCCTCGACTTCCACCAAACACATGCGGCACACGCCGGCGATCGGGAGCCCCGGGTGATAGCAGTAATGGGGAATCAGCACGCCGGCCTGCTTGGCCGCTTCGAGGATCGTGGTTCCCTTGGGAACCGTCACCTCGACGCCTTCGATGGTGAGGGTCACGAGGTCGGGTTGCGTCATGTCCTACACGACCGCCAGCGCCGGGCGCCGGGCGCCCTGGATGTAGGCCTCGAACTCACTCCGGAATTTCTTGATACCGCTCACGACGGGGGCAGCGCAGGAATCACTCAGGACGCAAATGGTGCGGCCGGTCATCTGCTCCGCGAGGTCGAGCAAGAGATCCAGATCCCGCATTTCCCCCTCCCCGGCCAGAATCCGCTCCAGGATGCGCACGGTCCACGCGGTCCCCTCCCGGCATTGGGTACACTGCGCGCACGACTCGTGAGCATAGAACCGCGCCAGACGCATGATCTGATAGACCATGTCCGCGCTATCGTCGAAGACGATCACGCCGCCGGAGCCCAGCATCGACCCGGCATCCACCACTCCCTCGTAGTCCAACAAACAACCCTCGGACTCGTCCCGGTCGAGGATCGGGACCGAAGAACCGCCGGGAATGCACGCCTTGAGCGTGCGCCCGTCGCGCATACCCCCACACAGCTCGTAAATCAGCTCACGGAGCGGAAAGCCCATCTCCAACTCGTAGTTCCCGGGCTTCCGGACGTGCCCGCACACGCTGAGCAGCTTGGTGCCCGTGCTCTTCGGACTCGAGCGTGAGAGTTGTTTGTACCACTCGGGGCCCCGGTTGAGGATATGCGGCACGGCGGCCAGGGTCTCCACGTTGTTGATCGTGGTGGGCATGCCGAACACACCGTACGCAGCGGGGAACGGTGGTTTGACCCGTGGGTTCCCCCGTTTGCCCTCAATGGAGTTCATGAGGGCGGTTTCCTCTCCGCAGATGTACGCCCCCGCACCGCGATGGATGTACATGTCGATGCGCGTGCCAGTGCCCATGGCATTGGCGCCGAGCACGCCCCGGTCATACGCCTCGTCGAGCGCAGCCTGCATGATGGCCAGAGGCTCGGTGAACTCGCCACGAATATAGATGTACGTGATCTCCGCCTGGATGGCGTATTGGGCGATGGCGCATCCCTCGATGAGCTGATGCGGTGTCCACCGCATGATCTCTCGATCCTTGAATGTCCCCGGCTCTGATTCGTCGGCGTTGCAGCAGAGATAGTGGGGCTTCGACTTCTCCTTCGGCATGAAGGACCACTTGAGTCCCGTCGGGAAGCCCGCGCCACCACGCCCACGCAGCCCGGAGGCCTTCACCTGATCGATGATCTCTGCCGGCTCCATCGCGAGCGCTTGTTGGAGGGCGTGGTACCCGCCCCGTCGGACCCAGCCATCGTACGATCGTGCGTCCGCGTTGCCGAAGTGTTCGCTCAGGACGAGGGTTTCGTTGGGATGCGGCTCATGTGGATAGCCCACTAGGACTCCTCCCTTCCCGATCCCCGACGACGGCGGCCGCCTGCACACCCGCCCGCCGTTGAGAGGGCAGCCGCGCGAGAAGCACGCCGCACCTCGCCAGACGCCCGGGTGGGCCGAGCGGCGGACACGTCGTGGCTCGAACGGCTCGTGCTCATCGGTATTTCGCCACGAGCGCCGGCACCTGCTGCGGTGTCACGTCCTCGATGAAGTCGTCGTCGATCAAAATCGGTGTGGCAAAACCGCACGCGCCCAGGCACTCGACTTCGATCACGGTGAACTTGCCGTCCGGGGACGTGGCCCCGAGCTCCCCACAACCCGTGTGTTCCAACAGGGCTCGGACCACGTCCTCCGCACCACAGATGTTGCAGGGTGTCGTGGTACACACTTGCACGAAGTGTTCACCCACGGGATGCTGGTGGTACATCGTGTAAAACGTGACGACTCCCTTGACGTACGCGGGGGTCAGATCGAGCACGTCCGCCACCTCCGCCATGGCCGCGTCGGAGATCCAACCCCGATCCTCCTGCACCATCCACAACGCCGGCAGCAGAGCCGCTTGTTTGACGGGATAGCGTCCCAGGAGCGCCTCCAGCTCGCGGCGTCTGTCGCCGGTGAAGACCGGCTCGTACGTAGTCTCGCGTACGGTCATTGGCGTCCCGCGGCTACCGATCCACTTCGCCCATGACGATGTCCACACTGGCATTGATGGCGATGAGATCCGACAGCAGGTGCCCTTCGGACATCTTCGGGAGCACCGCCAGGTTGATGAACGATGGCGGGCGGATCCTCCATCGAACCGGCTTGGCCGTTCCGTCGGACACGAAGTAGTTCCCCTGCTCTCCCTTCCCATTCTCAATCGATACGTAGGCTTCGCCCACTGGAGCGGGAACGCCCTCCATGACCTGTTTGAAGTGGAAGATCATCGCTTCCATGTCGTTCATGGCTGCCGACTTGGGGGGAAGAATGACGCGCGGATCGTCCACATTGATGGGACCATCCGGTAACCGATCGAGTGCCTGCTCCAGAATCCGGACGGATTGCCTGATCTCTTCCAGTCGAACGAGATACCGGTCGTAGACATCGCCGTGCTCACCGATCGGAACGTCGAAGTCGTAGGTCTCGTAGTCCAGGTACGAACGGTCTTTTCGCACGTCGTACGCTACGCCGCTGGCCCGAAGCATCGGACCCGAGAGGGAATAGTTGATCGCCTCCTCACCGGTCAGCACCCCGATCCCCTGCGTGCGCGAGCACCAAATGGCGTTGCGTGTGAGGAGTCGGTCCACCTCATCCAGCACGTTGGGCAGTAGCCGGCAGGCCTCTCGGAGCCCCTCCACGAACCCGTCCGGGATATCGGCCATCAGCCCCCCTACCCGGGTGAGACTCGTCGTAAGACGGGCTCCGGTCCACATCTCCTGCAGATTGTAGATCCGCTCACGTTCGTAGAACGTCCACAGGAAGGGCGTGAAGGCGCCGATGTCGATGGCGGTCGTTCCGAGCCACACGAGATGGGAGATGATGCGACTCATCTCGCACGCGATGACCCGCAGGACCTTGCAACGCTCCGTGACCTCGATCCCCATCAATGCTTCCGCCGCCAGCACCACACCGACATTGTTGGCCATGGGCCCCAGGTAGTCCGTTCGATCCGTGAGCGGGACGATCTGGTTGTAATGCCGGTACTCGCCCAGCTTTTCGAACCCCGAGTGCAAATACCCGACGTGCGGGATGACCCGGATCACCACCTCGCCGTCGAGCTCGACCACCAGTCGTAGGACCCCGTGGGTAGCGGGGTGCTGCGGGCCGAGGTTCACCAACATGTGTTCCGCATTGAAGTCCGGCTCCGGCGGTGGCTCCGTGACGACACCGAGGGGCACGCGTGCCGCCCGGCCCTGGGCGTCCACCCCGGTGGTGGCCACGCCTAATTCGACGGTCCGCTTCTTACTCATGCTCGTCCGGTCCAACCTCATCCGGGACGCGAGGTTCGGGGATTTCTCCCCGACCACCGCGCGCCAAGCGCTCCCGCATGTCCATGGGCAGGTCGTGATAGGCACCGAAGATGGACAGCTCTTCGAGGGAATAATGCGCTTCGGGATTCGCGTTGAGCGCCTGCCGCACCTGCTCCGAGCGGGAGAACCGGCCCCGGAGCGGAAAGTCCTTCCGGAGCGGATAGCCCTCGGCGTACGTCTCCCACATCAGGATGCGGCGGAGGTCCGGGTGTCCCCGGAACTGCACGCCGAACATGTCGTACACCTCACGCTCCATCCAATCGGCGCCTCGCCACAACCCCACCACCGAGTCCACCTCGAGTGCATTCGTCTTGGGAAGGTCGACCTTGATCCGCAGTTCGGTCTGTCGCTCGAGAGAGCGCACCAGATACACAACCTCCAGGTCACGCTCGGGGTCACGATATTCCACAGCGGTGATGTCCACGAGATAGTTGTACTCGTGCTGCGGGGTGTCTTTGAGCCAGGCCAGGATCTCGCGCGCCCGGCCTCCCGCGACGTGCACGATGGTGGTCCCACACGACTCGGAGGCACGCAGGATGGCCTCGCCGAACTGACGCCGCAGGGCGTCGACGGATGCGTTCACCGAGTGCTACGCGGAGCGGGTCTGGTGAATGGAATTGCCGAAGGGCTCGGACAGCTCATCCACCAGGCGCGCTGGCATTCGCAAGCCACCGGCCTCGACGAGATGCTCGTCCCGAATGGTGGGATCGAGCAGCGTTTCGCCCTTGACCTTCTTCTGCAGCAACAGGATGCCGTACAGCAAGCCTTCCGGGCGCGGGGGGCACCCCGGCACGTAGACATCCACAGGCACCACGGTGTCGATCCCCTGCACCATGGCGTAATTGTCGAAGATCCCACCGGAGGACGCGCACGCGCCCATGGAGATCACCCATTTGGGCTGAGGCATCTGATCATAGATCCGCCGGATCACCGGGGCGAGCTTGAAGGGCAATCGGCCCGCGCAAATGAGGACGTCCGCCTGGCGCGGGGAAAAGCTCATGCGCTCCATGCCAAATCGGGCGAGATCGAACCGACCGGCCGCCGTCGCCATGAATTCGATGGCACAGCACGCCGTGCCGAACGGCATGGGCCACAGGCTGTTGGCCCGCGCCCAGTTGACCAGAAAATCGAGCCGCGTCGTCAGCCAGTTGGGCGAAACCTGCGATACCACGTTGCGGGATGCGCCACCCGGCGCTCCCGAAGTGGTCGGGTTCTTTGCGATCAATCCCATTCCAGCGCTCCCCGCTTCCACGCGTAGATGTAGCCCACGAACAGGATGAGGATGAAGATCAGCATTTCCACGAGCCCGAAGAGCCCGAGCTGCCGGTACGCGACCCCCCACGGAATCATGAACACCGCCTCGATATCGAACACGATGAACAACATGGCCACGAGATAGAATTTCACGCTGAAGCGCTCCCGTGTGCCACCGAGCGGGGGCATGCCCGACTCGTACGGAGTGGCCTTCACGACGGTGGGCCGTTGCGGGGAGACGAGCACCGAAACCGCCAACATGGCCACCGCATTGGCAATCACGAATCCGATCAACAAGAGCAGCGGTATGTACTCGCGGAGCATCCGTCTCCCAGCTCGTGAAAAATTTCACTATCTCGGCGGACTCAAATTACCCACGGGTGAGACGGGGTGTCAAGCAAACTCAAGTGGCGCAACGGCTAAGGCTACGTATCTTTCGGCGACCCATCAGACGACCGTTATCGTTTGGAGCCCTATGTCCATCAAATCTGACCGCTGGATCCGCACCATGGCGATGGAACACGGCATGATCGAGCCCTTCGCCGACTCCCAGGTTCGTGCCGACGTCATCAGCTACGGGCTGTCGTCGTACGGATATGACATGCGTGTGGCCCGAGAATTCCGGATCTTCACCAATGCGCACTCCCCGGTGGTGGATCCCAAAGCCTTCGATCCCATGTCGTTTGTCGAGGTGCAGGGAGACTCGTGTATCATCCCTCCGAATTCCTTCGCGCTGGCCCGATCGGTGGAGTATTTTCGGATTCCCCGTCAGGTGCTCACCATTTGTGTCGGGAAGAGCACCTACGCCCGCTGCGGGATCATCACGAACGTGACGCCCTTCGAGCCGGAATGGGAAGGGCACGTGACCCTCGAGATCTCCAACACCACCCCCCTGCCCGCCAAGATCTACGCCAACGAGGGCATCGCACAGGTGTTATTCTTCGAGGCAGATGCGGACGATGTTTGTGAAGTGTCCTACGCCGACAAGCGCGGGAAGTATCAAGCGCAGCAAGGCGTGACCCTGCCCCGAATCTAGCCGTCGCCATGGCCCTGGTCCGCTGTCCCACGCACAAGATCCCCTACAACGACGAGAATCCTCGTGGTTGTCCTGCGTGCGCCCGCGAGAAAGCGGGGGGCGGTGAGGCCGTGATCATGCGGGAGCTCGCCCGCGCGACCAAACGCCGTGAGGAGCGCGACGGAGCGGGGACGATCAAGCGTGACGGCGCTCCCGTGCTGGACCGGACGCCGCCCGGGGGACCAACACCGGTCACGGCCCAGCCGCGCACACCGGTGGTCGAGACCAGCCGGATCATGGAGTTCCTGTGGCAATTGGGGCGTCCCCGGACCATTCTCGTCGGCGCCGCACTCGTCGCGGTCCTGGGTCTCTTCGTGTTGTTCACGTCCGGTCCGCAATTCGTCGCGCAACCCCATCCGGTGCCATACCAGGGAGAGGTCCGTCCCCTACCCATCGAGCCCAACACCCCCGTCACCACGGTGTTCGCCATGTTGGGCACCCAACCACCAGAAGCCCACCCCACCGCCCCAAGCTTGGCGCGGTATTCGTACGGATCGGATCTGGTCGTGGACGCCCTGAATGGACGCGTCTACGCCCTGACATTCCGTGTCCCCAACCGCACCTGGGCCGGACTACGGATCGGAATGTCGCCGCAGAATGCTCAAGGCGCTCTGGCCCTGCTCGCGAATCCAGAGGAGGACGGCGTGCAAGCGGGCAGCCCGCCCATCACCCGAGAGGGATATACGGTCTATGAATCGCTTGATGCCAGACCGGTCCAGACGCTGCGGGCGGCGGTGCGCCCACCCAACGGTTGCTACGACGTGATCGTCGAGTTGCGGCCACGAGTCACGGGCATCCTGGTGGACGGGGACGCACGATACGCGGTGATCGGCCCCGTGGGCACGCAGGCAGACTGGACCGTCACCCAAATCCAGGTGGTGAGTCGAGCCGTCCGAGGCCCCTACGCGCCGCAGCAGGCCTGTTGAACGGCGTCACCATGTCCGACGATCGGTCACGACCCAGTTGGTGGCTCGCGCTCCGCACGTTCGACGAGCCTCGTCAGGTGTTCGAGGACCTGGCACGACGCCCCCGGTGGGGCGTTCCGCTCTTGCTCATCGTGTTGGCTTCCGCGGTGGGCGCGTTCGGCCCTCCCCGGGCAGCACTGGAAGACGCGGCCCGCCAACGAGCGGCCGCGTTCCAGGCCCGTTCGCCCGAGCGGTTCACCGACGAGAATGCGCGGGCGATGGTCGAGGGAGCGGCGACCCCCAAGGCGCGGTTGCTCATCTTCGGCCTGGGAACGGTCTTCGCCGTCGTGAGTCTCACGGTCGTTTCGTTGATTCTCCTGTGGGTCTTCGGAGCCACCGCCGCGTCGCCCCTGCGGTTCGCAGACGAGTTCGCGATCGTCATGCACAGCTATCTCCCCCAGTTGGCGGGCATCCTCCTCACGGTGGGACTCATGCGAGCCGGTGTGCCGGGTTTCGAAGTGCCCGATCCGAGCAACTGGTCGCTGAGTTTCCTCTTCGACGACACCCCCCAAACGTTCCGCTACGTGTTGGCCAGCCGGTTTACACTGTTCGGCGCGTGGAACGTGTTCTTGCTGGCCTTGGGCAACCAAGTCAAAACTGGCTCGCGAAGCCTCACGTCACCGTTGCTCGTCGTTGCCGGACTCTGGACCCTCTTCAACCTCGGCGTGGCCACGGTGGTCAACGCCTTCACACCCTGACCGCGCAAGCCGCAAGCGAAAGCGGCCGCGGGCAAGCACCCGCGGCCGCGTCAGCATGGGACAGCGAGGGCGTCACCCAATCGTAAAGGTGATCGTCTCGAGCACATCACCAGCGGCGTTCCGCACTTCGACCCGCCACTCACCGGTCCACTCCGGATTGATCGTGCGGCTGCTCCAAGTGCGCCACGGCGAACCGCCCACGGGCAACTCAACCACCGCCTCGTGAGATCCGTGGATCCACACGTGCGAGATCTGGGTGCCGTCGGCCCCGTGGACCTTGGTCCAGAGGTACACCTTGCCCACGTCGGGGGCGAACGTCGTGGCGGCTCCCACAGGCATCCGGTCCACGACATCCTGTGCCAGCGTTGCTTCCACCCCAACCTTGGTGTCTTGTGCCACCAGGGCCGCCGGCGCGGCGAACACGAGCGCCGTCAGGGCAATGAGACCACGGGTTGGTGAACGCATGAGAACCTCCTCAGCTCAAACGGGTGCGCGTCAGTTGATGCCCGCCTCACGCTGAAGCCATCGGACATACGCGACGATCGAGGCGACGTCGTCCTCGCTGAGCCCAGGGACCGGCGGCATGTCTCCGAACGGCCAGTGGTGGGCTCGAACACCGTTCCGCACAGCCAAGACAAACGCCGCGTCCGCGTGATGGCGGGGCTCGTACGTCGAATGCACCAGCGGCGGTCCGATCTCCGAGCCCGTGGCCCGGTGACCATGACACCGGTCGCAGTGAGCGAGGTAGAGTGACTCGCCGCGCGCGAACGCGGCGGGAGTCGGGGCCAACACCCGAGGCACCTCTCTCGAGGAAGACCCCGGACGATCGGAACCGCAGGCGCCCGCTGAGAGCAAGGACAGTCCGACAAGGAGCATTCCCGTCCCGCCCACGACGGCGGACGCCTTCACTGTGCCTTCGATGCCCGGCAAGCTAGCCCGGGCATCCGAGGCCCACCGTGGCATTCGTCACACCTCCTCGATCCCGTGGCCGGCCCGTCCGCCAGGGCGTATGTTGGGGCCCCAGACCCGATCTCGTAAATGGAGTCATGCTCATGCGCATCCTGTACTTCGTGCTCCTCGTCCCCGTCGGCGCGGGTTGCGGTACCGACCGAGCGGAGGAGTCCGGCGAGCTTCCCATCATCGTGGCCGAGGTCGGCTTTCAGACACCGGAATCGGTACTGCACGATTCGATCGCGGACGTCTACCTCGTCTCCAATATCAACGGCGGCCCACTGGCCACCGATGGCAACGGCTTCATCTCACGGCTCCAACCCGATGGCAGCGTCCAGACGCTCAAATGGATCGACGGTGCCGGTGCGGGAGTCACGCTCAACGCGCCCAAGGGCATGGGAATGAGTGGCGACACGCTGTTCGTCGCCGACATCACCGCCGTCCGGCTGTTCGACCGTGTCACGGGAACCCCAATCGGTCGCTGGAACGTTCCCGGCTCGTCGTTCCTGAACGATATCGCAGTGGATACGAGCGGCGTGGTCTACGTCAGCGACAGCGGCCTGCGCGCTGGACCGGACGGATTCGCGCCGTCCGGAACAGACGCGGTCTACCGTTTCGACCCAGACGGCACACCCACGCGTATCACGGCCGGTGATCCGCTGGGCCGACCCAACGGGCTGGCCGCCGGACCCGATCGCCTGGTGCTCGTTTCCTTCGGGTCGGGGGCCGTGTTTCAGATCGACCCCACCAACGGGCAAACCAGTGGGCTGCCAAGACCGCCTGCGGGCCAGTTGGATGGGGTGGTGCGAACGTCGCAGGGCGCCCTGTTGGTGTCCAGCTGGGAGGGACAGGCCGTCTATCGAATGGGTCCCGGCGGCCAATTCACCACGGTGGTGGACAGCGTCGAGGCACCCGCCGATATCGGATACGACGCGCGGCGAGACCGTCTGTTGATTCCGTTGTTCACCAGCAACCGGGTGATGATCGTCCCCGCGAGCTGACCCGGTCTCAGGGCAGGGCGATCGTGGAATCGAACAACAGGTACGAGCTCTCGACGGTTCGGCGATGGGCTTCAGTGATCAACACCCGCGCCGTATCGCTCAGCGAACGCGCCAGCATTCCGGCGAACATGGTGTTATAAAAACCATCGGGAAACACGTGCACCTGCCCGCGCGCAAACCGTGCGGCGGGCTGCCGCGGCACCGACACCGCCATGCTGCTGTCAGGCGGTAGCCGGGTATCCCATTGTTCCACCCAGCCACTACTCGTCGAGACCACGGCACGCCCGATCACGCCTTCGCTCACCGCACCGGCGAGGGGCACCCGCGCTGTGTCCAGGAGCTCCACGACGACTTGCACCTTGGGGGTCACATACGTGGGGAAGCGGTGTCCCGTGGCCGTATTCGTCACGCGAAGGGCGATCTCGCCCCGGGTAGGCTCGATCCAGCGGATCGTCACTCCGCTATCCACCATGGCGGAGTCGTGGATCCCTCGCCAAAGATGGCGCCGATCGGGCATGTGGCACGTCTGGCACACGATGCCCTCGCGAGCGTACCGGCTCTGTTGCCACTCGACAAGCGTGTTTTGGAGTGATTTTCCGTTCGGGGCCGGCTGTGCAAACTGGTGACAGCTGCCACAGAAGCGAGGGTCCTCGAAATACGAGCTGCGGATGGCGCCGGCGTGCGCCGTTCCGGGCGGTGCCGGATCCAGCGAGCCGTCGCGTCGCGGGGGTCCGTACCTCTGCCAGCCCCGCAGGTGGCACGCGGCGCACACCAATCCCTTCTGCTGCAAGGCCGCATCGAAAGACGGATTTCGCACCAGTCGCCCGCCGGCGTCCGGCACCCAGGCGGACTGCTCGCCCAGCGGTGCATGGCACGCAAGACACGACCGGACAAACGCATAATTCCTCGCCTCGTGATCGACGAGTTGGCCCGAGAGCCCCGGCGAATAGGCAGCCGCGTGGAGCGTGGTTTGCCAATCCTCGTACTGGGGGATGTGACACCGCCCACAGTCGCTGGGACTCAACGAAACCTCGATGAGGGAAAAACGGTCGGGTGGGGTGCCCTGGAGCGGAATGGGACGTTCCCAGTAGGCGCCAACAAAGGCGTCCAGCGTGGCAAAAACCCGCTGGTCCCCGGGCCCGACGGCCGCCCGGTCAACGCACGCGACGATCGAAACCAGGAACAGAACCGAAACACACAGCCCGGCGCATCGACGCCGGGCCACGTGGTGCAGCGTGCTCAATGCTCGGGCGTGCTGATCAACCCCACAACGCCAGCGTCCGATCGGCTAGTGCCCCCCACCGCAGGGGTTGCACGGATTGGCCGCGCAAGGGTTCGTCGGCATCGAGTCAGCCATCGCACACGGGTTGGCTGCGCACGGGTTGGCCGCACAGGGGTTGGCCGCCTCACCGGCGCCAGCCTCCTGGCCACCTGAGCATGCGCCCACGGCGAACAGGAGGGCGGCAAAGAGATAGGCTGTCCGTTTGGCGCTACGCATCGCTCCTCCAAGGACGGGTGATCGAGTCTTCTTCCGAGCCAGTACCCTGACCACGCTCGCTCGGCCTGTCAACCCCGGTATCGTCAGCACGAGCCCAGGTGGTTGCCTACCCACCCCCACACGGATTGCAGGGGTTCCCCCCGCAGGGGTTACATGGATTTCCGGCACATGGATTACACGGATTGGCGGTGGCCATCGACGGGTCGAAGCCGCCTTGGATATTCCGGACGTAGGCCGTCAGCGCGGCTAGCTCCACGGAGTTCCATGCGAGCGGCTCGCTACCCATCGGGATGACCACGCAGAGCTGCACCATTTCGGCCGCCGTCACCTGATCGAGGCCGGCGCGCTGCTTGGCCATGGCCACCTGGTGTGGGTAGGCCTCGGCAAACGTCGCCTGCATCTGAGCGTAGTTGTTCACGTGGCACGTGGAGCAGGCGACGCCACCGCTCGCGGAGAGCGACTTGTCGTTCCACAACTCCGTGCCCCGGGCCACGAGCTGCGCCGTGGGCGTTTCGGTATGCAGCGTGTTGGTGCCTTGCGTAATGAGCGCGGCGTCGATTGTCGCAGCGGCCGCGCACGGGTTACAGGGATTCGCCTGCGTCTGCTGCTCCCCGCCGGAACACGCTGTCAGTGCCAGCGCGGCCACGGAGAGGAAACCGGCGATGCGGGACTCGATGCGCATCACGCCTCCAGGAAGAGAGTTGCGTAGGGCGACCGTTGGAGAGCGTAACGGTGATTGCCACAATCCCTTGTGTCAACCCCAAGCGAAAACATTGGACTGATTCAATACAGAAAAACAAGCTACGGGTGAATCCGGTTCCCAGACTCGCTCTTGTCCCCCGTACCACCCCTCCGACATCTTCTCAACCAACGGGAAACCTTGGATGACCGACAACGCGCACCCGCCCTCGAGCGAGACCTCCGATCCCCGCATTCGCGACCTGGCAACCGAAGCAGATTTCGAGGCCGCGGTGGCGCTGCAACGAGAAACGTGGGGAGATGACTTTCGCGAGCTCGTCCCCCCCGCCATGCTCAAGGTCTCGCAAATGGTGGGTGGTATCGCTGCCGGCGCTTTTGACCAAAGCGGGCGGCTCGTGGGTTTCGTGTACGGGTTGACGGGCCTCAGAGACGGTACACCTGCCCACTGGTCACACATGCTGGCGGTGACCGCTTCGCTACGAGATCGGGGCATTGGCCGCCGCCTCAAGCACTACCAGCAGTCCCGTCTCCTGGCACTGGGTGTCGAGCGCATGTATTGGACGTACGACCCGCTCGTGGCGCGTAACGCGCACCTGAACTTGAATCGACTGGGCGCCCGGGTAGTGGAGTATGTCCCGGACATGTACGGCCAGAGCCCACACAGCACGACGGATAGCGTGATTGGGAGTGATCGCTTCGTGGTCGCATGGAACTTACAGGAGAAGACCCCACGCCCCTCCCCCGTCCATCCGCCCGGCGTGACGCTCACCCTCACAGATTCGGTCGTCGAGGCGCTCCCGACCGCACCGAGCGTATGGCTCGAAGTGCCCGAGGACATTCAAGCACTCAAGCAGCGCGATCCCGACGCCGCTCGCAGCTGGCGCATGTTCACCCGGCGGATCTTCCAACACTACCTAGCCAGCGGGTACGAAGTGCGTGGATTCGTGCGTGACGACGTCGCCGCCTCCCGCTACATCCTGACGCGAGAGAGCTGACCCATGTTTCGGCTGGATCGCATCGTCGTTCGCGAGATTCGGATGGATCTCAAGGAGACGTTTCGCATCTCGTCAGGCGTCTCGCAGGCGAGGCGGATCGCGCTGGTGGAGGTGGTCGACGCCGACGGAGCGGTGGGCTGGGGCGAGTGTGTGGCCGGCGAACGGCCCAACTACTCGCCAGAGACGATCGACACCGCCTGGCTGGCGCTTCGCGAATGGATCGCCCCGGTGGTAGTGGGTCGGACCTTCGAGAACCCGCAGGCGCTCGCGCGAGCACTCGACGACGCGTTCCGCGGACACCGCATGGCCAAGGCTTGCGTGGAAATGGCGTCGTGGGACCTCGCCGCCATGAAACTCGGGGTCTCCCTGGCCGGCTCACTCGGGGGTGCGAGGCAGCAGATCGCGACTGGGATTTCGCTCGGGATCCAGGAGCGGCCGTCAGATCTGGCCGATCGGGTCGGGACCGCCCTGGCGGCGGGGTATCGCCGCATCAAGGTGAAGATCGCACCCGGTGCCGACGAGCCGTATATCCGCGCCGCCCGGGAGGCCGCGGGACCAGACGCCCCGATTATGGCCGACGCCAATGGCGGGTATCGCCTGGAAGACGCCGAGCGTCTGCAGACCTTGGATCCGTACAACCTCATGATGATCGAGCAACCGTTGGGGACCGATGACCTGCTGCGTCATGCGGAGCTTCAGCGCCAATTGCGCACGCCGCTCTGCCTCGACGAGTCGATCACGTCACCTGACCGGGCGGCGGATATGATCCACTTGGGGAGCGGTCGGATCATCAACATCAAGGCCGGTCGGGTGGGAGGGCTCACCGCAGCCCTCGCGATTCACGATATCGCGGCTGCACACGCTATCCCGGTGTGGTGTGGTGGCATGTTGGAGTCGGGAATCGGCCGGGCTCACAATGTGGCGCTCGCATCGCTCCCAAACTTCACAATCCCAGGCGACGTGAGCCCGTCGAGCCGATACTGGCATGAGGACATCGTGGCGCCGGAGTGGACGATGGCCGATGGACTGATCACGGTCCCGTTCGACCGGCCGGGCCTCGGTGTCGAAGTGAATCGCGACCGGCTCGAACACCTCACGGTGCACCAGGAGGTGTTCGAGAACCGGTGAACGCTGCCCTGGGCACCTACCGGTCGTCGAGCGATGCACCGGTTCGGACGTGTTCACCGACCATGCGTGCCATCTCGTACAGCCATCGAGCGCCATACGCGAGCACCGCTTCATCGAACATGAAGCGACTGGAGTGGGCCGGGGCAGGCTCGGTATCCGGGACTCCGGCACCGTACCGAATGAAACAGCCTGGAACCGCGTCCAAATACCACCCAAAGTCCTCACCGCCGAGGTTGGCGTCCCGAAGCGGCTCCACCGGCACGTCGCCGATCCGTCCGGCCGCCTCTCGGGCCATGGCCGCCATCCGCGGGGTGTTGCGCACCGCGGGCGTCCCTTCGGTGATCTCGACGAGGGCGGTCGTGCGCGTGGCGTTCGCGGTCGCCTCCGCGACGCGGTGGAGCCCTTCGATGAGTTGATCCCGTACCGCGGGGTCGTGCGCGCGAATCGTTCCACCCAGGTCCGCACGGGCAGCCAACACATTGCTCGCGGTGCCGGCGTTGAAACGCCCCACGGAGAGCACGGCCGGATCCGCGGGATTGACCTCGCGAGACACCAGGGTTTGGAGCTGCAACACGATGCTCGCCGCGGCGACGAGAGCGTCGATCCCTTCGTGCGGTCTCGCCCCGTGCGCACCACGCCCGGTCACGGTCATCCGAAACGCGTCGGATGAGGCGTTCACAATCCCGTCGGAGATGACGAGGTGACCGCGCGGGTACCGAGGGTCGATGTGCCCTCCGAATATCGCGGCGACGTCGTCGAGCACACCGGCCTGCACGAGCGCCTGCGCGCCTGCCCCGACCTCCTCCGCTGGCTGAAACACCAGGCGCACAGGTGCAGGCAATTCTCGATCCCGAGTCAGGAGTTCGGCTGCGCCGAGCAGGATGCTGGTGTGGCCGTCGTGGCCGCACGCATGCATGACACCCTCGTGCTCGGAGGCGAATGGCAGCTCGGTTTCCTCGTGAATGGGGAGCGCGTCCATGTCCGCGCGCAGGGCGATCCGCGGCACGCCGGATGGTCCGGGGAGATCGGCGACGATCCCGGTACCGGCCACCGACCGCCACGGAATCCCTAGCGCCTCCAGGGCCGTGGCAACTCGTTCGGCGGTCCGGCGTTCTTGCCAGCTCAACTCGGGATGGCGATGAAACTCACGGCGGAGCGTTACCATCCGTTCGAAGACCGCGGGTTCTACGATCCCGTGCATGGGGATGCCCCGTTAGCTTCAGTGTGAGAGGAAAGATACCTTGACCTGGACACCGGCGGGCCTGTGAGGACACCCGGTTCCCAAGGTGGTTCCAGTGTGCACGCGACCCGATTTCCCTTCCGCGACCTTCAATTTCGGAGCGATCCCATGGCTCGTGGGCCTTCCTATGTCCTGATCCTCTCCTTCACCACCGTCTCACTCTTGGCGGCGCAAAACCCGCAAGACGTGCAGATCCGCTCTCAGTCAGCCGGCCGCGGGGTCCACATGTTGACCGGTCAGGGCGGCAATATCGGGGTGTCCGTGGGGCCCGATGGCGCCTTCTTGGTGGACGATCAATACGCCCCGATCACCGAGAAGATCGTGGGAGCCGTTCGCGCGCTCACCGAACACCCCATCCGGTTCGTCGTCAACACCCATTGGCATGGGGACCACACTGGGGGAAACGAAAATCTCGGTGAGGCCGGCGCCCTCATTGTGGCACACGAGAACGTCCGCCAGCGAATGAGCGTCGACCAGTTCATCGTAGCCTTCAATCAAGCGTCACCGGCATCGCCGCCAGGCGCGCTACCGGTCATCACCTTCTCCGACGGCGTCACGTTTCATTGGAATGGCGACGAGATTCAAGTGTTTCATGTCGCAGCCGCCCATACGGACGGCGACGCCATCATTCACTTTGAGCGCGCCAACGTCGTCCACATGGGCGACGTGTTTTTTCACGGGATGTATCCCTTCATCGACGCATCGAGCGGCGGAACGCTGGATGGTGTGGTCGCCGCGGTGGACCGCGTCCTCGGCATCGCGAACGACCAAACGGCCATCATCCCCGGGCACGGTGCGCTTGCCACCAGAGGCGATCTTCTGGCATACCGGGACATGCTCGTGACCGTGCGCGAGCACATGCGCCGCCTGATCGCGGAGGGGAAAACCAAGGAAGAGATCGTCGCGGCGAAACCGACTGCTCGCTTCGATGGCGCCTGGGGCGGCGGATACTTCGAGCCCGATCAGTGGGTCGGGCTGGTGTACGACGCCATGACCTCGCGGGAACGAGATCGCTGAGCCTCGGCGCCACTCACGCGTCGTCCGTCGAGCGGGCGCCTCGACGGCGCAGGACAAACACCCAGACCGCGATGCCCGCCGCCCCTCCCAACGCCGCCCCACCCAGAAGACCGGCGAGCCGCGCCGCGTCGGACTGGAGGCCGCTGGTGACGACCGCCCCAAACCACCCCCCCACAAACGAAGCTGCCCACGCCACCAGGGGCGTGAGCAGCCATCCGATCAGGCGGACAGGCCGCCCGCGATCGGCCTCGGTCACCGCCGGGCAAGCATCGCAGCGAGCGGAACCTGGACGATGAGCGCGAGGGAAACGGCGAGCGCAGCGATGGCGCTGTGGAACGGTGCAAGACCGGTTAGCACGAGGATCGCAAACAGGAGGATGGCGACACCCACGGTCTGACCCGCGAGCATCGGAAGGTTGACGCCCCCCTGTCCACGTGCGGCCCGTGCGTATGCCCACGAGCCAAGCCACGCGAGGACGGCGGCGCCCATCCACCACACCGAGATATACCAGAACCCACTGCCCCCACCGATCTCATCCCACGTCCAGTGATAGAGATTCACGGGTCGGAGGATCGCGGTATCGAGCACCGTGAACACCAGCGCGCCGATCAGCCCCAACGTCGCCGCCCACGCGATGGCATCGGTCGTCACCGGCCGCACGGCCGCCGCCGGGTAGTACGCGAACACCGCGCCACCGGCCACGATCAACACGGACTGCACCACCGTTTCCACGGTGCCGTCCATCGGCCGAGATACCAACGCGAAGACAACGACGCCCACTACGGTGATCAAACCAAGCACCGCACCCTTACCCACAATGGTGCGGACGTCGTAACGCTCGAGCCCCGTGGGCTCAGCCGATACTGCCATCGAACGCTCCTAGCAATGAAAGGTCGAGGCCGCCTGAAGGTACAGCAAAGGAGTACGTGGTTCAACGTTGCGACGGCGGCAACTCGCAGCTTTCCTGACGCCGCGTATCCGCGAGGCTCACGATCTTCCACCCGTCTGCGGACCGGAGCAGCTGGAAGGCATCGACACCGCAATGACTGAATGTCTCCCCGAGATAGAACGCGTACTTCGTCCACACGGTGGCCAGATCGTCATCGATTCGTACCTCCCAATCCCAAATCTGTTCGTCCCAGACCTGCTCGTGCGGCGATCCGATGGCCTGCACGAACCGATCGATGGGCAGCGCGCGAATCTGCTTGACTCCGTCTCGGCTGGCGATCCCAAGGAGCCGGGCATCGGGCTCGAACAGCGATCGAGCGGACGCGCTGTCTCCCGCACGCATCGCGTCGAACAACCGGTAGACAACGTCCATGACCGCGCTTTCGGCGGAAGCGCTCTGTGCCGCCACCGTGCCCACCGGCGCCACGGTCAGGACGCCAAGAAACAACCCGATCATTCTCATCGATATCTCCCACGTTCGGCGTTGCAATGTGACGACCACACCGGTCAGGACGAACGGGTGGACTGCCACGCGACGAGCAGCCAGCGATTCTGGCGCCGCACGTAGACACTCGTGTACGTGAGGCTGAACCCCAGCATCTGGATGCGCGTCCCCGCCCGCATCCAGATACGACCGGTGACCACTGCCATGTCGTCGAACACCCGGACATGCGTCTCTTGCGGGGTGATCTCCTCGTAGACCAACTGCCCGGATCGTACCGCGTCCAGCAACGTCCGCTTCGTGTCCCGCTTTCCGTTCGTGTGCACGTAGGTGAGATCGTCGCCGAGGAGCGGGGTCAGCGCACCGGTATCCTGTTGGACCAGGGCCTGGAATCGCCGCGTTTCTGCCTGCCGAATCGCCGACTCGGCACCGTCCTGCGCCGTCGCCGTGACGGCAGGCGCGAGACCAAGGAGGATCAGCATCGCTGCGAGCCTCCCCACCGCCCTCGTCCGAGGGCTGGGTATCACCGTCACCAACACAGCTCGAGGTGACCCGCGGCGATCTTGAGACCCAGGAGGGTCAGGTTCTCTTCCACGTGTTCGATCTCCTGACACAGCGGCCCCATCTTGACCGCCAACCCTCCGGTGGCCACGACGTACGGGACGGTGTTGGTGGGCCACTCATGCTTGATCCGGCGGACGAGCCCATCGACGGCATCGGCGGTGCCGAACAACACGCCGGCCCGAATGCAGTCCTCCGTCCGACGGCCGATGGTTGTAGCCGGCGGAACGAGCTCGGTGGCCGGCAACTTGGCGGTCTGCTGGCTGAGATTGTCTGCCGCTGTGCGCAAACCCGGCGCGATCACACCGCCGAGAAATCGGCTGTCGGCCGTAATGCAGTCGAACGTCGTAGCCGTTCCAAAATCCACCACAATCGTGTCCCGCCGAAAGATGTGCGCGGCGGCCAGGGTGTTGATGACGCGATCCGCCCCGACGGTGAGCGGATCCTCGACGTCAAGCACAATGGGGAGCGCGGACCGGGGCCCCACCTCGACCGGGCGCACGCCTACCGCCGCCTGGACACCGTCGAGTAACGCCTCCGTGACCGCCGGTGCCACGGATGCTGCGATACTCGCGCGGACTTCGTGCGTGGAATGGCCCGCGTGGCTGAGAAAGGACGTCAGCAGCGTCCCCCATTCGTCGGGTGTGCGTCGAGTCACGGTCGTGATACGCCAATGCGACAGCAAGCGGTCCGCCTCGAACAAGCCCAGCGTGATCTCCGTGTTCCCGATATCAATCGCCAGCAGCATGGCTCTGCTCCTCGACCAGCTGACCGATCCATCCACGCCGCCGCCCGACGACTGCGCTCACGCTTGCGGCGATCACGGCCGTGGCAATGATCGACGCGGTAGGGGCGGCGGGCGCGTATAGCAAACGCCCATCCACCATCCCGATCGTGAAACTCACCAGCGCCGCCAGGTAGATCCCGTGGTAGAGCGCGGCCACCATGAGTGACCGCGAGAGGACATACAGCCCGCCGCTCACGATCGCCACGAGGAATCCGTGGAACACGACAGGACTCAACAGCGGAGCGTCACCAAACACCACGGGCACCCACGCAGCCGCCACGACGGCAGCGCCCACGATCAGAAGGACCCCGCCGCGTTCGGGAGCGCCGATGAGCATACGCCGAAACGCCAGCTCCTCGCTGACAAGTACACGGGCCGTCTCGGCCGCACCCCAAAACACCAGGCCGGCAATCCCCACGGTCACTCCCCCCTCAGTCTGTCCCGGCACGGGATCCCATCCGGTGAGCCAGCCCGCCATCACGGGCACCGCAGCGCACAGCAGCGCCGTCCCATACCACGTGGCGTAGGGGCGTTGCCGCACGAGCCCGACCCCGAAGGCCCAGGCAATTCCGCCGGCGATGACCAGAACCACGGCACCCCGGTTCTCGGTGACGACGGCGCGCGCTACATCGGATACCGCATCGCTCGCGCCCCCCAACGCAATGAGCGCCGCGAAGACGATCGGCATTGCCACGGCGACGGGGAGCCAGAACCGCTTGCGCGCAAACCGACCGGGCCACAACCCCAACGGTTGGTGGGTGCCGCGAAGCACGAACACCGCTACCACGCCGAGACTCAGCGCGGCAACGGCGCTTCCCCCGAGGTTTCGCACCATGGCGGTATGCCACATCCACCACGAGGCGAAGAGCGCCAATCCGGCCGCCGCCAGCCGGATCCACAATGGCGAGCTACGCGGCGACAATGTGCCCTCCGGCAACACGCTCCACACCATGTGGCGTTTGCACGAGGAGCGCTCCGTCGTGATCGATCCCCTTGGCGTGTCCGCGAACCGGCTCCACGAGCTCGTGCCCCATGAGGGCATCGTGTTGTCGGTACGCCGCCAGCTCGCCGTCACTCAACGTTGGCTCGTCCGAGAGCGCAACCAGCCGTGGCGCCAGCGCCTCAAGCACCGCCACGCGAGAGACCGTCGGCACCAGTTCGGCGAGGGCGATGGCCGTATGGGTCACCTCGTCCGGGAGCGGGTGATGCACATTGATACCGACCCCCACGGCCATCCACCGAAGCCGCGCCCCCAGCCACCGCGTCTCGCACAACACCCCAGCGAGCTTTCTTCCGCGCACCACGACATCGTTGGGCCATTTGATCCGCGCAGTGATTCCCAGAGTCGCCAGCGCGTCGACCAGCACCAGTCCCACCCGAAGCGCGAACACCCCCGTCTCCGGCTTGCGCTCTGGGCGCCGCAACAAACCGATCCAGACACCAACCCCCGGCGGACTGTGCCACGACCGGCCCTGTCGCCCACGCCCAGCCACTTGCTCGTCCGCCAAGACCAACGTGCCGGTGGGCGCGGCATCCTGTGCCAGCTCATGGATCAGGTCGAGCGTGCTGGTCACTTTTCGCAAACAAAGGAGATGCGGCACTCCGAGGCGGTGCTGCAGCTCATCGGGACCCAAACCGTCGTACGCCATCAGCGAATCAGTGCCCAGACGATGGTGACCGCGCCAAGCGCCCAGCAGTACGGCGCGAACTGGTAGAACGCGCGGCGCCGTAGCAAGGCGATGAGCAGCCGGATGGCCACGACACCGGCCACCAGTGCCGTGACGAAGCCCATGGCCAGGGATCCGGCCCCCACGCTGCCCACGCCAATCGAAAGATCCGGAAGTTGGAGGATCGCCGCGCCTGCGATCGCTGGAAGTGCCAAGAGAAAGGAGAATTCTGCCGCCCGCACCGGGTCGAGACGCAGCCAGAGGCCGGCAGCCACCGTGGTGCCAGACCGCGAGATGCCGGGGAGAATGGCCAGCGCCTGCGCAATGCCGATCCCGACCGCTCCCCGCGCGGTCGGAAGCGCCTCGGTCCCCTGCCCCATCACCCACCGCGTGCTCCAGAGAATGCCCCCGGTGAGGAGAAAGTGAATTCCCACGAACAACAGCGAGTCGAACACTCGCTCGAAGAACTCCTCGAGAAGCAGCCCGGCCAGCGCCGCGGGGACGGTACCGATGATCAGCAACCCTACGTACCGCATGGCATCGCGATTTCCTCGAAGCGTTCCACCCATGAGTTCCCAGAGGCGTGCGCGATACACGAGTACTACAGCGAGCAACGTCGCCACGTGCAGCGCCACTTCGACCACGACACCCGGCGTTCGTAACCCGATGGCCGCCTCCGCGACGACGAGATGACCAGAACTCGAGATAGGTAAGAATTCCGTGAGGCCCTGCACCACACCGAGCACCAGCGCTTGCCACCATGTCATCCTCGCACCACGCGCTCGTACAGCGCCTCATACCGCGGGACGACCAGGTCCGCGGCAAAATCCTTGGCGCGCTCTATCGCTGCGGCTCGACCCCGCGCCCACTGTTCCGGCTGTAGCAACTCGATGGCGCGGCGGGCCATGGCATCCACGTCTCCCACCGGCACCAAGGCACCGGTGACACCGTCTCTGACCACCTCCGGAAGACCACCCACATTGGTGCCGACGACGGGAACCCCGCACGCCATCGCTTCGAGGGCGCTCAGACCAAACGACTCGGACGAGCTGGGGAGGAAATAGAGATCCGCCGCGCGCAGCAGATCCGCCACGACATTCACCTTGCCAAGGAACCGAACGGCGCCCTCCACCCCGAGACGTCCGACCTCGGCCTCCACCTCGGGACGCTGTGGCCCGTCGCCCACCAACACCAACACGCTGGGCACCACCTGTTGGATCTGGGCAAAACACCGCACGATGTCGGGAACGCGCTTCACGGGCCGGAAATTCGAAATGTGCATGAGCACCTTCGTGTCGGGTGGCGCCAAGGACGCCCGACACCGCTCCTCATCGTCGGGATAGTACTCGCTCAGGTTCACGAAGTTGGGAATCACCTCGATATCGCAACGCCGGCACTCGAACGCGCGGTACGTCTCATCGCGAAGAAAATTGGAGACCGCCGTGACGGCGTCCGACCGCTCGATCGCGAACTTCGTGACCGTGAAAAACGAGTTCTCCTGCCCCACCAGAGTGATGTCGGTTCCGTGAAGCGTCGTGATCACTTTGATGTCACGACCGCCCTCCAACAACATCTGCTTGGCCAGGAACGCCGCTGGCGCATGGGGGATCGCGTAGTGCACGTGGAGCACCTCTAGGTTCTCCCGCAGCGCGATCTCGTGCTGTTTGACGGAGAGGGCCATCGAATAGGGGAAGTACTCGAGCAGCGGATACGCACCGCTCATATCGACTTCGTGGTAATAGACGTGCTCGGCAAAACCGCGCAGGCGAAACGGCGACGCATACGAAATGAGATGGACATCGTGTCCCCGCCGTCCCAGTTCGAGCGCCAATTCCGTGGCCACGGCACCAGAGCCACCATACGTGGGATAACACGTGATTCCAATGCGCATCTATCGACCTCGCTCCTCCCAATGCCCCACGATCTGATCTACCAAACCGGCTGGGGATGCCGTCGCGTCGAGGGTCAGCACAGGATGGCCGGCGAGCTGGTGTCGAAACCAGGTCTCCTGTCGCTTGGCATATTGCCGCGTGGCGCCGCCAATCGCTTCCGCAAGACGGTCGCGCGGCAGGCTCCCCTCGAGATGCTGGACCACTTGCCGATAGCCCACCCCGTCGAGTCCGGGTGCACCCGCCGCCACGCCCGCTTTCAGCACCCCTTCTACCTCCGCGACAAGGCCGGACTCGAGCATGGCGTGCACCCGCTGCGTGATTCGCCTGTGGAGCACCGCTCGGGGAACGATCAGCTTGACGTACCACGGACGCATGATGCCTTCCTGCCGCGCCGTGTGCTGCCACCAAGAGAGGGAACGACCGGTCAGCAGGGCGATCTCGACCGCGCGGGCCGCCCGCTGCTGGCCCCCACCGCGAAACGCCGGATCCAGGCGAGAGGCCCAGCGACCGAGGCGTGGGGCATGGCGTACCCACCGCCGGAGCCGCTCGCGCTGCGCCGGATCGAACGGCGGCTCGCGAAACAGCCCGTCTGCGAGGGCGCGAATGTAAAACCCGGTGCCGCCTACGACCATGGGAAGGCGATCAGCGTCAACCGCCTCCAGCCAGGATACCGCATCTCTCGCGAATCGACCCGCGCTGTATCGATCGCCCGGATCGACGACATCGATTCCCACGTGGGGAACGAGCGCGCGCTCCTGGCGTGTGGGCTTCGCGGTGCCAATGTCGAGCCTGCGATACACCTGTCGAGAGTCCGCTGAGATCACGGTCACTGGCCAGCGCTGCCCTAACTCGAGAGCCACCGCCGTCTTGCCAACGGCGGTAGGTCCCACGAGCACCGGTATCAGCGGTCTATGTCCGGCCAAACCGACGCTCCAGTTCGCCCTTCGGCAGTTGCACGATGGTCGGCCGGCCATGCACGTCGTGGGGCGGCAGCTCACAGGCAAACAGCCGCCGCAACAACTCGCGTCGCTCCCGAGCGTCCAAGGTGTGGCCGGCTTTGACGGCGGCACGGCAGGCATACGTGGCCGCGAAACGCTCGAGCCGGTTGGCCAGGGCGCCGAAGCGGCCACGCGCGAGATCCGCCACCAGCTCTTCCACGCAGTGGCGGGCGTCGAACCGCGGGTGGGGGTTAGGCACCGCATGGATCACGACCGATTGCCCACCAAAGGGGTCGATCTCATACCCGACACTCGAGAGTAGATCGGCGTGCTGGTCCACGGCCTCCAGCTCGTTAGGGGAGAGGTCGATGGTCATTGGGAGGAGGAGACGCTGCGCCGCGCTCCCCTCACCGCGCAGCTCCGCCATGGTTCGCTCGTAGAGCACACGCTCATGTGCCGAGTGCTGATCGACGATGGCCACACCCTCGGGTGTTTCGAATACCAGGTAGGTGTTGAAAACCTGCAAGATCTCGTGCTCGGGCGCTCCAGGCCGCCTTCCTGGCGTTGCCGCTCCAGCCCGGTCGAACAAGGTGGCACGAGGCGGGAGGATCCCGACAGCGCCTGCGTCACCGCGGTCACCCGCGAGGACGCCAACCGGAGCTCCGCGTCCCACGACGGCCGCCGCTTCGAGCGGCCGCAGCGCGTGCTTGATCGCCTCCTCGACCGTGCGTTCCACCAATCGCCGATCGCGGAACCGGACCTCCAGTTTTTGCGGGTGGACATTCACGTCCACGCGATCGCCCGGAAGCCCTAAGGACAGGAACAGCGTGGGACGTTGCCCCGCGGCGATCGTGGCCCGATACCCGGCCTCCGCGGCGCGCACCAAGAACGGATCGCGAAACGGACGGCCGTTCACGAAGAAGTAGGCTCTGCGTCCGGCTGTCTTTGCATCCGCCGGACGCTGCGCAAACCCTCGTACCGCCACGTCCCCGTACTGATGTTCGACGGACACGAGACTCTCAGCGGTCGATCGCCCGAACAATGCGGCGATCCGATCGGCGACCTTCGCGACGCGCGGTGCATCGATGCGCACCCGTCCGTCGCTCGTGAGCGTGAAGGCCACATCCAGACGAGCCAGGGCCAGAATCGTGACGGCTTCCACTGCTGCTCGCGTCTCGCTGCGCTGGGAGCGCAGGAATTTCCGGCGCGCTGGCGTGTTGTAGAACAGACGGCGAACCGTCACCGTGGTCCCGGGGGTTCGCGCCACATCCTCCACCGCGGCTCGTGTCCCACCGCGGCTCGTGACTTTCGTGCCCACCGCCTCGTCGTCGGCACGGGGCGACGTCTCCAGCTCCAGATGGGACACCGACGCTATCGCCGGCAGGGCTTCACCGCGGAAACCGTACGTCGGAACGCCCACGAGCTCGGCCGCCGATCGGATCTTGCTCGTGGCATGCCGGTCGAGCGCAACCAACGCGTCGTCGCGATCCATCCCCGCCCCGTCGTCACTTACGCGGATCAGGCTGCGCCCGCCGTCTTCGAGGTCGACCAACACCGCCATCGCCCCGGCATCCAGGGCGTTTTCGACCAGTTCTTTCACCACCGACGCTGGGCGCTCTACGACCTCGCCCGCCGCGATCTGGTCTGCGACGTGGGACGGCAATACGGCGATCCGTCCCATCAGAGCGAGGTGAGCTCGCGGCGAAGCACCCATCCCCGCTCGGTCCCGCGCCCCACCAGAACCCACTCACCCCAGCGATCCACAATCTGCACCACGGCACCTTCAGCCAGCCCACGGGTGACCGGTGCTGACCCAAACGGGGCAGCCCGAAATCCGCCATCCACGGCGGCGACGGCGAGAGGCCTGTCGTAACGGTACTGAACCCACACACCATAGGCGGCCAGCCCCATCGCAGCGGCGAGCAGGGGGACAACGTACCGCCGCCGCGTGCGCCGCACGATCAGGATCCACGCCAGGAGCCAGCACGCGGACGCAGCCACGGCCGCCTCGACCGGTGTGATAGGCGAAACCCACGTGAGCTGCGCCGACAGCGGATCTGGCGCGGGCACGAGAGTCAGTGACCGGTTGACCGATGCGTCGCGCGGTGCCAGCCGCGCCGCCCGCACCCACGCGGCGAGGGCGCCGGAGCGATCGCCCAGGCGGTAGCGCGCACTGCCCAGGTTGTACCAATGGGCCGGTTGCACGGGGTCGGTGGATGCTCGGCGTGCAAAACTGTCCGCCGCAGCCCGTACCGCGCCGGCTTCAAAGAGCGTTTCCGCAGCCTGGGCGTGCATACTCGGAACCCATCCGAGCATCAGCACCACCGCAACACTCCCCACGACACTCGCCCTTCTCGAGCGCGGGGCACTCCCCATGAGCGCGCGGAGTACCTCCTGGACCTCCGCGGTCAGTTCATCGGTGTCAGTCGCACCCGCTGGACCATATCGGGCGAGACGAAGCCGGTCGCGGACCCTCGCGGCGTGCGACGCCACTGGCGCTTCGACCCCCGCCGCTCGAAGCGCGTCCGCCAACTCGTCGCCATCCCTGGTTGAGGCGTCCGCCACCAATCGACCCAGCACGTCGTCGAACTCCCAGTCCAGCCGAGTGAGTCCATCCTCGCTGGACCGGCGCCGTTCTGTGCGGGCTGCCCTCCAGCGTGCCCACAGCCGCGGTGTGATCCGCAGCCCCAGCACGACGAGCGGCGGAACGAGCAACAGGAAGAGCCAGATCGCCGGCGAGGCACGGCGGAGGGCCGCGTCGAGCCTGGCTCCCCGGCGGGGCCGCATCAGGGTCACGCCGCGAGCTTCGACGAGCGGCGCGCCGGTCCGACCTGTGACAGCTACGAGCCAGGCAGGGGACTCGAGCAGGCGGTAGCGGCCGCGATCCGTATCGAAGTACGCATAGCTCGTGGCGGGCACGCGAAACGTGCCAACCGAATCTCCGACCGCGAGGTAATGGAAGGTTTTGGATCCACCCAATCGACCGTTCTCGGCCGTCAGCGAGACTTCCACGTCTCCCGGATACACTCGCAGACCGGGTGGGAACGCGATCTCGGGTTCCGGCCAGAGCGCAACGTTTCCGATCCCGCTGACGGTTGCCGCCATCTGAATCGCACCACCGCGCGGAATCTCGCTCGTCTCTCCGGCCACCTCCAACGAGAGATCGACGCCGGCGGCTCCGTGAAACGCCGTTGCCGGCGGGGGGGGGAGGTCTCGCACGAGGATCGACAGGGGCGACGTCTCCACTTCGTGACGCAGCTCGCGACTGAGAAACGAGTACGTGAGGGGCAGGCTGTACGAAACCGTGGCCCCGCCGATGGCCGCCGCGCCGGCCGACAGCGGAAAGACGGCTTGATGATGGACGAACAGATCGTACCACAGGCCGCCAACACGCCGACTGAGCGCAATTCCTGCGGGGCTCGGGCGTTGATACGACCACGCGCCCTGAAGCTGCGGTGGCCGCAAGGTCGGCGGATTTCTCAGTCTCGCCCGAATCGAACGCGGGAACCATGCGATCACAACGAGGTCGAGTTGTTGCCCGAGGAGAATCGTCTCGTCCGACACGAGCACCGTGGCGCCCACTTCATCCGCTCCCAGGCGTGGTGGCGGCGCTCGCGCTACGAGACCACGGATCCGTCCGCTCAGCGCATTGGTCCCAGCGGCACCCGCGGCGGAGACCTCGAGGGTCACCGGAGCGGTTTCGCTTGTTTCGTCGCCCTGACGCACGCGCACCGGACCGATCGTGATCGTCCCCGCGCGGAGCGTCCGCAGCGTCAGATCGCGGCGGGTGATACGTGCCGCTTCGCCCGCATCCAGCGTCACCTGCGTCTGTTCGCGACTGGCTTGGATCTCGAGCCCGTTGAAGGACGGGTTCACGATCTGCACCGGCTGATCCCCACGGGTCCGCACGGTGATCGAGAACACGACCGAGTCGCCGAGCAGCACCTGGTCCGGCGTTACCCGTGCCGAGACCTGGATCTGTTGCGCCAGGAGCCACATCCCCAGGGCGGCGGCTACCAATCCTTGTCCTCCCGTCGCTCACCGAATTGCCGACGCCGGCGGTTCCGCTCGAGCATCGTCTGCCGCTCTTCCTCGGCGATCGAGTTGAGAATCTGCTCCGCTTGCTCCGGTGTGAGGCCGCCCGACGGTTGGGGCTGGGCCGGTCCCCCACCACCACCCCCGCCGCCACCCTGTGGGGGTGGCGCGGCCCCTCCCCCGCCACTGCTCGGCGGTGATCGTTCGATCGTGAGCTCGAGATTCCACTTGGTATCGGCGTGATCGGGATCGAGCAGCAAGGCCTCTCGAAAGCGTCGGCGTGCTGCTTGCAGCCGTTCCCTCCGTCCAGCGGAGTCCGCCTCGGCGAGACGCAGGTCGAACAAGCCGAGATTATACAACGCGCGGAATCGGACGTCCGGTTCGAGAGATCGGGTTGCCCGCTCGAGCGCGCGCCGCGCCACACCAGTATCGCCAATGGCCATGGCCGCCGTCCCCAGATTGTACCACACGGTGTCGCCACCCTCGCCTCGCCGGACTTGCGACAAGTATCGATTCGCGGCATCCCGCAGCGCACCGCGCTCCCACGCATCATCGGCGGTATTGCGCGGCGCCTGTGCCCGCACCATCGGCGCTGCTCCCACGCTGAGCAGGAAAACCGCCAGTGCCATAGACCGACGAGTGACCGTGTGCACGAGCAACACGATGACGGCCACCAACAACGGAATCCACGCTCGAGACACGTCGTGTACCGAGGTGGTCGTCGCAAGAGGCGCCCGTTTGAAGGACTCGACGAGGTCACGCGCCGCACCGGCTTGATCGTTGACCTCCGCCGCTACCACGACACCTTCTGCGGCATCCGCCACGGCACCCAGGACATCGTCGCGTCGCCACGTCTGCACGACGGTGCCTCGAGGATCGCGCTGATACCCCGTGAACGTCCCGTCGAGATCGCGCACAGGGATGTTTGCCGGTTCCCGTCCACCCTCGGCGACCAGAATCAGACGGATGCCGGCACGCCGAAGCCGCTGGGCCTCTTCCAATACGGGACCCAGCGAGTCATGGGTCTCACCATCGGTGAACACTACCAGCACCCGGTCGGCAACTTCTTCACCGGCCAACAGCAGGTCGCGCCCCTGCCGCAGCGTTCGGGCCAGGGTCGTTCCGCCCCGACTGGCGATATCCGGATCCAGACCCTCGATGAGCAGCTGGAGCGCCCCCGGATCCACCGTGAGCGGTGACGTGATGTAGCTCCCACCCGCAAAGGCGATCAGACCCACGCGGTCACCGCGAAGGTCGTGCACCAGCCTGCGGGCTTCGCGCTTGGCTCGGGCCAGACGGGATGGCGCCGCATCCTCGGCCAGCATCGAGCGCGAAATGTCCACGGCGATGACCAGGCTCAGGCCCTTGGTGTCCGTCACCACCGTCCGACTGCCCCAGCGGGGACCGGCCAACGCGACCACCGCACTGACGCCGGCCACCCCCAGCGCGACCGCGCCGAACCGGCCCAATCGGGCCGCCCGCATGCCGAGCTCCTCGGACCACCGCTCGGCCCGGCGCACCCGTGCGCCGCGGGCCCAGAACGCCAGCCCCCAGACCAGAAACCCGACGACGGGTGCGAACCAGAGCAGCCACGGAGTATCGAACGCCATCAGGGGACGCGTACCACGACCGTGGCCGACAGGATCAACTCGACCAGCAACCCGGCTAGGCCAATGAGGAGCAGCGGCCGGTACGCCTCGTCGAACTGCGTGAAACGCGTGACGATCACGGGCGTGGTCTCGAGCTGATCGATTTGTTGAAACACGCGATTGAGTGCGCCGGGGTCAGTCGCACGGAAGTACCTCCCGCCGGTTTGATCCGCGATATCTCGCAGTAGCTCCTCGTCGATCCGGACCGGGAGGGTCTGGTATCGCAACTGACCCTGCGGACCCCGACCGATGGGGAGTGGCGCTTCGCCCTCGGTGCCAACCCCGATGGTGTAGATCTTCACGCCCACGGACGCGGCGGCTTCGGCGGCGGTGCGAGGATCCAGCATGCCGCGGGTGTTTTCACCGTCGGTGAGAAGCACGATGACCTTGCTGGCTCCCGGCGCTCGCCGGAGCCGGTTGGCCGCGGTCGCAATGGCCGTGCCGATGGCTGTGCCGTCGTCGAGCTCACCCACGCGGAGATTGCGCACCGCCTCCTCGAGCACGGCGTAGTCCACCGTAATGGGCATACGGGTGAGCGCCTCACCGGCAAAGGCAACCAATCCGATCCGATCGAACTCGCGCCCGCGGACGAAATCGATGGATTGCTCCTTTGCGACGTCGAGACGATTGGACGGGGCAAAGTCTTCCGCCAACATGCTGCTGGACACATCGACCGCGAGGACGATGGCGATGCCCTCGCTGGTTCGCTCGACGGTGGCACCACCCAGCTGCGGTCCAGCCACCGCGACGATCCAGGAACCGAGCACCACCGAACGCAGCCCCGGTGGCACGGCGGCCAGCCAGCGCCGCTGTGCTGATGGACCTGCCAATTCGCGGACATCGCTGTAGCTCGCCGAGGGCGCTCCCCGTCGGCGGCGCCACCACCACCATAGCGGAATGGCAAGGAGCAACAGCAGCATGATTGGTCTCGCGAAGGAGATCACGACGCTACCTCGCTTGCCGTTCCTTGGAGCTCGTCCGCCAGTGCCTCGGCGCGCCGGGTCAAGTCCCGGATCTCATTCGACACCGCTGGCGCAAACCGCACCCGGTCCAGGGCGGTCAGCACCTCGCGAAGCTCGCGCACCGGCCAGTCCGGTTTATCGCGCTCGATGACCTCGAGGCAAGAACCGACCTCGAGATGCTTCGCCGCCGCCGGCAACTCTTCTGCCATACGCGACCGGAGGGCTGCCGCCACCGCGGCGGCGACCGCGCGGGGCTCGCCGGCCTCCGCCCATAGCTCCGTGGGCGCCGCTCCTTCACCGTGGGCGCGCGTCCGCCACACTGGCCGGGGGCGGGGCCACTGACGCCGGATCGCCCAGCCCACGAGCGCGGCGAGCACGACGCCCACAAGGAGCACGAGCGGAAGCCATCGGGTGGGGAAACGTGGAAACGGACCGAGGGAGGGCTTGGGATCCGGTCGTGGGTCCGTTTGCGGCAGCACCGACCACACGGTGACCGCGGTGGTGGTGGCTGGTACCGGCGTCGCGCGGCCATCCGGGTATTGCACCTCAATAGCCGGCAAGGTCAACGTGATGCGTCCCGGCTCGAACAGTGCCACGGCGTACCGAATCACCAACACGTCCCCTTTCGACTCCACCGCCGGCCCCATCAATGGCTCCACCGTCTCGGTCGGCTCGAAGGGCTCGACGCGAGCACGAGCACCGGCACCCACTGCGATGCGCTGTTCGATCCATACGGTATCACCCACGGTCACGGAGTCCGGCGTGATCTGCCAGGACGCCGCCTGGACCACGAGCAAGGCGAGGACGCCCATCACCGCTGGAGTCTCCGGGCTCTGGCCGCGAACGCGCGATGCAGCGCCTCGGCGTAAGGGCGGTCCGTCCGCAGGGCCACGTGATCCACTCTGGCCTGCTTGAACGCGCGCGCGCGCGCCAGCCGCCGTTCCTCCGCTGCCATGGCCAGCCCGAGCCTGGTGGGCTCATGTGAGGTGTCCACCAACGTTCGCACCCCCGACTCTGCATCCTCGACCTCTACCCAGCCGGACTCGGGGAGCGTGTATTCCCTGGGATCGTCCACCGTGATGGCCACGACGTCATTCTTCGCCGCCAGTCGTTGGAGGTGTTCCTCCCAACCCGCCGCCCGAAAATCGGAAAGCACCACCACCACGCCGCGATGGCGTAGGAGACGTGACGCGTACACGAGCGCGGCGGCCAGATTCGTCCCGCGCTCGTCCGGGCGGAACGCGAGCAGATCTCGAATGACCCGGAGGGCGTGGCGTCTCCCCTTGGCGGGACGAACCACGTGGTCAACTCTCGTGGAGAACACGAGGGCGCCCACGCGATCGTCCTGTCGGGCGGCCGCCAACGCCAGGACCGCCGCGACCTCCACCCCGAGCTCCGACTTCGCCAGTGGCGATCCAAACTCGAACGACCCGGATCGGTCCACGACGAGGAGCAGCGTGAGCTCGCGTTCCTCCTCGAAGATCTTCACGTAGGGTGAGCCCATCCGGGCCGAGACATTCCAGTCGATGGAACGGAAATCGTCGCCGTGTTGATACGCACGCACTTCGGAAAACTCCATCCCCTGACCGCGGAAGACGGAGCGGTATTCGCCGGCGAAGAGCGTATTGACCAACCGCCGGGTGCGGAGCTCAATGGTCTTGACTTGGCGGAGTACGTCGGGGCTGATCGCGCCGGTGCCGACCTTCACGGGACGTCGACTGCCTCCAGGATCTTGCCGATGATGTCGTCCGACGTGGCATCTTCGGCCTCGGCCTCGAACGTCAGGAGGACGCGGTGCCGCAGCACGTCCGGTGCCATGGCTTTCACGTCTTCGGGGACCACGTAGGACCGGCTTCGGACGTAGGCATGCGCGCGTGCCGCCTGCGCCAAATAGATGGACGCCCGGGGGCTCGCCCCGTAGGCGATGAGCGGCTTGACGTCATGCAGCCCAACACCCTGGGGAGCTCGCGTTGCCCGCACGATGTCGACGATGTAGTCGACGATTTTCTGGTCCATGTACAGTTCGGCCACGGTGCGACGCAGAGCCAGGATGTCCTCCGGTCCCGCCACGCGGGAGACCGGGATGGCCTGCCCGCCCGCCATGCGCCACAGGATTTCCTTCTCTTCGTCACGCGACGGATAGCCTACTTTGATCTTCAGCATGAACCGGTCGAGCTGGGCTTCCGGCAGCGGGTAGGTCCCTTCTTGCTCGATGGGATTCTGCGTGGCCAGTACGAGGAACGGCTCCGACAACGGATAGGTCTCGCCGCCAATGGTGACCTGCTTCTCCTGCATGGCCTCGAGCAGCGCGGACTGCACCTTCGCGGGCGCGCGATTGATCTCGTCAGCCAGGACGATATTGGCGAACAACGGTCCCCGTTTGGGACGAAACTCGCCGGTCCGTTGATCGAACACCATCGTGCCAATGACGTCCGCCGGAAGCAGGTCAGGAGTGAACTGGATGCGCTGAAAGGTCGTGCGGATCGTTTCGGCAAGCGTTCGCACCGCCAGTGTCTTTGCCAGTCCGGGGACACCTTCGAGCAGGAGGTGGCCGCCCGCGAGGAGCCCTATCAACAGGCGCTCCACCATGGCATCCTGCCCGACGACGCGTTTGGCGACTTCGTCGACGATGGCGACAGTGACGGGCGGGTCGCCCGTCTGCACGGCCCTCGAGGTCATTCAGGGGTCTCCCGTTCCCGGTCCAGCTGCATCATCGTTTGATCCGCTCCCCATCATCCTCGTGCCGGAAGATCCAGGTCGCGAACCGAGAGGGCACGATCTGGTCGTCAGGACTCATCGCGTTCCATTCCATACCGCTCCCGTCTTCCGGCAGCCGGTCATGGGCCTGTCCCACGACACGCCGCGCCCGTTCGATCCAGACCTCGCAGTTCGCCGGCCGCACATCGACCCACCCTCGCGCCACGACACGATCCAGATCGTCGCCGTCTGGTGGCATCAACACCTCCCCACCCCTATAAACCTCGGGACCGGGAAGGATCACCGGAAGACCAATCGACACGATCACCGACCGCAGCTCACGGTCACTGGCGAGGAGTGCCGCCGCCTCGTTGGCGAGCGCCTTGGATTTGCTGTTGGCGAGCTCACGGACGGAGCCACGCAGGCGGGACCAGAGATGCGCTTCGTAGAGCAGTTTCGTGAGCCGAGGGGGTCCCAGCATCTCGAACGCCACCGATCGCACCTGATGCTCTGCCTCCAGCTGACGGAGCCGGGCCACGGCGGCATCGCGGAGGATGCCCGCCCGGTACGTTGGTCCCGCTGTGGACGCATCGAGGGCCGCTACGATATCCCGCCCCGTTGGCCGACCCTGGAGCTCCATCACGACATAATCGGCAATCTCTTGAGGCGTAATGAACTCCATTTGCCCCAGGGCGGTGACCGTTTCGAACTCGTCACGCGCAAACACCCCGTTCTCCCCCACATCAGCGAACACCGACTCGATTACTTCTCCTGTGTCGCTCCACCCAACGGCATCCGCGCCAAACGCGCGGGCCAGTGGAATGGGCGAGGGACAGTCGAATCGCTTGATGGGCCCACCGTGGCGTCGAATAGGCCCAAAGCAGAGATCCTTCCAGGCGATGGTGGCCGTCGGCTTGATCTCGACCGTTGCCGGCGCACCGGGAGTGCGACCAAGCAGGAACAATAGGAGCGAATGCGCGCCCGCCATGGCTGATTTCGTGAGCAACGTGCGCGAGGGCCGCTCTTCGGAATGTGTATAGGGAACATTGAATCCCATCCCACCAGTGCCGCTTGTTCCGATCTTCACGTACGCTTTGGTGTGCGTTACCCGCATAGCCTCGACCAGGATCTGCATGTGCCGGATGAGCTGTGGCGTGGGAATCGTCAGAACATGGGCTTCCACCATATCCTTGGTGGCTCCCCCCTGCGCGCCGGCCTCGATGAGCCGACGGGCACTGGCGAAGACGTCTTGGTAGGCGAAGGCCGTGGCCGTATTGATGCTGTCGACTACCGCGTCCGGTCGAAACCGTTGAAAGAGCTGGAAGAGGTAGCTGCGCTCCACGATGGCGGTCGTGAGCTCCTCCAGGAGATCACGAAGAACTCTGGCACGCAACGACGGATCCGAGAGCACGGCCCCCCGCCCGCGCTGAGCGACGTCGGCAGGAAGAAAGACATCCCCCCAAGCCGTCTCGATGGCCGTGTCGCCGGCGAACGGCGCAAGTGCGTCGGAGGCCGTCTGGACTTCTTCCTCTCGGAGTGCCACCAATCCCAGCAGCGCCGGCCGAAACTGTAGCAGCCGGCGCGCCACGGCCTGCCCCACCAGGCCGCTTCCTCCTAAGATCAGAATACGCTTATTCTCGAGATCCATTCCACCTCACGAAGCGGCGGCGACGCCTTGGGCGCGCAGCGCCTTCCGCTCAGCCTGCGAGAGATATCGCCAGTTCCCCGTCTCGAGTTTGCCCAGCCGAATGGGACCGTAGCTGAGCCGGGTGAGCCGTTCCACCTTGAGCCCGAGGCGATCGCAGATCCGCCGCACGATGCGATACCGTCCCTCGGCCAGCGTGAGTTGAAGATCGAGCGATCGGCCCTCTGCGGGCCGCAGCCGGTATTGGACGATCCGCACAGGACGCCCATCGATGCTCACGCCGGCATCGAGGGCCGCGCGGATCTGGCTCTCGGAGCGTCCGTGAACCAGGACCCGATACGTCCGCTCTACCGCGAACCGCGGATGCATCAATCGATGCGCGGCCTCACCGTCCGTCGTCAACAACAGCAACCCCGACGTCATGACATCCAGCCGCCCCACGTAGGTCAGCCCTGGGACCTCGGGCACCAATTCGAAGACCGTGCGACGGCCTCGGGGATCCCGGCGGGTCACCACGTATCCAATCGGCTTGTGTAACGCGATCCACGTGATGGCTGGGGCCCGAACACGTCGGCCGCGGACGGTCACGACATCCGTGTGCGGATCGACGCTCATTCCCAAATGCGCCACCTCGCCATTGACCCGCACGCGGCCCGCTCGGATCAGCTCTTCTGAGGCCCGACGCGAGGCAACACCAGCGCGGGCGAGCGCCCGCTGCAACCGCATCACGCTCACAATTCACCCATCTCCGCGAGCGGCCGGAGCGCTACCGAAAGTTCTTCCACTCTCGGCAATTCGTCCAAGGAACCCAAACCGAGAAGCTCCAGGAACGTTTGGGTGGTGCCGTAGAGCAGCGGTCGTCCCATCCCTTCGGCCCGTCCCACGACGTCAATGAGTCCTCGATCTTGGAGCGAGCGCAACACGCCCTCGACCGAGACCCCCCGAATCTCCTCGATCTCCGCCCTCGCCACCGGCTGGCGGTACGCAATGACACCCAGGGTCTCGAGTGCCGCCCCGGACAGCTTCCGCGGCCTCGTCACCAAGTGGGCCTGCGCAATGGCATCCGCGAACTCGGGCCGGGAGAGGAGCTGAAATCCCCCGGCGACCTCCACCAATTCGACGCCGTGCTCGCCATTCATTTGATAGTGACGACGGAGCTCCTCGACGGCCTCGGCGATTTCCTCGGCCGTCGCCTCCCGATCCAGTGCCGCCAGATCGTCCTGGCTCAACGGGCGGGCTGCCGAGAACAGCGCCGCCTCAAACAGTTGGCTGCGGCGATGCACGTGTGATGATCAGTCGCCCAAAGGGGTGCGGCTGGGTCACGGCTAGGTGGCCCGTCCGCGCCAGTTCGAGCAACGCAATAAGCGCCGAAATCACATCGGCGACGGTGATGTCAGTGGTGGTGAATAACTCGCGGAAGTCGAGCTCGGCGCGCTCTTCCATCAGCGCCACGATGCGGCGCGTTGCCCCCTCCACGTCGAGCGGACGGGGGATGACACGATGGACCACAGGTTGCGGCATCGCCTCGACCACCCGCTCGACGGCAGCGAGGAGGTCGGACAGATCAACGACGAGGGGAGGAGGATCCGGCTCCGGCCCCGGCGGCATCCATCCGCGGGGGAACCGCTCTGATCGGAACTCCGCCTGCGTCCCCAACCACGAGGCCAGCTCGCGGATCTGTTCGTACTCGAGCAATCGGCGGACCAACTCGGCCCGCGGATCTTCCCAGTCGTCCTCGTCGAATGGACGAGGAAGCAGCATCTGGACCTTGATACGCAACAGGCGAGCAGCCATCTCCAGATAATCGGCCGCCTCGTTGAGCCCCAGCGCGTCGATCGCATCCAAGAACTGATCGGCAATTTGGGCGATCGGAATGTCGCTGATGTCGATCTCTTGGTGCCGAATGAGATGCAGCAGGAGATCGAGTGGACCGGAGAACGCTTCGAGGCGAACGATGAACGGTGTATCGCTCGCTGGGGCGATAGGTGGCGCGCTCACTGCCGACAACGAGACGGCTCTCCGACGACCCATCGCCTTCCCATGCGTGGGAAGCCGCCGCGTCGTCCAATACTCTGCAGCCCGCTGTGGCGCGCCCTCGGCGCTCGACCATTGCCGGGCACATGAGTCTCAACGCCCCAGACGGGGGTCATCAGGTCGGGGCCAGTGTTCGTCATCTGGCTACGAACGTCGTCGCGCCCACTCGATCGATCAGGAGCGCGGAGGTCGCGAAGAGCAACAGTTTCACCCTGGAGCGCGAATTCCGTAGGTTGGTTTGCGGCAGAAAGCTAACCGCGACGGGAGAGAGTGTCAAAGGCGTAGAGCCTTGACGCAACAGCACTTGCGCGATAGACTTCCGGCCCGCTGTAGACGAGACCGACGGACCGTAAGGAGTTGATGTGCCGAACATTGCTTCCGCCAAGAAGCGCATGCGCCAGGCGGTGAAATCGAGGACCCGGAACCGCAAACAACGCTCCGCCGTGCGGACCGCGATCAAGCATGTGCGCGCCGCGTCGTCGGCCGATGCCGCTCAGCGTGCTTTTCGGGACGCGGAGCAACTGCTGGATCGCGCAGCCCGCAAGGGCCTCATGAAACCCAACACGGCCGCCCGGCACAAACGCCGGCTGGCCAAGGTCGTTGCGGGAATGGCGTAGTGGCCGTCAGAGCGCCGCGAGCTCAGCGCCGCAGCGCTCGCAGTACCACTCCGTGGGAAGGTTCATTGTCCCACACTCAACACACTTCAAGGTCTTCTTGGACGCGGTACGCGCCGACGGACGAGGCGGATTCGGCGCGGGCTGGGGCATGGCGTCCTCCGCCATGGCCGCCGTAAACGACGGTTCCCCTTCCGGCGCGGGCGCCGCCGCGTTCTCCGCCGTAACGGATTTCAAGAAGGCCAACTCGTCGAACGCGTCCGCCGGTGGGTGATCGCCCTCGTCCCCCGTGCCATCGTCTCCCGCGAGTACGCCAGCGGACTCTCCTTGATCTTCATCCTCGTCTCCAAACGCGCCCACGGCGCCCTGGCCGGGCTCGAGGAGCGAGACGACGCTCTCCAGGGTCTTGATCTCGCTGTCCACCCCTTTCAGACCTTCTCGGATTTCCACCAACGACTCGAGGATCCCAGTCTTGAGCTCCGTCCACCGCGACTCGTCGTACTCACCCACCGTGTGTCTGAGTTCCGCTTCCGCCAGACGCTCGGCCGCTTCTCCTTCCTGTTTCCGCAGCTCCTCGCGCTTGGAGAGCTGCCGCTGGAGACCCGTGGCCAGCTCGTCCCGATACCCTTGGAGCTCCTCCACCACGCCGTGCAGGCGCTTTTCGTAGTCGCCGGCTACGCGATCCCGCACATGGTGAGGCGTCTTGTCCGCCGCCATCTTCAGCCGCTCGAGCCACTGCTCGATCTGCTGCTTCTCCGTGAGAAGCCGCTGAATCTCAGCTGTGGACTTGGCTGATCCCTTCGCCATCTACGCCTCCGCTCCGGGAATGGGGCATCCTGGGTACGGCTCCGCAAGATTGCGGCCACGCCGCAACACTTCCAACTGCTGAACCTGCCCCGGTTCCAGCGGTACCACCCGGCCGAGGAGCCGGGCGGTCAAGATGATCTTGGCCGCGTGCTCCAGGCTCTCCATCCGGATCAGCGCATCCGTGAGCGTCGGACCCATCGCCACCGCGCCGTGATTGGCCAGCACGAGCACGCTGAAATCGGCCAGATAAGGCTCGATCTGATCCCCGAGCTCCGGCGTCCCCGGCGTACCATACGGGACCAGGGGGACGTGCCCGACCTGGAAGATAAGTTCAGGCAACACACAATCGTCAAATGCTTCGCCCGCCACGCCAAACCCCGTGGCCACCGGCGGGTGCGCATGGACCACGGCTCCCACGTCTGCGCGGTGCCGGAGGATGCGCAAGTGCATGTCCAGCTCGCTGGACGCGCGCTTCTGGCCCCGCACGTGGCGGCCGCTCAGATCCACCTCGACGATGTCGTCCGCCGTCACTGCCGCCTTCAGGAGCCCCGTGGCCGTGACGAGAGCGCGATCCGCACCCACACGGACGGCCACGTTGCCATCTTGCCCGGCAATCAACCCCGCGTCCGCCATGTGGCGGCAGCACCAGGCGATCTGTTTGGCGATGTCGCGTCGCACTCACCCTCCCCGGCCATGGACCGCCACCCCCCCCACATACGTCCGCTCCACGCGCCCCTGGAGGGTCCAGCCCGCAAATGGGCTGTTGCGGCTCTTCGAGTGGAAGGCTGCTGGATCCACCACCCAATGGGCCTCCGGATCGAACACCACCACATCCGCCACCGCGTCGCGTCGGAGCGTGCCACCCGGAAGGTGAAACACCCTGGCCGGCTCCGTGCTCATTCGCGTAATCAGCTTTGGTAGCGAAAGATAGCCCGGTTTCACCAGCTGAGTGATCCCGAGGCCCAGTGCGGTCTCCAGCCCCACGACCCCAAAGGGCGCATCGTCGAATTCCCGCTCCTTCTCCTCATAGTGATGAGGCGCGTGGTCAGTGGCGATGATCTCGATCACACCGTCCTTAAGACCCTGGCTCACCGCCTCCACGTCCTCCGCCTCCCGCAGGGGCGGATTCATCTTGGCGTTCGTGTTGTAGCCTTCGCATGCATGGTGCGTGAGGGCGAAATGGTGTGGCGTAGCCTCTGCCGTCACGTTGATGTGGCGCTCCTTGGCCCGACGAATCAGATCCACTGATCCCCGAGTCGAAACATGACAAAGATGGACGTGGCCACCCGTGAGCTCTGCCAGGAGGATATCGCGCGCCACCATGATCTCCTCCGCCGCCGCCGGGATTCCCCTGAGCCCCAACTTGGTCGACACGACGCCCTCGTGCATGGCACCGCCGGCCGCGAGGGTGGGCTCCTCGCAGTGGTCCGCCACCGGAATGCCGAAGCTCGAGGCATACTCGAGCGCCGTCCGCATGAGCTGGCTCGAGACCACGGGACGGCCGTCGTCGCTCACGGCCACCGCACCCGCCCCCACCAATTCGCCGAACTCCGCAAGCTGCGTCCCCTCTTGCCGGAGTGAGATTGCACCGATTGGGTAGACTCGTGCCCCCCCGGCAGCCGCGCTCTGTTTCACGATAAACCCCACCGCCGCCTGGTTGTCGGTGACCGGGTCCGTGTTGGGCATGGCACACACGGAGGTGAAACCGCCGCTAGCCGCCGCTCTCGCTCCCGTCGCCACGGTCTCCGCGTCTTCGCGGCCGGGTTCGCGCAGGTGCACGTGGACGTCCACGAACCCCGGAGCAACCACGTAGCCCGTGACCTCGACGATCTGGGCCTCGTCCGGCGCGGACAAGTTGGAACCGAGGCCCACGATCTTGCCGTCCGCCATGAGCACATCCGCGACGTCGTCCAGCGACTGCGATGGATCGATGACGCGTCCGCCTCGCAGGAGGACCGGCCTCACGGCGTCATTTCCCGCGACCCTTTGGCCGCTTCCGCCAACTCGGGGCTGCCGCCGGCCAGCAGGTAGAGCACCGCCATCCGAATCGCGATACCGTTGGTCACCTGGTGTAGAATCACACTGTGCGGTCCGTCGGCCACGCGTGAATCGATTTCAACCCCGCGATTCATGGGACCGGGATGAAGGATCAGGAGAGGATGGCGCGCCCGGGCAAGCCGCTCCTCCGTCACGCCAAACACTCGGTAGTACTCACGCAGCGATGGGATGTAGCCCGCCTGCATGCGCTCCAACTGGAGCCGGAGAATGTTGAGAACATCGGCCCATTCGATGGCTTCCTCGACGCGCCGAAAGACGCACACGCCGAGATCTTCGATGCCGCGTGGAAGGAGGGACCCTGGACCGCACACCGCCACCTGCGCCCCCAGCTTACTCAAGCCCCAAATATTGCTTCGCGCCACGCGGCTGTTGAGGATGTCCCCGCAGATGCAGACCTTCACCCCGTCGATCCGCCCCAGCTTGTCCCGGATGGTGAGCAAATCGAGGAGTGCCTGGGTGGGGTGCTCGTGCTTTCCGTCTCCGGCATTGATGACATTGGATCGAATGCGATCGGCGAGAAACGCCGCGGCACCGGCTGACGGGTGCCGAACCACCACCATGTCAATGCGCATGGCCTCGAGGTTTCGGGCAGTGTCGACCAGATTCTCTCCCTTTTCCACCGAGGAGCCTTTGGCCACCACGTTCACCGTATCCGCAGACAGACGCTTTTCGGCGAATTCGAAGGAAATCCGCGTGCGGGTGGACGGTTCGAAGAAGAGATTGACGATGGTCTTGCCTCGCAGGGTGGGCACTTTCTTGATGGCGCGTTCGCTCACCTCCTTGAACGGCTCCGCGGTATCGAGGATCAGCAGAATCTGCTCCGCCGTCAGCGGTTCGAGTCCCAACAGGTCCTTGCCCAGCGACGGCGTCATTTGGCCTTCCGGCGCACGAGCTCGACCGCGTCCCGCCCATCGCGTTCTTGCGTGCACACATCGACCCGGTCTCCGGCTTTCACGTCCACTCGCTCTCCGACGATGTCAGCTTGGATCGGAAGCTCCCGCCCTCCTCGATCCACGAGCACGCACAGTCCGATCCGCGCCGGACGTCCGAAATCCGCCAGGTGGTCCATGGCCGCGCGGATAGTCCGGCCGGTGTACAACACGTCGTCGACGATCATGACGCACTTGCCATCCAGGACGGTGGGCAACCGCGTCTCGCCCACGATCGGTCTGGGGCCCACGGTCTCCAAATCGTCGCGGTACAAGGTGATATCGAGGGCACCCAAGGGCACGGTCGCGGCACCTCGTTGCTGGATCAGGCTCGCCAGACGCTCCGCGAGCTCGACTCCCCGCCGCTGGATCCCCACGAGCACCAGGCGCGCCGTGCCTTCGGCGAACGCCACGATCTCTTCCGACATACGCTCAAGCGCCCGCGCAACGGCGCGGGCGTCGAAGAGGGTCACTCGTTCGTCAGCCGGCATAACTGGGCGCCAAGTTAGAGACCACCAGGGATGCCGTCAACGACCGCCGTAAGGGGTGCCTCGCCATCCAACACGGCCTGCACGTTCCGAACGGCGAGCTCAGCCATGGCCCGCCGGGTTGCCGTGGTGGCACTCCCAATGTGGGGCACCGCCACCACCCGTGGATGGTTCACCAGGGCCGCAGGGACCGAAGGCTCCTCGGGAAACACGTCGAGTCCCGCACCACCGAGGCGTCCGCTCTCGAGTGCCTCGACGAGCGCCGATTCGTGGACGAGATCGCCGCGAGCCGTATTGATCAGCAGCGCCCCCTCCTTGAGCTGAGCCAACTGCTCGCGGCCCAGGATGCCCCGTGTTTGCGGTGTCGACGGCAGATGGAGGGTGATGATGTCGCTCTGCTCCAACACGAGGCGGAGGTCGGCGCGCGCCGCACCGGTGGCGCGCTCTAGTTCCTTCTTAGTGGAGCGCGCCGTGTACAGAATGGACATGTCGAATCCCACGGCTCGCCGTGCCACCGCCTGGCCAATCCGGCCGGCGCCCACGATGCCCAGCGTACACCCACCGAGTTCGAGACCGAGGAGTTGGGTGGGGTGCCAGCCCGTCCATTTGCCGCCGGCGAGGAGCGCCTGTCCTTCTTTCAGTCGGCGCGCCACGGCCAAGATGAGGGCCCACGTCAGATCCGCTGTTGCCTCCGTGAGCACATCCGGCGTGTTCGTCACGATCACGCCGTGTCTGGCTGCGGCGGGAAGGTCGATGTTGTCCACCCCTACAGCACAGTTGGCAATGATCTTGAGCCGCGGGAGCCCATCCAGCTCGCCCGGTCCGATCCGACGGGACAGCAGCGGAATGAGCGCGACAAAATCGCCGCTGGGGATCTCGCTGTCCGCCGGCAACCAGCGGACCGAGAGGTGGCGAAGGGCGTGCTCGGGGATCAGCTCCCTGAGCTCCGCCGCGATCACGACGTCGGCTGGCATGCGGGGTGGAAAGTACTACCTGACCCCGGTATTATGCACGCCCGGGAGAGGTGTCCGAGTGGTTGAAGGAGCCGGTCTCGAAAACCGGTAGGCTCGCAAGGGTCTCGTGGGTTCGAATCCCACCCTCTCCGTAGGCCTCGCCGTCAGATCATGAACATCCTGCGTACGGCACTACTCAAAGGATCGCAGAGCCGCTGGCTCGAGCGACAGGTCACAGGCCGCCGGTTCGCCCGGCGAGCCGTGCGGCGCTTCATGCCCGGCGAAGAAGTCGAGGCGGCGCTCGCTGCCGCGCAGGAGCTCCAGCGATCTGGTATTGCCACCATCCTCACCAGGTTGGGAGAGAACGTGACCGATCTAGAGGAAGCGCAGGCGGTGACGCGCCATTACGTCGCCGCGCTGCGAGAAATCGATCGACGATCTCTCCCCACACACCTCTCGATCAAGCCCACACAACTCGGACTCGATATCAGTTTCGACGCGTGCGAAGAGGAGCTTCGTCGCCTCACGCAGTGCGCCCACGAGGCGGGCAACGTGGTCTGGATCGACATGGAGAGCTCGGCATATGTGGGCGCGACGTTGGCACTGTACCGCCGAGTCCGATCCGACCACGCCAACGTCGGCCTCTGCCTTCAGTCGTATCTCTACCGCACGGAAGAGGACTTGAGGGCACTGGGATCGCTTTCCCCCATCATCCGTGTGGTCAAGGGAGCGTATCGGGAGCCCGAAACGGTGGCGTTCCCCAAGAAGCACGATGTGGACGAGAGTTTCTTCACGCTGGCAACCCGGCTGTTGACCGACGGCGGCGGCGGCCCTCCTCATGGCATCGCCACCCACGATCCGCGGCTGATCCAACGGATCACAGCGTACGCGGACTCCCACCGAGTCCCACGTGACCGCTACGAATTTCAGATGCTGTTTGGTATTCAACGCAGCGCGCAGCGACGGCTGGTTGCGGAGGGACACCGGGTGCGGGTGCTGATCAGCTACGGCAACGCGTGGTTCCCTTGGTACATGCGGCGCCTCGCCGAGCGTCCGGCCAATCTTTGGTTCGTGCTGCGCAGTGTTGTGCGGGAATGATCGTGTGTGGCAGGAGCGTCCTTTACCGCCAGCCGTACCCGATGCCGATCAAGACTTCCTGAACCGAATCGAAGCGCGACCCGCCACCCACCGTTCCTCGATCCACCCGATACCCAAGGCGTCCCCAGAGCGGCACCGAGCCCAGCTCATAGGTCAATCCAGCCTCCGCGCCGCGCCCGCTCCCGAAGCTCCGTCCGAAATTCACGTCCCCGACCAAGGCACCCCAGAATTCGAAATACGTACCCAGTCGGGGGGAGAGGAGCCCGGCCTCCGCCCGTGCGCGGATCTCCCAAAACAGCCACCGTTCCACGCCCGCCACCGTCTTGAAGGATCTGGCGTGCGGTCCTGCCTTCAGCACCACCCACGGCAACGGGCGCAGGCCGAGGAAGACTTCGCCCTCGACGAAGTCGAGATCGACGTTGCCATCGCCATTATCGAGGGAGCCGTTGATGTACCGCAGGCCCAGTTCGAGCTTCCACAGGGGAAGGGCCCCTTCGAACCCATAGGCCAAGCCGGTGAAGCTCTCGTTGGTGGCCTGACCGCCCAGGGGCACCACTTCGGTATCCAGTCGCGTCAGCACGAGCGTCCCCGACACCCGCCCCCTGGGAAGCTGGGCCCGTGCCACCACCGGACTGGTGAGCAGAAGCAGCGCTCCAGCGAGCAGCACGCGCAGGATCCGGCTCATGGTCACAGTCCCTCGATCCGAATGGGAGTGCCCGCCCGGATCCGGAAGCGCACATCCTGGCGACGGCGCGCGTTGAGCTGTGTGACCACTTCGACGCTGTCCCGCCAGGTATCGCGGAGGAGTTGATTGGTCGCAACGTTTTCGGGGATAGGCTTACCGGGGCGCCGGGTCACGAATCCGACGATACCAGCGATCGAGATCCCACCCGCAACTGCGAACCGTCCGCCCGTGATGTTCGCCTCGGGAGCCACGACCGAAGGCAACAGCAGGACGGCACCGCCAACGGCGAGCCCGCCAATGAGCGCCTCGAGACTCGGTCCCCGCTGGTATGACTCGGGGAGCAGTATGGAGTCGGCCGGCGCGTCGGGATGCGGAATCGTATCCCGCAGGCGAACGTCGACGTCCAGCGGTACCCGGGTGAGCCGAATCATCTGGCCCGTCGCATCGCGGGACACGACGTTCAGGAGAAAGCGTCCCGACTCCACGGTCCGGCCGTTGGCGTCCTGTCCGTCCCACTGGAGTCGCAGGCTGTCACCGATGGGCCCGGTGTACAGCGTGCGTGCGAGTCTGCCATCGTCATACGTGAGCTCGGCACGCATCTCGTGTGGTGAGCTCGCGTATGCCCAGAGCGAGAACCGGTCCTGGCCAAGCCGAAGGTCCGCCTCGCCCGGCACCTCGACGTCGATGGTCTTGGTCTGCTGGCGCACCGTTTCGAAGACCGCCGTGACATCGGGCGGGAAGATCAGCTGGTCCGGCTTGTAGCGTGGCGCAATGAATATGAGCCGCCGAAACGCCGCACCGGCCGAATCGGCGTTGTTGCGCAACACCTCGGTGGCACCGAGGAACATGAGGGCCTGTGAGCGCACGGAATCCGAAAGGTCGCGGGGCCCGGACACGTTGAGCGCACGTCGCAGCAACCAGGCGGCGTCGTCCAGCGCCAGGTCGCCGTAGGCCCGGACGGCCTGCTCGACCAGGGCGCCGGGATCCTGCGCCTCCCCGCTGGCCGCGCCGCCGAGGAAGGCGGCCAGGACGAGCAACAGGGGGGCACGCGGCTTCATTCGGGCAGCCGCGGTGTGAGGACGATGTCCGTCAAGCGCACTTCTTCGCCGGGTCCCACGTCGATCTCCTGCTCATAAGGTTCGTACCCATCCCGCTCGATCCGAATCGTATGCAAGCCTGGAGCCAGGCCGAGCGCTGCCTTGGGGGTATTCCCCAAGAACTCACCGTCCAGATAGAGCGCACCCCAGGGTCGGGCGCTCACAAAGAGCCGTGCCGAATCGGTGATCGTGGCGGACCGGGCGGCCGGCCGCGGCGTTGGCGGCGGGGTCGTCGTCCGGGGCGGTGCCGGTTCTGGCGTGGTCGCGACGGGCTCCGGCCGGGTGTCCGTTTGTTGCTGGGAGGACGGGTCGGTGGGGGCGCCGGCATCCGTTGCCGGCATCGGTTGTGCGGGCTCCGCCACGGTCACCGGTGGAGTGTCCGGCGGAGTGGCCTGCGCGAACTCACTCTCGTCGAAGGTGGCAGGCCCAGCCGCACTCTTGGCAAGCATCAGCACGACGACGACAGCGGCCGTTACCAGCGCGGCGAGCATGAGGTACAAGACAGGCCACCGTCGGCGTGGGGCCTGAATCGTCAGCACCTGTGGGGCGCCTCTGGGCTCGGCCGCCGGAGCGAGTGGCTCCGTCCCTTGCGGCGGGCCGCCCCGCAACACCGTCACGAAATCCAGCACGTTGGCAAACCGGTCTGTGGGCCGTTTTCGCATCGCCTGCTCGACGGCATCCGCGATGAGCAACGGGATATCGTCTCTCACATCGCTCAACCGGCTGGGGCTCTCCTCCTGATGGAGACGCGCAACCTCCTCAAACGAATCGCCCACGAACGGCAGCGTCCCGCTGAGACATTCGTAGGTGATGACCGCCATGGCGTACTGATCGGCACTGGCGCTCTCGCCTCGGGCAAAGAACTGCTCGGGTGCCATGTATTCGGGGGTGCGCATGGGCGGCATGCCCACGGCGGCGCTCACCGGCCGATTGAACGACCGCATCACAGCGAAGTCCGTCACCCGGACCCACCCGTCTTCGTCCACCAGAATGTTGGTGGGCTTCAGGTTGCCGTGGACGACGCCACGACGATGTGCATAATCCAGTGCGCTCGCGACCTGATCCAGCATCCGGAGGCAGGACTCCATGTCCATGGGCCCTTGATCGCGCAGCAGTTCGGCGAGGGAGCGGCCCTCCACGTGTTCCATCGAGTACCATAGGAGTGAGCCGGATGCGCCACTGCCGAAGATCGGCACGATATGCGAGTGTCGGAGCGAGGTGGCACGTGCGGCCTCGCGATCGAAACGCCTCACCAGATCCGCGTCCAGCGGTCCACTCAATGGGATGATCTTGAGCGCCACTTTGCGGTTGGTCTCCGCTTCCTGGGCCGCGTACACGAAGGACGCCCGCCCCCGACCAATGAGGTGCTGAATCTCGAACCGCCCCGCGAGCGGCCGTTGTACGATTTCCTGGAGTTCTTCGGCTGCCGCGGTATCCACCATGACCGCCGCGGTCGGCGTGAACCCGCAGAGGATGCATTGGTTCGTCTCCGCAGAGACTTCGGCGACAGAACAGCGCGGGCAAATCATCAGGTGAAGTCCACCGTGGCGTTGTCCGTGATATTACCTCCGTTCACGGTCCCCGTCACCGTGGCCGTTTCGACCGTGGTGCTGGAGGTCAGCGTGGCCGTATAGGTACCGTCGTTATTGTCCGTCACGATGGACAACGTTCCCGCCGTCGTGCTCAGCACGACGGTATCCGTACCAGTCGTGAGGTTATTGCCATTGGCGTCCATCAATTGGACAGTGATGGTCGAGGTCGTCACGCCATCAGCCGCGATCGAGGTGGGGCTGGCCGTAATCTGCGAGGTGGCGCCGCTCGCGGCCCCGGGGTTCACCGTGACCACGGGCATCTGATTGAGCGCCGTTCCCCCGGCATCCGCCGAGACCGTCTTGTCTCCCACGTCGGTGGAGCTCAGCGTTCCGCTGTAGACGCCGCTCGCATTGGTGTTGCCGGCGGCGCTCAGGGTGTTCCCGGTCCCGGTGGCCGAGGGCGTGACGAGCACGCCTTGGATGGGATTGCTGAATTGATCGAGCACGGTCACGGTGAGCGTGCTGTTCTCACTGTCGGTCGTGATCGTCAAGGGATTCGCGGTGACGGTCGAGACGCTGGCGCTCACCACATCGGGGGTGATGTCGAACGACCCGGACGTGGCTCCGGTCAAGACCCCTGATGAGGCCGTGAGGTCATATCCGGTGGCGGCGACCGTGATGTTGAGCGTGTTGAAGGTGGCCACCCCAGAGACGGCCGCGACGGAAGTCGTGCCGTTGAGCCCAGCGCTACCCGGATTCGTGCCGATGTTCGCAACCACGTTGTCGCCGAACGAGGGGTCCGTATTGCCCACGCTATCCCTGGCCGTGACTTCCACTGGGGTGAGCGTCGCTCCCGCGACGGCATTGCCGGGGTTCCCCGTAAACACGAGGACCGTGGCGTTACCGGCGGTGATGTTAAACGCGCTGCTTGTGGTGTTCATCGCGCCGCTCGAAGCCGTGAGCGTGTAGCCGTTCCCGGCCTCATCGATATTGAGATTCGAGAACGTGGCAACGCCCGCGATGGCAGCAACGGTCACCGTTCCGTCGAGCACGCCGCTCGATGGATTGGTCCCGATGGCTACCGTGACGTCGTCCGTAAAGTTGGGATCCGTGTTGCCGGAGCCGTCTTGTGCCGTGACCGTCAACGCGGGTGTGAAGTTCACGCCCGCGTCCGTGCTCGCCGGTCCTACGGTGAAGACCAACTGCGATGCGGCGCCGGCCGTGAAGTTCACGGTGGCATTGTCCGTGATCGCCGAACTATTGACGGTCCCCGTAATCGTGGCCGTCTCGACGTTGGTCGAGCTCGTGAGCGTCGCCGTGTACGTGCCGTCGCCAACGTCGGTGACGGGGGTGGACAGCGACCCGGCATCCGTCTGCAAGGTCACGTTATCCCCACCGCTCGTCAGGTTGTTGCTGCTCTGATCCCGCAGCTGCACCGTGATGGCGGAGGTCGAGGAGCCGTCTGCTTGGATCGATGTGGGATTGGCGGTGATCTGTGAGGTGGCCGGATCGGCCGTGCCCGGGGTGATGGAGATCATGTTCGACGTAACGGACGTCAGGCCTGTCGAAAAAAAAAGAAGATCCCGATCGCCCACGGTCCCGGTGATCGACAAGCCACTGAAGGTCGCCACCCCGCTGGCATTGGTCTGAACGGGCGTCGTTCCACCCAGGGTTCCGCCACCACTGTTGATCTGCACTTCGACGTCCACGCCGCTCTGGCTCACGGGGTTCCCGTTGCTGTCCTCCAGCTGAATCACCGGTTGCTGGGCAAAGGCCGCCCCGTTCGCGGCCGACGTTGACGGTTGGGTGGTGATGGAGAGCTGGGCGGCGGCGCCAGCGTTTACCGTGACAACCGCCGTTTGCGTCACGCCGGTGCCGTCGATGTCCGCCGAGACCGTTTTGTCACCTGGATCCGTCGAGCTAATGGTCCCGGTCGCCACCCCGCTCGCGTTGGTGGTCGAGGCCGGCTGCGTGATCGTGTTGCCCGTCCCGGTGGCCGACAGCGTGACGGTGGCCCCCTGAATGGGATTGCTGTTCGCGTCGAGGGCCGTCACCGTGATCGTGCTCGACTGCCCCGCATCCGTCGTGATCGTCGTGGGGTTGGCGCTCACCGTCGAATTGCCCGCACTCACCGCCCCCACATTCACCGTCACCGCCGCCGTCTGCGTGATCACCGTCGCGTCTGCCGTCGCCGTGATCG
>JBFJCP010000004.1:0-170139 GCA_041615815.1 Gemmatimonadales bacterium | reverse complement strand
TATTACGGATTGGCAATCGGATTCACCATCGCGGCCGCCATGATCGCCGGTGGACCGGTTTCGGGAGGCGTCTTCAACCCGGCCGTCGGCACTGGACCCATCCTCATCCACGCGCTGCTCGGCGATGGCTCGTTCGCCGACTTGTGGCTCTATCTGGTGGGGCCCCTTCTCGGAGGCGCCTTGGCCGCTGGTGTGTTCAAGCTGCAGGGGGTCGAGTGAGGGCCCGGCACCCCCATGAGGGGTTGGGACTAGGGGCTGGGAATCATTGGCGAGAAAAAGAGTCGATTCAACATCCATCTCTCTCACTCTCGCGCGCGGGCTCAACGATCTGGCCAAGCCTGATTCAGATCGTTACGTTGCCGGAAGAAACAGCCGCACAACGCAAGTAGCATGGCAACATCCGAAGAGCTTTCCCAGCACCTTTCCGGTCGCTACACGGTCGAACGGGAACTCGGTCGTGGCGGCATGGCTACAGTGTATCTCGCGACGGACCACAAGCACAAGCGCCAGGTCGCATTGAAGGTCCTGCACCCGGACCTAGCCGCATCGATCGGCAAGGAACGATTCGTCCGTGAGATCGAGATCGTCGCAGGACTCACCCATCCGCACATCCTGCCGCTGCACGATTCGGGTTCTGCCGGAGATCACCTCTATTATGTCATGCCGTTCATCGACGGCGAGACACTGCGGAATCGACTCAACCGCGAACGGCGTCTTCCGATCGACGATGCCATTCAGATCGCCGCTGAAGTCGCAGACGCCCTACAGGCAGCTCACGAGCAAGCAATCATCCATCGGGACATCAAGCCCGAGAACATCCTTCTCAGCCGGGGCCACGCGTTGATTGTCGATTTCGGCATCGCGCACCTGGCCTCCCATGAACAGGAAGGACTCACGGAGACCGGTCTCGTCGTCGGCACCCCTGCGTATATGAGCCCTGAGCAGGCGGTTGGCGAAATAGACCTCGACCCCCGCAGCGACATCTATGCGTTGGGGTGTGTCCTGTTCGAAATGCTCACGGGACGTCCTCCCTTCGACGATACTCGTCCGCAGGCGGTCATCGGCAAGCACGTTGTCATGGCGCCGCCGAGCCTAAGGGACGTACGACCCGACACTCCCGCCGGGCTGACGGCGCTGGTCAGCACCGCTCTCGCCAAGGCGCCGACCGACCGATTCCAGTCCGCCGGTTCCCTGCTGGAATCGCTGCACGCGGTCATCAGCGGAGCGGCTGCCGGCACCCGAGTGTCTGAGGACGAGACAGGACCCAACGTAGGCGTGATCGTGAGCAAGTTGTGCAATCGATGGCGGCAGGTAAACGCCTTCGACGTATTTCTGCGAACATCGAATGCAGAGCGCCCTGGGACACCCTTGCTCTGCGTCGTGCACGGAGAAGAAGGTAACGGGCACGGCAGTCTGGTCGATCGACTCCTATACACCAGAATTCACGATTTTGCGAACGCCACCGCCGGAGAAGCAGGCGCCATCGTCAAGCGTGTGTCGGTTCCGTGGCCGCACGGACCGGACCGAGACATCCTGGAACGTGACCTGGCGATCGCCCTATTCCGAGAACTTGAGCCATCCTACATGGGCGCCGATTTTTCACCGGCATCTCTTGCGTCATTGGCGACCGTGGACGCTTCGGCTGTGATCGTCGTGGAACACGCCGTGCGGGCCAAACACTGGAGTAGCGCCGAGCGCGCGCTCCTCTCCTGGTACGTACAGCATTTTCTCTCAGCGCTCGGCGAAACATCGCCGCACGCGCAGTTCATCGTCTTCGTGAACCTCGTTTTTGATTCGCATCCGACGGGCCTATCGCTCACCCCCTCGTACCTGCGACGTCGAGCTCGCCGCCGGGTACGAGATGACGTCGAGGCGACGCTGGATGGACTCCCCGACGGATGCGCCTGCATCATATTGGACGAACTCGCTCCGATCACCGTGGACGATGTGAAGGACTGGTTCGCGAAGAACCGGGTGTACGATTCGGATTTGAAGCGGGCGCAGCTCACGGAGTCGATCTTCGCGGGCTCGTCTGCGAAACCCCTCACACTCGTCGAGGCGGCTCTCGCCGAGATCCACCAAGCCTTCGTCGCCGAGCAAGCCGCGCAGCGTGGGAGTTACTCATGAATGTACCGAAGCCGTTGTACGCCGGAGACGGCTCCACCGCCTCCAGACGCGGAGCGAACTGGCCCCAACGCATCGATCGCTTCCCCCTCACGGATCCGGCTGGTTACCTCGCCGATCTCGGTCTCGTGGATGCGGTCAACGTGGCACTGACCTTGGGACAACCCCTGCTGGTGACTGGTGAGCCGGGGACCGGAAAGACACAACTCGCCAGCAGCGTTGCACACGAACTTCAACTACCCGCACCACTCGGCTTTCACACCAAGAGCACCACCACCGTGCGGGACCTGTTTTACACCTACGACTCCCTTCGGCACTTTCACGACGCGCAGTTCAAGTCTGCCACGGCGACCGCGGACGGATACATCGAGTACGGCGCCTTAGGGCTCGCCATTCTGCTCGGGATGCAGTCCACCGAGGCCGATCCGTTCCTCCCGGAGGACCGAAAGGGACAGGGGCCCACTCGTTCGGTGGTGCTGGTCGACGAAGTGGACAAGGCCCCGCGCGACGTACCCAACGACATGCTGAACGAGCTGGAGGAGATGGCGTTCACCGTGAAAGAGACTGGCCGACGTTTCGCCGCCGAGGATATGTACCGGCCTATCGTCGTCATCACGAGTAACTCGGAGAAGAACCTACCGGACGCGTTCCTGCGGCGTTGCGTCTTCTACCACATCCCATTTCCTGACCGCGAGCGTTTGCGCCAGATCGTCCATCGACGCCTGCCGACCAACGGGGCCTTCACCCCCGAGAAAATCGAGCACGCTATCGAGCATTTCGAAGAAATCCGGAAGTTGAACCTCCGCAAGCCCCCGGCCACGGCGGAGCTGCTTGGATGGCTGAGCATTCTGCGCGACCGGAACATCGACGTGAAGGACCCCCGTGCCGGTGAGCGCGAGGCGATCGCGCTAACCTATAGTATTCTCGCCAAATCACGCGAGGACCTCTCGCTCTTGAAGCGCGAGATCTCGTGAACGAACCCGCGCTAGCCCCCGCTGCGCCGGCGCTGTTTTTTGGCCGGCTCCTCGAGACGCTGCGCGAACGCGGGTTCACCGTGGGACCGGAGGACTACGTACGCCTTCACCAGCTCCTGGATGCCCTGGCTCATGCGTACAGGCCAGCCCGAGTCAAGACGCTGATCGCACCCGCGCTCGCGCACACCCGACAACAGCAGGAACGGTTCTACGAGATCTTCGACGAGCTGTATCCGATCTTCGGAGAGGCCGAGCCGGCCCTGATGGAGACTCGCTCGACCGAGCCGTCTGGAATGGCGAGAACCTTCGACGACGAAGTAGTCGAACCGAGACGTCCGCCGCGGTGGTGGCGCAGGCCGGGCGTACGCGTCGCCGCGGCCGCGATCAGCCTCGTCGGGACCGTCGCGCTCTTTGTCTTCTTGAGCCCCTCGATCGAGCGGGTAGACGAACCGATGGCGGACGATCGCGCGTCCACCGCCGAAGCTCAGTCGGGCGAACGACCGGTCCCCGTTGAACAGGAGACCACCATCCCACCACCGTTAGATCAGGCACCACCCATCGCACCGCCGCAGGAGACCCCCACCACTCCTTCACCGCCGGACGTCTCACGAGAATTGGGGCCACCGGCGATGCCAGTCCGCGAACTGCTGGGATGGCTCGCGCTCGCCGTCCCGCTCCTGCTCTTCCTCATGGTGGAGTGGAGAGCCTGGCGCCGTCGGAAGCTGGCCGTCCAACGCCACCGAAGCCGCCGACCGCCCCTGACACGGCCGGTGGCGGCCGTTCCCGAGCCCTCACCGTTTGCACCGGGTGCCTTGAAGGAACCGGCGCGCCAGCTTCAGCGACGTGAAACCGGCGAGGCCAGGGTCCTGGCCGTCGAAGAGACGATCTCGGCAACCATCGATGCGCGCGGCTATCCAACGCTGCGGTTCCGATCCCTCACGAGGGCGCCGGAATACCTCGTCTTGATCGAGCGCTCGAGCCATCGTGACCACCAGGCCCGGCTGTTCAACGAGTTGGCGTGGGCGCTGCGCCAGGAAGACCTCCCCGTCGTCCGGTTTTACTTCGAGAATGACCCTCGCATCGTAACGGACGAGTACAGCCAGCGGTGGCGTTTGTCCGATCTCCAATCGCGCTACCACACCAGTCGGCTGCTCGTGTTCGCTCAAGGGAATGGGTTTCTGCATCCCGTTACGGGCGCCCCACACCCGTGGGTGACGAGAATGCACACGTGGGAGAAGCGCGCGGTCCTGACCGCTGAACCGCCCGCCACGTGGGGCGCCCGGGAAATCTCCCTCGCACGCCACTTCGTGGTGCTGCCGGCGACGGGAGACGGGTTGAGTGCGCTCGTCGATTCCTTCGAGCCCGACGCCGAGACGGATTTGGCATACTGGAAACGGTTCGACATAGCCAGCCCACAGCCATCGCTCTTGGTGCAAGAAGCGGTGGAAGATCTTCGCCGTCATCTCGGCTCAGAAGCATTCACCTGGCTCTGCGCGTGCGCACTGTACCCGGAATTGCATTGGGACCTGACGCTGCGCATCGGCCGGCATCCGGCCATCGGCACCGGCGTGCTCTCCGAAGAGAACTTGCTGAAGCTCGTCCGCCTGCCCTGGTTCCGCCGTGGCGCCATTCCGGATGACGTGCGAGTGGCGCTGATGCGCCAACTCGACGAAGAGACCGAGATCGCCGTGCGTTCGGAGATCATCGAGATCCTGGAGCGCAATCTCGCACCCGACATCTCGCTGGCTGGGGCCCAGCAGCGTCTAGACGTGGCCGTGCAGAAGATGTTCGCGCATCGCAAGCACCGGGCTAAGCGACGCGCCGCCAGGCGAGAGCTGCAACAGTTCCCCATCGAAGCGATTACGCGAGACCGAGCAGTCATGCGCCTTCTTGAGGAAGGACGCCGATCACCGGTGGCCTTCTTCCTTCCGGCAGTGCTTCGCGCCAGGGTCTACCGCGGTGGTGTCCCCTTGCTGGGAATGCACACCACCGCGCGCGCGGGCACTGCCGCCGCCGCGGCAATTGCCGGGCTCGTCATCGTGCGACCTCCCGTCATGCCGACGGATCCGGCCGACCCCCCGACCGGCCTGATCGCCGAGGACGCACCAGAGTCGACCTGTGCGACTTTTGGAGACGCGTACAACTTGAGGGGGGAGTGCTTCGACACTCCACCTCGACCCCTGCAGCCCACGATGGTCGCCGTGCCCGACTCGGTCGTGATGCCGAGTCCGGCCGTGGTGGCGATCCAGGTCAATGAAACAGGATCGCCTTCCGACGTGTTCCTCACCGATCCGTCCGACGACTCGAGCTACAATGCCCGTGCGATCGCACGGGCCCGTGCCATCACATACGCACCGGCGACGCTCGATGGTGATCCCGTGTCCGCATGGATCGAGGAAGCGTTCTTCCCCGAGCCTCAATTGGCTGCGTCCGTAGTCGACGGTGGAGGCACTGCAGCTGGCGTCGATCGAGAGGGGAGGACGTTTCCAGCGCGACGCATTGTACTGTCGACATCGCTACTTCAGATGTCCGCTGCGGACCGGTGGCCGGTGCGCGCCTTAGTGGGCACCGGGAGCGAGTTGCCCGCGGACTCGGTCCAATGGCGCTCGCTCCAGCCAACCATAGCCACAGTGGACTCTGCCGGGTTCTTGGTCGCCCATCGCGCCGGCGAGGCCACACTGGAAGCGACGGCAGCCGGTTCGGTGACGGCGCGACTCCTCGTCCGTGTGAGAGCCGTCCCGGTCGCTCCCGCGGTGGCCAGCGTTGCCCTGGCTGTCGGCAAGACACGTGCGACACCCATGACGGATCGCGGCGTGGTGCTGCGTGGGCCGAGACGCGACGTCCTCGCGCGCCAAATGACTTGGCGCTCGCAAGCCCCGAGCATCGCGCAGGTCAGCGCCGCCGGAGAGATCACCGGTGTCTCGCTCGGCAAGACCGTGGTCACGGTGGGGACCGGGGGTGGGGCTCGTCGAATCGCCGTCACCGTCCATGCGCGACCCGCAATGGCGTACGGAGACCCGAACCCACTAACGACGGTGACCATCCCAGTGGCGGGCAAGAAGATTTTCGTTGGCGGACTTGCGACGGCGAACCGCGAGGCGATTCCAGAGGCAGAGATCCATTGGCGGATGCTTGATACGACGATCGCGCGATTCGATCCTACCACCAGGACGGTAATCGGCCTCCGCCCCGGACGAACGAGACTCCAGTTTGCCGATAACGAAGAAATCCTGGGCGCCTTTTGGGATCTGGAGGTGGTGGCCGCACGACCCGAATTCGTTTCGAATATCCTGAGGCTCGAGCTGGGAGATACGCTCCTCGCACCAGTGGCCGGCGCCGCAACCGGAACTGCGCTTGATACCGGCCCAGAGTTTGAGTTGCGATCACTCGAGGCCGCGACCCTCGCCGTCGGGCCAGGCGGCAAGAGCTTCATTGCAAAAGGTTACGGCACGGCGTTGGGGCTGTTGTTACATGACGGTCAGGTCCTCGATACCCTCCAGATCTATGTGCGTCCCCATGGGCCGTATCTCTTTGAAGGTGAACTACGTTATGGGGCGGCTAATCTCGCACCGGGCGTAGTGGGAAGCCAGCCCAATCCAGCATTGACGGGCGCAGTCAATTTCGAGGACTTGGACAACGGAATCAGGATATCCCTTGACCCGGGCGGCCCGGACAGCGGAGCCCGTTGCGAAGAACACGTCGGATTCGAAGTTTTGAGCCTTCAGAGAACACGAATACGCCTGGATTGCACTGGCTCCCGTCCTGGGAGTGGGAGATTCACGTATACGCTCGTGATAGACCAACGGCAGATGCTGCTTCAGGTGAGAGGCCAGGTTCGAGTTGACCAAAGACGCATCGTCAGCATTTGCGTCCGGCGGGATAGATGGGGCATCTGTGTTGAAGAGCAGTCCGGGATTCGGGATGTGTCATCAATCCAACCCGTGTCGGCAAACCTGCAGCTCAGACGGCTGTTGCCGTGAGGTCCATCACGTCCCGGACCGGGTGATCGGATAAGGGCGAGGATTGTTAAACCCTAACCACTAGCCTCTCGGGTTTAGGGTCCCCGAGAAGCGGCCGGCGGCGGCGCTAGTACCGCCAACTCACCGTATCGGCTCCCACCGGGTGGTTGTTGCGAATCTGATCCATGATCCGCGGAATGAACATCTGATGGTAGCGGAGCCGCGAGAACGCATTGTCCCGTGTGTGATCGCCGTTCCAGCAGTGCTCGTCGCCGTCGCCATAGTCCACTTCGCCGCCGTAATAGGGATCCGTAGTGCTTTCCAGAAACTCCTCGGTCAGCTGGACGGCGTTGTTCAAGTAATAGTTGTCCATGTCGCCCACATAGATGAACAGCTTGCCGGCGAGCTTGGGACCCAATGTGGCCCAGTCGCGCCGCAGGATGTAGGAGAGGTCGTAGTGCTCCCGCCAATACTCGGCGACGTCGCGGTCGATCACTCCAGTGACCTTGTCCCAGATGGGCTTGGGGTAGCCATCGTCACCCGCGGGTGAGTACACCGCCTGCCAGATGTCCCACTGATCGCCGGACCGGCCCCTGGAGCCGAGCGCCAGCTCCCGGTGGTTCATCTCCTCGAGCGTGGCGCTCACGTGACCCCGCCCATCCCGTCTCCCGGGGCGCGGCGTGCGCTTCCATTTGCTGTCCACGTAGTACGCATTTTGGTCTTCGTACAGATCGACCACGGTGTAGGCCCGAAAGTCGATGGGATCGGGACACGCCACCCACGCGCCGTTGAACTCCTCGGGATAGAACACCTGCACCGCCATGGCCTCCCACCCGCCGGTGGACCCACCGTAGGTAAACCGGGCCCACCCCTCGCCGATCCCGCGGTACTTCCGCTCGATGTGCGGGATCAGCTCGTGCATGATGGCATCACCGTAGGGCCCGTTGTTGGCCGAGTTCACGGCGTAGGAGTCATCGTAGTACGGGGTGGGATGCTGTACCCGGATCAGCAGCACCCGTGGGAAATCGGGACCGGTCCACTCCTCATAGAACTGATGGGCGTACTCCTGTTGGATGCGATTGTACCCCCGGAGCCGGAACCGCTCGCTGTAGTCGGGCTCGAGATTGGGATCGGGCGGCTCTTCTCGGAATCCGCTGAACGTGTACGGGAAATGTCCGTGGTTCACCACCAGCGGATACCGGGCATCGGGATGGGTATCGAAGCCCTCCGGCAAGAGCACGTGGGCGCCCAGGTACATGGGACGGCCCCAGAACTCGCTCAAGAGCTCGCTCTGGATCCGTTCGTGCTTGATGTAGTTGGTCTCGGGCGGATCGGGGATGGGCGGGATCTCCTGGTCCATCATCAGCTGGATCACGCCGACGTCGGCGGGATCGATATCCACGAAGCGCGGCATCGAGTAGAGATTCCCGGGCTTCCGGTTCCACACCTGGCCTTCCCCGCGGTCCGGCGGGAGCTTCACCACGTGCCCATCGGAGCGGTGAAAGGTCTCATACCTATTAATGAGTGCCTGCACCCAATAGCGTCCGGCGGGTAGGTCGCGCACGCTCTTCAAGGGATAGCCAAACGCCGCGCCGTCAATCAGCGCCTCCGTGCCGGGCGCCAGCCCGTCGACGTCGATCCCAAAGACCAACTGGGTGTTGGCCCCGTCTCCGATCTGAAACCGCGGCTCCGCCGTGGAATCCGTGGAGATCAGGAGCAGCAGACGCCCGTCGAGCGGCGTGGTACTGCGCGCGGCGGGGAAGGAGATCGCGAATTGGGGACCGGCCGGTGCCGCGGGGCCGGCCGGACCAGCGGCCAAGGCCGCTGCGCCGACGAGTATGACAGCCACGGGACGTCGGGACATCTCCCCTCCTCGAGCGGTGGCAGTAACGTCATGGTTCGCCGCGCGGCGAGCGTTCGTCAAGGTGCGGCGACCGTTCCGTCTCGCCAAGAAAAATGAAATGCGCTGCCAAGTCGCACTTGACGTCCTCCCGTACGGTCTTTCTCGTAGTGGAAGCCACTAGCCTCGAGCCGTCGCCATGGGAGACATCAGCGTCATCCTCGCCGAGCTGCGGGGATCGGACCGCGACGAAGTGATGGAGCGGCTGGTCCCCCTGGTTTACGACGAGCTGCGCGCGCTGGCCCAAGCCCACCTCCGCCACGAGCGTCCCGACCATTCCTTGCAAGCGACGGCATTGGTCCACGAAGCCTACCTGCGTCTCCTGGGCGATTCCCGTCCTCCCTGGAACGATCGCCGTCACTTCTTTCGCGCTTGCGCCGAGGCGATGCGACGGATCCTGATCGAGCACGCCCGCAAGCGAGGGCGGGCCAAGCGTGGAGGAAAGCGCGTACGCGTGGAGCTGCGCAACGCCGACCTCGCAACCGACCACGACCTGGATGAGCTACTGGCCCTCGACGATGCGTTTCGGCGCTTGGAAGAACAGGACCCCGATGCGGCGGAGGTGGTGCGACTGAGGCTCTTCGCGGGCCTCAGCGTGGAGGAGACCGCCAAGGCGATGGAGGTCTCGCAACGCACGGTCAAACGAGAGTGGGCCTTCGCGCGGGCATGGTTGTATCAGGACCTGCGCGAGGACTGAATCCGCAGCGGCGATCGAGGCCGGGAGCAAGCGTGCCATGGAAAAGATGAGCTGGGGACGTGTGAAACAAGTCTTCCACGAGGCGTTGGAGAAGCCGGAGTCGCAGCGGAACGGATTCGTCGCCACGGCATGCGGCGACGATGCTCGACTGCGTGCTCAGGTGGAAGCGCTCCTCGCAGCGCACGCGGAAGCGGACGAGTTTCTCGAGTCCCCCACCTTCGAGAACAGAAGTGGGATTGGCCGCGCCGCAAGTGGGGTGACCGCGGCGGGGCCGCCGGAGGCACCGGGATCAATCATCGGACCGTATAAGCTCCTCCAGGTGATCGGCGAGGGCGGCTTCGGGACCGTCTACATGGCCGACCAGGAACGTCCGGTCCAGCGTCGTGTGGCGCTCAAGATCATCAAGCTGGGCATGGACACGAAGGAGGTCGTTGCCCGGTTCGAGGCGGAGCGCCAAGCGCTGGCCATGATGGAACATCCCAACATCGCCAAGGTGTTCGACGCGGGAACCACCGAGACCGGGCGACCGTACTTCGTGATGGAGCTGGTGAAGGGAATACCCATCACGGAGTACTGCGACACGAACCGACTCAGCACGGGCGAACGACTCCGGCTCTTCGTCGATATCTGTCAGGCCGTGCACCATGCCCATCAGAAAGGGATCATCCATCGTGACCTCAAGCCGTCGAACGTGATGGTGACCCTGCACGACGGCCGACCGGTACCCAAGGTGATCGATTTCGGGGTGGCCAAGGCCACGGCACATCGGCTCACCGAGAAAACCTTGTTCACCGAGTACGGTCAGTTCATCGGCACGCCGGCCTACATGAGCCCTGAGCAGGCGGAGATGAGCGGCCTGGACATCGATACACGCAGTGACATCTACTCGTTGGGGGTGTTGCTGTACGAGCTACTTACCGGTACAACGCCCTTTGAGGCCAAGGCGCTCCGTTCGGCAGCCTATCTCGACATTCTGCGGATCCTCAGAGAGGAAGAACCGCCCAAGCCTTCCACCCGGCTCAGCACTCTGGGCGACGCCCTGACCGAAGTCGCGAAGCAGCACCAGACGGAGCCCGCTGCTCTCACGAAGCTCGTTCGGGGGGATCTGGACTGGATCGCGATGAAGGCGCTGGAGAAAGATCGCGCCCGCCGCTACGCGTCCGCGTCGGAGTTCGCCGCCGACATCGAGCGACATTTCCAGGACGAGCCGATCGCCGCCCGCCCACCGAGCCGCGCGTATCGGCTGCGGAAGTTCGCGAGGAAACATCGCGGTCCCGTGGCTGCCGCCGCCTTGGTCGCCGTCGCGATCCTGGTCGGTGCGTCGCTCGCGACCTGGCAGGCCGTGCGCGCCAGCGCCGAAGCACACCGGGCCCGGGCGCATGCGATTCTCACATCGGCCACGACAACGCAGGACCCGCTGCTCAAGGCCCTGCTGATCGACGAGATTGCGGACGTGCCCCTGCCCGGCAAGATGGCCGTGCTGCGGGAGGCGGCGAACCATCCTATGCCGATATCGGTCGTGCATGCACCTGATTACGCGAACGACTTCGCGTACAGCCCAGACGGCCGGTTTCTGGCCGCGAGCCTGATGGATGGCACCGCTCGCATCTGGCGAACCGACGGAACGGGAGAGCCGCAGATCTTACAGCACGATGACGAGGTTGACGGAATTGCCTTCAGTCCGGATGGCAGCCGGTTCGCGGCGGGCACCGCGGCGGGAACCGTGTGGATCTGGCCTGTGGATGATTGGAGCGATCCCACTGTCTTGACGGCCGACTTGCGAATCGAAGCCCTGGGTTTCAGCCCCGACGGCACGCGGCTCTCGGCCGGCACGGAGCAGGGAGGCCCAATCTGGATATGGCCGGCCGACGGCTCTGACGAACCGGTCGTCCTCCGCATCGATGGAGTCGGTCTCCTCGGTGGACGATTCTTTTCCGATGGCGACCGCATCCTGACGGGCGGCACGGACGGAGCGGCGCGGATCTGGCGCGCGGACGGCACCGGCTCGCCAGTCGTGCTACCCGGCCCTCCAGACGGCTGGGTCTACGCCCGTATGAGTCCGGATGGCGCACTGGTTTCGGTGAGCGGGCGGAGCGGGGTCTACGTCTATTCGGGGGACCGCACCGGTGAACCGCTGTTTCTGCGACATGAGCGCCTGAGCATGTGGGGCACCCGGTTCAATGGCCAGCTCGTGACGACCTCCTCGCTGGACAGCACCGTGAGGATCTGGCACCTCGACCGTCCTGACCAACCGATCACACTGCGGCATCCTGCCACCGCACTCGCCTCGATCTCTAGCGATGGCTCGAGCGTGTTCACCCAATCCGCTGACGGCAAGCTTCGCGTCTGGCAGGCCGACGGGAGTGGGCGCGTGGCGGTGTTCACGGGACCGTGGGGTTGGAATGGAGTCGGGGAGAGTCCCGACGGAAGCCAGATCACTGGCGGGTTCAGGGATCGATCGCTGCGGACCTGGATGCTGAGCGACACGGAAGGCGAGGCGCTGGTGCTTCCACACGGGGAACGGGTCAACGGCATTGCGTACAGTCCCGACGGCCGGCGAATCGCCACCGCGTCCAGCGACGGGTTCGTCCGGATATGGTCATCGGACGGCTCGGGAGAGCCAACCCTGCTGCGCGGGCACGGGGATCGGGTGTGGAGTGTGGCATTCAGTCGTGATGGGCGCCGTCTGGTCACGGCGTCGAGCGACAGCACCGTGAGGGTCTGGGAGATGGAAGGATCCAGAGAGCCAGTTGTCCTGGCCCATTCGTCCGTCGTGTACGATGCGGCGTTCAGCCCGAACGGCGATCGCGTCGTGACAGGCGGGCGGGACGGCCTGGTCCGCACATGGCCCGCGAACGGTGCGGGGAACCCCGAGGTTCTCGCCGAGCACAGAGACTGGGTCATGAGCGTTGCATTCAGCCCGGATGGCAGAAGCGTGCTCAGTGCCTCGTGGGATCAGACGGCGAGAGTCACTGCTGTCGAGCGGGGGAGCCCAGCGGTGATTCTGCGCGGCAATTACGAGCTCCAGGACGCCGTGTTTAGTCCCGACGGAGAGACGGTCGCGATCGGATCGGAAGATGTCCGCATACGGCCGGTGGATGGGAGCGGGCGTCCGATCGTGCTGCGAGCCCATGACTTCTACGTCAACGCGGTCGCGTTCAGCCCCGGTGGCTCCCGCGTGCTGGCGGGAGGCGACGATGGTACGGTTTGGATTTGGCGTCTCGACGGGACCGAAGACCCAATCGCGCTTCGTGGCCACTCCGGCCCGGTGCGCGCTGCAGCGTTCAGCCCCGACGGTCAGCGAGTCGTCACGGCCTCGGTGGACGGCACGGCTCGGATCTGGCGTGTCACGTTTCCTGAGCTGCTCGAGTACGTGCGCGCGAACTTGCGGGCATGCCTGACGCCCGAACAGCGGACGCAGTATCTGGCGGAAGCAACAACCGAGGCCGCGGCGGCGGCCGACGCCTGCGAGCGGCGGTTGCGCCGAACGACGTCGGACGGGCCGGGCTAGCTCCCCGTTGTCACCGCAGAGAGTCTGGAATCCCGACCTGTGACCCGCGCAGGCTCCGCAGAAATGTGAGCAGCGCTTCCTTCTCCATCGCGCTGAGTCGCAGCGGCCGGATCTCTGCGTCCAGGTAGGGATTGGGTTGGGCACCCCGATCGTAAAACTCCACGACCTCCTCCAGCGTGGCCAAGCTGCCGTCGTGCATGTACGGGGACGTGAGCTCGATGTTGCGCAGCGTGGGAGTTTTGAATTTGCCGCGATCGGCCTCATCACCAGTAACCGTATGGCGTCCGAGATCCGGCGAGCCCCACGACACCCCCGTGTTGTGAAACGACTCGTCGGTGAAGGTAGGGCCTTGATGACAGAAGACGCAGCCCCCCTTCCCGATGAACAGCCGGAAGCCGGCCCGCGCTTCGGGCGAAAGCGCGGCTGTGTCCCCTGCCATGAAGCGATCGAACGGTGAGTCCCCAGAGCGAAGCGTGCGCACGTAGGTGGCGAGCGCACGACCAATGTTCGATTCGGTGACCCCGTCATCGTACACCGCCTCAAAGCGACCGGCGTAGTCGGGGTCGCTTCGCAATCGGCGTACGAGCTCGGTCAGCGCCAGACTCATCTCTCGCCCGTTCTCGATGGGTCTGAGGACGGTCTCCTCCAATGATGCCGTGCGGCCGTCGGCGAAGAACGTCTTGCCGTAGGCGCGGTTCATAATGCTCGGTGTGTTGCGGATCGGCGCGCGGTCACGAATGCCGCGAGAGAACGGGACCGTGTCGCTGAAGGCGTGTGCGGGACTGTGACACGAGGCACACGCTATAGTGCGATCCAACGACAGCAGCGGATCGTGGAATAGCTGCCTGCCGAGCTCGATCTTCGCGCGCGTCATCGGATTGGATTCAGGCACCCGGTAGTACTCGTCGAGGCCCAGGGGCGCGCTCGGTCGATACAAGTCCCCGGTGGCGACGATTCGCGCCTGCCCGAGCAGATGGCATCGGGAACTCCCCAATCCGGAGACCAGGCCTAGCGCCAGGAGTGTAGCTACTCGAGAAGACACGGCCGGTGTGGTCTACTGCGTCGGGCCGGGGGACGCCGGGGTCTCCGGCAGGAAGTCCTCCATCACCCACACCTCGAGCCGTGACTCACCGGCGGTGAAGGCGATCTGGCGTCCGTCGGGGTGCACCGAGAGCGCACTCCACGCATCGGGGTAAGTGCCTTGCGCACCCGATGCGGCGTTGGGGAACTCGATCTGTCGAGGATCGCTTCCGTCCTGACCTACACGCCAAATCTCTCGGCGGCCATCACCCGTTCCATCGAAGAGCGTGACGAGGAGGTAGTCACCGCTCGGTGTCCAGGTCACGCCGATCACTTTCATTCCTTCCGGCGCAGAAAAGACCGTGCGTGGCGTTCCTCCCGCAACCGGCAAGAGCACGGCCGCTTTCCGCCAGTAGGGGATCAGAGCGAGCCACTTACCGTTGGGGGAAAGCGCCATGGATGGGTGAAACGCGTACGCGACCCAGAGACTGTCCGCGGTCCGTGGCGTGGCTGCCGTGTACAACGGTGCGCTCCGACCCCGGGCGATTTCGTATGTCAAGATTCCTGTGACCGAGCCCCTGACATGGTAGTAGAGCATTCGGCCGTCGTTCGACACGGCGTGGCCGTACATATTGGATTCGGGCTCGGCGAGTAAGACCGCCGTGGCCTCGCCCGTCTGCGTATCGATGCGGTAGATGCCACCCCGTCCCTTCGCATCCTGCCCTCTAACGAAGATCGAGAGACCGTCCCGGTCCCACTGCAAAGAGTTGAAATACGTGAGGTCCGGGACCACCTCGCGGGACTCACCCGTCACCGCCGATCGAATCACCACGCCTCGCGACCGGAGGCTCCAGAACGGGCCCCGCTGCGTGATGAACGCAAGTTTTTGCCCATCGGGAGACCAGGAGGGCGTGCTGCGGGCGACATGATAGCGCTCACCCACCGCGGTGGGCTCGCTTGTCACCATCCCTTCGCCGGCATCCAGCATCGCTACGTACACCTCGAGTCGGTCGGCCTCGACGGCATAGTAGTAGCTGCCCGACCTCGAGAAGCCGAGGGGTAAGACCCGCCACATGTCAGATCTCACCAACCGTGGGTGTCCCACGCGCTTGCCGTCACTCACCGAAACGACCCAGGCGCTCGGTGTCCCACCGCGATGGCTCCCGAACAGAACCGCCGCGCCGTCCGGGGCCCAGCCGAGGAGGAAGTCATCGGCCTCGTGATCCACGACCACCGTCTCCCGACTACCATCGGTGGCCAGCACGTACACGTCCCGCTCCGGCGAATCGTCCTCCGCGAGGTCATAGGCGATAAAGCGACCATCCGCAGAGAAGAACATCCCTTGAGGCTCGCGCCAGCCGAGAGACTTGAGAACTCGGAATGACCCGTCGGCCACGGATACGACGGCGATCTGAAACGAACCGTCGGGACGCATGAACAGGGCGGCGATCTGCTGGCCAGTCCATGACCAGTGATACGGTCGCATCCACTTGATCTGATCGTTCGAGACGAGCACGCGCATGTCTTGGGGGTCGTCGACCTCGATCACCCGCAGCTCGTAGCGATCACAGTCGTTGCACCACCAGGTGTACGCGATCCGACTCCCATCCGGCGATATCGCAGACGTTTCGGCATAGTCGTGTAATTGATGGAGCCAAGGACTTCCGGTCAGGCGACGCGTCTCGCCGGTGGCGAGTTCGAACACCGCCAGATCACCGGTCTGCCAGTCGATGAACGGCAGGCGCCGGCCGTCTGCCGACGGCGCGGCCAGCGGCTCGATATGGCTGGGCGGCGACCACACGCGGCGGGTGGCACCGTCGCTTATTGCCGGCGAGACCCGAGTGGGTAGCGCAGTCCGCGCTGACGATTCCGAATCCCGGTGGCCCTTCAGCTCACCGCACGCGGTGAGCCCCACGGTCACGATGGCCAGCATCACTGAGTGTTTCAACTCGATCCCCCCCTTGTGGGCTCCGCTGTCGCACTACGGCGTTGGATTCGTTTAACGACACGCCTTGCTAACATGCTAGGCCCATGCCCACGTGTTCTGCGACGGTAATCAGTTGATTCTGAACGGATTGAGAGTTTCGCGGTCGGCACGGGCCGTAACCTTCCGTTACGGACGCCTCGTCACGCCGTTACGTCTGGCACCCGAGCCGGCAGTCGGACGGTCACGATGGTGCCTCCCCCCTCGAGACTCTCCACCGTCACCTCGCCTCCGTGGGCAGCCACGATACGCTGCACGGTGGCCAAGCCGAGCCCGGTGCCCTCGCTCTTGGTGGAGAAGAACGGCTCGAAGATCATCGAACGGACGTCATCCGGGATACCGGCTCCCTCATCTTCTACCGATACCATCACGGTTTGGCCGTCTCGCCGGAGTCGCATCCGCGCCTCACCCTCACCTTCCATCGCTTGGGCTGCATTCAGCAACAGGTTCAGGAACACCTGCTCGAGCGCCGCCGCGTCTCCCACCATCTCGACGGATCCGGCACCATTCAGCGATGCATCAAGCCGCACGCCACGCTTGTCGAATTCCGGAGCCGCGCCATGCATGGCCCCCTCGATAACTGTCGTCAGCTCGAGGGGCTCTCGGCGGATCCGACCACTTCGCGCCACCTGGAGGGCTCCGGTCACGGTGGTGTTGAGGCGTTCGACGGTGCGCAGGGCCCGGCCCACCAGCTCGCCGGCGCCGGGATCGGCGGTCTTCTCCTGTGCGAGCTGAAGGTCCAGTCGTATCGACGACAAGGGATTCCGGACCTCGTGGGCGAGGGAGGCCGCAAACTCCCCCACCGCTGCCAGCGATTCCTGTTGCGTCAGCCTGCGCAGCGTGCGTCGCAGGTTTTCGGTCATGGCGTTGAACGCTCGAGCGACCCGCGACAGCTCGCGCCCACCTTCAGCAGAAAGCCTCTGGTCGAGATCGCCGCCCGCGACGGCATCGGCCGCGTGGGCGAGACGCCGCAAGGAGCGCGTGATCCGCGCCGTCAGCACCATCACCACCGCGAGGCTCCCGAGTGTCACGACCAAGAGGGCCAGGGTGCCCCGCCGAGTGGCCTCGGCGAACGGCTGCTTGAAGGGACCGGCTGGCGCTACCAAGACGAGCTCCACTGGCGGGTCGCTCACAACGCGGCGCACCCCGACCCAGGGTTCGTCCGCCCAAGCAAACCGGGGCTGACGCACCACGGCCGGATCGACACTGACGGGCAGTACCGGTGCCCCACTGGCGTCGAACACCGCCAGGACCGAGCTCGCAACCCCCATCTGACCGCTCCCGAGGAGGCTGTTCACCGCGATCCGCGCTTCCACCGTTCCCAGACGCGTGCCGGAAACCGGGGCGTGGAAATCGATCTCCACCGGCAGCGTGGGGCCGATGGCGCGGGTGCGGTAGGATGACGGTCCGTAATCGGCGGCCAGCTCCACTACAACTGCTCCGGCAGTATCGCGGAGCGTGACCTGGGTGATGTCATCCTGAAGCCGCGAGTAGAGCCGTCGGAGGTCGATGGGAACTCGGACCTCGGCGGCGCCGGGCTCGTACACCGCATTGAGCACGGCGGGATGTTCCGCGAGGTCGAGCAAATTCGAACGCAGACCCGCCCATTTCACCCCCATGTCGCGGACCAGGCGATCCAACGTTTCTTCCAAACGACCTCGCAGTAACTCTTCACCCGAACGCTCCGTAGCTTGGGTGAGCCAATAGCCCACGAGCCCTAGTGGCAGCACTGCCCCCAGGAGAACCACGAGCACGAACTTCGTTCGCAGGGTGAGCGACGGCGGGCGCCACATGGCGGCTACTCCATCCCGTACTTGTTGAGCATACGGTTGAGCCGAGGCCGGGACACGCCGAGGATCTCGGCGGCCCTGGTCTTGTTCCCTCGGGTTGCCTCGAGCACGCGTCCGACGTGCTGGCGTTCAAGATCCGAGAGGGACAGCAGCTGGTCCGGCGGCTGCGCACTCCGTTGAGCGAGCACGAGATGCTCGGGCCGGATGACATCGCCCGTGGCAAGTACCACGGCCCGCGTCAGGGTGTTCTCCAGCTCACGGACGTTCCCGGGCCACTCGTGCTGGAGCAGGACGTCAGAAGCCTCCCGGGACAACACCGGCGGCAAGCGATGGAACTCTTCCGCGACGCGGCGAACCAGGTGTTCCGCGAGCGCAGGCAGATCCACGAGCCGCTCGCGCAGAGGCGGTACCACGATCTCTACCACACGCAACCGATAGTAGAGATCCTCCCGGAACGCGCCTTCTGCAATTCGCTCCTCCAGATGGCGATGGGTCGCTGCGATCACCCGCGCCTCGGTACGCTCGGCCACCTCGGCTCCTACGGGGTAGAACTCCCGATCTTCCAGCACCCGCAGCAGCTTGCTCTGGAACTCCGGGGCCGTATCGCCGATCTCGTCCAGAAATACCGTCCCCTTCCCTGCCAGCGCGAACCGGCCCCGGCGATCGGCCACCGCACCCGTGAACGCCCCCTTCACGTGACCAAACAACTCGGATTCCAACAGCGTCTCCGGCAGCGCCGTGCAATTGATGGGAAGAAACGGATCGGCTGCCTCGGGCGCGTTATAATGAATCGCACGGGCGATCAGCTCCTTGCCCGTCCCCGTCTCGCCCCTGATGAGGACGTTGGCCCGGTTGGCGGCGAGCTGCCCCACCAGCTTGTAGATCTGGATCATGCGAGGATCTCGACCCACCAGCTGGTCCAATCGGTAGGGCGCGGCTTCGTCCTCTTCTTTACGTCTGCTCCGCTCGCGGGTGCGGCGATCCCCGAGCACCCGATGGACCACGCGCCTGAGCTCGTGCAGGTCCAGCGGCTTGGACAGAAAATCGGCTGCGCCCTCCCGCATTGCTCGGACCACCGTGGGCATGTCGTCGAACGCGGTCATCATGATGACATCCGCTTCGGCGGCCCGCTCCTGGAGGAGTTCCAGCAGCTCGAGGCCGCTCAAGCCCGGCATTCGGACATCGGACAAGACGAGGTCAGGGACCCCGTTCTTGAGCAACGCCAGCGCCGCTTCCGCGCTCTCGGCGACCTGCACGTCGACACGGTCGCTGCTCAGCGCTTCCACCAGCGAGGTGCGGATGGTCGGATCGTCGTCAACGACGAGGATGCGGGCAGGCATGAGAAGTGGTCCTCTACACTGAGTCTGGGCCGTGAGACGTGGAGGCGCCAGAGCCGCCACCCGGGGTGGGAGACGCTACTCCGCCGGGAGGTGTGGTGAACTGCTCGAGCCGAGCCAGGAGCTCGTCCGCCGTCCGCCACCGGTCAGAGGGGTGCTTCGCGAGGCATCGCATGACGACAAGCTCGAGCTCGGAGAGCAACCCATCACAGTGGCGGCCGACTGGGGTGGGGAGCTCTGTGACGTGGGCGGCCAGCAGAGCTTGCAGTGTGCGCCCTTCAAACGGCGGCCGCCCGGCCAGCATCTCGTAGGCCAGGGCGCCGAGTCCATAGATGTCGGATCGATGGTCGATGTCGGGACTTCCCGCAGCCTGCTCTGGCGACATGTAGGCGGGTGTTCCCACGGCCAGCCCGGTCGCCGTCGCGGTGCCACCGCTCGCTTCGTGGATCGCTTTGGCCACACCGAAGTCCGTCACGACAGCGTGCCGACCCGCCAGCAGAACGTTCTCCGGCTTGACGTCACGATGGACGATTCCCTGGGCGTGGGCCGCACTCAGTGCATCCGCTAACTGGATGAGGAGCCTGACGGCGTCCGGGACCGTGAGTCTGGTTTCTCGTGTCAACCGTTCCCTGAGTGATTCACCATCCACGAACGGCATGACGTAGTACACGAGGCCGCCCCTGGACCCGGAGTCGATCAGCGTCAGCACGTGAGGATGGTTGAGCTGTGCCGCGATGCGGATCTCCCGCAGAAAGCGGTCGTTGCCCACGGAGGCCGCCAGCTCGGGCCGCAACACCTTGATGGCCACCTGCCGACCATGCTTGCGGTCCTGGGCAAGGAACACCACTGCGGTGCCACCGCTCCCCAGTCGTCGTTCCACGCGGTAAGCCGGAGCGAGGGTGTGGCGCAAACGGGCGCAAAGCGCCTCCGAAGGATCGCTTGCGGTTGAACGGACCGTCGAGGATAACGAGGGTGCGCCACCGGATGTGCTCCCCGTCGATCGCGGGTGATCGCTCGACCGTTCGCGCCCCGCGATCACCCGCTGGATCACCTGGCGCAGCTCCTGGAGATCCAGCGGTTTACACAGGAAGTCCACTGCCCCACCCCGCATGGCGGTCACGACGGTGGGCACATTGTCGTACGCGGTCATAAGAATCACATCCGCGGACGGGACCCTTTCCTTGATGCTCAGTAACAATTCCAAACCACCGACACCGGGCATCTTCACATCGGACAGGACGACGTCCGGCCCGGCGTCGAGGAGGCCGAGTGCCTCTTGGGCGTTCGCGGCCACGAGGATCTCGAGGGCCTCCCCGCCGAGGGCGTCAGCCACGGAGGCGCGAATGGCGGGATCGTCGTCGACGACGAGGATGCGAACGGGCGTCTCGTCGCTCATGGGACACTTCCTCACTCATCTGCCGAAGGGACGCGACAGACGTCTTGCGAAAGGCGTACCGCAGCTCGATCTCGATGAATCGACAAAGGCGGGAAGGACTTACAAGATCACCGCCCGCCAGCTGAAGCAGGAGTGACGTAACGGATCGTTCCGAGGATTGTTACGGAACGTGCCGGCTCCTCAGGCGCTTGGCTTCGCCCGGGGAGAGCATAACTGAGGGGACATGTTCGTGAGCCAGCTGCGGAGGGGCCGTCGCCGAGGTTGCATCCAAGGGCTTCGTACTCCTCATAGGGGCGATTGTGCTCTCCCGGCCCGTACCAACGCAAAAGGGACCGTACGGTTCGACAGTCCCTCACTGACTCACGCATGTACGACCCCGCTGCCCGTGCAAAGCGGAATCTCATTTGAACATAACGACTTATCGAGGACGACGAGCGAGCGAACCCGCCGCGATTCCCTAATCCGTACCCTCGCTCACCACCACCTCGAGGAGCAGATCCCCCTCCGGATCGACCTCCACAGCCACCGGCCGCCCCGACACGCCGGTATACGTCGCCGAGACGTCAGCACCCTCGAGCGGCACCGGGACGTCCATCTGACCACCGTCCGCAAATCGAAGCCGGATGGGCAACGCCATCCGATACCGACCCCACTCCGGCGGCTGCACCTGTCGTACACTCACGGTCAGCACCCGCTGAGTCTCGTCGAACGTCCATGCGACGCCGAGTTTGGGATAGCCCGGCTGGAGCAGCCACTGCCGAAAGAACCAATCCAGCTCGCGGTTCGCCTGGCGCTCCACGATCGCGGCGAAGTCGCTGGTGAGTGCCGTCGAGTCGCGATACGTCTCGTAGAACTCACGCAAGCTTCGCACGAACGTCGAGTCGCCAACCTCACGGCGTAACATGTGGAGGATCCAGCCGCCCTTGGGATAGTTGTTGGCATTCAGTAAACCGAAGAGATCCTGCTCGGTGGTGTCGATCACGGGCTTGTCCACCACCTCCGATTCCATGTACCGCTGTCTGTTGTCCCGGAGGCGCTCGCGAAACGTGTCGTGCTCGCCGATGAGCTCGTAGAAGAACGCAGTGAGATAGGTGGCAAACCCCTCGGACAACCACAGATGATGCCAATCGTACTCCGTGACGGCGTCGCCAAACCACTGATGCGCCGTCTCGTGCACCACAAGGCCCTCGCCCATCTCGCGGCTGGCGTACCCACGCTCCGTGTAAAAGATGGCCGAGCTGTTCTCCATCCCTCCGAACCGCGTCGAAGACTCCACGTGGGCCAGCTTTTGATAGGGGAAAGGGCCGAACGCCTTGGTCAGCGTTTCCAATATCAGGTTCGCGCGCGCAAACGGCTGTGCCGCGGCGAACACCGAGTCCTCGGGAAAGGTCCACAGCGTGTGGGGCACGCCCGCGGGCGACCCTAGTTCCGTCACCGCCATCCGCCCGGCGCCGACCACCATGGTGTACACCGGAATCGCGCGGCGTTCGCTCCAGTGCCACGTGGTGCGGCCATTAGCCAAGGTATCGACCCCAGAGAGCACGCCGTTAGCGATCGCTCGCCAGCCCGCCGGCACCTCCACGTGAAACGCCACGCTCGCTTTGTCGCTCGGATGGTCGATGGCAGGAAACCAATGGCGTGCCCGGTTGGGCCAGTTGTCGGCGAAGGCGGTGCGGGCTCCATGCACGTTGTCCTGGATGAATAGCCCATCGGCTGGGGATCCGTGATAGAACACCGCGACCGTTGCCGTCTCGCCCTCGCGACCCCATCGACGAATCGTGACTCCCCCATCCGGCCCGCGCTGCCAATCCCGTCCGGGAGCGAGCCGCACGCGAAGCATGCGACCCATCCGAACCGAATCCACGCTGAGACGTGGATCGAAGTCCAGCCTGAGTACACCGTCGGACGCGCTTTGCAGGTACCGAATGGTCGTGGTGGCGGTGATCGCCTTACCCACATCGGGAATCGAGACCGCGATGTCGTACTGCAAGATGTTCACGTGGCCCCGGATCACGTCGTCCACAACGGCCAGCGCCGAATCCACCTGGCCGATCTGGAGCATCAGCACCGCAAGGAGGGGAGACATGGACGAAAGGTGAGCGGTCGAGGGGTTAGGGGCTAGTGGTTAGGGAAATAGAGGTTAGGGTTTAGGGAGGTCGGGGCTTTGGTCGTAGCTCGCAAGAGGAGATTCCGTAGCTCGATTGTCAACTCCATATTCTCAGGTGACGCCAATGCATTTCGTCCGCGTTGCCGTGTTCGGCCTCTGCGCGTGCCTGCCCGTGGTGGGAGTCGCTCAGGCCCCCTCACCCCCTCCCGGTGACTCACTGGGAATCGTCGCACTCGAACCGTTCATGGGCTCTTGGGTTACCGAGAAACTCGAAGGGTCAAACGGGGACCGGTTTCGTTTCGGGTACCGCCTGGAGTGGGTCGACCGATATCGGACCGTCGCCAAGATGACCATCAGCCAGGTTCTGGCCGACGGTAGCGAGCGTGTGATGGCAGAGGGCTTCAAGGGGTGGGACGTAGCGACCCAGACGACGTTCTTCCACGCCTACTACATCCTGGGCCGACGCGCCGACAAGGGTCGAGTGTATCGAACCAACGACAGTACCGTGGTGACGGCCTACACCGGCTATACCAATCAGGGCGGGCGCTCCCTCATCCGCGACGAGGCTGTCCTGCTCGCTCCCAATCGCATGCTCACCATCACCTACATCCAACAGGACGGACAGTGGCAGGAGGCTCGGCGAGACGCATGGACGCGGAAACGAGGCTGAGGGTCCTACGCTCCACCCTTTCGCTCATCGATCGGTATGCTACACGCTGCCATCGCCGTTCTGCCCTGTGTCCTCCCTGCTAGCCATCTGATTTGAGCACCGTCACCGGATCCACTCGCGTCGCGCGTCGTGCCGGCAGATAGGCGGCCAACGTCGCGACGGCGAGAAGCACGAGCGCCACGCCCGCGTACGTCAGGGGCTCGATCGTCCCCACTTCGAACAACAAGCCGGCGAGCACCCGCATCAGGGCGAGCGCCGCGAGGAGTCCAAATGCGATCCCGATGAGTCCCAGCATGGCACCCTGCCCTGCTATCCACCGCACTACATCCTCTCCACGTGCCCCCATGGCCATGCGGATACCGATCTCCCGGGTCCGTTGAACTACGGAGTACGACATCACCCCGAAGATCCCGACCGCCGCCAGCAAGAGTGCCACGATGCCGAACACCACCAGGATGCCGCTCATGGAGCGGCTCCCTGACAGCGCCCGGTCCACGTACTGCCCCATCGTGGTCACTCGGTAGATGGGTACGTCCGGATCGAGCGCCACCACCTCTTGCCGCAATGGCTCGACCAAAGACGTGGCTGGGACGGTTGTCTTGAGGAGCACGTTGAGACCCACACCCGCAAAGCGCTGCGGCTGTGTGTAGGGGATATAGACCTGTATGCGCGACGGACTGGCCAATGCATAATGACGGACGTTCTTCGCCACGCCGACGACCGTCCGGTAGACCGGAACCGGATCGTCCCAGCTACTCCCTTCTTCGAGCTCGAACGCGACGCGTTTCCCGATGGGGTTCTCACCTGGCCAGAATCGTTCGGCCATGGTCTCGTCGATGATCGCCACCAGCTCCGTCTCATCGCGATCGGACGGAGCAAACGAGCGGCCCTGAAGGATAGGCACTCCGAGCGCCTCGAAGTACCTGGGCGACACGATACCGAACAGCACCGACTCAGCGGTCTCTCGCTGAACCGGCACTCCCTCCGGAACGATCCGCATCTCCCACGAGCGGTCGCTGAGGGGAAGGAGCAGGCTCACGGCCGCGGCGCGAACACCCGGCAGCGCTTCCGCACGGGGAAGCAGCTGCTCGAAGAACCGCAGCCACCGGTCGCGATCCGAATACCGTTCATCGGGAAGCCCGATTCGGGCGGTCAGCACATTCTCGGCATCGAATCCCTTTTCCACGGCACGGAGCCTACCAAGGCTCTGTACCATGAGTCCGGCCCCAATCAGCAGCACGAGTGCCACGGCGACCTCAGCCACCACCAATGCCGACCGCATCCGGTGACGGACGCGCTCGTCCGCGTGACCAGCGGCCCGCAACTCACCAATGGGATTGAGTTGAGAGATGCGAAATGCCGGCAGGAGTCCAAACACCAGACCGGTTACGAGTGAGAGGGCAACGCCGAACAGCAGCACGCCGCCGCTCAGAGAGATCCGGTCCACCAAGGCCGCGGGGATGCCGCCTGGAAGGAATGGGATGACGAGCCGCATCGCTGGAGCGGCGAGCACCACGCCCAACAGACCGCCTATGGTAGCGATCGCCATGCTCTCCACGAGGAGCTGGCTCACGATTGCTTTCCGATGGGCGCCGAGCGCGGTCCGCACGGCCATCTCACGGCGACGATCTTCGCCACGAGCAAGCAGCAGATTGGCGACGTTGGCGCAAACGATGAGGAGCACGAACGCCACGGCTCCCATCACGACCCAGAGCTGCAGACGCACGTCGCCTACGAGGAGATCGGTCAGCGCGCGAACTTCCGGCTGGGGAACCGCTCTCCCCTCGAGTTCCTGAACCTCCCGGCCCACCCGTTGCATGTCCGCCGCGGCCTGCTCGAGGGTGGTCCCAACTGAAAGCCGCGCTACGATGCGCGTTCCGAAACTGCTGTCTCGATCGGTCCACGGCAGGTCGGACGCCAGGGAGCCCATGGGGAAATACGCCTCCACGTCCGCGGACGGATATCCGAACCCCCGCGGCATCACCCCCACGATTTGGTATGGCTGATTATCGAGCACGAGTGTTTGCCCCAGCGCGTCGCCCTGGGCACCGAACTGCCGCTGCCAGAAGCCGTGTCCTAGCACCACCACGGCCGGCGCACCCGGCCCGGTTTCCGCGGCCGGCACGATGCGCCCCAGCGCCGGCGCCACGCCGAGCGTCTCGAAGAACTCGCCCAGCACCGCCCGAAGGTTCAACACCTCGGCCGGCCCCCTCCCCGTCATCACCATCCCCCAGCCAGCCGAGGCGCCGAACGTTTCGAACACCCGATTCCGGTCGCGCCAGTCTTCGAAGTTGGGAATCGACGTCGAGATGTAGAATCCCGTCGGCGCCTTGACGTCGAGGGTCGCTAACCGGCCCGGATCCTCGTACGGGAGCGGCTCGAGCAGCACCGCATGCACCACGCCGAAGATGGCCGTGTTCGCGGCGATGCCCACGGCGATCGTCGTGAGTGCCACCGCTGCAAAGAGCGGGCGTTTGCCGAGACTGCGCAGAGCCACTCGCAAGTTCGTGATCACCAGCGACACCGGAGGCCTCCCTGACGGAATGTCACGACGATGCGTTCGATCGGTCGATTGGATACGGCAAAGCGTGGAAAGGTTTAACGCCGGGGAGCGTGGCGGTGGGCGCGGTGTGGCGAGCGCCGAAGAGTCGGCGGGGCTACCCCGACGGGCGCCCCGCCAACCCACTTGACGGTGAAGGAGTTACACCTCGACGCGAGTCACGTTTTGTGCAGCAGGCCCTTTTTGCCCCTGCACCACGTCGAACTCCACGCGCTCTCCCTCCTTCAGGGTCTTGAAACCCGACCCCGAGATGGCGGAATGGTGGACGAAGCAATCCTGTTCCCCGTCCTCGCGCTTGATGAACCCGAAGCCCTTCGTGTCGTTGAACCACTTCACCGTACCGGTGGTGCGCACTGCTCACTCCTTTGCCGTCGATGAAGCCCGGGCTGCTCGGTCTGCCAGCGGCCGGGAACCGTCATCGTGTCCGCGGTCACTCCCCCCGCGTTGGGGTGCTGGAGCCCCGAAGTTCCAGCCGGTCCGAAAAATACACAAGGGACCTGCGCGACCCGCAGGTCCCTTCCCGTCGCTGGTGCGTGCTACGTGCCGGACAGAGACACCTGTTCCTCCACAATCTCCAAGCTAACGGTCACCGGAGAAGGAGGAAAGCCCGCTTTCGCCAGCCACGATCGCTACCAGTTCCAGCTCGAAATCGAGCTGTTTACCCGCCAGAGGATGGTTGGCGTCGAGCGTCACATCCTCGTCGGAGACCGACGTCACGACGAAATCGACGGATCCTCCCGGAAGCCGCCCTTGCAGCATCATGCCGGGCCGAGGCTCGATCTCGTCCGGGAGTTGCTCACGGGACACGACGACGACCCGCTCATCCCGGTACGGGCCGTACGCGTCCTCTGGAGCCACGGAGATCTCTTTACGCTCGCCCACCCGGAGACCGACCACCGCGGTCTCGACGCCCAAAATCACCTGTTCCTCTCCTATCGTGAACTCGAGGGGATCTCTGCCGACGGACGAGTCGAACACGGTGCCGTCCTGCAATCGGCCGGTGTAGTGGACTTGAACCGTGTGGCCCTGCTGTGCGATGGTCACCAATGACTCCGATCATGGGGGAAACAAGAGGAGGAGTGCGAAGCGGATCCTCTAATGTAGTCGAATGAGGCCGATCCGGCTGTGTGAAACGTCGCTCAGCCCGATCATTCGCTGCGCTCCCGGACCTCTTCGGAGGTCAATCCATACAGCGGTGGTGTGGCGACTCCGAGCATTCCTAACAGGAGATAAATCTGCCCCCGATGGTGCACTTCGTGCTCCACCATCGCCCGCAGCCATTTCCAGACCGTGATGAGCGTACCGCCAGGAGTCTCGCATTGTTGCTGCAGGTCCTCATCGCCGAGCGTCGAGAGCATTTCCACGGATTCGGCGTGGCGATCGTCCAAGTATCGCAGGACGGCGGCGTGCGTCCGGGCTAGCTCAGGCCCGTGCCCCGGGTATCGGCTTGGCCGGCGCATGGCGTTTTCGACGAACATGAACCGTTCGGTGGCAGCGAGATGCCGGATCAGATCTGCAAAGGTCCATTTGTCCGGCGCGGACGACCAATCGATCCTATCGGCTGGAATGCAATCGATCAATCGCCGCGTACGGGCGCGGATGCGCTCGTAATACGCCAGGAACTGGTGAATCGTGTGAAAATGCATCCGCCGACCCGGGCGTTACCGCGTTCCGCGGGAGAAGGTGTCGCAGTCATCCACGCTCCCGGTCTGGAGACCGGTGCGGAGCCACCGTACCCGCTGCTCCGAGCTTCCATGCGTGAACGATTCGGGATGCACTCCGCGGCCCGACATCTTCTGTAGACGATCGTCGCCGATCGCCGCCGCCGCCGCGAGGCCCTCCTCCACGTCGCCCGGCTCGAGAATCTGCTGCCGTTGGTTGGCGTGGTGCGCCCAGACTCCGGCGTAGCAGTCGGCTTGGAGCTCGAGCAACACCGAGAGGTGATTGGCCTCCGTGCGACTCGAACGCTGTTGCGCCCGATGAATCTGACCGGACGTTCCCATCAGATGTTGAACGTGATGGGCGACCTCGTGGCCGATGACGTAAGCGGCGGCGAAGTCCCCGGCACCTCCCATTCGCGCCAGATCCCGGAAGAACCCGAGGTCGAGATAGACCTGGGAGTCCGCAGGACAGTAGAAGGGGCCCGAGGCCGCCGATCCGTACCCGCAGGCGGATTGGACTTGGTCGGTATACAGAACGAGGGTTGGCGGCTGATAGCGCGCTCCCGCGTGCGCAAAGATGGCCGCCCAGGAATCCTCCGTCGATCCCAGCACGGCCGAGACGAAATCCCTCGCTTCGTCGTTGCCGGCCGGCGTCGCTGTGGGCGCCGTGGCCGGTGCGCCACCGGCCACGTTCAAGAAGGCCGAGGGATCGCCACCCAACAACACGATGGCGAGCACCAGCAGGAGGCCTGCTCCTCCGCCGATCCCCACACTTCGCCGGACCCGACGGCCTCGGCGGTCATCGATGTTTGTGCTTCGCCTACTTCGCTTCCACCGCATGGATTCCCCGTTCGGTCAGGTCTCGAAATCCGGGCTCATCGACGTGGACTGCGGGTCTCGCCGTGCAGCGCCGCGAGAGCCTCACGAGCCCGCTGGACCTGCGGTTGCACGATCGTGCCTCCGTCTTGCCACGCCTCGATGAAACGCTCGTACATCTCGAGGGCCCTGTCTGTATCCCCGAGCGCCTGATACAGTGCACCCCGCTCGGCCCACGAACGAACATGCATGGGACCCCACGGGTTATCGCCCACCTCGTCGGTCTCGAAGATCTCGAGCGCCTGCGTGGCCCGCTCCGGCTGTCCCAGTCGTGCCATCAAGTCGGCCCACGCAACGAGACGTACGCTCCCCGGCTGATTCCGAAGCTCGAGTTCGTCGCGACGCTCGAAATGCGCTGTGATGCGAGCCCGCGCCGTGGTCGTGTCTCCCCTTGCAAAGGCCAGATGGGCCAGCATCGGACGCCAAGTCCGGGAACCCGTCGTGTCGATATCAGCGAGGAACTGGCTGAGAAGGCTGCTATCACGCGCCACCAGGTACGCGATCAGCACCGTCGAACCCGATTGTGCCAACCGGTCTTCGTGCGCCGCGGTACCGGGCTCGTAGTGCGCGGCCAACGTATCTAGCCACCCGCGCGCTTCCCGAGCAACGATGGCCGAGTCCGCACTCAGGAGGATCACCGCTTGGGCGTCGAACCACTGACGGAAGAGTCGCTTCGAGAGCACGACATTGTTGGCGTTGATCGTGTCCCCCGGTCCGAGCTGCTCCAAGATGTCGAATACCTGCTGCAGCGTCTCGAATCTCGCCGCCCCGGCGAGGGAGCGGAGTATGACATCGATGAGCCCTGCGTTGGCCAGCTGCCGGAAGCCCCCGAGCCCGCCAGACAGTGCTCGTTCGATGACCGCACCTGCCTCCGCGTATTCTGCCTGCTCGAACGCCCGCCGCGCCTCCCATCCATCGGCCACGGCCGTTTGGCCGTTAGCGCGCAGTACCGCGATTTGACTCTCTGCCTCCGCATAGAGCTCGCGCTCCAACAGCATGTTGATCAGAGTGTTTCGTGCTCGCTCGGAGCTGGGTGCAGTCCCGACCCACGCGTACCCGGCTTCCAGCCGACGATCGCGCGCCGCAGCGCGGAGCCGATCCACACGCTCCTGTCCGTATCGCTCCACCAGCTCGGCCGTCGTTCCATACACGGCCGAATCACCGTTCAACAAGCACAGCCATGGATTGTCGTTGGCGCAGGAACCGAGCACGTCCGTGAGATGGAGGTAGGCCAGAACGTACCCGGAATCGAGGCGCAATGTCTGCTCGAATGCTCCAAGGGCCTTGCCCATATTGCCCAGGCTGTCGGGATGGGGAAACCGTCCGGCTCCATGGTGCCAATGCGCCTCACCGTACTGATACCAGGCTTCGACGTCGCTCGAATCGTGCGCGATCATCTCCTCGGCAATCCGACGCGCGCGCGCCAACTGTCCCGATTCGTATGCGGCGTGGAACCGAAGGAGCTGGCGGTACCGCGGTGGTAGTCTTTCACTGTACGCGGTCGCCTTGGCAATCAATTCCCGCCGCTCGGCGGGACTCGCACGCTCCACCCCGGCCCAACCGTCAGCATCCACGAGGCGGATATACGCGAGGGCGAACGTCGAGTCTAGCGCCACAGCGCGGCGAAGATGCGCTTTGGCCGAATCGATCTCCAGCAGCTGCAGCGCTGCCGTTCCAAAGAGATACTGGCGGTACGCCTCCAGCGACTGTGTTGTCTGGGTCAGGAGATCGGGACGCTCGCCTGCCGGTGCGCCACTCACGCGAAGGATCCGTGCAGCCAGCGAGTCGAACAGGGGACGCGGATCGCCATCGGGCGTCGCCCGCACCAGCTCCGTGGCGATCCGGTCGCCCGACGCCACGTCGTGCACTTTGGCCTCGATGGCCAGCTCGCTGCCCTCACGTCGGATATCGCCCAAGACCAGCGTACCGACCCGCGCCTCGCGCGCCATCGCCCGCGCAGCATCAAAATCGATCTCTGCAGGCGTCAGGATGCCTCGGCGGCGAAGCAGCGACCCGGTGCGCTCGTCATCGTAAACCCGCATGTCCTCCCAATGTCCTACAGCCAGCCCCAGCAGGTTCATCGATGCGTCTTCGAGGTAATCGTTTTCCGGTGCCCCTGTCTTGTTTTCGAACGGAAAGACGACGATGCTCTGCCGGGGATCACCCTCGATCCGATAGCCGCGCGGCCAGAGCACGAATCCCGCGGCGATCACGAGCAGCATCGCGGCCGCCACGAGTGGGAGCCGTGACGAACGCCTCGCGGTAGCGGGAACCGACGTGGCGGCGCGAAGCGCGTCCCGGAACGCTGCGGCCGACTGAAACCGCTCCGCAGGATCTTTAGCCAGTGCTTTCGCAATCGCCGCGCTCACGGCCGACGGCGTGGTCGGTTCCACCTCGTGCACGGGCTTGGCGTCCTGCGTGAGGTGCGCCGCCAACACGGCCTGGGCGGTGGGGCCGGTGAATGGCGCCGCGCCGGTCAGCATTTCGTACCCCACGATGGCCAGCGCGTAAACATCCGCGCGGCTATCGACGTCGCGATCGCCCGCAGCCTGCTCCGGAGACATGTATCCCGGTGTCCCTACGGCCACGCCCAGTTCAGTGAGTCGCTCACCACCCCGCGCTTGCTCCACGGCCCGAGCAACCCCAAAGTCCGTGAGCACCGCGTGATCTTGTTGGAGCAAGATGTTTTCCGGCTTGATGTCGCGGTGCACCACCCCATGCTCGTGAGCGTAGGCCAGCGCGTCCGCCACCTCCGAGAGGATCCGGACGGCGCGATCCACCTCGAGCTTGCCTTCCTGGTTCAAGCGGGTTCGGAGCGACTCACCCGCCACAAACGGCATCACGTAATAGATGAGATCGTGTCTGGCTCCTGCCGAGAGGACCGGCAAGACATGCGGATGCTGCAGTTGCGCCGCGACTTCCATTTCCTGCTTGAAACGCGCTGCGCTGACCGCGCTCGCCATTTCCGGCGGGAGCAGCTTGATGACCACCTGTCGGTTGAGCGACGCCTCCGTGGCGAGAAAGAGCTGGCTCATACCGCCGCGGGCGAGCTCTCGCTCGATACGGTAGACATCACCTACGGCGTCTTGGAGACGCTGGTCGAGTGTGGTCACGGTGCGGGTGCTAAGCTCGTATTTCGGTGAAGGTCGCAAGATAGGCAGTCCGCCACGTAAATCGCCACTCGTCGCGGCACCGGGCGAAACCCCGGAGTGCTGAACCCCGTATGCACTGGCATGAGCACGATACCGCTGATCCACGTCACTCTCGGTTTCACCGCGTTGGGCTTTGGCTTGTTGACGGTGCTGCTGGCCAAAGGCACGAGGGCCCACCGCCTGGCTGGGCGATCCTACGCGTTCAGCATGCTGGGTCTCAACGGCACGGCACTGGCCATCTATCGCCTCTTTGGCGGCTTTGGACCCTTTCACATCGCCGCCCTCATCAGTCTCGTCACGGTTGTCGCGGGCCTCGTGTGTGTCCGGTTTCGCTGGCCGCGGCGGCAGTGGATCGCCGCGCACGCGTACTGGATGAGTTGGTCGTATGTGGGACTCGTAGCCGCCGCGGTCTCCGAGGCCACCACGCGCATTCCCGACTCCCCATTCTGGGGTTGGGTGTTCCTCTCGACGTTCGCGACGGTGGGAATCGGCAAGTTCGTGATCGACAGGCACGTGCCGAAAATCCTTCACGCCATGCGGGCAGGCTAACGAAGGGTTCCGCTCGCGATTGTCATCAGCACCCTTCAATCTGCCTACTTCCTCCCTTTGTCCTGCCTCTTCATTCTGTTCACCCTCCTCTCATACCATCTTTAGACGGCCACAAAGAGGTTGATACGTCATGAGCACGCGTCTGCAACCACTGTCCTCCAGACCGCCCCGGGGACGGGCGTTCACGCTCACCGCAGCCGTCCTCGCCATGGCATCCTCCGGATCCGCCCAGGAGACCCCTCGCGAGATCATCGATCGCGTCGATCGCATCTTGCGAGGTGAATCGAGCTACGGCGTGGCCACGATGGACGTCGTGACCGAACACTGGGAACGAAGCGTCACCATGGAGGTGTGGTCCCTCGGCACCGAATACTCGCTGATTCGGGTCACGGCACCCCGCAAGGAAGCCGGCACCGCTACGCTCAAAGCCGGCGACGACATCTGGAACTACCTACCCCGCGTGGACCGCACCATCAAGATCCCGGCATCCCTCATGATGGGATCGTGGATGGGATCGCATTTCACCAACGACGATCTCGTGAAGGAAAGCCGACTGGTCGAGGACTACGACATCGCCATCGCCTTCGACGGCGTACGTGATGGTGACGACGTGTGGGAGTTCGTGCTCACGCCCAAATCCGAGGCGGCCGTCGTGTGGGGCCATATCGAGTATCAGGTGCGAAAGCGAGACCTCATGCCGACGTGGGCGCATTACTACGACGAAGACGACACGCTCGTTCGCGTGCTCACGTTCGGCGACTTCCGCGAGATGGGGGGTCGGCTGGTTCCAGCGGTCATGGAAATGCTGCCCCAGGACAAGCCCGGCGAGCGCACCGTGATCCGCTATAGCAAGGTCGAGTTCGACATCTCACTGTCCGAGAGTTTCTTCTCGCTGCGCTCACTCCGCGCGGGGGGGCGGTGACCGTGGCCAATCCCTGGTGGCGGATCGGATGGCGCAACCTCGGGAGAAATCGGCGCCGCACCCTGATTACCGCTGCTGGACTCGCCTTCGGGTACTGCGCCGTCGTGCTCATGGTGGGACTCATGGACGGACTCACCGTGGAGATGGTGGAGAACGGGACCGGGCTCCTCACGGGACAACTCCAGGTGCACGCGACCGACTACCGGCCAGAGCGCAGCCTCTATGAGACCATCGGTGGACGCGAGGGTGCGGACGTGGACGCGCTGCTCCGGACCGTTGAAGAGGAGCCAGCCATCGCCGCGGCGGCGCCGCGGGTGTTCGCCGGCGGGCTCGTGAGCTCGGGTGAGGCCACGACCGCCGCGATCCTCATGGGTATGCACCCACAGCTGGAGCCCCAGGTCAGCCGGTTGGCACAGGGAGTGACTCGGGGCCACCTGCCACAGGCGGGAAGTCACGCGATTGCGGTTGGGGTCGAGATGGCACGCCAGCTCGCCGTGGATCTGGGTGACGAAGTTGTGGTCGTCGCGCCCGCAGCGGACGGGTCGATGGGCAATGACCTGTTCACCGTGTCCGGTGTGTTTCGGACCGGGATGACCGAGCTCGACGGCTCCTACGCTCTCCTGGACCTCGCCACGCTGCAAGCTCTCCTCGCACTGGACCCTCGCCGGATTCACGAGATTGCCGCCACCACAGCCGATCCGTGGCTGGCACCGGACGCGGCCGCGCGGCTGCGGGAACGGCTGGGCGCGTCGGGATCGCCCGTGGAGGTGGCACCATGGACGGAGCTCCGGCCGGAGATGCAGGACTACGTGCGCCTCGTGGGTACTTGGAATTGGGTGGTACTAGCCATCGTGTTCGGCATCGCGGTGTTCGGCGTGGCCAACACGATGCTCATGGCCACGTTCGAGCGCCGCCGCGAATTCGCAGTACTCCTGGCCCTCGGTACGACCCCTCCCGCCGTCATGCTCACCGTGGTGCTTGAGGCGTTGGCGCTGGGGCTGTTGAGCATCATCGGCGGCGTGTTGGTGTCGTTCCCAATTCTCGTGTGGTGGCATAACGCTCCACCCGACATGAGTTGGGCGTACGGCGATTTCACCATGTTTGGCGCCCTCGTGCGCCCTGTGCTCCGCGTCGAATATCGGCCAGCGATTGCGTTGTGGGCATCCGGCGCATTGCTCCTCACGGCCGTGCTGGCGGCGCTCTACCCAGCGGCCAGAGCCGCGCGGATCCCACCTGCCGACACGCTGTCGGGACTATGACGACCCGCGTAGCGGTAATGGTGCGCCTCGCCCTCCGGAACCTGCGGCGGCAGGCACGCCGGACCACACTCACCGCAACCGCGATGATCATCGGTGGGACGCTGCTCATGTTCAGCTTGCCCATCGCAGATGGGACCCATGAGGATTGGATAGAGTCCGCCGTGCGGATGGGCACAGGCCACATTGTGATTCAAGCGCCGGGGTATCTGGCCAGCCGGAAGATCGACGATCGGGTCCCAGCCGGCGCGCGTCGCGTGGCCGCAGAGGCCCTGGCCAGCCCGCAGTTGGCGGATGAAATCCTCGACGTGGTCCCCATGGTGAGTGTGGGAGGATTGGCGAGCTCGCCCGCGGGGGCGCGGCCCGCGCAGATCATGGCGGTAGATCCGCTCGCCGAAGCGCGCTTCTCCATCCTGGACGACCGCCTCGTGGACGGTCGTTACCTCGAGCCCGACGATCGCTTGGCCGCCTACATCGGTGAGGGGCTCCGCGAAGCCCTCGACGTGCGTGTTGGATCCCGGATGGTGCTGACCACACAGGACGCCGCGGGTGAGATCGCCGGTCAATTAGTCCGCGTGGTGGGTGTGTACCGAACGGGAATCCCCGAGATCGATCAGGCGGTCCTCCACGTCCCGCTCGCCACGGCCGCTGCATGGCTGGGGACCAACGACGATGTCACCACGCTGGCCGTGTTGGTCCGGTCGAGCCGGCGGGTCCCCGCGGTGCAGCGCGTCCTTCGTCGCTCGCTCGAGCCAATCATCGCTGCCGGTGATCTGGACGTCCTCACCTGGCGAGAGGCGAGTCCCGAGCTCGATGCCGCCGTCAAGATCGATGATTTCGGGAACTATCTGTTTCAGGGAATCCTGTTCGCCATCATCGGACTCGGGATCGTCAACACGATTCTCATGTCGGTGATGTACCGGTACCGCGAGTTCGGCCTGCTCCAAGCCCTCGGGTTCACTCCCCAACAGACGGGCGGTTTGGTGGTGGTGGAAGGGGTCGTGCTCACCGCGCTCGCGGGTTTGGTGGGCATCGGCCTCGGACTCTTTCTCACATGGTTCTTCTTTCGCAACGGGCTGGACTTCTCGTTCGCGTGGAACGAAGAGTGGAGTTTCTCCGGCGTCGTCATGGAGCCAGTGGTGGTGCCGGTCTTTCGAACCGCTCGAGTCATCCAGGGACTCGTCTTCATTCTCCTAGTCGGTGCGATCGCCTCGCTGTATCCCGCATACCGGGCCACACGCATCGACGTAGCCGAATCGATGAAATTCGAACGATGACTGACAACGACCGCGTGGCTGTGCGGACGGAAGGCGTGTGGAAAACGTTCAAGCAAGAGCCGGAAGACGTGCATGCCGTGAGCGGCGTCTCGTTAGCAATCGACGCGGGCGCCTTCGTAGCAATGGCCGGACCCTCCGGCTCTGGCAAGACGACGCTGCTCAACTTGATGGGTGGCCTCACGAGGGCCACGAAAGGCGAGCTTTGGGTGGCGGGTCGCGAACTCAGCGCCATGTCGAACCGCGAACTCGCCAGAATGCGCCTCGAACACATCGGCTTCGTGTTCCAGGCGTACAATCTGCTCCCGGTGCTCACCGCGTTCGAGAACGCGGAGTTCCCGCTGTTGCTCCAGGGAATGGACGACGACGAGCGGCGGCAGCGGGTGCACGCCTTGTTCAAACGAACGGGACTGGAAGGGCTTGCCGACCGCCGTCCTGGAAAGCTCTCGGGCGGTCAACAACAACGGGTTGCCGTGGTCCGGGCGGTCGTGGGTGAGCCCGCACTCGTGCTCGCCGACGAGCCCACTGCCAACCTCGATTCCCACACCAGCGACACGCTCTTGGACATGATGGAAGAACTGAATCGGGAGCTGGGTACCACCTTCGTGTTTGCCACCCACGATCCCCGCGTGATGGAGCGGGCCCGACGTCTGGTTCGATTGGTGGATGGGGCGGTCGCATCCGACGAGCACCGCGCGCCTACGGCCGTGGGGTGATTCGCGCAGCTTCGCTCAGCCTCGTGCTGGCCCTGGGCCTGGCTCAGCCCGCATTCGCGCAATTGCCGTGGCTCCGAAATTACTATCTCAATGTGGGACTGTGGAGCGATGCCACCGGCGGCACGCCCGCCGGCCTCGCGGATTTCCAGCGGCTTCGCTTCATGGTCGAACCGACGCTCGGGCCACTCGGCGCGGCAATCGCCTACGAGCACCTCTTCACGTACACACAGCAGACCGCGGCCGGGATAGCAGCGGGGCTGGCCACGGGTGTCGCACCGGGCGGAGGCACGTGGGTCGACCTCCAGTGGGACATTGCCACTGAGGATCACGTCACCTGGCGTCACCGTTTCGATCGGATCAACCTCGGGCTGGCGCTCGGATCCGTCGCGGATGTGACGCTCGGCCGCCAGACCATCTCTTGGGCAACCACGCTGATCCTCACGCCCGCGGACCCATTCGTCCCATTCGATCCCGCAGATCCGTTCCGCGAGTATCGCGCGGGAGTCGACGCCGCCCGCGTGCAACTGTTCCCCGATCCGCTGAGCGATCTGGATCTCATCCTCCGGCCATCGGACACCGCGGGTGGTGTGACGATCACGGCGGCGGGACGTTGGCGCGGCGTGATCCAGACATGGGAATACTCTCTCTGGGCAGGCGTACTCCATGACAAGCCAGCGGTGGGGTTGGGCGTCACCGGTGGTCTGGGTTCCGTTGCCGTGCGTGCCGAGGCCGAGTTCCGGGAGCGAGACGACGGCGCCTTTGTGGTGCGGACCGCTGGAGGCATCGATACGCGAGTCACTCTCGCGGACCGCGACCTCTATGTCATCGCCGAGTACCAGCACGACGGCCTCGGTGCGGCAAACAGCCGGGACCTCGCCACACTCCTTCGCTCACCAGCCTTCGCTCGTGGCGAGCTCCAGGTTGTCGGCGCCAACGTATTCGCGCTGCAGGGAAGCTACCAAGTCCACCCACTCGTGGGGCTGAGTCTCCTCACGCTCTTGAACGGCAACGATCCCAGCGCGCTCCTCAGCCCGGGCGTTTCGGTGTCGGTGAGCGATGAAGCCAGTGCGCGGGCTGGGCTCTTTATGGGAGTGGGAAGTGACGGCATCCTCGAAGATGGGGTGCCGACGTCCGAGTTCGGACTGGTTCCCACGATCTTCTTTGCATCTCTCAGTGTGTTCTTCTGACCGTCTTGGAGCTCGACGAGCCCGCTGAGTCTTCCTCGTGGTCCTGCAACTTTCGATGTTCGTGCAAATGCGCGGCCACGTCGATTCCCATCTTGAGCACGATGAGTAACAGGAGCGCGCCCACCGGTTGACCGAGCGCAAGCACCGCGAACCCCCCGAGCAAGACCACGAGATGGAGCACCACCACTCGCCGGTACGGCTGGTGCATCAGCGCCTGCAGTGACGCTCGTCGGTATTCGCCCTTGCCGAGGAAGTTCCAGCCATACGAGAAGCCGTGACTGGCCACGAGCGCGAGCGCCGCGACCACCAACTGGTACTCGTTCAAAACACCCCACACGTCCCCGAGGCTCGGAAAGAATCCGCGCACATCCAGATTCTGGCCGAAGAGCGCGAACACGAAGACGCCGTGCACCATCGTGAACATGCCATAGTGCACCACGAAGAATGGGATCAAGAACAGCTTCCCTACCCACGCCGCAATGTCTCGGGGGCTCACCGTGGCCATCCGCACCACGTTGAACCCGCCCACGATGACGTTCTCGAGCCAGTAGAGGAAAAGGATGGGAAAGACTTCCCATCCCAAAAACACCACGCCAAGGAGCGGGACGAAGTTGGCCAGACCCAAGACGGCTGCCGACGGAGTCACCCACCCCCACTCGCCGGGGCGAATGCCCCGAACGAGCGTCCGCGTCTGACCCGCGGGTTTGTCGTTCACCGGCGACGTCTCCACCGGCTTCCTCCTCGTGTCGTGAACAGGCAATCAACGAAGCGCGCTCGACGGAGGCTGTGAACCCCGTCACACGCGTCCCTCCTGCGCCTCCAGCCGCCTCTGCCTCCCCCTATCCAGTCCATCCCAAACCGACACTCCCCGAACCTGCTCCCGGGTCCCGAATCGAGACACGAGCCAAAACGTGGCACCTGGTCCTTCGCCCACATGCGGCAGGTCGCCGAGCCATTGGATGTCTTCACCGGTCGCATCAAACACGATCGGTGGATCGTGCAAGCACGTCGTCTTGCAAAGCAAGACACCGTTTCGCTCTCGGGTTGAGGCATCCAGGCAACGTATGCCGAGTGTATCCGCAGTCAGTACAGTCCAAGTTATTGTGTTGAAATTACTTATAGTGACTCAGCGGACGGCATAGCGGTTGCGACTCATCGCCGTCACGTGCGCCCACTCGAAAACGCAGGACACCCATGTTGACGCCAAAGCTGACGGTAGGAATAGGAATAGGCCTGGTCTCGGTTGCGTGCTTTACCGAGGCGGGACCACGCCTCGGTGAGCACATCGAGAGCTACAACGGTCGCACCAGGATCGTGCACTTCCTCGAGAGTCATCCCATCACATTCGCCGAGGGCCGGGTGCGGCTGCTTCCCGCCTCGCTCGAGAGCCTCGATTCGTTGGCCACGATCTTGGCGGAGACGCAGGACGTGTCCCTCCGCATCGCCGGGTACGCGTTCACCTCGGGCGATGGTGAGGTCAATCGTGAGCTGGGTCAACACCGCGCCGAGGCGGTGCGGGTCCACCTCGCGCTGCGGGGCGTGCCCACCTCGCGTCTCGCCGTCGAGGCGCCGGGGGATGTGGGACTGGACGGTGAAGATCGTCGCCAGCGCCACATCGTGGTACATGTCGATTAGGTAGAATGCCAGAAGGAGAGGAAGGGAACGGTTGGAAGGCTAGAAGGTTGGATGAATACCCTCAGCCAGCCTTCCGTCTTTCCGACCGTGCTGTTTCCGACCTTCCAACGTCACTGGCACCACCACGTGGCCTGTTCGTACGCATACCCCAGGCGTGGCAGCATGAGATCCGCCGCGAGCCCGAGCCCAACCACCACCAGGATCAGCGCCACGACGTGGGCGATTGCTCGCCGATGGCGCCACGACGATATGCCGGCCACCGTTCCAATCGAGAGAAACAACAGCAAGCCGAACGCGTAGACGGCGAGGGGGAGCCCGCACGCGAAGGCGTACGGCCACTGCGTCAGGCCAACACCAACGCCCACGGCGAGGGACGTCCAAAGCCACGGGCGGCGCCAGTCCGGTGTAAAGGGAGCGGGACTCACGATCGGCGACGACGTCCTCGGTGCGCCCGGTCGTTCGGCACGCCGGCCCACGAGATCGGGATCGGCGTGCCGCAACTTCTTGAGCAGGCCGTCGACGATGGCAGCCTGATCGGCCTCATGGCGCCGGGGCTGACGCTGGCTCGGAGGCGGTGTCTTGGGTTTGGTGTACGGCCGACTGGGACGTTCCACGTGTGACCTCAACTCTTTTGGGCGGCTTTCCCAAGCCGGCCCCAGTTCGCTTCGGCATCCTCGAGGATTTCGACGATGTCACCATGCGCCGCGTCGCGGGCATAGGCGGCGGCAGACCATCCCACTGGATCTTCCAGTAGTGGGTTCGCCCCGCCGGCAAGGAGGGCCTGCACTGCCTCCATGTGTCCGGCCGCCGCAGCGGCCATGAGGGGCGTCAGCCCGTACTCATTGCGCTGGTCGGCGCTCACCCCTCCCTGCATCAGCGTCGTGACCATCTCGGTCAGCCCTTCGAGCGAGGACAGAAGGAGCGCCTCCAGCGCCTGGGGACTCTCAATTCCCACCGCCGGGAGGAGGAGCCGCACGGTGGTCACATGACCGTCGATCGCGGCGTACACCAAGGCACTGCCACCGGCCGAATCTGCCGCCGTCGGCTCTGCGTGGTACTCCAGCAGTAGTCGCACCAGCTCTACCGATCCGTCCCGCGCGGCGACGATGAGCGCCGTGGTCCCGGCGTCCGTGCGCGCATTGGGGTCCCCGCCTGCATCGAGTAGGAGTCTCGCGGCGCGGACGTTCCCCGAGTCGGCGGCCGCGCGCAGTGGCGTCCATCCCCGGTCGTCCCGGGCATTGGGATCCGCGGCGCGATCCAACAGCATCTTCACGACCGGTGCGTGGCCACCCGAGGCTGCGGCCAGAAGCGCCGTCCATCCGGTCTGCGTCGCCGCGGAGGCATCCGCTCCTTCATTCAGGAGCGTGGTTACGGTGAGAAGATGCCCCCCGCCAGCCGCCGCAATGAGGGCGGTCCGGCCAACGGCGTCGGTCCCCTCGATGGCCGCGCCCGAGGCCAGCAGTGCGCGGATGGCGCCCGTGTGACCGGCGGCGGCGGCGCCCACGAGTGGGACGTCTCCACTCTCGTCCACGCCGTCCGGATCCGCGCCGCGTCGCAGGAGCTCCTCGAGCAGCTGCGCTTCTCCGGCCCGAGCTGCCGCAACGAGAAGGGCTTCAGTGCTCTGGGCAAACGCCGAAGCCGAGAACGGCAGGACTATCACTACCATCAGTAGTGCGACAGTGCGTGCCATTTGTGCTCGATGCTCCCGGGCGGAGAGGTGAGGACGTCTCAGTCTAGGACGGGGGGGTGGAAAGTTCCGTGACGGATGTCTCCGTCCACGGTGCGGAGAGGGTCAGTGGGCGGCGTTCGACAGGCGAGGGCCCGGGGTCCCCCGGTTGGCGAGGAGCGCGCGACCGTGCGCATAGACGAGGCCGAGTTCGATGGTGGCCTCCCGCCGAAACCCCTGCTCCCCCAGAAACTCGACCAGAGCCTCGACGGCGAACTTGGCCTCGTGAATATGGCACGACTTGACGAACTCGTAGAACACGAGCCAGTCGCCTTGCTCGAGCGCCTCGCGGTCCGCGCCGGTGACGAACGCGTTGAGGTGCTGCCACGCAATGGGCGGAAGACGGTCGATGTGGTGGGGCTCGGCGTTCTGCATAGCACTCCTGAGGCCTCGAGCCGGTTGGCTCCCACGTCCCCGGTCCCAGGACGCCACGACCGGGGAGCGCCCTCCCCGGGATCCGACACGCGGTGCCAGCCGGCCCGAGGCCTACGCTAGGCGTTAGGAGAGGAAGTTTCGTACCGCGGAGTCACGCCTTCGCCGGATCCCAGGGCTTGTCGAGGCGGGTGATAAGTCTATTTTCGACAGCGGGATATCAACGATTCCCAAAGCCCACGCCTCCATCGTCCGCCGCACGCGTGCCGGCCGGTCACCCGCTCTGTGGAGCCGTATCCGCAGTTAGCCATTGCTTTTGTGTACTAGTTAGTACATAATACACATCATGCAGTCCTTCGGCGACTACGTCCGGGCGTGCCGCGAGCGGCTTCGGGAAGAGGACCCGCGGTTCTCGGTCCGCCAGGTGGCGCACCGCATCGGCGTCGAGCCATCCTATCTGAGCAAGGTGGAACGCGGGGAGGTGGCGCCACCGTCAGAGACGACGATCGGCAAGCTGGCGGACGAGCTGGGGGAGGACGCCGATGTGTTACTCGCCTTGGCAGGAAAGGTGTCGTCGGACCTGCAGGAGGTCATCCGCAAACGCCCCGAACTCTTCGCCGCCCTCATCCGAGAGCTGAAGCGGATGCCCGATAAAGCGGTGGTGCAGCTGGTGCGCGAGGTCAGAGACGGCAACTGGTAGGACCGCAAGACAGACGGAGGAGACCGTGATCGAGCTCAAACACAACCAACTCGTCGTGAGGTTTCCCGACGTTCATCCCAAGGCCTCCATGCGGTTGGAGTTCCAGCGGACGCTGCGGATTCCGGATGACGGAAAGCAGTACCCGCTTCCTCCGGGGCTCGGGAGATTCACGGTTCTTCACGTGGACGACCACGCCGCTCGGGTGCCGGGGCGTTGGATCGAGCATGGTGGCGTGATGCTACCGATGTATCAGTCGGAAGCGATGTGGATCAACTTTCACGGCCAGTACCCTTTCGCGCTCAAGGTATCGGCGGGCAAGATCAACGCCGTCACGGGCAAGGCCTTCGAGACGGAGCTCCGGCGCCACCCGCAGGATTATCTCGTCGTCCCCAACCAGCCATGGCTGGACGGTTACTGCGTCGAGAAAGGAGTGATCCGGCAGTTCGTGGCGATGCCCCTGGGGAGTGGCTACTCGGCCGAAGAGCAGCTCACCGGAGAAGCCGAATTCGGCGGAGTACAGATCGTGGCGCATCCGATGAAGCGAATGGCCTACGAGCGGCTATTCGGCTCGGTGATAGCGGCCGAGCCCCGGGTCATGAGTACGGGGTTGTTCAGTATGACGCTCGCGACCACGGGAGCCAGCGCGCGGCCCGACATGGGCATCGGCGCCGGCGGCCGCATGCGGCAGGAGATCTTCGAAGACCGATTCGACTTGGACGATTGGGAGCTGGGACACAGCAGCCGGTGCTTCGTCCACATCGCCAACTCGCTCGTCTGGCGCGCGATCACGGGCGAGTCTCCGCCCACGCCGCCACCCACGGCCCGGGAATACGCAGCCGCGGAATTGCCGTGGTTCGACTACTACGCTGAGGGGGAGAAAGCGCTGGATGGCTCGGGGCTGCTCCAGAAAGTGAAGAGCGTGTTCCAGCTCGGGAAGGAAAAAGGCGACGCGCCGCTGCCCGAGAATGAACCGGTCCAGGTCGAGCAGGTGGTGGCGCTTCGCAAGGACCTCACGCGTCACCAGGTGCGCGAGGGGACGTTCTAACCTCCTTCCCCGTGCTTCGGTTTGGGCTTCTTGCGCGGGGTGGTCTTGCGGGGCGGCTCGAGCACGGGGATGGGCTCCACCGCCGGGAGGAGGTCCTTGAAGGCCGTGCCATAGATATCCCACACGGTCACGAACAGCGCGGCCACGATAGGACCGATGACGATCCCCACGGCGCCGAAGAGCACGATCCCGCCCAAGGTCGACAGCAGAATCAGCAGATCGGGCATCTTGGTGTCTCGACCCACGAGGTATGGTCGGAGAAAATTGTCCACGGTGCCCACGAGGGCGCCGCACCAGAGGGCCAGCCCCACCCCAGCGGCGATCCTGCCACCCACGAGGAGCAGGATGACGGCCGGCACCCACACGAGTGCCGTTCCCAGACCCGGAATGATGGAAAGGACGGCCATCACCGCACCCCAAAACGCCGGTGCGTCGAGCCCCAACACCCAGAACGCTGCTCCGGCGAGCGCGCCCTGGAGAATGCCGATCACGAGCGTTCCCTTCATCGTCGCCCGTGACACGGAAACGAACTTGTCCACCATCCGGTTCTCCTGATCGGGGGTAAGCGGCATGTAGTACAGGATCTTGTTCAACACGCTACGTCCATCCATCAGAAAGAAGAACATCGCGTAGAGCATCACAAACAGCAGAAAGAAGAACGCGGCGGTGCCCCGAGCGGTGGCTGCCAGAATCCCCACCACGAACGTCCCCACCCTTCCTGCCAGCTCACCTGCTTTGGAGAGGATCTGATCGCGGTACGGCCGGATCACCTCGAAGAACGGCAGTCGCTCGATCAGGTTATCGAGTCGCGATGGCTCGCTCACCTGCCGCTCCACCCACGGCCGCACCTCTCCACTGAACTGCACCGCCTGCGCGGCCACGATCCCCAAAAAGGCGGTGAGAGGCAGAATGATGATGAGCAGGGCAATCGCCACCGTGACCCCCGAGGCCATGGCCCGTTTCCCCTTGAAGAAGCCAAACAAGCGGCGATAGAGCGGATGGAACATGCCGCTGAGGATCGCGGCCAGCAGCAAAGCCGTGAGAAAGTCGCGTATCATCGCGAGGAACACGAGCGAGATCCCCACAGCCAGCGCCAACAAGAACAGCTTGCGGAAGCGCTCGGGGTTGAAGGCAGTCTCGGTCATCAGGGTCTCCCGGTCGGTGCCGTGGTCTCGAGGATCGTACGTGTTCGAGGTGTATACGGCCTCGGACACCGACTCGACAAGGGCCGCGGCGCAAGCGACAGCCGGAAGTGATATGGGGAGTATTACAGACAGCGGAGGAGCGGCGAGCGACGGCTCGCCCGCCGGCCATACGTGCGCGGCGTCAGGACGTTACGCGCTTCGCTCCCGCCAACGGCTTTGGCCCCGCTGGCGCGTGGATGCGGCAGACCGTGTCGTGGGAACGACACCGACACCGGCGGCGTCCGTGGGCGGAATACAATGAAGCACCGCGCTCTGTAACTCGTGCTTGGCCATGCGTCCGTACAATTGGGCCAATCGCAACAGCGTGCGTTCCTGATAGACGGACGACTCCCAGCCGGCCGCCTGTTGGGTTGCGAGGGAGCGGAGGTAGCAGGTCTCCGCCTCCTCGCTGTCACCCAATTCCTCATAGAGCACGGCCAAGCGATCCCACACGAGGGCCAGCTGTGGATGCCCGTCACCCACCGACTCCCGCAGGATGTCTAGGGCCCGGTGGAAACACCGTTCGGCCTCGGCATAGTTACCGTGACGCGTCCCCTCCCCCGCCCAAGCCAGGAGGGCGCGCCCGGCACGGATGAGTCGCTCGGCTTCGGCGAGCGGCGCGGGATTCGGGTTGTTGTTCTGCGGCAACGTCAGCCCCTATGGTTGGGTGTCCACCCATGTGTATGGGCAAGGCGTGGGCCACCCTGCCGAGCGAGAACGACGCGCGCCCTCGTCGGACCCGATCGACGCGACGTGATCCGTGCAGGCGGGAATGGTGATGGAAGGCGGCGTGAGCGGCGATCGCCGCCCGGGCCGGTGGTGGCGAGACTTACTTCAAGAGGCCGGCGACCCGTTCGAGATCGGGATTGCCCTCGAATGCCGTGGCGGAACGCTTACAACTGCACTCGGTCTGTGAGCGCATCTTTCGGAGGGTTGCGCGTTGCATTTCGAGGTTGCCTTGCCGGGCATACAGTTGGGACAGCTTGAGGAGCGTGAGCTCGTCGCAGACCACAGGTGGCCAATCGGCCGCTTGCTGCGCTGCGAGCGAGCGGAGATAGAACGACTCGGCATCGGCTTCCCTTCCCTGCGCGTCACACGCCCAGGCAAGGTTGTCATAGGCCACGACGAGCAAGAGACCGGTCTCCTGCTCGGTGCCGCGCAGCAACGCGACGGCCTCACGAAACGCGAGCTCCGCACGAAAATAGTTCGGCAGCCCACTCTTTGGGTGGAGCGCCGTCAGCCCTTCGCGGACCAACTCTCGGGCGACCTCGAGATCCGTCATACCCTTCTCACGGATCGAGATGTTGCGTTGGTATAACATGGTGTCTTTGCGCGCTTTATCTGCAAACCCCGGGCCCGAGGTGTGCCAGCACGATTCGCGCGCACAGAATGGGACCGGTGAGGCAATCGCTACTGCGGTACGCGCGATACACCGCGCCAAGCCACCAACGGACCCGCGCGCCGCGACAGGGGCAACTACGGGTAGCAACCGGACTTGGGCGACCCGCAATGCTGAGGGCGTCGGCGCCGCATAGTCGCTACGATGGACGCCGCCCAACGACACCGGGACGTCAGCGGCGCATCTCCCAATCCAGAACCGCTGCCGACCCGGCAACACAGTGTTGCAGAGCCGCCGACGTGACGACGCGGCTGAAGAGCGCGGGAAGGCTCCCATCAACCCCTGGGGTGGGCCGTTTGGTGGGGGCGGGATCGCGGGGTCAGCGAGTGGGACGGATCGTGTCGGGGAGCAATCAGACCGAGCGGGCCACGTAAGGCCTCAACACCACTGCAGAAAAAACGAAGGCGGCCGGGTGACCCCGACCGCCTTGAACCGCCGATAGGGCGGCCGTCCGTTACTGGACTACAACGACATGCTCCGCCGCCGGGCCCTTCTTGCCCGCCACGACGTCGAACTCCACCTGCTCACCCTCTCGGAGCGACTTGAAGCCTTCGCCAGAGATAGCACTGTGATGGACGAAGCAATCGGCCTGGCCGTCTGCCGGCGTGATGAAGCCGAATCCCTTGCTGTCGTTGAACCACTTCACGGTTCCTTTGGTACGCATGTACCGAACTCCTTGTGTTGTGCCGATGGGATCGGAGTCCGGCATGTACCGTCCTAACCGACTCATCTGCGTTCTCCGCGGTATCCTGACCCCCGCGTTGGGTTGCCGCCTTCCTCGCCGGCGGCGTGGCGTTTCCAATGTACAAAGGGCCTGGCTGAATCCAGGCCCCCGTCACGTTCGCTGGAATGGGAACCGCTGTCTCGCAGCCGGTTTCCCGCTGCCTGAAACCTAAAGGGGGCGTGATCTCGGCGCCAGCCCTAGGCTTTGGTCAGCTCTCCGGACACGGCGATCATGATGAGGCCCGGTAGCAACGCCAACACCCACAGACCGAGATAGCTGAACAGATTGAGCGACGCCACGAAATCGCGAAACGCTGGAAAGGCGGTGCCGCTCACGATCAGCACTACGAGGACCACGCCGATCCAATAAGAGCCAGCAACTGCCAGCACGCTCGTTTTCTGAGTCACGGCCATTCCGTATCTCCGCGTGAGTGATGCCCCAATGTACGAGTTCGCGATCGGTCCGGCGAGTGGGTGACCCCGCTACCGTCTCTACCTTGATGATGGAGGTATACGCGATCTGGCCCGGGGGCAGGTACCGGGCGCCGAGCGCTAGGCCTCGAACGAGAGGTTGAACACCGACGAGTCGACCTCGACGACCTCGCGAACTGTCTCGTGCACGGTGATCCGGATCCGATCCCCATAGCGCGAAAGCCGTCGCAAGAGCCGTTGCAGGTGGTGGACCTGCGCCACGTGAATCTGGTCGATGTGCAACGTGACGGACGACCGCGTGTCTTGGAGCACTTGTTCGAGATGCCGGGCGGCCCGCGCAAAGAAACGCCGATCGAGCCAACCCCGCATTCGCAGCGACAGCACCGTCGCCGCACTTCGCACCTCGCTCAGGGAGACTTCCAGGGCCCCCGCCTCGCGGTAGCGTCTGAGCGCCTTCTCCATAGCTCGGACTCGCTGTCGTAACAGCTGCCAGGCTGAGTCCTCGACGCCCCGGAAGTGCCGGTCGATGTAATCACGCATCGCCAGGCCCAGCACCCAATCGTCAATCACCTGGATCAGCAGGCTGGGCCGAGTCCACCGGAGCGAGCGCAGGAAGTGGTAGAGCCGTCGGGGCCCTCCGGGGAGGAGCCCGCGGACGATGAAGCGGTAGAGGATGCCGAGCGTCACTGCCACCGAAAAGCTGTTGCCGGCCACCTTGTTCGTAAGATACTTCAGCTTGTTCCGAATCCGGGCAGCGATCCCAGCATCCGAGAAGAGTCGATAGTGGAGTGTCCGGTATCCTTCAACCATCTCGTCGTACGCCATGCCCTTGGGGATCACGTTGGTGCCGAGCCTTGAATTATCCGTATGCGTGGCGTGCGGGATGAGCCGTCCGTCTTTGGCGAGCCGGTCGTACAGTGGGGTCCGGGGCGTGGCTTGGAGCAGGCCGATCATCGACGCTTGGATCCCCGACTGCGTGATGAACTGGTACTGGCGTTCGAACGTGTCGACCGTGTCGTGATCGAACCCGATGATGAAGCCGGCGAGGATGTCGATCCCGTGTCGGTAGACGGTCCGGACCGACGTAAGGATGTCCTGCCGGGTATTCTGGAACTTCAGCGTCTCCTTGAGACTCTCCTCGTCCGGCGATTCGATGCCAATGAACACCCATCCGAAGTTGGCCTTTCGGAAAAGGTCGAGCAGCTCTGCATCCTGCGCGAGATTGAGCGAAGCCTCGGTCCCGAACTCGAACCGGTAGCGGTGCTCCCGTTGATACTCCGCCAAGTACCGAAGGAGTTGCTTGGCCACCGGTTTGTTGCCAATGAGATTGTCGTCCACGAAAAAGACTTTCCGCACTCCGAGACCGCGGAGCGTATCCAGCTCTTTCCCCACCTGCTCGAAGGGCTTGGTCCTCGGCTTGCGGCCGAACATCACGATGATGTCGCAGAATTCGCACCGGAAAGGGCAGCCGCGGGAAAATTGCAGACTCACCGCTTGATAGCGATCCAGCTGGAGGAGATCGAACCGCGGGACTGGTGAATCGGCCAGATCCACTTCACCCTTTTCGTGGTACAGCGGTTGGGCCTGTCCCGCCTCGTAGTCCACGCAAAACTGCGGCCAAATGTGCTCGGCCTCTCCCGACACCACGGTGTTCGCCTGAGACTCGTACTCTTCGGGCAGGAGCGACGCGTAGCTGCCTCCCGCGACGACGTAGTACCCTTGTTGCTTGTAGTAGGCGAGGAGCTCTTTCTGTCGAGGAAACTGCACGCCCATGCCGCAGATCCCCACGATGTCCACCTCGGGCTTCAGCGGAATAGGCTCGACGTTCTCGTCGACGATGCTCACTTCCCAATGGGGGGGACAGAGCGCGGCCAGCGTGGCGAGTCCGAGCGGAGGATTCACGGTCTTGCGTCCAGGCAGGACCCGATCCATCGCCCACTTGAAGCTCCAAAAGCTTTCGGGGAACCGCGGGTTGATGAGCAGCAGGCGCATGAGCGACGGGTCCCTTCCGGAGGGCCTCGGTCCCGAGCACCTCGCGGATCCGGTAAATGGTGTAAGGAAGCTCAAGTGACACTACCACATCGGCACTGTCAACCCCGGTTCACCGAGGTCCCCGTAGCGCCTCCCTCGCGAAGGGGTGATAATTCGCTCGTGCCCATCGGTCGTCCTCTCCCCTCCCGATCGCGCCACTGGTGGCAGGTCATCGGCTTGCCGGTGGCGCTCATGCTCGTGACGCCGTCCTATGGGTCGGCGCAGTCCGCACCCATGGTCATTCCTCGCCTGTCCGATCCCATCACGCTGGATGGGATGCCAGACGAGGCGGCGTGGGACCGCATCGATCCCCTCCCCATGACGATGTTCACGCCCACCTTCGGTGCCGACGTGACCGAGCGAAGCGAGATCCGGGTGGCGCACAACGACAGCCATCTTTACGTGTCCGGCCGGCTCTACGACTCGAATCCGCGGGGAATCCGCACCAATACGCTGTACCGCGATCAGTACAGTGGCGACGACCTCCTCGCCATCGTCTTGGACACGTACAATGACTATGAGACCGCATCCTGGTTCGTGGTGAACCCCGGCGGTACCCGCACGGACCGTTCGCTCTCCAACGACGCTGAGTTCCGAGGAGGGATGCCCATGAACGCAGACTGGAACACGTTCTGGGACGCCGCCACCACGCACAACGACGATGGATGGTTTGCGGAGATGCGGATTCCGTTCTCGAGCCTGGGATTCCAGGACTCGAACGGTCGGGTGGAAATGGGAATGATTCTCTATCGCTTCATCGCGCGAAAGAACGAGCGACAACTGTTCCCCGCGATCCCCCCCAACTGGGCCATGGCCTTTGCCAAGCCATCCCAGGCGCAACGGATCGTGCTCGAGGGGGTCTACGGCCACCGGCCGCTCTACGTCACCCCGTACGCGTTGGGCGGGGTGGATCGGGTAGCCCAGCTCGAGGATGGGGCCAGCCAGTACGAGTTCGAGCGTGACATGACGCGAGAGATTGGGCTGGACGTGCGGTACAGCCCGACCAACAACCTCGCCCTCGACGTCACGGTAAATACGGACTTCGCCCAGGTCGAGGTGGACGACCAGCAGGTCAATCTGACACGGTTTTCGCTCTTCTTCCCAGAGAAACGCCAGTTCTTCCAGGAGCGCTCGGCAATTTTCGAGTTCAACACCGGTGGAAGGGATCGGCTGTTCCACAGCCGGCGGATCGGCTTGGTGGACGAAGAGCCCATTCGCCTCTTGGGGGGCGTTCGCCTCGTGGGGCGCGCCGGCAACACCGACCTCGGATTCCTCACGATGCAGACGGCGTCCGCGCAGGGGCTCCCATCGGAGAACTTCGGCGTCCTGCGTCTCCGACGGCAGGTGTTCAATTCTTTTTCAACCATCGGGGGCATGGTCACCACCCGCGTGACGCAGGACGGGGATTACAACGTTGCCACCGGCGTGGACGCCAGTGTCCGAGTGGTGGGAGACGAGTACCTGATCCTCAAGTGGGCGCAGACCGCCGCGTCGGCCGGCCCGACGTTCGGCGACCCGAGCGCCGCCCTCTATCTCGCGCGGTGGGAGCGGCGGGACCAGAACGGGTTCAGCTACTCCGCCGAATTCATCCGCTCAGGCGAATCCTACGACCCTGGCGTGGGCTTCCAGACGCGGTCTGACTTTACGTCACTGCAGAATCGGCTGCAGTACCAGTGGTTCCCCGGGCCGCGCTCGCCGTTTCGGACCATGGGCATCGCGAACCGTGGCCACACCGTCATCCGCAACCCAGACCGCACCGTGGAGTCGGCATCCATCGAGCCTGCTCTTGAAACGGAACTCAAGAACGGCGCGGAGATCACGGTGACGGCCAAGAACAGCTACGAGAGTGTGCTGGAGACGTTCGATGTGGCGGACGGTGCGCCCGTCCTTCCCGGCAACTATTGGTTCCATGAAGGCGAGCTGCGGGTCCAAGCCTCTCGCGCCGCCCGGCTCCGGCCCAGCTTCACCGTGAGTGCCGGGAGCTTCTACGACGGCAGCCGAGTCTCGCTGGGATTCAATCCAGCCTGGAATCCCTCTCGCCATCTCGAACTTGGGCTGGAGTACCAATTCGATGCCATCCGCTTCCCCGATCGGGACGAAGCACTCGATGTTCACCTCGGCCGGCTCCGCGTGCAGACCGCGCTCGACATTCATCTATCGCTCGCCACGTTTCTGCAGTACAACAGTGCTGACGATGACGTCAACCTCAATGCACGTCTGCGCTACAACTTCCGAGAAGGCCAAGACCTTTGGATCGTCTATACCGAGACGCTCAACACCGAGCGGAGCGTCGTGGTCGGTCCACGGCTTCCCGCCTCACAGCAGCGCGTGCTTCTGATCAAGTACACTCACACGTTCATTTGGTGAGACAGCGGGATAGACGGAGGGAAAGGCTGCAGCGACGGACCGACCGGAACGACAAAGAAGGGCAGCCCCAAAGGGGCTGCCCTATTTGCCGGCAATGTTTTGTCGACGGGTAGCGGTTATGGGCGCTGCCCGTACTGCGTTTCCTGTGGGAACGAGAGATCCGGCCGTATCCACGCATCGTTGATCTCGACGCGGCGCGCTAACTTCATGGCCTTCTGTTCGAGACGCATGCCGGCCTCGCCGAGCGTCTCGCGGATCTTCGCAGTACGCGCCTCGAACGCAGCCGCGTTCTCGGCTGTTTCCACCACGAGGTACATCGGAAGATCGGGACCCACCACATGCTGGTAGATGCGCCATCCCGTCTGGATGTTACGGGTCTTGTAGAGATCGACGAATTCCTTGGCCACCGCCTCGATCGCCTGCTCCTTGCCCGGGATCACGTACCACCAGGCATAGTGGCGATAGGGCCGTTCCGTGGTGAAGGCGGCAGTCTCTGGCATATAGGACAGATCGTTGCGCAGCGCCAGGATCGAGGTGGCCGTGTGATCGACCATCGCCTGGCTCCGGGCCATGTGCTCTTGCCACTTGGCCATACCCATCTTCTCACCGGCGCCTTCCCACTTTTGGAATGCTTTCCCAAGGTCGGCGAAATCCTTGACCGGCACCACATAGATGTAGCCCACTTCCATCCCGCTCACGGCCGTCCACTGGATGCCTTCGATCCCCGCGGTGGCGGCGAGGTCTTTGATGAAGGCCTTCGACGCGGTCTCGTACTCCGCGATCATCGGGGGTTTCACTTGATCTTGGACGATGTAGAACATCGTTGGCGCTTGAGCCTCCTGCGCCACCGTGGACGGCGGCAGGGCAAGTGCCAGCGCCAAAGGGGCGACAGCCAGTACGCGCTTGGACATAGGACCTCCTCCAGAGGATTCACGGGGAAAACGCAAATTGTGCTCCCAATCTTATCTACCGATTACGCCGTTCGCCACGGCGCTCCCGTGAGTGGCGGGACGGTCCGGCGTGCATCAGGGGGCATGATGCGAAAGGCTCGTGTACAGCTGGGATTCTTCCTCGGCTTGGCGGCCACGGCCTGCGGGCGCGAGGCGGCGCCCGTGGGACCCGACTCCGTTCCGATCCCAGCGGGCAGCTATCGGCTGGGCAGCGACGCGGCCGAGCGGGCGGCGGGTTACGAGCTGTCGCCGCCGGACGTGGGACAGGCGCGCTGGTACGACGCCTGGGAACGAACGCCCTACACGGTTCGTCTCGCGGCGTTCGGCATCGACCGGACCCCCGTGACCCAACGCGCCTACTCGGCCTTCGTGCGTGCCACGCGGCGTCCTCCCCCGTTCATCTCCGAGACCGAGTACCGGGCGCAGGGGTTTCTGGTGCACCCGTACACCGAGGTTGCCCCGTTCCTGTGGCGCGCTGGCGGTCCGGATTCGGCGCTGCTGGAGCACCCGGTGGTGCTCGTTACTCATGAGGATGCGCGCGCCTACTGCGCGTGGCGGGGGAAACGCCTCCCCACGGAGGAGGAGTGGGAAGCAACGTGCCGAGGGCCCGAGGGCCGGCGGTTCCCCTGGGGCGACGCCTGGCGGCCGGATGCTGCCCATGTGGACACGACCTTCACCGCTCCGGTGACGGCGCACCCCGCGGGCGCCACGCCGCGCGGCGTTCGCGATCTCGCCGGCAACGTGTTCGAGTGGACGAGCTCCGACTTCGGCGGCGGGCGCGCCACGCTCAAAGGCTGCTCGTGGGACGACGCGCCCGGAACCTGTCGCTGCGCGTTTCGCCACGGCCGCCCACCCGCGTCACGCCACATCTTGATCGGGTTCCGCTGCGCTGCCCCGTGAGGGGCTGTCGTCTGGCCGCTCACGCCACCGGTTGAGCCGACGGCGCATCGAGCGCCTGACGCGCGCGCGCGCGGGCATACCGAACGAGGAGCACGAAGACGACCGCGTGCGTGACCAGCAGCGCGGGAACCACCACCGCCGGGATGAAGTACGTCGCTCCCAGATGACCGTCCGGCGTGAGGCGGAACCCTTGATAGACCGCGTGCAGCAAATCCACGGTGCCTTCCAGGTTGAATACCCAAACGAGCCCGAGCGCACCCGGCCAACCTGCCCGAAGCATCACCGCCGCGCCAAGAGCCAGGACGGCGGCGAGGAGGTCGCCATAGGCCGCGGGCCCAGCGAATCGTGGATCCAACGTCACCGCCGTCACCCCCGGCACCAGAAACGCGAGCCCGATGTGGCGGAAGGAGTGAAACAAGAGAATGGGGGTGAGCGCGTCCGCCGGGGGCACGCGGCGCAACCAGGGCCACAGATACCATCGCGCGATCAGTCCAAACGACACCATGCTCATGGCGATCGAAATGGGGAGCTTCACATCGAGCTGCATCGGGCCTCCGATTGGATGTATATACATGTTTCCACCGGCAAAGAAGCCGCTACGCGTGGTGAGCGGCCAGCGTCGCGTCCGTCGACAGCGTCAACAGTTGCTCCCACCGCCTGGGCCCGAGGATCGCACGCAACCGCTTCTGCGCCCCCTCCCACGCCGCAAGCCCCTCCTGGTACACCTGCCGACCCCGCGCCGTGAGCGTCCAGTGGCGCTCACGCCGATCCTCCCCAACGTGAGCCCGAATCCATCCCCTGGACTCCAACGGTGCCAGCGTGCGTGACAGCGTCGTGGAGTCCAACGCCAAGAGCGTACCCAATTCGCCCTGGGTGAGTCGTTTGGCCCGCTGCAGGGTCTGGAGCAACGTGAACTGCGTGGCGCGGAGACCCACCTCGCGGAGTCTCGCATCGTAGAGCTGGGTGACAGCCCGCGTCGCACGTCGGAGGCTCGCACACGCGCACGGGAGGGTTGGGAGCGATGAGGTAGATCGCGAAGGCACCATGGGGTTAGTATATGTATATACATCTATTGTGGCAACCCCCCCGGGGTCCTCCCGTCACGCGTACCCCCCGCCCCCTCCGCTTGGTAGCTTTGCACCACTCACGAACCCACCGAGCAGGGAGGATAGTCGCATGCCAAGCCTTTTCCGTGGGGCACTGGCCATCGTTATCGCCGCGGTCGTCTCGTGGCCCGCCACGACCAGCGCGCAGACGTTCCGCACCGAGGACCCCGTCATCCGGCAGCTCTGGCTCGAGGGGATGGAACGCTCCCAGACGGAGCAACTCGCCCAGGTCCTCATGGACTCGATCGGGCCGCGCCTCTCCGGAACCGCCAATTTCCAGGCAGCCACCGATTGGCTGGTCAGGACCTACTCCGGCTGGGGGATCCAAGTTCGTAAGGAGCAATACGGCACGTGGCGGGGCTGGCGGCAAGGGATTCTGCACGTCGACCTCGTCGCGCCGCGCGTCCAGACACTCGAAGCCGAGCTTCTCGCGTGGAGCCCGGGAACGGACGGCCCTATCGAAGCGGACCTCGCGGTCATCCCGCCACTCGGATCCCGCCAGGAGGCGGACACCTGGCTCGCCAGCGTCCGCGGGAAGTTCGTGCTCGCCTCGGCACCGCAGCCAAGCTGCCGCGAACCACAGGCCGTCGAGCGGCTCGCGACGGCTGAAACCGTGGCTCGACTCGACGAAACTCGAGACAGCCTACGCGAGACCTGGCGATCGCGAATCAATATGCTGGGAGGTACCCAGCAGGCCCATCGGCGGATGGAGGACGCCGGCGCCCAGGGGATCCTCACGTCACGATGGTCCGCCGGTTGGGGTGTCAACAAGATTTTCGATGCCGATACGAGAGAGGCGGTATCGATCGATCTGAGCTGCGAAGACTACGGGCTGCTCTACCGGTTAACCAGCAACAATCAAGGGCCGCGCGTTCGGATCCACGCCGATAGCGAGTTGCTGGGTACCGTGCCAATGTTCAACGTGCTTGCTGAGCTCCGCGGAACCGAGCTTCCCAATGAGTACGTCATGCTGTCCGCGCATCTCGACTCCTGGCACGGTGCCACCGGGGCCACGGACAACGGCACCGGTACCATTACGATGCTCGAGGCGATGCGCCTCCTCGGGACCGCCTACCCCCGCCCCCGGCGCACCATCCTCGTGGGTCATTGGGGTGGTGAAGAGCTGGGCCTCATCGGATCCCGGGCATTCACGGAGGATCATCCGGAAATCGTGCAAAACCTCCAGGTGCTCTTCAACCAGGACAATGGCACGTGGCGGATCGAGTACCTCCAAACGCAGGGATTGGGAAAAGCCGCGGGCAACGTGGCCCGATGGATCGCGCAGATTCCACCGGAGATCAGCGGGCACATCGAACTGGACTTCCCCGGACCTCAGGAGTTCGGCGGCAGCGATCACGTGTCCTTCCTCTGTCACGGGGCTCCGGGATTTCGCCTTCAGTCTCATTATCCCGACTACCGGCAATACACCTGGCACACCAACCGCGATACGTACGACAAGATCATCTTCGACGATCTCAAGAACAACGCGACGTTGGCGGCGATGCTGGCATACCTGGCGTCGGAAGATCCCGAACGAGTGCCGCGCGACCGCTCCGTCCTCCCCACAGACCCGCGAACGGGGGAGCCGCGGCAGTGGATTCCCTGTCGGCCGGCACGCCGGAGTCCAGAGGGCTAGGTCAGGTCGATCGTTCCGTCGGAGCTCACGTGAGCCCGGCCGCAGTCTGGGAGCGCCGCGAACGCCGTGGGCTCCAGCGCCACCACCGCGATGGTCCGATCAAAGAGCTCCTCGGCCACGATGGCGGCGAGAGCTACGAACCCATCGACGCCCGCCGTCACGATCGCGGCGGGAGCCGTGCCAGCCCGAATGGCTTCCAGCAGGATGGCGGTTGTCGTGCTGGAGCCCCTCGTCCCGGGGATGGCGAGAATGCGTCCGCTCGCCACGGTACCCGCCAACGGGTGACGTCGATCGATGATGGTCCCCGTGGCGGGGTCGTATCCGCCCCAAAAGCTGATGGGCGCCCGACCCACCAGGAGCTCCCCACTCACCTCGCCCGGTACCACCGGCTCTCCCCCTATTCGCGCCACGACTCCTCGTCGTGCTCGACGCGCCCCGCCACGGCGGACCGGACACAGTCCCGAAGTCCGCCGAACGCCATCTGACGGCCCAAGAGGCTTGGCGTGTAATAGGCGTACTTCGCCGAGTTCGTCATCAGCACACGGACGTGGTCCGGTAACATTGGGCTGGTGAGGATACACGTATCCACCGCGAGCTCCGCCCCAAACCGTTCCAACGGCTCCAGCAATCCGGCGCGCTCCGCCATCAGCTTCACGCCGCGACCCGTCGTGATCAGCACGCGCACCGCTGGGTGCCGGGTGGTCCCCGCCACCAACTCCGCAAGACGTTGGAATTCGGTGAACGAGAAATGGGGGCTGCCGAGCACGACCATGTCCAGTTTCGCTCCGTGGGCCGTGTCCAAGTCGCGGCGCGCATCCCGCAAATCGGCGAGCGAGACCGTGATTTCCCGCGGCGGCGCCATGCCGTGGAACGCGGCAGCCTGGGTCGTGGCCTCGGGGGTTACGCCAACCACATGAAAGAGGGCGACGGCGCCTGAGGAGGCCATGGCCGCGCCCAGCGCCTTGAGCTGATCCTCGGTGGGGTGGGTGGCCAGACCTGCCAAGACGGGCACCCCACCCTGCACCGCGCTCCCCACCAGATGGCCGAGCACTGGAAAAAAGGCGTCGTCCTGTTGAATACGCTCCGAAAGCTCCGCGAGGCGGATGAGGACCGTTCCGGCTCGGTGCTCGGTGAGATGGAGGCCGACGGCCGGAACGCGTCCGGTGATGGCGGCGCAGATGTCGAGGAGGTCGGGGTATCGCTCCGTTCGTGCGCCCAGTACCGAGTTGGCAAACACGATGGCACTGGATTCGCCCCACGCGATCTGATCGCCGAACGCCGGCCGCGGTTCGGATTGGTAGGGCGCGCACGTCCAGGTACTGCGGCAGCCCATGGCCTCGTATGCCACCATCTGGCGATGCGCCTTGGCTGCCCAATCGGGTGGGACAGCCCACTCCTGCCATGCAGCGGTATCCACGCCACTCACATTGAGGGTGGTAGGGACGGCGACGCGGGCCCCGAGCTCGGCGAGGTGCTCGGCATACTCCAGGGTGGCGTCACCTACGTACAACGCGCTGTCGATGTGGGCGCCGGTGATGTCCAACAACGACGCGGCCCGCCAAATGGCTGCCATCCTGACGAGAATGCGCATGGCCAGCCGCGACGCGGGCCCGAGGTCGCCCGCGAGCATGGCGCGGTCCCGTGACGAGAGTTCGAGCTCCATCAGTGTGTGGATGGTACACCACCGGGGGACGGGTGCGGTAGATCGACCTCCTGGAGACTGCGCCCGTGGAGGTGCCGCGCTAGGCGATCGCGGTCTTGCCCAATGCCTTTCGTAACGCGGCTACCGTCCCCACGTGATAGTTCTCATGCAGCGCGATCTCGTAGATCGCTTGCCCCATCGAATGGAAGAAGGGGTTCTCTTTGAGTGGCGGGCGATCGAAATCCGCCTCCGATGATCGTTTGATCAGCCCGATCAACCGGTCCTGCGTTCGCTCCAGCAGCATCCACAACTCGGAGATCGGTGGATACGTCGTCTCGGCCGTGGGTGCCGGGCACCCCGTACCACATATCCCCCGAATGGTCTTGGGTACGATGGTCTGATCCCCCGTGAACAGACAGTACACATCGTCCTGGGTTGCGGCGACGTGTCCCAGTTGCCAGGCGATGGGGTTGAGACCAGCCGTGCCGCCCTCGGTGGCTTCCTCATCGGTGAAATCCTTGGCCCACGCCTTGAGCCAACCTCGGGCACCCTTGGTTACTCCCAGCAACGCATCCTGCAACCTCATGGTGGTCCCCCTCTTGAGGTTTGGCTTGCCCCCCTACTGGCCCATGCCGAGAAACCCGCGGCCTGGTTTGGTCGAACGCACTAGCTCGAGCGTTCGGAACTCAGGCTCCACTTCACAGTTGCGGTACAGCGCCGCCACGAACTTCTCGGTGTGCGCCGACGTGCGATGCGACTCTTCCCGCTCGCGGTCGGGGAATATCATCAGGTGGAAGAATGACCGGCCGTCTTCCTCCAGGAACGCGCCGTAGATCGTGTCGGGTTCGCGCTCGCGGATGGCGTCCACGAACTCTACAATCGCTTTCTTGACCTCCGCAACGGCTTCCGGCTTCACCCGATACCGAACCAGCATCCGCGCCATGATGTCCCCCAGAGATCAGAGCCGCAACGTGTCGAGCATGGCCGCCTCATCATCCCCCAACCCCGCCGCGGTCATGAACTGTCGCCCGGCATCCACCGCGTATCGCAGCAGCGAATCCAAGTCGACCAGGGCGTGCTCGCCGTCGAACTGCTTGACGGTGGCCAGCACATCGGGGAGGGCGGCGTGGAAGGTCGACTGGACCACCTCTCCATACGACGGCTGCCGCTCCACTATCTCCTGCAAAAAGTGAATTCCAAAGGACACGTGCCGGCCCTCGTCGCGCCGGATCAAGCGAAATCCCTGCTGGAGCCCCGGGAGCCACCCTCGCGTCAACAGGGCCTCCTCGGCCCCACGGTACCCCGTCCGTGCCAACATGGCCTCCGCGATGCCCATGTAGCGGACCGCACCCTCCACGAGAAGAACCTCGAGGCGCTCCGGATCTTCCTCTCGACGCAGCCGGGTACTGATATCGGTCAACGCATCCACGAGCACCGACTTGGGCGCGGGCGCGAGATGACGCTTGGTGTCCAGATCACCCAAGACATCCGCGAAGTACCGAGCGAAAAACACGTAGTGTCTCGCTTCCTCGTACAGCTGAGACGCCAGACATAGTGCTTTGTCCGAGCCCAGCCCTGCCCGCTCGACGGCGGAGAGGTACGGAGCGAGCGTCTTGGCCACCGATTCTTCACCTTCGAAGAACAGCGAACAGAGGCGATGGATCTGCTCGCCGTAGGCCTCAACAGCATGCTCCTGCTGGATCCGCTCCCAGTCGCGCCGATCCTGAGCCAACTCGATGGCGAGCGGGTCCCAGGCCTGACGGTGCGACTGCGTGTAGAGCTCGAAGTACTTGGCCGATCCCGCGCCCGGCTGGTTCATGGGTGACGCTATCCCTCACCAACCAGAGCGCGTGCCACGGTTTTGGCGGTCTGGTGCCGGTGCTCCTGCGCGAGGGTCACCCCACGCGAAGAGCACGGAACGACGACGGTCGCGATGGCGAGTGTAACGATCGATACTCGCATGAAGGCCCCAACGGCAGTTGAGAGGTCAGAGAAGAACGAGTCACGCGGTGGACTCGTTGCGAATCTAGTGGGCCGCCACGACCGCGGCCACCCGCGAAACAACATGCTCGGGACGGAGCGCGAGCCAAAGACCGCGGGGCCGTCGCAACCGCCCTCCGCGGATGACGGCCTTCGGGACCGACCGCTGGCGCGGGGAACATCTCGCACGCACACTACGGGTCCCATGCCTGCTGCACCGACCGCGCAAACGTGACCAACCCGACAGCAGCCGGGAAACTCTGGGAGCGGTACCGCCGCCTCTCGCTAGGGGTCAAGATCCTGCTGTTCATGGCCGTGGGTGTCATCGCCGGCATCATCGTCGGCGAGCGGGCGCAAATCGTCCAACCCGTCGGTGATCTGTTCATTCGCTTGCTGCTGATGGCGGCTATCCCGCTGGTCTTTTTCAATCTCCTGGCGGGCATGACCAGCCTGACGGACGTCAAGATGCTGGGTCGCATTGGCGGAAAGATCGTCCTCTACTATCTGGTGACCACGACGATCGCGTTGACCTTGGGCCTTACCGCCATGCACTTGCTCCGCCCGGGCGTTGGGATGCAGCTCACGGAGCCGGTGGACGAGAGCTTCGGTCAGGTTCCAAGAGTCACGGACGTGTTCGTCGATCTCATTCCGGAGAACGTGTTTCACGCCTTCAGCAGTGGTCAGGTGGCACAGATCGTCGTCTTCGCCGTGATGCTCGGTATCGCCACCGTGCTTCTGCCCACGGACAAACGGGAGCCGCTGCAACAAACGTTTGCACTCTTGGCGGAGGTTTTGCGCAAACTAGTGGACCTGATCCTCTACACCGCGCCGCTGGGAATTGGTGCGTTGGCCGCGAGCACCGTGGGACTCTACGGGGCTCAACTCTTTGGCCCACTGGCCCTCTTCTTGGGAGGAGTGTATGGCGCACAGCTCGCGATGGTCGTGATCTATTTGACGCTCCTCGCCGGGGTGACGAAACGATCGCCATTGTCGTTTCTCCGCCGGACGGGGCCGCTCTACGCCACGACCGCTGCAACGTGTAGCAGCTTGGCCAGCCTGGTCGTGGCCTTCGAGATGGCCGAAGAGCGCCTCCATCTCCCTCGCAGCATCTACACCTTCACGCTTCCGTTGGGCGCACAGATCAATAAGGACGGAACGGCCATCATGCTCTCGGGGGTACTGTTGTTCACCGCACAAGCAGCTGGGATCGAGTTCAGCCTCGCGTCGCAATTGACAATCATCCTAGTAGGATTGCTTCTGTCCGAGGGCTCAGGGGGCATTCCGGGAGGTGGGCTGGTGATTGCGCTCATTTTCGTGGAGGCGTTCAATCTACCACTCGAGATCGCCGCAATCGTCGGCGGCATCTATCGGTTGATCGACATGGGGAATACGACCATCAACGTCATGGGTGACTTGGTTGGAACGACCATCGTGGCGCATTCGGAGGGTTGGTCATGAGCGAGGCGCGTTTTGTGCGTGCGCGGCAGCTCTTTCCTGGCGCCGAACAGGGCATCTACATGGACGTGTCGGTTCGTGGCCTGTTGTCGACGGATACGAAAGGCGCCGTCGATCGGTACTTGGAGGAACGGATAGCCGGCGCCGAGAATAAGCGGGCGGCCTTCGACACCGTCGAGCGCGCCCGACACCGTCTTGCGTCACTCATCGGTGCGAGCGCGGACGAGATTGCCATCACCAAGAACACCTCGGAAGGACTGAATATCGTGGCGGCCGGTCTGACGTGGAAACCCGGCGACAACCTCGTCTTCTGTCCCGAGATCGAACACCCCAACAACGTCTATCCCTGGCTGAACCTCAAACGACGACTCGGAGTCGAGGTCCGAGCGGTGCCCACGGTGGACGGCAGGCTTCCAGTCGAAGGAATGCTGGCAGCCATGGATGGCAGAACTCGTCTCGTCACCCTTCCCACCGTCTCGTTTTCGCCAGGCTTCATCACCGATATCGCTCCCGTCGCTCGGGCATGCGAGGATCGTGGCGCGTTTCTCTTGCTGGACGCGGCCCAATCCGTGGGCGTGCTCCACACCGATGTTCGCACCCTCGGGGCTCACGGACTCGCGGCCGCCACGCAGAAAGGGCTGCTGGCGTTCTACGGCATGGGGTTTCTCTACGTGAGGCGGGAGGCCATCGACCGGGTCAGCCCTGCCTATCTGGCCCGGTTTGGGGTCGACCTGGGCCGTGACGCCCACGAGACCGCCATGAACGCCAGCGAGTTGGTGCTGGCTGCCGGTGCCCGCCGCTTCGACCTCGGAAACTACAACTACCTCGGGGCCGTGGCGATCGACGCGTCTCTCGGGTTGCTACTGGACCTCGGATCGAAACACATCGACACACACGTTCGGCAACTCGCGAATCGATTGGCGACCGGTCTCCGCGCCTTGGATCTCCCCGTATGCGGCGGAGCCCCCGGACTGCACTTGGGACACATTGTCGCCGTCGGCACGAGTGGCGGCGGACGCCACGACTCCGCCGACGATCCGGCCATGAACCGTCTGTACGAGTTTCTCCGATCCAAGGGCGTTCGCTTCTCGATCCGCCGCGGAGTCCTGCGCTTCTCGCTGCACCTGTACAACAACGATGACGACGTGGATCGGGTAATCCAGCTGGCGCGGGAGTGGGTCCAGCGCGGCTGAGTTTCAAGCCGGCTCGGAGCACCGGTCCACGGCTGCGCTTGCCACCGCTCACCTCTATATTGCCCGTCGGCGTTCCGCCTTGCCATGCTGCCCGTTACGGGGTCCCTGCGTTCACCCGAGTTTCTTGAGGAGTGCTCATGAGATCGACTCATCGCCGTTCGCTGTTCGCGGGCATGGCGGCCGCGACCCTCCTCGCCTTCGCTCCCGGCACCCTGAACGACGGGATCATCCTCGGATTCACGGCAGAGGGCACGGTTGCGCAACGCGCACTGGAAGCCCGCTTCGACTCCTACCTGGATGCCCGGCTGCTCCGTGACTGGAACAAGGAGATGTCGTCAGGCCCCAATCATGTGGGCGCGCCCCACACGAAACGAAACGCCGAGTGGATGGCGTCTCAGTTTCGGGAATGGGGGTATCAAGTACGCATTGACACTTTCCACGTCCTGTTTCCGACGCCCAAGACCCGACTGCTGGAAATGGTGGAGCCGTACCGGTTCGCGCCACAGCTGGCCGAGCCGGCTCTCGAGCGCGACGCGACCTCGCGCATCACCGATGGTCGGCTCCCACCGTACAACGCGTACTCCGCCGATGGCGATGTCACCGGTGAGCTGGTGTACGTGAACTATGGGGTTCCCGCAGACTACGAAGAGCTGGCGCGCCGCGGCATCAGCGTCGAAGGGAAGATCGTCATCGCCCGCTACGGAGGATCATGGCGAGGAATCAAGCCCAAGGTGGCCGCGGAACACGGCGCCATCGGCTGCATTCTCTACTCCGACCCACTGGACGACGGATATTGGCAGGGCGAGGTGTATCCCGGCGGACCGTGGCGCATGGAGCACGGCGCTCAGCGCGGCTCCGTGGCGGATATGCCCACGTTTCCTGGCGATCCGCTGACGCCGTTCGTCGGTGCAACGCGCGATGCCGCACGCATGACGCCCGCGGAATCTCCCACGGTGATGAAGATTCCCGTCCTCCCTATCTCGTACGCAGACGCCAAGCCCCTCCTCGAGGCCATCGCGGGCCCCGTGGCACCGCCGTCATGGCGGGGGGCCTTACCGATCACGTATCACCTCGGACCCGGGCCCGCAGCGGTGCACCTACAACTCGAGTTCCACTGGGACCTGCAGCCGGCATACGATGTGATCGCGCGGCTCGACGGCGCCCAGGATCCCGATCAATGGGTCCTGCGGGGGAACCATCACGATGCCTGGGTATTCGGCGCCGCCGACCCACTGAGCGGTATGGTGTCGCTGCTGGCTGAGGCTCGGGCCATTGGTCTGCTCGCCAAGTCAGGCTGGCGCCCCAAGCGTACGATCATCTACGCCGGTTGGGACGCGGAGGAGCCAGGGCTCCTGGGCTCCACGGAGTGGGCGGAACACCATGCCCGGGAACTCCGTGAGAAGGCGGTCGCCTACATCAACACCGACGGCAGTAGTCGGGGGTTCTTGTCCGCCGGGGGCTCCCATAGCCTCGAGCGGATCGTCAACGAAGTTGCGAGCGACGTCGTCGATCCACAGACGAAGGTCAGCGTCGCCGAACGCCTCATCGCTCGGCGGCGCATTCACGGAGATACGGTGCCGGGACCGAGCGGCGATGTCCCGATCGCGCCGCTGGGATCGGGATCGGACTACACCCCATTCCTCCAGCATCTTGGCATTGCCTCCCTCAACATCAGTTACGGCGGTGAGGGCGACGGCGGCTCCTACCATTCGGTCTTCGACTCGTTCGATCACTACTCGCGATTTCGGGATCCCGGCTTCACGTATGGCGTGACGCTCGCCCAGACCACGGGTCGCATCACGCTACGCTTGGCCAACGCAGACGTGTTGCCGTTCCGGTTCGGTAATCTGGCCGGTCACGTGGACCGCTACGTCGGGGAGGTGATGGATCTGGCGCACGAGATGCGCGAACAGACACGACGGGAGAATGCGCTGGTGGCAGAGCGTGCGTATGTGCTGGCGGCAGACCCCACGGAGACCTATGTGCCTCCGGAGCCCAAGGAGCCCGTGCCCTTTCTCAACTTCGCCCCACTGCAGAATGCGCAGGCGGCGCTGCAGCGAACGGCGGAACAGTACGACCGGGCGCTCGCCAGGGCGATGGCTGACGGCAGCGTGCGGTCCCAGGACGCGCAGCGGCTGAACCGGATCCTCATCTCCACCGAACGCATGCTGTCGGCGGATGACGGACTCCCCCGCCGGCCGTGGTTCCGACATACGATCTACGCGCCCGGCTACTACACCGGATATGGCGTCAAGACGCTCCCCGGGATTCGGGAAGCCATCGAGCAACGCCAATGGGACGACGTGAACGCCCAGATGGAGCGGACCGCTAAGGCGCTGGACCGGCTTCGCCAGGCGCTCGATCGAGCCCAGGAGCTGCTCTCGACAGATCGGTAGCTCCACCGCCCATGCCTCCCCCCGGGGCCGGGCACCCGACCCGGGATGGCGGGGGGCACAGGCCTTGCTTCCTGATTCGGCCCAACGCGAGCATCTGCGAAAGGCCGGCTCCGGTGACAGCCCCCATCCGCGCGCACTCGAAGGACCCCTACCCCGCCGGGATCGACGCGTCTGCGGGCGCCAGCGTCATGTTGCGCGGATACGAGGAGTATTCCCAGCGCTTTCGAGAGATCACGCGGCGTGCCAAGACACGGTTCGAGAACCGAGACTGGCGCGGGATGCAGGCCGATGCCCGTGAACGCCTGACACTCTACGGACAGGTCCTGGATCCGTTGATTGCGGAGATCCAGGCGCTATTGGGTGAGCGGGAACGGGATGCGGCGGTCTGGGCCCAAATGCGAGACCACTACTCCGAGCAGATCGCCGGCGACCCGAGCATGGAGCTGGCCGAGACGTTCTTCAACTCCGTCACCCGTCGGATCTTCACCACCGTTGGGGTCAACCCGGCCATCGAGTACGTGGACTTCGAATTCGAGCGTGTGCTTGTGGGTATCGGTGACCGGCCGTATCGCACGTACGTGGTGGAAGATTCACCGCGCGACGTCGTCCGGTCCATCCTGGAACATCACTCTTTTGCCGTGCCCTACCGGGATCTCGAGGAGGACGCACACTTGGTGGCGAAACGGATCGTCTCACGGTGGGCCGCCGGGGTGGCTCCCGTCCCGTTCGAAGCCATCGACGTGCTGGACGCCGTGTTCTACCGGCGGAAAGCAGCGTACCTCGTGGGACGGGTGCGCGGCGGTAACCGTGTCATGCCGATGGTGCTCGCACTCACCCATACCGACGACCGCATCGCCGTGGATGCCGCCCTCCTCACCGAAGAAGACGTCAGCATCGCCTTCAGCTTCACGCGTTCGTATTTTCATGCAGACGTACGATCAGCCGCAGAGACCATCCAGTTTCTCCGATCCCTCATGCCGCTGAAGCCCGTTGCGGAGCTCTACACTGCGCTGGGCCATAATAAACACGGGAAAACGGAGTTCTACCGCAACCTCCGCCGCCGCCTGGCGCGTTCGGACGACCACTTCGTCGTCGCTCCGGGAACACGCGGCCTCGTGATGATCGTCTTCACCATGGCGTCGCACGACGTCGTCTTCAAGGTCATTCGCGATCGTTTCGCCTACCCCAAGCAGACCACACGCGACCAGGTGCGTCGCCGGTATCGCTTGGTCTTCGAACACGACCGCGCCGGCCGTCTCGTGGACGCCCAGGAGTTCGAACACCTGACCTTTGACCGCCAACGCTTCTCACCCGAGCTCCTCGATGAACTCCTGTCGGGAGCCTCGCACACCGTGCGGCTCGAAGGCAATCGCGTCGTGATTTCGCACCTTTACACCGAACGGCGGGTCCGACCGCTCGATCTCTACCTGCGGGATGCCGATCCCGAGAGCGCTCGCCGCGCGGTCCTCGACTACGGTCAAGCCATTCGCGATCTCGCGATGACCAACGTGTTTCCCGGTGACCTCTTGCTCAAGAACTTCGGCGTGACGCGCCACGGACGCGTCATCTTCTACGACTACGACGAACTGTGCCTCCTCAGCGAGTGCACCTTCCGAGACCTCCCAGAGCCCCGGTACCCCGAAGACGAGATGGCGGCCGAACCCTGGTTCCACGTGAACCCCCACGACGTGTTTCCCGAGGAGCTGTCTCGATTCTTGAGCCTGGGCGGTGCGCTCCGTCGCCTCTTCCTCGAGACGCATTCCTGTCTCTTCCATCCCGCGTTCTGGCAGCGCCTGCAGGAGCGCCACGCTGCCGACGACGTCCCCGACGTCTTCCCCTACTCCGCGGAGCGCCGCTTGCGATCAGCCTGAGCGCATGGCACATCGACGGCCAGAAGGACAAAACCCCACAGTCGGTACCTCCCCTTGTTGCAATCCTGCAACGATCAGACACCGGGTCGAGACGGCTCTCCAAGGGGTCAAGCGTAGCCGGCACAGAGACTTATCCTAATCGGGTACGCTTTTTCCAATCGTGTCAGGCGCGTAATCACTTAAAAAATGGGAACCCCTTCGAAAGCGCCCTGACATCGTGAAGGCTGCAACGACTCCAGAACCGAGGGATGCCCGCCCCCGTCTTCGGCGCCTATGGGGCGTGCTCTTGCGTTCCTTCGGCTACATCGCCCTGTCCGTGCTCGTGGCCCGCTGTGCGGGAGAAAGGCAGACCGGTCCGGGTGAGCCGCGGTTTGCGCTCTTCGTTCAGATCGTCACGTCCGGTGACGACATCGATCCGGACGGCTATACCGCCACCATCGACGGGACCATTACCCGGGACATTCCGGCCAACGGCTCGGCCACCATTGGCGGGCTTGCGGCGGGGAGTCACACCGTCGCCCTGAGCGGCGTGGCAAGCAACTGCACGATCCTCGGCGAACACCCTCGCACGGTGGTGATCCAGGACGGGACCGGCGGGACGACCCGCATGAACGTCAGTTGCTCCACGTTCGTGGGCGATCTCCAGGTCGACATGGCCACTTCCGGTGAGGATCTGGATCCGGACGGCTACATGGTCACCGTCACCCAGATCAGCCCGTCCCCGCCGTCAGCGACCTCGGCGCCCGACGACCGGGTCGACGACGATCCCACCGCTTTCGATGCCAACCTCCGAGGCCGCACCGGGACTGCCGGTGCTCGGCCAATCCGCCCCGACGCCACCGCTGCCCCCGCACCTGCGGCGGCGGCCGCCGTGAGTCAGGCCATCGACGCCAATGGCAGTGTCTTGTTCACCGATCTCCCGGATGGTCCGCATACGGTGGAGATCACGGGTATCGCGGGGAACTGCGCCGTCACGGGCGCGAACCCGGCCAACGCCGATGTGCCACCTGGTGGCACGGCCACCCTCACATTCGCGGTTCAGTGCGTTCCACTGAAGGGTGGGCTGAGCGTAACGGTCGCGACCACGGGGACCGATCTCGACCCTGATGGCTACGTGGTCACGCTGGACGGCGTGCAGAGCCAGTCCGTGACGACCAACGGGACCGCCGTGTTTGCCGACCTGGACGACGGGACGCATAGCGTCGAGCTGTCCGGCGTGGCGGAGAACTGCTCCGTGACCAGCGCCAATCCGGTGAGCGCCGATGTGCCACCGGGCGGATCGGGGTCCGCCACGTTCGCCGTGCAGTGCATCCCCCGCGTCGGGAGCCTCGACGTGTCCACCGCGACAACCGGCACCGACCCAGATCCGGACGGGTACACGGTCGTGATCGATGGGAGTCAAAGCCAGACCATCGGGATCAACGGCACGGTGACGATCACCGGCGTGGCGGAAGGCAATCGCAGCGTCGAGCTCACCGGTTTGGCTGGAAACTGCAGCGTCAGTGGCGCGAACCCGGTGACCGTGACCGTGCCCTACAGCGGTACGGCCTCGACGAGCTTCGCGGTGGCCTGCTCGGACCGCCTTGGCGACCTGTCCGTCACCGTGACAACCACCGGAAGCGACCAGGATCCCGACGGATACTCGGTGACCGTGGACGGGACGCTGACGCAGACCGTGGCCACCAATGGATCGGTCACCTTTACCGGCCTTGCGGAAGGCAACCACTCGGTCGAGCTCACCGGCTTGGCCGGCAATTGCACGGTGAGCGGCAGCAACCCGCAAACGGCCTCGGTTCCGTTTGCTGCGACAGGGACCGCCACGTTCACGGTGAACTGCGCCGCGCGAACCGGAACGCTCGACGTCACGACGGCCACCACGGGGGACGACCTGGACCCGGACGGTTACACCATCACCGTCGACGGGACCCAGAGTCGATCCATCGGTATCAACGCAACCGTCACCTTCACGGGCCTCACCGAAGGAGATCACGCCGTCCAGCTGACCGGTGTCATCAACAACTGCACCGTGACGAGCGCGAACCCAGACACGGTGACGGTCCCCTTCAACGGGTCCGCCGCTACGAGCTTCAGTGTGACCTGCTCCGACCGCACCGGTGATCTCACGGTGACGACGAACACCACCGGCGTGGATCTGGATCCCAACGGATACACCGTCTCGGTGGACGGCGCGCAGAATCAAACGATCGCAACCAACGGTTCCGTGACGTTCACCGGGCTCGCCGAGGGGCTGCATACGATCACTCTCACCGGCATTGCCGGAAACTGCACCCTCTCAGGGATCAACCCCCGACAGGCGAACGTGCCATTCCAGGGAACGGGGACGTCCACGTTCGATCTGACGTGTACGCAGCGCCTTGGCAATCTAGGAGTGACGACTCGCACCACGGGTACCGACCTCGACCCCGATGGGTACACGGTGACCGTCGATGGCTCGGTCAGTCAGAGTGTCGCGATCAATGCCACCACCACCTTCCAGGGGCTCACGGAAGGCAACCACAGCGTCGAGCTGACGGGGCTGGCGGGCAACTGCAGCGTGACCAGCACCAACCCGGTCACCGCGAACGTGCCGTTCAACGCCACCGCGACCACGAGCTTCGACGTCAACTGCGTGAACCGCACGGGGAATCTCGACGTGACGACGGTGTCGACCGGCGTCGACATCGACCCCGACGGCTACTCGGTGGCTGTCGACGGTGGCACACCACAAGCGATCCTCGCCAATGGGACCGTCAGCTTTGCCGGCTTGGATGAGGGCGCTCACAGCGTGCAGCTCACGGGACTCGAGGGGAACTGCACGGTCACCAGCACCAACCCCGTGACCGTCACCGTGCCGTTCAGCGGCACCGCAACGACTACCTTCACCGTGAACTGCGTCGAGCGCCTCGGCGACCTTCGGATCATCACGACGACGAGTGGAACCGACCTGGATCCCAACGGCTACGCGGTGACCGTGGATGCCGGTACCCCGAGCGCCATCGGTCTCGCGGACACGTTGCTGTTCACCGGGCTCGACGAGGCGAGCCACACCGTGGAGCTCACCGGACTGGACAACAACTGCACGGTCTCGGGCTCCAATCCGCGGACGGTGAGCGTCCCGTATGCCGGTACGGCCTCGACGACGTTTTCCATTACGTGCGCGCCCCTCCTGGGGAACCTCGACGTGAGCGTAACGACTCTTGGCGACAGCCTTGATCCGGATGGCTACACGGTCACCGTGGACGGCTCGCAGAGTCAGGCCATCGGCATCAACGGCACCGTCACGTTCGTCGATCTGGACGACGGGAATCACTCGGTGCAGCTGAGCGGCGCCCGCGCCAACTGTACGGTGGGCGGCGCCAATCCGGCCACCGCCACCGTCCCAGCCAACGGCACGGGATCGCACAGCTGGACCGTCACGTGCGTGCCATACGAGGGGACCCTGAACGTGGTGATCACCACCACCGGAACGGACCTGGATCCGGACGGTTATAGCGTGACCGTGGACGGCTCGACCACGCAACCGAGCGGGACCAATCAGACGGTGACGTTCACGAATCTGGCGGTGGGCCAACATAGCATTGCTATCTCGGGCCGGCAGGACAACTGCAATGTCCTTGGCGGCAATCCCCAGACGGCCACCGTGGCCTACAACACGACCACGAGTTACGCCATGGAAGTGCGGTGCCTCGCCTTTGAGCAGGTCATGCTCGGTGCGGGTGACATCATTGGGGCGGCCGGGGACACCACCGGGGCCTCTCAGACGGCGGCCATGCTCGACCAAATCGGGGCCGCTGCCACGATCTTCACGCTGGGAGATCACGTGCCGTCGGGAACGGCCGCACAGTTCAACACCCTGTACCATCCGACGTGGGGTCGGCACCGCGACCGGACCCGGCCCACGATCGGGAATCACGAGTACGACGTGAATCCGCAGGCGAGCCCCTACTGGGACTACTGGGACCCGGATGGCGATGGCCTGCCTGCCGGGGCGCGCGGACAGGGATACTACGCCTACAACCTCGGAGCCTGGCGTGTCATCGTCCTCAACAGCGAGATCGCCATCGGCGCGGGGTCGGCTCAGTTGACCTGGCTCCAGAACGAGCTCGCGACAACGCAGAAGTTGTGCACCCTGGCTTACTGGCACTCGCCGAGGTACAGCTCGGGGCCGCAAACCGCCCCGGGCGACGCCAATCTCCAAGCGGTCTGGGATGCCCTCTACAGCGCGGGTGTGGAACTGGTGTTGAACGGGGACGGCCACTTCTACGAGCGCTACGCCCGACAGAATCCGAGCGGCGTTGCCGATCCGGTTTTCGGCATCCGCCAGTTCATCGTCGGGACGGGCGGCTCACCGCTGCGCACCATCAGCCCAGGACAGATTCAGCCGAACAGCCAGGTGCGGATCGACAACACCTGGGGCATCCTCAAGCTCCAGCTCCACCAGAATAGCTACGATTGGGAGTTCCTCGGCGCTCCCAATGCCAGCAGCTCGCCGCTCGACTCCAGCTTCGGAGAGACCTGCCACGGCGCACCGTAACAATCGGGGGCAGAGGGTGGAAGGCTGAGGCGGCGAGCTCGCCCTGATCCTCCTACCTCTGCCCTCGTCCACCTCTGTGCCCCCCACTCGGATCACCAGTTCTCACATCGGATTGCTGAATTCGCCGCACGTCCGTGCCGCTCGCTGCGTTTGCCCTCGCCTTCTGCCTTCTGCCCATCGCGGTCTGCCCTTCCAGGCCCGTTGCCTTTCAGCCCGGAACTCGGCAACCTTATGGGCCAAAGATCGTGCGGGCACCAGGTCCGGATCCAGCCAATCCGAGGGTGGTGAATGGCCGAACGCTACTACGCCGTTGACCGTATCAGTGCGCAGACAGCGATCGTCGTCGACGAGGAGGGCCGAGCGGCGTCCATTCCGCTGCGGCGCTTCAAGAAGGGCATCGCCGAGTCTATGGTGTTGCGGGTTCCCATCGATGACGGTGGTGAGCCGGACTGGCTCGCAGCGGAGGTCGATGCGGCAGAGACGGAACGCCGCCGCCGGAAGTCACAAGAGTTCCTCCAAGCACTGCAGGAGCACGATGTGGGGGCGGGCGACGTAGATTGACGCATGGAGGGCGTAAGCGTGCCAACGAAAAGCGCCCCGGGCCGAGACCCGGGGCGCTTTCTTCCTTCCGTCCGTGCCGCTAGAACCAACGGCCGGTCTTGACGGCGGTCACGATGAGCACAACCCAACCCACCAGCCAAATCAGGGGAGAGACAAAGGAGATCACCACTCCGACGCTCGCAAATGCTTGCCGAACGGTCGACTCAATCAGCCTGATGGACTGACCGACCGCCGGGGCAATCATGAGCCGTGGATGCGTGAGTCGCTGAATCGTCATCGGTGTGCTCGCCGCGTGCACGACGCGCCCGATCCGCCGGGCAACGCGCCACCACGATTCCCTTCCTTATAAGAAGACGATCGGCTGTAGGGCTCGGGACCGTAACCGTTCCCGCTGTCAAATAGTAGCAAGATGTGCCGCAGCAGAAGTGTGATGCGGATCACAAACGACCTTCATGCCTCCCGGAGTGCCGTCGCCACCGGCTGCCGGGCGGCCCGCCAGGCCGGAAGGATCCCGCCCAGCGTGCCCATGACCGCCGCGAAGATGAGACCCTGGACGAACAGTCCTGGGGTCACTCGGAAGGCAAACGCTAACTCGCTAAAGGAGTTCCAGTTCGTCGTGCTCGTCACGAGCCCGTTGATGGGGAGCGTGAGCAGGCAACCAATGACACCGCCCAGCAGCGCGATGAGGACGGCTTCCACGAGAAACGAGGTCAGGACGTTCCTGGGTCTGAACCCCAGAGTCAGCAGCACCCCGATCTCCGGTGATCGGGCGGCGACCGCGGCATACATCGTGTTCACGGCACCAAAGACGGCCCCGATCGCCATCACGCTCGAGATGAAGATGGCCAGGAACCGGAGGATCCCACCCAAGAGCCCAGCCTGGTTCTCCCAGAATCGCTGCTCGCGAAACGCGTCGACGTAGAGCCGGGGATCGTCTTCGAGCGTCTCCTTGACGCCCTCGAACGCCCCGGAGTCTTGGAGGCGGAACGTGATCGACTGAAACACCTGGCCCCGGAAGACCGGCATGAATTGCTCGTTCTCGCCCCAGATCTCCGATTCGAATGCGGACCCATCGGCGGTGAATCGACCCACCACCGTCCAGTCCCGACCGGCGAACCGAAAGGTGTCTCCAATCCCGGTATTGGCGAAGCGCCGCGAGAGCGTCTCTCCAACCACGATTTCGGACGCGCCCGAACTGAACCATCGGCCTTCGACGACCCGAACACTTTGGCGCACGTCCCGCGCGCGGGGACCAACACCGCGTACGACGACATTGGCGAGCTCCCCGGTCACACGATGGGCACTGATGACGACAAACGTCTCCGGACTCACCAGGGACTGCCCCGTGGGATCCCGGGCCACAAACGGGGACGCCGCCACGATATTCGCTGCCTCCCGGCTCAAGGCGCTGCTCATTTCGGCATTCGCCCCTTTGCGCAGGACCATCACGTTGTCCTGCGATCCCGTGCTCACGAGCGCGGCTTCGAATCCGTTCGATAGAGCCATCATGGCGACGAAGACCGCGACGACGAGGGCCATGCCAACGGCAGTGGTCAGCGTCGACACCGGACGCTGCCGCAGGCTTCTGAGGTTGTAGACGAGCGGGATCTTCACGGCCCCTCCTACGCGACCCGGCGGAAGGCGTCGACCACGGACAACCGGCCGGCTTGGATCGCCGGCACCAGTCCGCTGGCCAAGCCCAGGAGCGCGGCAACACCCAGCCCCAACGCCACCGTGCTCCACTCGATGGCGTAGCCCGGAATGATCGACGAGATCATTTCGGACCGGCTCAGAACGGCCCGCGCACCAAGGATGCCGACCACGCCGCCGAGCAGCGAGATCGTGACAGCTTCCGTCATGACGAGACCCGAGAGAAGCCCGTTGGAAAACCCCAACGTCTTGAGGACCGCCACTTCGCCTATACGCTCGCGGGCGGCCATCATCATGGTGTTGGCCGCCAAGAGCAGGATGGCAAAGAAGACGGCGGTTCCAATGGCGCGCACCAGAAACGACACATTCCCCCACATGGTCACGAATCCGGCGTTGAACGCTTTCTCGGTCTCAGTGGTAGTGGGCGAGCTCGAGTTCTCGAACAGCGCATCGACCTCTGCGGACACCGCCGCGGCGGCGTCGGGGTTTCCCAGCTGCAAGATGAACCACCCGGGGGTGATCTGCCGGTTGGTGCGCTCGAGGAGATAGTCGTAATGGAAGAAGAAGCTCTCGTCGCCAAAGCTCGGATCGTCCGGCACGTACACGCCCCGAATCGTGAAGTCCCAGTCACCGGGGAATATCGTCCCCTGTAGGGTGACCGTCTGCCCCATCCGCCACCCGAACCGGTCCATCAGACCCTGCCCCACGATGGCCGCCGTTCGCTCCCCGTTGAACGCCTGAAGCTGTTCGGAAGGGATACGGACCTCCGGATACATGGGGAAATACGTGTCATTCACCGCAAACTGTGCAAAGAAGTTCTGCGGATCGACGTAGACGCCACCGAACCAGTTGGCCCAGGACACCTCGCGGACACCGTCGAGGGCGGAGATCCGCTGCGCGTAGGCCTGGGGAAGCGGAAAGGTGATGCCGATGGCGCTCCGCGTTACGAGGCGAGCCTCCGACCCCACCTCCCCCGCAGCGGCAAACGCAGTGAGGACTGACCGGAGCGCCGCGAACAGAAAGAGTGCCACGGCCACACTCAACACCGTCAACACCGTGCGGGTCTTGCGTCGCAGCAGATTGGCCCAAATGAGCCGCATGTATTTCATGCCTGGAGCACTCCCTTGTCGAGATGCATCACGGCATGGGCCCGCTCCGCCGCGTGGGCGTCGTGGGTCACCATAAGCACCGTCTTGCCAAACTCTTTGTTCAGGCGCTCGAGGAGCGTGAGAATCTCATCGGCGGAAGCAGCGTCCAAATCACCGGTAGGCTCATCGGCGAGAATGATGGTCGGGTCGCTGACCACCGCTCGCGCGATGCCCACCCGTTGCTCCTGTCCTCCCGAAAGCTGGCGAGGAAAGTGTTCGGCCCGGTCTGTGAGGCCCACGACGCCCAACGCCGTCATCACATGCTCGCGGCGCTGCCGCTTGGAAAGATTGGTGAGCAGGAGCGGGAGCTCCACGTTCTGAAAGGCCGTGAGCACCGGCAAAAGATTGTAAAATTGAAAGACGAAGCCGATGTGGCGGGCCCTCCACGCGGCGAGCGCCCGGCGCGTCATGCCGGTAATCACCACCTCGCCGACCTTGATCTCCCCTCGGTCCGGGAAGTCCAATCCGGCAATCAGGTTGAGCAGGGTACTCTTGCCACTTCCCGAGGGACCCATGAGCGCCAAGAAGTCCCCGGCCTCGATGTCGAGATCGACGCCGTCGAAGACGGGGATCTCCTGGGTATCCCGATAGTACGACTTGCTGAGTTGACGAATCTCCACCAAGGCCATCCGTGACTCCCGTGATGAGTTACGGCCGTCGCGGCCGCACACTACCGCCCTCTGCGAGATCGGCGGGACCGGCCACGATCACTTGCTCTCCCCCAGACAAGCCGGATCGAATCTCCCGTCGACCCGCCGACACCGGACCCGCATCCACGATCCGCCGTTCGAGCCTCCCATCCCGCACCAGCCAGACCACCGTCTCGCCGCCGTCACTCCGTACTGCCGTCGCAGGTACGAAAATCCGGGCGGGCTCCGGCGCGTCACCCGTGGCGGGCTCGTTGAGAAAGTCCACTCGGGCCGCCATCTCGGGCAGGATCCGGCTGTCACGATCCAAGATGTTCACCTTCACTAACACCGTGGCCCGCTGCCGATCGGCCGTGGGGACCACCTGACGCACCGCCCCCTGATAGGCTTCGTTCGGATAGGCGTCCAGATAGATGCGCGCCGGCTGACCCCCCGCGATTTGCGCGATATAGGCCTCGTTGACGTCGACCTCGACCTCGAGGGTCTCCATGTCCGCCATGGTCACCACCGCCCCGCGGGTGAGCCCGCCTCCTGTGGCCACCGGCGCCACGACCTCACCCACCTCGGCGTCCTTGCGGAGCACCGTGCCATTGAACGGCGCTCGAATGTAGGTGTTCTCGAGATTCGCACGGGCAACGCCGACACCGGCCTCGGCGGCCTGGACTTGTGCCGCCTGCACACCCACGCGCGCCTCCCCCCCGGTGAGGCGCGCCGCCAGATCCTCCACCTCCCGCGCCGACGTCAGATTCTGCTCGAGGAGCTCGCGCTCCCGCGCAAGGTCGCGCCGTAACTGATCCCGTTGCGCCTCCGCTTCCCGCAGTGCCGCACGTGCCCGCGCCAGGTCCGCCTCAGATTGAGCCAGGCTGGCCTGGTAATCATCGTTCTCGAGACGCGCGATCACCTCGCCGCGTTTGACCACGGAACCTTCGGTCACCCCGAGATAGGCCAGACGCCCAGAGACCTTGGATGAGACCGAGGCTTTGGTGCGGGCCACCACATATCCGTTCGCCGTGATTCCCGTGGTCCCACCGGCGGCACCCCCACTCACCTCCGCCAGGGCCACCTCGACCTCAGGCGCTTCACCAGAGCGGAACCACAGGAGCGTCGCGGCCACGAGTGCTAGCGCTAGGCCAGCCAGCACGAGGCTTCGCCGAAGCGCACGCTTCGAAGCCGGCGACGGCGAGTCGCGGTCAATGCGCAAGCGAGAGAGATCGGGCGCTGGATCTGGCACGAGATTGGGGGGTCGAGGTTCTCCGGACTCTACGAGGTACGCTGGCTGGAGTTTCGTGCTACGGCCCGGTCTGGTCAAATCACCGTGGTCGCTCGGCCGCGCCGGGCTCTCGTCCGGCCCCAGACGCGCGCCTGACCTCTGGCCGTGGGGTCTGGCGGCGTCTATCCTATCGCGAATGGTCGATCTCGCCCTCTCCAGCAACCGGGTGATCACGCGGGACGGCCCCCGTGCAGCCACGGTGGTCGTCGTGGATGGCGTGATCGAGCGCGTCGCCCCTCGCGGCACGGACGTCAAGGCCGTTCGGACGGTCGATGCCGGCAATCTCGTGGTGATGCCGGGCGTCATGGATGTTCACGTGCACGTGAACGAGCCGGGCCGAACCGATTGGGAGGGATTCGCCACCGCGACCGCGGCGGCCGCAGCCGGTGGGATCACCACCCTGGTCGACATGCCCCTCAACTCGTCGCCGGTCACCACCACACCGGCCGCCGTTCAGGCCAAACTGGACGAGAGCCGAGGAAAATGCCTTGTGGACTACGGGTTCTGGGGCGGCGTGGTCCCCGACAATCGGGGAGCGCTGGACGGACTGCTCGAGGCCGGGGTCTTGGGATGCAAGTGCTTTCTCGTTCCCTCCGGGATCGACGACTTCCCCCAGGTGTCGGAGCCTCTGCTCCGGCACGCGTTGCCGCACCTGGCCCAGCGGAGACAGCCGCTCTTGGTCCATGCGGAAATGCCCGGCCCCATCGCGACCGCCACCGAATCAGTCGCTGCCAACGCCACGGTGCGCCGGTACGAAGACTATCTTGCTTCGCGCCCTCGAGCCGCCGAGCATGAAGCGATTGATCTGGTCATACGCCTTTGCCGCGAGTTTGGAAGCCCCATGCACGTCGTCCACCTGTCCTCTGCCGACGCGTTGCCCATGCTCAGCGCCGCTCGGAGCGAGGGGGTGCCGCTCACCGTCGAGACTTGTCCGCACTATCTCACGTTCGCCGCCGAGGATATCCCAGACGGTGCTACGCCCTACAAGTGTGCGCCACCGATTCGCGAGCGCGAGAACCGCGAACGGCTGTGGGGGGGGTTGGCGGACGGCACGATCGACCTCGTCGCGTCGGACCACTCACCGTCCCCACCGGCGCTCAAGTGTCTCTCGACGGGCGATTTCATGCGAGCTTGGGGAGGCATTGCATCGCTGCAACTGCTGCTACCGGCCACGTGGACGGGGGCACGAGGTCATCATCACGGTCTCAGCGACCTCGTGCATTGGCTCTGCCGCGCACCGGCGCGTCTCGCGGGCTTGTCCCACCGCAAAGGAGAGATCGCGCCCGGCATGGACGGGGATCTCGTCTTGTGGGATCCCGACGAGCAATTCGTGGTGCGGGGCGCCGCTCTGCACCATCGGCATCCGTTGACCCCATACGAGGGACGGACATTGGCGGGAGTGGTCCACCAGACTTTCCTGCGCGGCCGTTGTGTGTTCGATGAGGGTCAGTTGGCGCATGAGCGGTTCGGACAACACTTGCAGCGGACGCCGGCATGAGCGCATCCTCCCCACTCCTTGATCTCGCCGCCGAGCGGTTGGGAGGCCAGGCCTTGGTGGCGAACGATGAGTTCTTCGGCGCCAAGGAAAACCTCCTCAAACCCGGCCGTGGTATCTTCGTCGAGGACAAGTTCACCGACCGCGGCAAGTGGATGGACGGATGGGAGACGCGACGACGCCGCGAACCGGGATTCGATTGGTGCATCATCTGCCTCGGTGTGCCGGGGGTGATTCGGGAGATCGTGGTGGACACCAATCATTTCCGCGGCAATTATCCGTCGTCTTGCTCGATTGATGCTGGGACGTTTCCGGAGCGTGCGTCCCAGGAGGCCCTGCACGAGTCGGACGCCTGGGCCGAGATCGTGCCCCCATCCCCGCTACAGGGCCACACCGAGAACCGTTTCCCGGTCGCGGCGGGGCATCGATGGTCGCATGTGCGGCTCAACATCTACCCGGACGGCGGCGTGGCCCGGTTGCGGGTGTTCGGCGACGCCCGGCCGGATTGGGACCGCATCCTCGCGGCCGGCACGCCGGTAGATCTCGTCGCGGCCGTGCACGGCGGGACGCCACTCTCATGCAGTGACGAGTTCTTCTCGGAACCGCTCAACCTGCTCATGCCCGGACCGGCGGCCAACATGGGGGACGGGTGGGAGACCCGTCGGCGACGGGACGCTGGCCACGATTGGGTGGTCCTGCGTCTGGGGCGACGGGGGATCGTCGAGGAGATCCTCGTCGATACCACCCACTTCAAAGGGAACTACCCGGCGCAGTGCAGTGTGGACGCGTGCGACCTCTCCGCCACCGAAGGCGAGTCGCTCGAGCAGGCGGATTGGTTACCGCTCCTGCCCCCTTCGCCGCTCCAGGGCCACACCCAGCACCGATTTCAACCACCGGAGATTCCGACACCGGTGACCCACGTGCGACTGAACATTTACCCGGATGGTGGGGTGAGCCGCTTTCGACTCTATGGACGGCCGCAAGACCGATAGGCCACATGCGCGACACGGTCGCCCAACACCTCAACGCGCTGTCCGACGACCGGTGTCGGGACGTGCTCCACTCGTGTTGCGGCTCGCGCCGCTGGGTCCGGCACATGCTCGCGTTGCGACCTTATCCCGACGACGAGACGCTCTTTCGGCGGGCTGGCACGACCTGGTGGGACCTCGATCCGGCAGATTGGCTCGAGGCGTTCGCCCATCATCCGCGGATCGGTGCCCGCGGGACTAAGGGGTGGGCCGAGCAGGAGCAAGCCGGGATGGCCGGCGCCGGCACGGACACACGCGACGCCCTCGTCGAGGGCAACCGCGCGTACGAGCAACGGTTCGGACATATCTTTCTCATTTGCGCCACAGGCCGAAGCGGTGAGGAGATATTGACCGCCCTCTACCACCGGCTGCGCAATGATCCCGGGACCGAACTCCGCCTGGCCGCCGGCGAGCAGGCCAAAATCACCGAACTCCGTCTGCGCAAACTGGTCGACTCATGAGCGCTATCACTTCGCACGTGCTCGATACTGCCACCGGCAAACCTGCCGCCGGAGTGGCGATTACGCTCTACCTCATGGGGGACAGTGGCGGTTGGGCCAAGGTGGCGCAGCGCCATACCGACGCCGACGGACGCGTGGGTGATCTCCTCAGTGAGCCCGCCATCCGACAAGCGGGCACGTATCGCCTGCGGTTTGCGGTGGCGGAATATTTCGCGGCCGAGGACACTCCGGGGTTCTATCCGTACGTGGACGTGGTGTTCTTGGTACGCCCCGGGCAACACTATCACGTACCGCTTCTCGTGAGCCCCTTCGGGTACTCGACCTACCGAGGAAGCTGAATCCCCATGTGGCTCGTCTCGGTGTAGGGATCACGTGGACGCCTACCTTACTCACTGGCTCAACCTCGTGCTGCGGTGGATCCACGTTATCGTCGGCATTGCGTGGATCGGAACCTCCTTCTACTTCAACTGGCTGAATCGCCGCCTCGAACGTCCGGCAGCGCCAGAGCCCGGGGTCGGCGGGGAAATGTGGTCGGTGCACGGCGGGGGCTTCTATCGCGTCGTCAAATACGACGTGGCGCCCAATCGACTCCCGGACACCCTCCACTGGTTCAAGTGGGAGGCGTACGCCACCTGGATCACCGGCTTCGCTCTGCTCGTGCTGATCTACTATCTGGGAGCGGACGCCTTTCTCTTGGATGCATCGGTCTCCGGAGTGCGTCCCGCGGCCGCCGTGGTGGTCAGCCTGGTCACGCTGGCGGGTGGATGGCTGGTGTACGACGCTCTATGCCGCACGTCGCTCGTGCACTCCCAACTCGCCTTCACCCTCACTGCCCTCGGACTCGTCCTAGCCACTACCTTTGGGCTGACCCGCATTTTTTCGAGCCGCGGCGCCTACATCCACGTGGGCGCTATGCTCGGCACCCTCATGGCCGCCAATGTCTTCCGCGTGATCATCCCACAGCAAAAGGAGATGGTGAGAGCGATCCGTGAGCAGCGGGTGCCGGATGCTGCCCTGGGAAGGAAGGCCGCGCTCCGTGCCGTCCATAACAACTACATGACCTTGCCCGTGCTCTTCATCATGGTGAGCAACCACTATCCGTTCACCTATGGGCACCCCTATAATTGGGCCATCCTCGCCGCCCTCGCGGTGGTGGGAGTTGGCGTTCGCCATTACTTCAACCTCCGGAATCGGCAGCGGCAGCACGTCTGGATCCTGCCCGCCGCTGCCGTCGCAATCGTGGGCCTCACGTTCGTCACCGCACCACGCATCGCCGCACCGGGGACGCAGGCGGAGGAGCCCGTGACGTTTGCCGAAGTCCACCACATCATTCAGCGTCGCTGCACCCCGTGTCACTCGGCAAGGCCGACCCAACCGGGGTTCCCCGTCGCCCCACTCGGCGTGGTTCTCGACACTCCCGAGCAAATCTCTCGGCACCTGGAGCAGATCCGCGCCGTCGCCATCGAGACGCAGACCATGCCTCTGGCCAACCTCACGGGCATGACGCCCGACGAGCGGACTGTGCTAGCGCGCTGGATGCAACAGGGAGCGTCGATTGACTGACCCAGCGTCCCGTGCGGCGATCGCCGCCGGTGTCCTCGCGGTCTTGGCCATCGGCTGTGGTCGTGGGAACGATACCTATTGGCGGGGAACCGTGAATGGTGAAGAGTTTCGATTTGGTCAGATCGATCTGGTCTCGATGGCGTTGCCAGACGGACGGGTGTTCTTTGCACTCGGGCAGGATCCCGCGGCAGTCAACATCGTGACCGCCGTGCCGAGCGGGAGTGTGCAGTGGCGATCCGCCGCGCAGGGCGTGGACGATCTCGTGGGCCGGCCTGTGGATCTGAGCAACGTTGATGACCAACAATTGGGTGCCGTGATGCAACTCAGCCTACCGAACGACATCGGCGTGCATCATGACGCTGAATCCACCCTGTCGTTCGTGGTGACGCGCGTGGACCGCAGAATGGTGGAGGGCACGGTGAACGGAGCCGACCTCGTATGGATATCGATGACGGACGACGAGATGCGACGGGTGAGCCTCGCCAGCCGATTCCGTGCCCGGCTCGTCGTGCAGTAATGACGTAGGCACGCGCTAGTGCCCACCTCTTACAAGCCGGATCCGTATTTCACCTGGGGTCTCGGCGTGCTCCGCGCTGAATGCGTAATCACTAGTCCACGCTGGCCGTGAACGCTGCGCGGATCCGCTCCATGCGTGCGCGATTGACACCGTAGTCCGACCTGCCGACCCGCGATGCCGACCGGAAGTGCACCACCTTCTCACGATCGTCCAACACGAACTCAACATCATCGACGAACCTGAAGAGCGCGGACCGCGCCTCGGCATGCACATACGTGTCGGTCCGGGTCACAATGACCGTGCGCTTCTGATCCTCCAACACCCGCACCAGCCGCGCCAGCGCCTCGTCCAGCGACCCCGTGTACGGCAGGGGCGCCGCAGCATGCCGGGCGCCGGCGCCCTGCGACGACACACAATTGGGGGAGGCCGGACACGGCGACAACCGATCGGTAGGCTTGCCAACCTCAGACGGCCGCGGCACGATCCGGGCGGCCACCCACAGCCCAGTCACCCCGACGACAACGAGCCCCGCGAGAACGCCGGCCACAACGAGCGCGATCTTCATGGTTATCATTCTATAGTGTGACGAGGGATCGCATGATGACGGCTGTGGCCGAATCTGTCCACCCCACGCAGTACTGGCACCGCCTCGACGATGGTCGGGTGCAGTGCGACATCTGTCCCCGCGCCTGTCGTCTCCGCGAGGGCCAACGCGGCCTGTGTTTTGTGCGTCGCTCCCTCGATGCCCAGGTGGTGCTCACCACCTACGGCCGCTCCAGCGGCTTTTGCATCGACCCCATCGAGAAGAAACCGCTCTACCATTTTCTGCCCGGCACGCCTGTTCTCTCCTTCGGAACCGCCGGCTGTAATCTCGCCTGTAAGTTCTGTCAGAACTGGGATATTAGTAAGTCCCGTGAGATCGATACGCTCGCCGATGTCGCCTCACCGGCCGCGGTCGCCGACACCGCGGTCCGCTGGCGCTGTTCCAGCGTCGCGTTCACGTACAACGACCCCGTGGTCTTCCACGAGTATGCGATCGACGTCGCGAAAGCCTGCCGGGCCCGCGGCGTCAAAACCGTGGCCGTGACGGCCGGCTACCAGTGCCCCGAGCCGCGTGCAGAGTTCTACCGCCATATGGATGCGGCCAACATCGATCTCAAGGCTTTCAGCGACACCTTCTATCATAAGATCTGCGCCGGCCATCTCGCGCCGGTGCTCGAGACGCTCGAATACGTACGGCACGAAACCGAGACCTGGCTCGAGATCACCACCCTCGTGATCCCGGGGGAGAACGACGCGGTTCCCGAGCTCGAGGCGCAGGCGCAGTGGATCGTCCAGCACCTGGGACCAGACGTTCCCCTCCACTTCACGGCGTTTCATCCGGATTGGAAGATGCTGGACACGCCGTCAACGCCTCGCGAGGCCCTCATCCGCGCTCGCGACATCGCCCTCCGGCATGGGCTGCGCTACGTCTACACCGGCAATGTCCACGATCCGACGCGGGATAGCACGTATTGCCACACCTGTTCGGCCCTGCTCATCGGACGCGACTGGTATTCGCTCGACGCGTGGCAACTCACCAACGCCGGGCACTGCAAGCGTTGCGGGACGCCGTGTGCGGGGGTGTTCGGCGGCCGCCCGGGCTCCTGGGGACGGCAACGGCGTCCCGTCCGGGTGCAGGACTGATCCTGGTTTCCCCCGATGGTCGTCCCGACATTCGGCCGATGGCCGTGGCCGACCGATTCTACACCGGCAATCCGGCGGAACTCCGCGAGCAGGTGGACCAATACCTGCGCGAGTACCGGGCGCCTACCCGGTCCGTTCGGGCGGCCGTCGTCCCACACGCGGGCCTGGTCTACTCCGGCCGCTGCGCGGCGTCGGTGTTCGCCCGCATCGAAATTCCCCGTGTCGTGGTCATTCTCGGACCCAACCACTCCGGGACCCTCGGAACATCGTCTCGGGCGAGCCTGTGGGCGCGAGGTGCCTTCGAGACACCCATGGGCCCCGTCAAGATCGCCCAAGAGTTTGCCGAAGCCCTCGAACAATCTTGTCTATTGACCGCACACGACCCTCACGCGCATCAGCGAGAGCATGCCATCGAAGTCATCCTCCCATTCCTCGCCGCACTCGCCCCCGATGTCTCCATTGTGCCGCTGCTCCTGGCCTTCGACGACTGGGCCGAATGTGAGCGGTTGGGACGGGCACTCGCCCACCTCGTGCGGCAATGGCCGGACACCGTCCTGCTGCTGGCGTCGTCGGACATGACGCACTACGAGCCCGCCAAACGCGCTGCACGCAAGGACCGCGCGGCCTTACGCGCGGTGCGGCAGCTGGATGGTCAGGAGCTCCTCCGGGTGTGTCGGCGCAAGCGGGTCAGCATGTGCGGCCGCGCGGCCGTCGCGGTGACGACCGTGGCCGCGCGCCTGCTCGGGGCACGCGAGGGGACCGTGGTGGATTATCGGCATAGCGGAGCCGTGACCGGCGACGATCGCAATGTCGTCGCCTACGCTGGCGTGGTCATTCCTTGAGGCGCGACTAGTCCTCGGAGGCGGCGGCGATCCCGGCCCGCTCGTCCACCGCAAACATGAGAAGTCCCCCGATCACAAAGAACACCAAGACGACGGCAACACCGCCCCGCTGCGTGCCCGTGAGCTGCGTGAAAACGCCAAGCAACAAGGGGCCCAGAAACGCGGTGAACTTCCCAGAAAAGGCATAGAACCCGAAGAACTCCGCCTGCCGCCCCCGAGGAACGAACCGACCCATCAGCGATCGGCTGGCAGACTGATTGGGACCGGCAAAGATCCCGATCAACATTCCCGCCACCCAGAACCATGCTCGATCGGGTGACCACGCCGCGATCGCGGTCGCCACCGCGAGTGCCACGACACTCACCAAGACGGTCTTCTTTCCACCAATCCAGTCGTCAATGAATCCGAACAGCAGGGCACCAATTCCGGCGGCGACGTTGATGGCGATACCGAAAATGAGAATCTCGGTGAAACTGAACCCGAAGGTCCCAGCGGCGTAGATCCCACCGAAGGCAAAGATCGTCACGAGCCCATCGTTGTAGATGAGCCGCGCCAGCAGAAACTTGGCGGCTTCGCGAAACCGCCGCAGCTCCCGAAAGGTCCGCGCGAGTTCCTGAAAGGCGCCGGGGGCGGCCCCCTGGACCTTCGGTCGGCGCTCCTCTCGAACGAACCAGAAGAAGGGAATGCTGAAGACGAGAAACCAGACCGCCACGAGGAGATTGGTGGCACGGATATGGAATCCCGCCTCCTTCGTGATACCGAACCAGGGAACCTCAGGCTGAATGAACGCGACCAGTGCCACCACCAGCGCGGCGAGCCCCCCCACATAGCCCAGTCCCCACCCATAGCCGGATACTCTCCCGATCTGTTCAGCGGGCGCCACCACCGGGAGCAACGAGTTATAGAACACCATCCCCATCTCGAACGCGATGTTGGCGAGGACGAAGAGCGTGAGCGCCAAGTACACCGCCGTGGCCCCATCGGGAGCCACATACGTCAGGGCCGCCGTCGCGGCAACACAGATGAGCGTCGACCACAAGAGGAAGCGCACCCGCAACCCCCCGCGATCCGCCGCGGCGCCCAACAGCGGCGACAGTAGCGCCACGACGAGCGCCGTGACCGTAATGGCGCGCGACCACAGCGCGGTCCCCTCGATTTCGTCGGGAGCAATGGCCTGCGTGAAATAGGTGCCGTAGATGAACGTGACGACGAGGGTGGTAAACGGTGAGTTCGCCCAATCGTACACGCACCACGCAGCAAGGCGACGCGTGTCTTTATGCACGCCTTCTCCCCTCTATGATTTTGAGGAACGATCGGCTCCGAAGCTCATCCAAGGTCAGTCCCGTGGTCAGGGCCTCGTCGTCGGTGATGGCGCCGCAATTGAGACCCCGCAAGAAAAAGTTGAGCAGACCCTGCCCCGTGGCCGCGTCGTCGAACACGTCACCCACGAGTGTGGCTTGCCCCGCCTTGGCCACGAAGCCCCTTAGCCGTTCGGCGGCCGTGTCCACACTTTCGAGAAAAAAGGAGTAAAGCGCAGCGTACCGAGTGGGGAGTTGCGCGGGATGCAGATCCCACCCCTGATAATAGGCGTTGATCAACGAGTGGCGCACATCGGCGAAATGGCGCCGCCACGCGGCATGGACGGATTGGCGGTTCGCCTCCAATTGGTCCGGCGTGAGGGTTTCGTCTTGCGCCGCGCGGTGGACCGGGACCGGCAGCACGTTGGTGGCCCCGTCCGACAGCCAAACGCCCGTCCCGGCGAGCGATACCTGCATCGCGCGGCGCGCATGATCGCAGAGGGCGTGTTGCATGGTCTGATGCGCCGCGGTGACCGAGAGGCTCGCGGTGTAATCGTAGACGCCGAAATGGGCGGCCACGCATCGCCCGCGCGCGGCCGCGATCATCGCCGGAAGTGGGGACCATCCGTCGGGCCCGACAATGGCCTGCGGTGTTTCGACCATGATCTCGAGATGGAGCGCGCCGGCCGAGCATCCCACCTTGGGCTCCAGGATGTCGCAGAGGTTTGCCAGCGCCGCCACCTGCTCCGGGAGCACGACCTTGGGAAGTGTGATGACGAAATTGGGCGGGAGGGCGCCGCCGGTGTGTCGGGTGAGCGCCGTCAGAAAGAGATCGAGAGTGCGCACTCCCCGTCCCCCAAAATCACGGTTCAGTGGCTTGATGCGAATACCGATGAACGGCGGGAGGGTCCCGGCGTCCATGCCTTTCGCCACTTGCGCCGCGGCCGTCACCGCGCAGCGGTCCTCCTCGTCGTCCGGTCGACTGCCGTACCCGTCCTCGAAATCGAGGCGATAATCCTCCACCGGTTCCCGATGGAGCTTTTCCCGTACCCGTTCGTACACGGCGCACAGGAACCAAGCCTGCGGATTCGAACGCCGGAGGCTCGCCGCATCGGCGTGATATGCCCCCTCGAGCGCTGTCGGGACCGCCGGCAGCGATTCGTAGCCCTTGAGATGCAAGGCCCGGGCAAAGAGCGCGAAATTCCCTGCGTACTCGTCCAGGAACCGTTCGGCCACATCGCCTAGCTTGCGAGCCGCGTCCGCGGTGAAGAGGTGTGCTCCGCCGTAGACCGTGTGCACGGCCTGACGGGCATCCCGCTCGCCGGGATACTGTTCGGCAAACCGTTCGTGGACGGCCCGCAGGGTCTCGAGCACCGGCTCGAGCGATCGACTATCGAGTGTCGTAATCGTCATAGGTTCCCATCAGGCCCGTTATCGCCACCAGTCACAGATCGCGGCGAGCTCATAATACAGTACCCGCGCCATGACCCGCTCCCGATACGCGGCCGTGGACCGAATGTCGTCGATGGGAGACACGTCCGCGCGGATCGCCGGCACGAGATCGGACGGCGACGCAATGGGGACCCGGCGCGAGAGCAGATCCTCGAGAGCCAAACATCGCCGGACCGTGGGCGCCATACTGTTCGCGACGACTCGCCATGCACCGTCGGCCCTCGTCACAGCAACACCGATCTTGGTGATGGCTTGGGCACGCCGCGAGCCCACCTTCTCGAACATCTCGTACTCGTATCGGCGTCGGGGAATGCGGATCGCGGTGACCAGCTGGTCTGGACGACGTCGCATCTTCTTGTAGCCGAGATAGAAGTCGGCGAGTGGCACCTCAACTTCGCCATCGAGAGAGCGCAGGACAACGACGGCATCGTACGCCATGAGGACGGGCACGCCGTCCGCGGCAGGGGAGGCGTTCACGATGTTGCCAGCCCACGTGCCCCGCGCCTGGATCTGGACGGCACCGACTTGCCTCGCCGCATGCATCAAGAGCGGGAACAGCTCCCGGGCGCGGGCATCGCGCATCACGTCCCAGTAGGTGGTCAGCGCGCCGAGCATCAGTGCGTCGTCGGTCCACCGGAGCGGCCGGAGCTCATCCACCTTCCACAGGTCGACGTAGGTCACGCCGTGGTGGTCGAGACGCTGGGGCCAGTGAACCAGCAGATCGGTGCCTCCCGCCATCGGGACAGCGCCTGGCGTATCCGCCAGCATCGCGAGACCCTCGTCCAGCGTGCGCGGAAGGCGAACGCTCACCGCTCGCTCCGAGCTCTTCGGATCATCGCCTCGATCCCATCGACGATCCCGTCGTAGCCGGTGCACCGGCAGAGATTGCCGGCCATCAGCTCGCGGATGCTATGGGTCTCCAACAGATCCGTGTTCTGACGTATCCACCACGCGGTCATCACGACTCCGGGGGTGCAAGCGCCGCATTGCGTGGCGCCGCTCTCGAGCAGGGGGTCGAGAGCTGCACCGTCCAACGACTCGATGGTCTCCACCCGACTTCCCCGTACTTGATACGCAGGAACCAAACAGGCGTTCACGGGGACCCCGTCCAGGTACACCGTGCACGCGCCGCACTCACCTTCCGCGCACCCCTCCTTGGTACCCGTCAGATCGAGCCGATAACGGAGCACGTCCAAGAGCCGTTCCGCCGGGCTCACGTCCAGCGCCAGGTTGGCACCGTTCAGGGTGAAGGTGATGTTGATGGTCTCCGACACGTTCACGTCCTCCCAGCGCCCCGGGGTCCGCCGGCCAGCGACCGCTCCATCAGCAGCATGAGACGCTCCGGGGTTACCGGAATCACGCGAGCGTCCGCACCGGTGGCGGCCTCGATGGCGTTCACCACGGCGGGAGCCGGCCCATCGATGGGTAGCTCACCCAGCCCTTTGGCCCCCTTGGCTCCGTAAGGATATGGGGTCTCGAGAAACTCGACCTGGATGGCGGGAACATCATCGCTCGTGGGAATGATGTAATTCGTGAGTTGATTGTTGGCCATGGCGCCGTCCTGCCACTGGCATTCTTCCATCAATGCCCAACCGATGCCCTGCACCACCCCACCCTGCACCTGCCCCCGAGCAAGCGTCTCGTTGATCACCCTTCCAATCTCTTGTACCGCCACAAAGTCGATGACGCGCACCACATAGGTTCGGAGATCGACCTCCACCTCCGCCACGTACGTCGCCCACGCAAAGGTCCCATAGGCATCACCGCGATACGTCGCGTCGTCCCACTGGACGTCACGGGGCTTCTCATACGTCGCGCGACCCACGAGCGCCTCCCCGGGGTTGGCACGATGCCACCTCAGGATAGCGTCCTTGACGGCCGCCCCTCGGCTCGCGTTGGGCAGCCCCAGTTGGGCTCGCAAGTCATCGCAGGCGCGCTCCAGTAACCGGCCCACGATCATCGACGTTCGAGAGGCGACGGTTGGCCCCGAGTTGGGGACGCGGGCCGTATCCGCTTCGGCGATGACGATATCCGCGGGCGCGTATCCTAACCGATCCGCCGCGATCTGCGTGAACACGGTGATCGTCCCCTGGCCCATTTCGATATTGGCGCTCAAGATCTCGATCGTGCCATCGGCCCGTCCCGCCACATGGAGACGTGATCGTAACATCACCTCGCCGCTCCCCGTGAAGCCTGCCCCGTGGTAAAAGGTCGCGAACCCGATGCCACGACGGTGTGTCGGGTGCGAGGCGTTGAACGCGATGTGTTCCCGGCGCTTTTCGTGATACCGAGCCGCGTCCAGCGCCTGCTCCATCACCGCCACGCGGTCCGTCCCGTCGTGGATGACCTGACCCGTCGAGGTGCTCTGCCCATCACGAATGAGGTTGATTCGTCGGAGTTCGACAGGATCGATACCAAGGGCGCGGGCCACGACGTCCATGTGGCGCTCGTTGGCAAACTGGGTCTGCGGGGCGCCGAATCCACGAAACGCGCCAAAGGGCACCGCATTCGTCAGGATCGCCTTCCCGTCGATCCGCACGTGGTCGCACGCATACGGGCCAGCCGCATGGATCACTGCGCGGCTCAACACGACCGGCGATAGGGTCACGTACGCCCCACCGTTGATCCGGACCTCGATGTCCTGGGCGAGTAGTCGGCCACCGTCGTCGACACCCGTGCGATGGCGCACCCACGCCGGGTGACGCTTCGTCGTGGCAGCCATGTCCTCGGCCCGATCGTAGATGAGCTTGACCGGCCGCTCGGCTTTGAGGGTCAGCAACGCCGCGTGGAGCGCGACCGTGGACGGGTACTCTTCTTTGCCACCAAACCCTCCACCGGTCGGCGCCTGAACGATCCGTACCCGAGCCTCGTCACGCGCAAGTGCGTGGGTCAACGCCTTGAGCACGTAGTATGGGCACTGCATGGAGCCCCGCACGACGAGCACGCCGTCCTCGACGTAGGCAATCATGCCCTGGTTCTCGAGGTAGACGTGCTCTTGAGCGCCGGTTTCGTAGGTGCCTTCGATGACGTGTGGCGCGGCGGCCAAGGCACGCTCCACGTCCCCTTTGGTGATCGTCAGATGTTTCAGGACGTTGTCACGGCCGTATTGAATCTGGTCGGGACTGGGCGGGACCCGAAAATCCAAGGCCGGTGGGTCCGGATCGACATCGATCTCGATGGCGCGGGCCGCGCGCCGTGCCATGTCTCGCGAAGGATGGGCCACCACCAGCACCGGCTCGTGCACGTGACGGACATAGTGCGCAGCCAGCACCGGTTGGTCCGGCTCGATGAGGAGAGTCTCATTGGGACCAGGGAGATCGGTGTGATCCACGACGACGATCTGCGACCAATCGATGTCCCTCCCAAACCGCACCGCGCGGATACGGCCACGCGGCGCAGGGCTCCGAACCGTCATACCCCAGAGGCAGCCCTCGACCAGCAGGTCGTCGATGTACCGCTCCTGACCCATGAGCTTCCGGAGCCCTTCGCGTCGTTTCATGCCGAATTTTGGACGGCCGCAGGCACGAGGGCAACATGCCGCGTACAAACACGGGCCTCCGTCCCGCGTCGGGACGGAGGCCCGCTGGCTGCGCCAAGCCGATGACGCGTCAGGTGGGGAGCTTGAACAGCAGACCCACCAGGAGAGAGAACGTGCGGAGTTTCGCGCTCGAACCCGGGTCCCCAGTGTCGTCGATGTTCACGAGTCCCAGGTTGTAGCGACCTTCGACCGTGAACGCCACGGGTCCCGTGCCAATCTCGAGACCGGCGCCGCCCACGAGGCCAAAGTCGGTCTTCTTGCGCTGGACATCCGCAAGCGGATCGTCGCAATCGATGTCCACCTCGATCCCATCGATGTCCCCGCTCAGCGAACAGGACGCCTCGAAGGCGACCGCGGGACCAGCATAGAAGATGGGCGTGACTACGCCGGCGGGGATCATGACCTTGGCCAGCAGCGGGATTTCGATGTAGTTCACTCCCAAGGTCGCCGAAACACCTTCGACCTCGTCGTCCACTTCGGTGCCTTTTTGGCTGAACAGCACCTCGCCTTGAATGGCAAACGAGGGATGGAGGCCGAAGGCCAGCGCTCCGCCACCGATGAATCCCACCCTGAGACCTGTATCCACCTCGGGATCGAAACTCACGTCAGCGCCGTTCAATCCCCCTTTGAAACCGGCAGTCACTCCTTGAGCGGGCAGCGACGCCACCGGTAGGAGAACCAGCCCCACCGCCAAGACCAACCGACTGCACAAGCTCTTCATACCGTGCCTCCTGACATGATGTGATCCAGCATGGAACAACTGAACCAACCGCGTGCTGACAGGCTGGGTCTGGCCCAGTGAAGAAAAGGTGAACTTGATATGGCGAAATGGGGTGGATGTTCCCGGCGCTCGGGAGGCTATGGGGTGGGAGGCACGACCGGGTCAGCGCGAACGTCCCATTTGTGTGAGCGGAGCAGCGGCCAGTCTGCGCCGATGACGCGGACGAGGACGCGGCGTGCCTGCGGCGGAACGCCGGTCAACTCGACCTTGAGGCCGGCCCCCCGGGCGTCATCGGTGACGTCCTTCAGCGCGAGCGCTCCCGTGTAGTCGATCCGACCGAGACCCGAGAGATCCACGACGACGCGCTCCGTCTCCGGATGCGCTGCCAGCTCGCGCAGAAAGGCTTCATCCAGGTTCGGCGCCGAGGCAAAGAAGAGGACGCCCTTCGGCGCGAGGCGCAGGGTGGTCCCCTGGTATCGGGTGGAAACATGAAGGCGAAGCTCCCGCCACAAGTGAATGAAGATCGCCAGTCCGATCCCCACCAGCACCGCTCGCTCGATCCGGGGGGCCAGGGCGAGCGTAGCGACAAACGTGGTCCACGCTACCAGCGCCTGCGGGCGCGAGTATTGGTAGAGTCGGACAAGCGGCTTGAACTGGATCAGCGTGACGACCGCCGAAATCACGATCGCCCCGAGAACGGCCCTTGGGAGTGGCGCGAGGATGCCAGCAACGAGTAGAAACGCGAGGACCGCGACACCCGTGACAGCACCGCTCCACCGCGTCCGCCCTCCGGCAAGACGATTGAGGGACGTGCGGGAGAACGATCCGCCCACGGGGAACCCACCCGAGAGCCCCGCGGCGAAATTGGCGGCACCCTGGCTCACGAACTCCCGATCCGGACTCCAGGGCTGCCGGTCCTGCGTCGCGTAGGTACGAGCGATCGCCGCGGGCTCGGCAAACCCGACCAGGGCGATCACGGCACCCGGCACGAGCAAACGGGGCAGCTCGGTCCATGGGAGCGCCAGGGACACCGGGGGAAGACCGCTGGGCACCGATCCCACGACCGATCCCTGGTAACCCATGAGCACACTCGCCACCAAGGCCAACGCCAGCGCGACGAGCACCCCGGGGAACAACGCGTGGAGCTTGCGACCGCCCAGCACGATCGTGACGGTGGCCACGGCAAGGACGAGGGCCCCGATCTCCCACTCGCGCACGTGCGTGAGCGCCCACCATGCACGAACCAGAAGGCGCCCCTCCGGCGCCGCGACCCCGAGTGCCGTGGGCAGCTGGGACGCCAGGATCAGAATGGCCGCACCCGTGGTGAAACCCGTGATTATGGGACGCGACATCAGGTAGGCCACCCACCCCAACCGCACCATGCCCAACCCGACTCGCAGCAACCCCACGACCAGCGCGAGCAACGCCGCCAGCGCCACATAGCTCGGAGTGCCGACTGCGGCGAGTGAGCTCAGGGCGCCGAAGGTGAGCAGGCTCGTCATGGCCGTGGGACCGGTCTGCAAATAGGGGGAGGAGGCAAAGACGGCAGCCACGATCGGGGGTATGGCCGCCGCATACAGCCCGTGGTAGGCCGGCAGACCAGCCAGCTCGGCAAATGCCAGCGACTGCGGGGCGAGCACGAGGGCCACGCTCCCACCGGCCACCACGTCGGCCACTCGAATCCGGCGCGCGCCGTCTGCATGCACTGGAGTCATGCCCTCGCCTGACAGGTCGGTTGACAATAATAATGATATACTATAATATTACATTTCTCGTATATTATGGTGCACCAATCGAGCGGGACGCCAGATTCTCCGTACCCACTCCCTGGCCAGCCCACACCACCCGCGAGGCCACGATGTTGGAGACCAATCAGACCGGACTCACCGAGGAAGCCGTTCGCACCATCGTCCGCGAGGAGATCCAGCGGGCATTCAAGCGAGATCCCGCGCGCAAGAACGCCCGCATCATCGCATCCAAGGGCACGCTGGACTGGGCGTATCCACCCCTGATTCTCGCAACGGCAGCCGCCGCCGCGGGGATGGACGCAGCGGTGTTCTTCACGTTTTACGGCCTGAACGTCATCCACAAGGATTTCGAGAACCTCCTCAAAGTGTCACCCGTGGGGAATCCGGGCATGCCCATGCCTGTACCCATGCCGGACATACTGACCGCGATGCCCGGGATGACCCGCATGGCCACCGGGATGATGAAGGCGAAGTTCAAGAAAAAGAAGGTGGCCACGATTCGCGAGCTCCTGGATGCCGCCCGGGAATTGGATGTGCGGCTCATTGCCTGCCAGATGACGATGGACGTCTTTGAATACGAAGAAGACGATTTCATCGATGGTGTGGAGTTCGCGGGCGCTGCCGCATTCCTTTCGGAGGCTCGCAAGTCACACGTGACGGTATTCGTGTGAGGCCCGCTCCGACCGTCCCCCATGACTCGGGATCAGCCGGACGGGCGTGATGGTACACGTATGACAGGTCATTAGCGGAGAGATGAGATGCCCGACGTACAAGAAACCAAGATCCTCGATGCCCGCGGGCTCCTCTGCCCCATGCCGGTGGTGAAGGCCGCCAAAGAAATGCGCTCCCTCGACGACGGGGACATTCTCAAAATCCTCGCCACAGACCGCGGGTCCATCGCGGACTTCCCGGCGTGGGCGGAGGACACGGGAAATGAGCTTCTCGAGTGGCATGAGGAAGGCGACGGTGTGCTTGTGTTCTACATGCGGAAAGTCGAAGAGGAGGACTGAGCCGTGATCATGAAACAATTCCGGCACGAGCCGCTCGCGCAGGCGTCGTATCTGTTAGGATGCCCGCGGGCCAAAGAGGCCGTCATCGTCGATCCCATCGAAGACCTCGGGACTGACTTCTACGTATTGGAGGCTGCCGATCTCGGCCTGAGCATCGTGGGCGTGTACGAAACGCATGTGCATGCCGATTACGTGTCCTGCGCCCGTGAGCTCGCAGAGATGAACGGGGTGCCACACTACCTGCACGAGTCCGCTCAGGGCCTTGTGACGTACGATTTCACGCCAATCAAAGACGGTGAGACCATCGAGATCGGCGGGATCCGGCTCGAAGCGATCCACACGCCAGGCCACACGCCGGAGCACACCTCGTTCCTCGTAACCGATACCGCGCGCTCCAGCGATCCGTGGTTCGTGCTCACGGGCGACGCGCTGTTCGTCGGTGATGTGGGACGGCCGGACCTACTCCTGGGAGACCAGGCGGTGGACGTCATGGACGAGACGGCCCGAGCCGAGACGCTCTACCGCAGCGTGACCGAGAAGTTATTCACCCTCCCTGATTACGTCGAGGTGTACCCGGGGCATTACGGCGGTTCGACGTGTGGCGGCGTCAACATGAGCGGCAAGGCGGTGTCGACGATCGCCTTTGAAAAGCAGTTCAACCTCGCCATGCGGCAGCCCAACGCCAAGGCATTTGGCAAGTTCGTGCATGAAACCGCCAAACCGTTTCCCGAAAACTTTGAGCGCATCAAGTCGTACAACCTCGGCCTGATCTCGAGAGAAGAGCTGAAGGGAGCCGGCGTATGATACCGCAAGCCGTCCGGGCCGCAGCAGCGGCAGGCGCCGTGATTCTCGACATGCGCCCGCCCAAGCCATTTGCGACGGAGCACGTGCCCGGAGCGGTGAACTTCCAGTTCAATCGCGCCGACCTGGCGGATCGGGCCGAGTTGTCACTTCCCACGAGCGCTACCTACATCGTCCACGCCGAGCCCGAGCCCATTGCGAAGGTGGCCGTCGATCTTCTGACCAAGGCCGGTTTCACGGTGGCGGGGTATCTGGAGGGCGGGCTCAAGGGCTGGAAGGCCACCGGCTTCCCAACCGCCACACTGCCCCTCATGAACGTGGACGAACTCAAAGACGGACTCGATACCTTCCGCGTCATCGACACGCGCGAGGGCTTCGAATTCCGGTACGGCCACATTCCGGGCTCGGAAGTGCTCGAATGGACCGAGCCGTGGGACAAATTCGAAGGCGTGGACGATCAGAAGCCGTTGGCGCTGGTGTGCGGCGATCAGGTTCGAAGCTCGTTCGTGGCGTCCATCATGCAGCGAGCGGGCAAGGACGCGCGGCTCGTGTTCGGCGGCATGGTCGATTGGCTCGAGCGCGGCTACCCGGTGGAGAAGACACCCAAGGTCAAACAGCAGACCTGAGGCTGCCCGTGGACGGAGACCAACAGGCCGCGAAAGACAGACTCCGCGCAGCCGTGACGTAGGCTAGGAACCATGACCACTTCGTTCGATTCGCTCGATCCCGACGTGCTCGACCGGGCAGCCTCTGTCATCAAGTGCCTCGGTCACCCACTCCGCCTGCGCATTCTGGATGCACTCGAGCATGGCGAGCTGACCGTGTCCCAACTGCAGAATCTCTGCGGGGCCACGCAAGCCGCCGTCTCGCAGCAGTTGAGCACCCTCAAAGGGCGAGGCATCGTCGACTCGCGTCGCGTAGGCGCGAACGTCTATTACTGGATCACCGAACCCAAGGTCACCGCGATCCTGGGATGCATTCGAAGCTGCGACCTTCCGTAGAAGACGACGATCGCCGCACCATTCCCCTCGAGAAAAACGTCACTCACAACTGATTCGCTTCATCGATGGGTTGATCATTCGATTCCGGAACGCTTGCATGCCGTTGGGATCAGGCTTCCTCGGTCTTGACGCGACCTCGCTGAAGGCATAGTTCAGCGGTGGTCGAGCGCGCGCCAGCGAGCGAGCTTGCGCGCTGCCGCTCGGATCAGACTTGCTGTGGAGAGAACCGCCGATGACGGCTGCACCGCAGGCGCCGACGAACTGGGCGGCACCACCGCGACTCGAAACCCTCCCCCCCCAATGGGCGAAGGTCATCGATCACAGCCGCTGCATCGGCTGTCACGCCTGTAGCACCGCCTGCAAGTCGGAGAACGAAGTCCCACTCTCCGTCAATCGGACCTACGTGAAGTACGTCGACATCGGGACGTATCCCAACGTGCGGCGGGCTTTTCAGGTGACCCGCTGTAACCAATGCGATGACCCTCCATGCGTCATCGCCTGCCCCACCGCCGCCATGTATCGGCGGCCCGACGGCATCGTCGACTTCCACAAGGCCATCTGCATCGGCTGCAAGGCGTGCATTGCGGCATGTCCCTACGACGCCATCTTCATCAATCCAGCCGACCACGCAGCCGAAAAGTGCAACTTCTGCGCACATCGGCTTGACATGGGACTGGAGCCGGCCTGCGTCGTCGTCTGCCCCACCGAAGCGATCCTGGTGGGCGACCTGAACGACCCGGGCTCTCCCGTGTCGCACTACGTCAAACGGGATGTCGTGACCGTCAGGCGACCGGAAAAAGAGACACGGCCCAAACTGTTCTATAAAGGCGCCCACCAAGCCACCCTCGATCCGATCGCGGCAACGCGGCCCGAGGGCGGCCTCTTCATGTGGAGCGAACGAGGGCACGGCAGCAACAACGTGGTGTCGGGGCATCCGGGACCGGCCAACAGCTCCGCCGCCGCCATCCTATCCTACGACGTGCCGCACCAAGCACCGTGGGATTGGCGCGTCAGCCTCTACACCTGGACCAAAGGCATCGCCGCCGGGGCCTATCTGATTCCTGCGCTCCTCTTGGCGCTGGGGGTGATTGGAAGCGCGAGTCCCCTGTGGCAGTGGGCGGCACCAGTGCTGGGCGGCATCTTTCTGGCCGCCACGGGCGCGTTGCTTCTCTGGGACCTGGAACACCCCGAGCGCTTCCATCTCATCTTCACCCACTCACAACGGTCGAGCTGGTTGGTCAAGGGCGCCTACATCATCGGTGGGTACTCGCTAGTCCTTGCACTCCACTTCCTGGCCACGCTCGCCGGCGAGAGTGAATGGCAGACGTGGCTCATCATCGCCGGATTCCCATTGGGAGCGCTCACGGCGGTCTACACGGCCTACCTGTTCGCACAGGCCAAAGCCCGGGACCTGTGGCAAAACCCGCTCCTTCCACCACACCTCCTCGTCCAAGCCGTCCTCGCCGGATCCGCCACGCTTCTTCCCTTGGCGGCGCAGTTCGAGCCAACCGCGGTGAACGCCGTGACCTGGCTCCTGTCCGGCAGCAGTGTCGTGCACCTGCTCATGGTGGCCGGGGAAGCCAGCCTCACCCACCCCACGGCACACGCACGGCTGGCGAGCTGGGAAATGACCAATGGTCGCTACCGCATGTTCTTCTGGGTCGGGGCGGTGCTCGTCCTCGGCGGGGCCGCGGCTCCCTGGATCGGCGTCGCCGCGGTTCCGCTGGCACTCGCCGGCCTCCTGGCCCACGAACACGCCTACGTGCAGGCTGGACAGTCCGTGCCGCTGGCCTGAGGAATAGACGATGACGCTCGACGAACTGAACCGACGCCTCAGCGCTGCCCGAGCGGCCACGGAAGCCCGCGGCGAGACGTTCTACCCCGGTCCGAGCCGCATCCACCTCGCGGCGTACCCACCCAAAGAGCGATGGGACCACTGGGTCGAACTCGACTCGCGTGCCTGGCCGGAGCGGCGGGAACATCGGTACATGCTCGTGCCCACCACCTGCTTCAACTGTGAATCCGCCTGCGGGCTGCTGGCATACGTCGACCAAGCAACGCACCAGGTTCGCAAGTTCGAGGGGAACCCGGAGCACCCAGGCTCCAGAGGACGGAACTGCGCCAAGGGACCGGCGACGATCAATCAGGTCACCGATCCCGATCGCATTCTCTATCCGCTCAAACGGGCGGGTGCTCGGGGGGAAGGCTCGTGGGTCCAGGTGAGCTGGGAGGAGGCGCTGAGCGACATCGCGCGCCGCATTGGGAGGGCCATCGCCGAAAACCGTCACAACGAAGTCATGTATCACGTGGGAAGGCCGGGAGAGGACGGCTTCACTGAAAGGATCCTCGCCGCCTGGGGCGTGGACGGTCACAACTCGCACACCAACGTCTGCTCGTCGGGCGGCCGCGCCGGCTATCAGTATTGGATGGGTTACGACCGACCGAGTCCGGATCACGCCAACGCGCGGGTCATCCTGCTGGTCTCAGCCCATCTGGAGACCGGTCATTACTTCAACCCGCATGCCCAGCGCGTGATCGACGCCAAGCAGAACGGGGCCAAACTCATCGTCTTCGATACGCGTCTATCCAACACGGCGACCCACGCCGACCACTGGGTCTCCTCGTATCCGGGATCGGAGGCCGCGATCCTCTTAGCGGTCGCCAATTACCTCATTCAACACAATCTCTACAATCGGGAGTTCGTGCGCCGGTGGTTCAACTGGCAGGAATATCTGGAGGCTGAACGATCCGATCTCGTACCAACGTTTGAAAACTTCGAGCGCGCGCTCAAAGACCGCTACCGCTCGTACACCTTCGACTTCGCCGCACGGGAATCCGGCGTGGATGCGGAGACGATCGCGGAGATTGCCCGGGTGGTCTCGACCGCCGGGACCCGGCTCTCCACGCACAACTGGCGGAGCGCCGCCGCCGGTAATGAAGGCGGCTGGCAAGTCTCGCGCTCACTCTTTTTCCTCAATGCTCTAATGGGTGCCGTCGCCGTCCCGGGCGGTACCTATCCCAATGCCTGGAACAAGTTCGTGCCCAGGCCGATCTACACGCCGCCGCATCCACCCCGATGGAACGAGCTCACCTGGCCCCTCGAATACCCACTCGCCATGAACGAGCTGTCGTTCCTGCTTCCGCACTTCCTCAAGGATGGGCGGGGACGGATCGACGTGTACTTCACGCGGGTCTACAACCCCGTGTGGACCAACCCCGATGGCTTCTCCTGGATCGAGGTCCTCACAGACGAACAGCTCGTTGGACTCCATGTCGCCCTCACACCCACGTGGAACGAGACGGCGTATTTCGCCGATTACGTGCTACCCATGGGCCACAGCTCGGAACGACACGACCTCCACTCGTACGAAACGCATGACGCCCAGTGGATCGGCTTTCGCCAACCCGTACTCCGGGCCGCACGCGTCCGAATGAATCAGCCGGTGCGGGATACCCGCGAGGTGAACCCCGGAGAAGTGTGGGAGGAAAACGAGTTCTGGATGGACCTCACATGGCGAATCGATCCGGACGGCCAACTGGGAATTCGGAAGTATGTGGAATCGAAGAAGGCACCGGGCGAGAAGCTCACCGTGGATGAGTACTACGCCTACGCATTCGAACACTCGGTTCCCGGACTGCCCGAACGGGCTTCAGCCGAAGGACTCACACCGCTCCAGTACATGCGGCGCTACGGCGCATTCGAGATCGAGCGGACGATCGGGCCCATCTACGCACAGGAAGTTCCTCCCGACGACCTGCAGGACATCGGTGAGGACCACTTGGGACGCGTATACACCAGGGCACCCAAAGACCCGTCACCCAATGTCGTTCCCCAACCGAGCCCCGACCCCGACGCCGAGGGACGTCGCGCCGTTGGCGTGCGCATTGACGGAAAGATCCTCCGGGGATTTCCCACGCCTAGTGGGCGCCTGGAGTTCTACTCGCGAACGCTCGCGAGGTGGGGCTGGACGGAATGCACGGTCCCCACCTACCTCCCGAGCCACGTGCATCCCGACAAGCTCGAAGACGGGCAGATGCCGCTCATCTCCACCTTTCGGCTCCCCGTGCACATCCATACCCGAAGCGCGAACGCGAAGTGGCTCGATGAGATCGCCCACACGAATCCCCTGTGGATTCATCCCGTGGACGCAGCGCGAGTCGGTGTCCGCACCGCACAACTGGTCCGGGTGGAAACGGAGATCGGCTACTTTGTGGTGAAAGCGTGGGTGACGGAAGGGATCCGACCGGGCGTGGTGGCCTGCAGTCACCACATGGGCCGCTGGAAGGTGGGCGACAACGGCCAGCGTCAGCTCATGGCCACGGTTGCCTTGCAGCAACGAGGCTCGACGTGGGATCTCGCACGCAGGACGAATGTGGAACCGTATCCGTCTACCGATCCCGACACGGGCCGGATCTGGTGGACGGACGCCGGCGTGCACCAAAACATGACCTTCCCCGTGCATCCGGATCCGATTTCCGGCCAGCACTGCTGGCATCAGGCAGTGCGGGTGCGACGCGCGGAGCCCGATGATGCCTACGGCGACATTTCCGTCGACACCGAAAAAGCCCGGATCGTGTACCAACAGTGGCTTCAAAAGACACGACCGGCTCACCGCTATTCGCCAGACCGAACCCGGCGACCGTTCTGGCTGCTGCGCCCCCTGAAACCACCCAAGGAGCATTTTCGGCTCCCCGAACCCGTCACCAGATAATGGAGCTCCTTCGCGCCCTCGGCGCGCTCGCCGAACCACCACACCCCGAGACCGCGCGGCTCGCCGCGCTTCTCGAGCTTCCCGTTCCCTCGAGCGAGGAGTACACGCGGCTGTTTCTGTTCGAGCTCTATCCGTTCGCGTCCGTATACCTCGGCGACGAAGGCATGCTGGGAGGGGAGGCCCGAGACCGCATCGCCGGATTCTGGCGCGCCCTGGGTGAGCCACCGCCAGCGGAACCCGACCACTTGGCCGTCCTCCTGAGCCTCTACGCCCACCTCGCCGACCTCGAGCGCAAGGCACCGCCCGAGCGCGCAGCCGTCTTCCGCCGGCCCCGCGCCGCCCTGCTGTGGGAGCACCTTCTGAGCTGGGTTCCCATCTTCCTCGACAAACTCCAGCAGACTGGCCCGCCAGCCTACGTTGCCTGGGGCGGGCTCGTGCGAGAAGTGCTCGAACGGGAGGCCTGGGACATGCCATACTCCGGGTCGTTGCCGCTTCACCTCCGAAGTGCGCCCCCGGCCTGGGACGCCGCGGGTGCCCGTCCTGACGTCCTGGTGACCATGCTGACTCCGGTACGAAGCGGTCTCATCCTGACCCGCTCTGACGTCGGCCGCGCAGCGCGCGACCTCGGCGTGGGGCTGCGGGCGGGCGAGCGTCGATACGCACTCCACGCAATGGCCTCGCAGGATCCGGGACGACTCGTCCGTTGGTTAGCCGAGTATGCGCGGGAGGCGGCAGAAGCGCATCGCCGTCTGAATGGCTGGCTGGGACCAGTGGCGGACTTTTGGGCCCGCCGTGCTCGGAACACGGCCGATTATCTCGCGAATGCTCAGACGAGCCCTCCTTGCGAGCGAGCTGGCATCGACCACCGAGCCCCATGAATCATCGTGCGCCGCGCACCGTACTCGCCGGGATGCTCGTCTTCAGGGCTCTCCGGGGACGCCTCCGGTTTCGCTGACCGCATCACGCGTGTCGGCCACACCTCGCGCGGCCTTCACGAGGGCTTCACGACCTACCTGCTAGCCTTCGAAATGCCCCCCTGGCCGTGCGCGTCCGGCCAGCGTACGCTAGAAGAACCGCCCGGCCGTCGCGGGAGTCGACGGAACCCTCGGGATGAAGGAGGTCACGATGCCCCTCGCCAAGCTCAAGCAGTTCCTCGACGAGAACCACATCAAGTACGTGACGATGCGGCACTCTCCGGCGTATACGGCTCAAGAGATCGCCGCGTCGGCCCATGTATCCGGACGGGAGTTGGCAAAGACGGTGATGATCAAAGTCGACGGCAAAATGTCGATGGCCGTACTGCCGGCTTCCTTCCACGTCGACTTCGACCAGCTGAAAGGCGTGTTGGGCAACGTCAAGGTTCAACTCGCCACCGAGACGGAGTTCAAGGACCTGTTCCCCGACTGCGAGCTGGGCGCCATGCCGCCCTTCGGGAACCTCTATGACCTGAATGTCTATGTCGCGGCGAGCCTGGCGGAGGATGAGGAAATCGCCTTCAATGCCGGTTCCCACACCGAACTCATCCGACTGGCGTATCGGGACTTCGAGCGCCTCGTGAAGCCCAAGGTGCTTCGCTTCGCGGTGCAGAACGTGGTGTAGGACGAGAAGGACCGGAAGCAGAGAGGACAGGAGGGGTAGAGGAGGCAGCATGGGCAAAAGAGGCTGAGGAGGCAGAGCATGCGCTCGTGCCACTACCGCTTCTGCGTTCATTGCCAATCCCGCTTCCCCAGCCCCTCCCGCCCCTCCCGGCCGATCTGCAGCTCCCCCTGTCGCACCTTTCCCCCCGAATCCCCGTGCCGCTCTTGCTCTGAAACCGTTGCGAGCATGCAACGCTTGCCCCCTTACTCAGGTCCTTTTTCACGGCCCTGTTGCAGGCATGCCATTTGCCCTGGGGAACCTGCAAAGCCACCCCCCCTTTGGGTGCGGGAGCGGGAGCAGCGAACCCGATTCAGGAGATGGTCATGCGCGCTGACCCCAGCGTGAGGGACACGCACTCGGCACGGACACCCGGCATCGGCCGGTTCGACCCGGCGCAGATCAAGCCCCTGGGAGTCACGGTTACGGCTCCGGTGGCCGACGAGTGGGCGGACATCCTTACCCCAGGGGCTCTGGCCTTCATCGCTGAACTTCATCGCACCTTCGAGTCCCGGCGCCAGCAAATCCTCGCACGGCGGGCGGAGGTCCAGGAGCAATTGGACGCCGGCGTCATGCCGGATTTTCTGAACGAAACGAGAGAGATCCGGGAGAGTGAGTGGACCGTCGCGCCCATCCCCCACGATCTGGAAGATCGCCGGGTCGAGATCACGGGCCCGGTGGATCGTAAGATGGTCATCAACGCCCTCAACTCGGGGGCGAATGTCTACATGGCCGATTTCGAGGACTCCAACAGTCCTACCTGGGCCAACAACGTGGATGGACAGCGCAATCTCCGAGACGCCGTCCGCGGCACCATCACCTACACCAATCCGAGCGGCAAGCATTATCAGCTTGGGGACCAACTCGCCACCTTGTTCGTGCGACCCCGGGGCTGGCATCTCCATGAACGGCACCTCCTCGTGGACGGATCGCCGGTTTCGGGGTCGCTATTCGACTTCGGCCTTTTCTTTTTCCACAACGCCGTGGCGCTGACCGAGCGTGGAGGCGGTCCGTACTTCTACCTCCCCAAACTCGAATCGCATCTCGAAGCCCGGCTGTGGAACGACGTCTTCAATGCCGCCCAAGATCACCTCGGTCTCCGGCGGGGAACGATCCGAGCCACCGTGCTCATCGAGAACATCTTGGCAGCGTTCGAGATGGATGAGATCCTCTGGGAGCTGCGGGATCATTCGGCAGGCCTGAACTGTGGACGGTGGGACTACATCTTCAGCTTCATCAAGAAATTCCGTGCTCGTTCCAAGTTCATGCTCCCCGACCGTGGACAGGTCACGATGGACCGGCACTTCCTCAACGCGTACGTCGAATTGTTGATCCGGACTTGCCACCGCCGGGGTATCCACGCGATGGGGGGGATGGCGGCACAGATTCCCGTCAAGAACGATCCCGTTGCCAACCGGCGTGGGATCGAGAAAGTGCGGCAGGACAAGTTGCGCGAGGTGACCGCGGGACATGACGGGACGTGGGTGGCGCATCCAGGTCTCGTTGCGGTGGCCAAGGAAGTGTTCGACCTCTACATGCCCACGCCCAACCAACTCGACCGGAAACGGAAAGACGTGTTTGCCACGTCGGGTGATCTCCTCCGTGTCCCGAGCGGGGCCGTGACCGAGGAAGGGCTCCGCCACAACATCGATGTGGGGGTTCAGTATCTCGCCGCCTGGCTCAGCGGAACCGGTTGCGTTCCGATTTACCACCTGATGGAGGACGCCGCGACCGCGGAGATCTCTCGGTCGCAGGTGTGGCAGTGGGTGAAGCACGGCGCCGAGCTCACTGATGGACAGACCGTCACTCCCACATTGATCAAGCAGATCATCGGGCAAGTGATGCAGACGCTCTGCGAGAACGGGCGAGACCGCGGGAAGCTGAAGCTCGCCGCAGGCCTCTTCGAGCGGATGATGACCAACGACGAGTTCACCGAGTGGCTCACCGTGGCCGCGTACGAGCATATCGACTAACCAATGAGATTTCGATGAATCACGCTGTCTTCAACCAACTCGAGCACCGCTGGAGTCAGGACCCTCGCTGGAACGGGATCACGCGTCCTTACAGCGCAGACGATGTGCGTCGCCTCGCTGGCACCATCCACGTGGAGCATTCTCTGGCCCGCCGCGGCGCGGCCCGACTCTGGGACCTGCTGCACGCGGATCCGTACGTGCCAGCCCTCAGTGCCATGACCGGCGGGCAAGCGATGCAGCAGGTGAAGGCTGGGCTCAAGGCGATCTATCTCAGCGGCTGGCAGGTGGCCGGTGACATGAACGATGCCGGCGAAGTCTATCCGGACCAGAGTCTGTACCCCGCGGACAGTGTCCCCAATCTCGTGGGGCGGCTCAACAACGCCCTGCTCCGCGCCGACCAGATCCATCACATGTCGGGCCAGAACAGTATTGACTGGATGGTGCCCATTGTCGCGGATGCCGAGGCCGGATTCGGCGGGGTTCTGAACGCGTTCGAGCTCATGAAGCACATGATCCAACAGGGAGCCGCCGGCGTCCACTTCGAGGACCAGCTCGCCTCGCTGAAGAAATGCGGCCACCTGGGCGGGAAAGTCCTGGTGCCCACGCGTGAGTTCATCAAGAAGCTGGTGGCTGCGCGGCTAGCCGCCGATGTGTGCGGCATCGACACGATCCTGATCGCTCGCACCGACGCCCTCAGTGCAGGCCTCCTGGCAAACGACATCGATCCGTATGATGCGCCGTTCGTCACCGGCGAGCGCACGGCGGAAGGGTTTCTCCGCGTCCGCAGCGGCATCGAGGCCGCCATTGCCCGTGGACTCGCCTATGCGCCCTACGCCGATCTCTTGTGGTTCGAGACCTCAACGCCGAACATCGACGAGGCACGCCAGTTTGCCGATGCCATGCACGCGCGATACCCAGGCAAGCTGCTAGCGTACAACTGCTCGCCCTCTTTCAATTGGAAGATGCATCTCAGCGACACCGAGATCGCGGGCTTCCAGCGCATGCTCGGCGCGATGGGCTACAAATTCCAGTTCGTCACGCTATCCGCATTTCATTCCATGAACTATGCGATGTTCACGCTAGCCATGGACTACCGCAAGCGTGGCATGGCCGCCTACGCGGACCTGCAGGAAAGCGAGTTCGCGTCGGAGGGACAGGGGTACGAGGCCGTGCGGCACCAGCAGTTCGTTGGCGCCAAATACTTCGACGATATCACCCAGGTCATTACCGGTGGCACGTCATCCACGCTGGCGATGACGGGATCCACCGAAGAAGAACAGTTCGGCGCCGAAGACCAGAAACAAGTGCGCCAGGCGAGCTGATCGCCCCACCCAGCCACTCACCCGGGGGCGGGTCGGCGGACCCGCCCCCCCAAGTCCACCACCCATCACAAATCGAGACGATCGCCGGGTGCGAGCCTCTCCACCCGCCGATGCGCCCATCCTCCGAATTAGATTCCCCCCCATGCCCAACCCACGGTCTGAATCGGTCGTCATCGCTGGCGCTGGCCCCATCGGGATTGCCTGTGCCATCTCGGCCACCCGCCGTGGCCTCGACCCCCTGGTGATCGACGCCGGAGCGATCTGCAATTCGATTCTCCACTACCCCATCGGGATGGTGTTCTTTACGACACCGGAACGCCTCGAGGTGGGCGGGCACCCGGTGGTCTGCACCGGGGCGAAGCCGACAAGAGAAGAGGCGTTGAAGTACTATCGGGGAGTCGTCCGCACGGAGGGGCTTCGCGTCGAGACGCATACTCGCTTGCTCGAAGCCGCCGGCCACGACCATGGCATCGTCTGCCAGGTGGCATCACGCGAGCGCACGAGATCCATTCATTGTGCCCGCCTCGTGTTGGCCACGGGATACTTCGATCACCCCAATCGCCTCGACGTGTCGGGAGAGGACCTGCCCCACGTTAGTCACTATTTTCGCGAGGCGCATGCCGATTATGGACTCGATGTTGTGGTGATCGGCGGAAAGAACTCCGCGGTGGAAGCTTCCCTCGAGCTGTTTCGCGCCGGAGCCAGAGTCACCCTCGTCTACCGGGGCGCGGCCTTTTCCCGCTCCGTCAAGTACTGGATCAAACCCGACATCGAGAACCGGATCAAAGCCGGGGAAATTGACGCCCGATTCGGCGCGCAGGTGCTCGCGATCGAGCCGAATCACGTACGAGTCAGCGTTCCGGATGGCGGGGAAGAACGGATACCGGCAGCCCGGGTTTATGCACTCACAGGGTTTCGCCCGGACTTTGCGCTGTTCGAGCGCGTGGGGATCGAGCTCGACGAAGACGGGCTGCCGTCGTTGAAACCAGAGACCCTCGAAACGAACGTCCCCGGCGTCTACATGGCGGGGAGCATCACCAAAGGGAGAAACATCTCGAACGTCTTCATCGAGAACGGGCGCTTCGACGGTGAGAAGATCTTTGGGGACGCAGATGCCAGAGAACGCGCGGCCCGCATGTACGGCGAAATGAATCGGTATTACGGGGAGTAGAGGGAAGGTTGGAAGGCTGGAAGGTTCGACGGTGGGACGGGGGGCGCCACGGCACGTCGGGTCTCGAACCCCCAATCATGCGGCGAGGGCGTGGCCCCCCCAGGGTCACGCCCTCGCTGAACGACTTCGAACCCTCCGACCGCCGGACTTTCTCGCCTTCCCTCGGGATTAGGGCCAGATGCCTCGTTCGATCGTCACCCGTGAGACCCGCCCCACGGCAAGAATGAACGCGGCCGTTCGCAGATCCACCGGTGCCAAGGGGCTACCATTCACCCCACGCCGCACACGGTCTGCTTCGAGCGACTCGAGCGAATCCTTTATCTGCTGCTGCGTGTCGATGACGGCATCGGTGGCCCGTTCCATTTTCCGCCGGAGCTTCTCGTTGACCTCGTCTTCGTCCCACTGCTCGTTGTTGATGTTCTGGACCCACTCGAAGTAGCTCACGGTCACACCTCCGGCGTTCGCCAGGATGTCCGGGAGCACCGGAATGCCGCGACCGAAGAGCACCTCATCGCCCGCGGGCGTCGTCGGCCCATTGGCGGCCTCGACCACGAGACGAGCCCGCACAGTTGCTGCGTTGTCACCACGAATCTGATTCTCCAGCGCGGCGGGAATCAGAATATCGCAAGGAACGGCAATGATCTCATCGTTGCTGACCGACGTAGTCCCCGGGAATCCTACCACTGAGCCCGTTCGTTTCTTGTGCTCGAACACCGCTCGCGGATCCAGACCCTCCTCTGAGAGGATGCCACCTCGGGAATCGCTCACGGCAATCACCTTGCCCCCAGCTTCCGTGAACAGCTCGGCGGCAATCGAGCCGGCATTGCCATACCCCTGGATCGCTATGGTCGCACCTTCCACCGACTCGAGCCCAGGAACCACGCCGCGCGCCAACGCACGCTGCGTCGCAAAGAGGGATCCCCGGGCGGTAGCTTCCCGACGGCCCAACGAACCGCCGAGATCGACAGGCTTCCCGGTCACCACCGGCAAGCTGTTGTCGCCCGGATGCATCATCTGATACGTATCGTAAATCCGGGCCATCGTGCCGGAATCGGTGTTGACGTCCGGTGCCGGGATATCGGTATGCGGCCCAATCGTGTCCCCGAGCGCCGCGATGAACCGACGCGTGATCTTCCGAATGTCGGCATCGGTGAGCTCCTTCGGATTGCACACGACGCCACCTTTCGCACCACCGAAGGGCACGTCCACGACGGCGCACTTCCAAGTCATCCAGGACGCCAACGCCCGCACCTCGTCGTCGGTGACGTCCGGATGGTACCGAATCCCGCCCTTGCCCGGACCCCGGATCGAGCTGTGCAGCACCCGATACCCGATGAACATGCGGACTGCCCCGTCCGACGTCTCGATGGGGAACTCGACCGTGACCGTTCGGGAGGGCCGCTTCAAGAAGTCGGCGAGCCCATTCTCGAGCCCAGGAATGTACCGGGCGGCTCGATCGAATTGCTGCTGGGCAATGTGATAGGGATTGAGGTCCTCGCCGCCGTGGGCGAAGGGCGCGGCGCCGGCCGAGGGACGGGCGGCCGCGTCTTGCGAAGTCGTAGCGGATCTGGACATGGTCCGAAAGCTCTGTTGTCAGGCGCCAATCCTAGCCAAACCGCGCCCAAGAGTCCACACCTGTAGGGATTAATACCCCTTCACAGACCGAGAGTAGCAACTTCCACGCCGCTACCCACCCACGACCCTCCCGGGCCGGCTGCGGCGTTTCGGGACCTCCATCCGGATCCCTTGGCCCCTTGACGCGCCCCAGCGACCCAAATATAGTTGTTGTTACCAACTATATGGACCCAGTCATGGTGAGCGCGGACGCAATAACCCGGCCCGCAGACGCGAGCCTAGATCGCGAGGGCGAAACCCTACGAGATGCGCTGACGGAGCTCGTCCGGGTGCTGCAGTTCCGGAATCGCGACTGTCTTTGCGACCGGGAGATTTCCGCCACCCAATGTCATGCCCTCGAAGCGGTTCTCGAGCGAGGCCCACTCACCCTGAACGCGCTGTCCGCCGCCCTCTACATCGAGAAGAGCACCGCCAGCCGCGTGGTGGCTGGGTTGGTCAAGAAGGGGTATGTCGCCAAGACGTCGCATCCCCGGGACGGGCGCGCCGTCCTCCTCCACGCCACGGAGACCGGCCGGCGGTTCTGCGCCGAGATCCAGCAGGATCTGTTGGCCGACTGCAAGCGCCTGCTGAGCGATTTCGACCCCGAGATCCGAGCTGCGATGACGGCGCTCATCAGCCGCATGGCTCGGGCAGCCGCTGCCCGCGTGGATACGAGCGGGGGAGCCTGCTGCACGGTGGATTCCGTATGAGGGACGGGCGTCTTTGTTCGGACAATATAGTTGTATATAACAATCACATGTATTCGAAGTTTATCATTCTCATCCGGGCCATCGTATGGAGACCGACGGTTGACTGCTGCCCCAGCCGTACTCCAGTCCCATGTCCTTGCAGCGGAGTGGGCGACGGTCCAGCCACCCACGGGAGGTCCGCGTGAACCACGAAACTCGACCCCAGCCGTGCCGGTGCCGGTGCGTGCCCCCGTTGGAGGTGACCCCAGCCACCGCGGCCCGCCTGGCCGGACGACCGGCGCTGGCACCGACGCTCTACCGCGACAGCAGGGAAGAGTGAGCGATCCGGGGGGAGCGGTGAGGAGGATCGATCGGGACATGATGCCCAGTCCGCCACCGGGAACTCGGGGGTGGCCACTGCGCGTCGTGCTCCCCCACTTCGTGCCTCTACCCTCGCTGTTGCTTCACATATCTCCCGTCGAAGCCGACGTACCAACTGGCGCCACCGCCCCAACGACTGTTCCGATGAACCGACGCACGCTCCGATTCTGCGGTGGGAAGCGCATGCGAACGGGTTCGTCACGACCGTTACGACGGCAGTGGACGCCTTCAAAACCACGAACGCCCCGTGCTCGCGCTTCCTTCATCGTGATCAGACCACCGGTTTCATAAACCCACGCGGAACCGACTTCCGCTTCGCGGAATCGAAGGAGTTCATGCTCGTACGGGTTTCCGTTGGCGCCGGTTCAATGCTCCAACAGGAGGCACCATGCGGCACCCATCGCGAGAAAGAATCGGTCCGCTGGACGACACGCTGAGCTCGGGCGCGGAGCGAAGCGGCGGCGAATCAAATCGGCAGCGTGACAATCCTCACAGCATACGACGTCCGTGTCGGCGTACCGTCTCCTCTGATTTGAAGGTAACCTTCGCCAATCGAGACCGACCGAGATCACCGACCCTAACCCGAGAGATCGGATGCGCCAAACGATTACGGAACCGAGTTCCGACGCTACGACCCGGAAATCATACGGACATTGGGCAAAGCGCAGGACGATCCCGGACGCAGAACGATTCGTGATTCACGCCCGAACCATTGCTATTGTGTCAGTGGTCTGGATGTCCACCGCTTGCAGTGGTGATCCCACGTCCCCACCGGGGAATGGGCCGCCACCCGCCAACGCCGTCACGCTGTCTCCGGATCGAGACAACACGCTCTACGCCGAGAGCGATACCCTGAGCAACGGTGCCGGAGAGTTCATGTTTGCCGGCGCCACGAGCGCGACCAACCAGGGAGCGCTGCGACGTGCCCTACTGCGTTTCGATATCGCGGGCGGGGGTATCCCATCTGGCGCCACCATCGATAGCGTACGGCTGACCATGCGGATGGGTCGAACCATCGCGGGGCCGGTGATGATTCGACTTCATCGGCTCCAAGCGGACTGGGGCGAGGCCGGCTCGGACGCCGGAGGCGCGGAGGGCATGGGCGCGCGGGCGGCCGCCGGTGACGCCACGTGGCTGCACACGTTTCACGACGGCACGTTGTGGACGACGCCCGGAGGCGACTTCGATCCCACGGCGAGCGCTGTCACCGAGGTGCTATCCACGGGATCCTACAGCTGGCGGTCTGCGACGATGACGGCCGACGTGGAGGGCTGGCGGATCGATCCTGGCAACAACTTTGGGTGGATTGTCATTGGAGACGAAGGGGGGCAGACGACGGCGAAGCGATTCGACTCACGCAACAATTCCGTCGCGGCCAACCGTCCGCAGCTGGTCGTGTTCCATTCAAACTGAGACTCACCCGCCACTTCGTGGCTCACCCTGCGGCTCCGATGGCGTGGGTGGGGCCGGTCGTACCAGGAGGCCCGTCGTGCTCACCCGGATCTCGTATCGGGCGGGGCGATTGGCCAGAATGAACGTCGCGGATCCGTATTCCGCGTCCACCAGTGGCCGGAACAGCAACAACCGCCGGCGCAGGTCGAACATGTCGACCGGTTTCTCTTCGGCAATCGAGAACACCGATCGGGGTAGCGTCTGCTCGTCCTCGAGGTCGGTGTAGCGCCCGGCCACGCGGTCCAGCTCGTAGGCCGTATGGAGACCCAGCAGATTGGCAATGGGTTTCCATTTCAGGATGTGGGCGTCGACGTACAATTCCTCGCCATTCAACGTGTAGGTGGCCGTTCGCCCGTCCGCGAATGCAAAGTCGGCGGCGAAGCTCTGGGGTCCCGTGGGCCGGGTCTCGACAACGGCGGCCACCTCCTCATGCGTGAGGGCCCGATAGCCTCGTGTGGCCACGCTGATCGTGGCGCAGAGACCAGCCACGGACATCGAGAGGACGGCCAGCATGAGGAGCATGCCTACGAGCAGATAGCGGCGCTTGCGGACCGCGACGATGCCCAGGAGAAACAGCAGGAGACTGGCGGCGGCAAAGGCGATGGCGACCTGAAGGACTAGACTCATCTCCCACCCTCCTCGACCCTGAGCGCCGGGTGGTCGCCGGACAGCTCGACACCACCAAGCTGAGCGAGGACGTCTTGGAGGCGCTGGAGTTGCCGCCGCGAGGCACTGTGCTGCCGTCCCGCGTGTTCGAGGTGTCGGCCCAACACGTCGAACGACCGTTGGAACCGCTCCACTTGTTGCTGCACGCCCACGAGGGCGTTCAAGATCTCCTGCGCTCGCTGATCCACCTCGAGACCACGCAGCCCGTGCAGGAGAGCGACCAGATAGGCGTAAAACGTGTTGGGGGAAACGATGATCACACGTCGATTCAAGGCGTAGGCCATGACACTCGCGCCATCCTCCAAATCCTCACCCCGCACGATGGCCTCGTAGTACACCGCTTCCGCCGGGACATACATCATGGCGAACCCATAGGTCCCTTCTTCGGGACGGATGTACTTGGCGGCGATCTCATCGATGCGTTGCTTCAGCGACCGACGAAACGCGCTCCGTAGCCGGTCCTGATCGTCTCCAGCCGCCATACGCTGGCACGCTTCGAGAGGAAACTTCGCATCGATGGATACCAGACGATCCCCCACCCGGAGGACGGCGTCCACCCGCTCACCGGTTGTGAACGAGTACTGTGTCGAGTAGAGTGAGCTCGGGAACACCTGCCGCAGTAACTCTTCCAACCACACCTCACCGAGATTGCCGCGCAACTTCGGGACCCGCAGCAGCTCGTGAACCTCGGAGACGGATTCGCCCACCTGCTCCAAGCGCCGCGTGACCTCTGTGAGCTGTGCCATTCGCTCGCGCACATCGGCGAGGGCACGGGCTTGTTCGAGATTCCCGCTGGTGACGGTAGTCGGAAGCTCGCGCTGGGCTTCTACCAAGGCATCGAGCCGTGCCCGCACCTCAATCAGTTGTTGCTGGAGAATCGTCGCGGTCGCCGGCGACGCCGCCCGTAGTTGGAGCAGGAGGAAGCCCACGAGCACGACGAGGACGACGAGTAGGACGAGGATCGCGGCAGTCACCTTTTGGCTCCCAGAGCGCCTCTAAGCTGATGACATCGTGAACCTCGGGCAAGCCTCGATGACCGCCCGGTTGACATGCTTCCAACACCTGGCCAGCCTTCAACCTCACGACCGTCCGGTGACAAGGTGGAAGATGGGATCCAAGCGATTCGCCCAGCTCGCGGCGCTGGCAGCAATTGGCGCGAGCCTAGCCTGCAACAGTGACCCGTTCGGCACCGAAGACCTCACGCTGCTCGAAGCGCTCCGATCTCTCACCAACACCACCAGTCTTGCGTCGGCGCTCGAGGGCACGATCCTCGAGACCTCGCTGCAAGATGAGGGACCATTCACCGTCTTCGCGCCCACCGACGATGCGTTTGCCGCACTGGCCGCGTCCACTCGCGACACGATCTTCGCGGATCCCGCCGTGGCGTTCCAGGTGGCCGGGTATCACATATCGGTGGTGCTGGTCTTCAGTAACGATTTCGATGTCGGTGGCCAGCTCCTTACGGCCACGCGCCAGACGATCACGTTGAGCACGTCTGGGGGACCGCGGATCGAAAATGCCGCGATCCTCCAGACCGACATCGGGGCTTCCAACGGCGTGATCCACTTGATCGACCGCGTGCTGATCCCGCCCACGCTCCAGGGCCAGATCTTGTTGGCCGCGCCGCTCCATCGGGACTAGCGCTTGCCCAATCTGACGTTGATCCCGCCAACGAGACTGAACTGCCTGTCATAGTCCCGGATGAAGGTCCATCGGGCTTCGGCGTACGGGCGAATGCTGGACCGCAGTTGGCGGGGCGTGGCGATTCCACCCAGAAGATTCACACCCGGGCGGGTAAGCGGTCCGGGACGCTCCTGCGGCTCTAGGACGCGGCGGGCTATGGAAAGCCCGATCCCTCCATAGATCAACTCCGTGGGCAGCGGTCGAAACCCCGCGTCCGCGTTGGCCTGCCACTGACTCACCCCCTCCGAGAGGAAGTAGTCGCCACTGGCGAGAATCTCCACGAACAGCCCCAGTGGGAATCGCAATTGTCCGCCCGCGCTCGCCACGCCAAGCTGCGCGTCGTACCCGGTCCGGAGCCCGAGCTCGGCGATGTGGCCGGGGAAGGGCTCACTGTGGGGATGGCGATCTTGCGCCTCACTCATCTGGGGCAAGACGACCAGGAGACCGATGGCCATGCCGGCCACCGTCAACGGTGAATGGGACATTGGGACCTCCGGTGGGCAATCGCTGGGCTCTCGCGAGCCGACCGTCGGACTACCTATAATAGGGCATTTGGGGGGCGGGAGTGACATTTTCCACAATCCCCGTCGCCCGCCCATCCCTCCCAGCAAGCCGCGAAGCGCCCTTTGGAGGAATCATGATTCGAGTGAGCCTCGTTCTCTCCGCCGTCGCCCTGGCCATCGCTCCTGCTCAGGCTCAACAGTCGATCGACGAATACACGAGAGGGATGCAACGCCACAGCGGCTTTTATTCCCTCTACTGGGACGCGGCAAAGGGCCGCCTGTTCCTCGAGATCCCGGACGTGCAGCGCGAGTTTCTCTATCTCACATCGCTCGTCACGGGCATCGGATCTCGGAGCCTCGGCTTGGACCGTGGGATGATCGGCGACGAGCAACTCGGCCGATTCGAGCGGGTTGGCCCACGCATACTCTTCGTGCTCCAGAACCCCCGATACCGGGCGACGAGCGGCAACGACGCGCTCCGCCGCTCCGTCGTCGAGTCGTTCCCCGTATCCACCCTCGCGTCTTTTGACATCGTCGCCGAGCAGAGTGGGCGCGTGCTCGTCGATGCCACGGACTATTTTCTCACCGACGTCATGAACGTCGGGGCCACGCTGGAGCGAGACAATCGCGGCGTCCGGCTGGATGCACAGCGGAGCACCATCTACCTCGCGGGCACCAAAGCCTTCCCGCAAAACACCGAGGTGGAGGCAGCACTCACCTTCGCTATCACGGATCCCGCCCAGGAGATCAACCGTCACGCACCCGACGGGCGCGCCGTCACACTCCGACAGCATCACTCCTTCGTCCAGTTGCCGGACGACGGCTACCGGCCCCGACAATTCGACCCCCGCGTCGGCGTGTTCCCCATCGTGTTCAACGACTACGCCAAGCCCTTCGATCAAGACTACGAGTCCCGCTACATCGTCCGACATCGCCTGGCGAAGCGAAATCCGCTCGCGGACCGGAGCGAGCCCCTCGAACCGATCGTCTACTACATGGATCGGGCCATTCCCGAGCCGTACCGCACCGCCTTCCGTGAGGGCGCGATGTGGTGGAATCGCGTATTCGAATCCGCGGGCTTCATCGACGCGTTCCGCATCGAGGATATGCCACCAGACATGGATCCCCTGGATGCCCGATACCACGTGATCCAATGGGTCCATCGCACGGAAGCGGGCTCATCCATTGGCCCCTCCTTCGTGGACCCCCGCACCGGCGAGATCATCAAGGCCGCCGTGCGCATGGATTCTCACCGATCCTTGGTGGACCAGGACATCTTCGCGAGCACCCGTCCCGCTGTGGACCAAGAGACGCCGGACGACGCGCTCTCCACGGATCCCGGACTCGTCCGCTGGGTCGCTTCGCTCGATCAGACCGTAGGCGCTGAGGAATTCGTGATGGCCCGCCGCCGGCAGCACTCGGCCCACGAGGTCGGACACACCCTCGGCTTGGCCCACAATTTCATCGCGACCAGCTACGGCCGCGCCTCCGTAATGGACTACCCCGCCCCGTTCATTCAAATCACCAACGGCGCCATCGATTTGTCCCAGGCATATCGCGATGGCCCCGGGGCGTACGACACCTTGGCAATCCGCTATGCGTACACACCGTTCGCGCCCGAAGAGGAAGCCAGCGGCCTTCAAGCGTTGCTCCAGGAGGCTGCTGCCCTGGGATTCGAATTCATCACCAACCCGGACCAGGGCGCATCGGGGTCGTATCCCGAAGCCAGTGTCTGGGTGAACGGCACGGATATGCTGGCCGAGCTCGGGCGGGTCACCTTCGTGCGACGAGCCCTGCTGGATGCGTTCGATGCGACCGCCGTGGCCGAAGGTGAGCCCTATGCGAACCTCAGCCGCCGCCTGGCCACCGTCTATCTCCACCACCGGTATACGCTGGAAGCTGCCATCAAGACTGTGGGAGGAATGGCGTTCCGGTACGGGCTCCGGGGCGACGAGGCCCCCGTGACGCGGATCATCGACGCAGACCGCCAGCGACGCGCGCTCGAGCTCGTGCTGGATGCTCTCGACCCGAGCGCCCTCGCCATTCCGGAGCGCATTCTCGCCAATCTAGCTCCCCGACCGTTCGGATTTGCGGCGCACGACCGGGCGTTTCGATCCGACGCCGGCTCCGCCTTCGATCATTTAGGAGCCGCGCGTACCCTGGCCGCGATGATCGTCGGCGGGCTGTTGACACCGGAGCGGGCACATCGCGTCGTCACCTTCGCCGCCCGAGATCCCGACGCACCGCCATTGGAGGAGATCGTAGGACGCCTCATCGACCGGACGTGGGGCGCAGGACCCGAGCCGCGACTCCCCGCACTCCGTCGTGTTGTGGAGCGCGTCGTGGTGGATGAGCTCATTGCCCTCGCCGCCAACTCGGACGCGACCGTGGAAGTTCGGGCCGCAGCGGAATGGGGGCTCCGGCGCATCACCGAGCTGATCCAGTCCAGCACCACCACACGCCCACCCGACGAAGCCCACCGGGTGCTCGCGTGGTCCGACATCGAACGATTCCTGCAGCGACGTGACGAGGCCACCGGTCGCAGCGCGCCGCTGACACCACCGTCGGGAACGCCGATCGGACGATGAACGGTGCAGCGTGACGAGTGAGGCCGGAGCTGGCCCGCCTCACTCTTCACATCGTCTCGTTCACCAGTCCCTCGATCACGCGGTTCAGGCCGGTAACCACCCGCGCGGTCCGTTCATAGTCGACTCTGTCGGCGGTATCCTGCGCCGTATGGTAATACGGATACCGGAACGGGGCTGTGTCGGTCACCATCAGGGCGCGGTACCCCTCGCGCCAAAACGACCAGTGATCCGACCAGAAAATTCCCGGCAGGTATCCCGGTGCGGCCGTTCCCTCAGACGGGAAGGCAACGCCACGTCGAAACCATCCCACGCACCGTTGGACCAACCGCCGGGACCGCAGATTACCCACGAAGCCAATGAAATTCCCGACCTTGGGATAGAACAATCCAAACGGCGGGGGATACCGCTGACTCCCGGGCGCTTCCGAGTACCACCCGATCGTCTCCAACGATGCCATGGCCACTACGTCGTCGTTCCGACGGCGACAGACACGCGCGTATCGGCGGCTTCCCATGGCACTCGTAAAGCAAAAAGGCGGTTCCTCGTTGACGAACGCTACCAAGCGCAAGGTTCTTCGGCACGGGCGCCCCGACCACAACCGCCCCAGCTCCAGCATGGCCGCCACACCCGATCCATTGTCGTTGGCAGCCGGACACCCCGGCACGGAGTCGTAGTGGGCGCCGATGACGACGATCTCCTGCCCAAGGTCCGCGCCGTCAACGGTCGCAATGAGATTTCGCACCTCTACTCCCTGAACGGCAAAGCGCTGCGACACGACCGGGAGCCCCGCGGCCGTCAATTCGGCGGAGATATAATCGGCCGCCGCCTCCAGGGCGGCGGGGCGGTACAGGTGGCGCTCGCCGATCGCATGCGCCAACATCTCGACGTGCCGCCGAAGCTGGATCGCCACCACCGCTTCCGCTTCGCTGAGTGGCGGGAGGGATCCACGGTGCGATCGCGATGGCATCGAAACCATGTACCGCACGAGGAGTATCCCGAGGAACAGCGTCCCAAGCCCGAGCACGAGCCAAATCATCGTATCTCCTGGCGCACCGGATGGACCGTGCGGATCCCATCCAACCATGGGTACGGACGTGACCTGACGCGACAACAAACGGGGCACGGGCGACGGGTGCTTTGACACCGTGCCCGCTCCTTGCTCCAGGCCATCATGGGCAACCGCATGGCGTTTCGGTTGACGGTGTCTTCCGCGGACCTGACCTTTCCCGCATGGCCATCGAGCCCGAACGCCGATACACGGAACGGGAAACCGCGCTGATCCTCAAGTTGGCCGCACAACTCGAGGAGTTCGCCCCCGCGGACCTCGTGCCGTCCGGCCACACCATCGCGGAAATCGAGCGCATTGCCACCGAAGCCGGTATCGATCCCGAAGCGGTCCAGCGCGCCGCCGCCGCGCTGTCGGCCGAGGAACCCAGGACCCTCGAACGTATCATTGGCGGCCCCACCACGTTTCAGCTCGAACGCACTGTGGGCGGAGACCTCGACAATCGTGAGCTCGACGAGCTGGTGGAAACCATTCGGTGGACATTGGCCAAATCGGGCGATGTGCGCGAATTGTCGGATGGAATCGAGTGGACGCACAAGACCGACGAGGGCCCGCTCATCCAGGCGCAGATCGCCACTCGCTACGGAAGGACGCGGATTCGCCTCCTCGGCCGGTACGACGATCCGGCTCATTGGACCCTGATCGGCGCTGGGGTGGCGGCCACGGCCGCGTCGGCGCTGGTGTGGACCACGTTGGAGCCATCGTTCCTCCTGGGGACAGGGATCTCAGCCGGTCTCGTCGGAGTCGCTTGGACGGGTACCAGAGCGTTTTGGCGCCTTGTGGCACGCCGCACGGACCGCCGGTTCCGCCACCTGCTCGAGCGGCTCACCGATCAAACGGCCCGGCTCACCGAGCACCCCATAGGCGAATCCACACCCAAGGAAGAATGAGATCTCACCACAGACGATCTGCCGTCCGCATGCTGGAATCTGCGATCTGACGACCTGCTACACTCCACGTCCTCACTCATCACGTCTTGCCCGTTGACCGGCTTCCGTCGCTCCACCACCTTTCGTGCACCCCCAACCCCATCGGAGCGTGTACGATGGCGATCAGTTTCAGCCTGAATGGCGTGCCGCAGTCTCTCGACGTATCCCCCGACGTACCCATTCTCTGGATCGTCAGGGATGTCGTGGGGCTTCCGGGAACTAAGTTCGGCTGCGGGATCGCCCAATGCGGGGCGTGTACCATCCACCTCGACGGTCAACCGGTCCGGTCGTGCTCGACACCTATCGCCGCTGCGGCCGGCAAGTCCATCACCACGATCGAGGGGTTGGCGAGCGACACGCTGCATCCACTGCAGCGAGCCTGGATCGATGAAGACGTTCCCCAATGCGGGTATTGCCAATCCGGACAGCTCATGAGCGCCGCCGCCTTGCTGGCCGCGAACCCCGATCCCTCCGACGCCGATATCGACGCCGCCCTGTCGGGCAACGTGTGCCGCTGTGGTACGTACAATCGAATCCGCCGGGCCGTGCACCGCGCCGCCCGGGCGCCGCGGGGGGTGTGAGATGACGAATCGTGCGGTGACGCGACGGGATTTCGTGAAGGTCACAGGAGCGGCCAGTGCCGCGCTCGTGCTGGGTGTCCACCTCCCGGCCTGCCGACCCAGGGACGCGGACCCTCGAGCCAGGGGCGCGGACGGTTTCGCCCCCAACGCGTGGGTTCGCATCGACGCGGAGGGCGTGGTCACGATCCTGGTCGACCGCTCGGAAATGGGACAAGGTGTCGCAACCGCGCTTCCGATGCTGGTAGCCGAGGAGCTCGAAGTGGACTGGGAGAGCGTCCGCTTCGCGTTCGCCTCCGGCGACCCGGCGTATGCCAATCCTTTGGTCGGCACGCAGGCAACGGGCGGGAGCACGAGTGTGCGTGTGGCGTGGGAGCCGCTCCGCACAGCGGGCGCCGCGGCGCGGGTCATGCTGATCGCCGCCGCCGCCGAGCAGTGGGGCGTGCCGGCCTCCGAATGCCGCGCCGAGCGCGGAGCCGTCGAACACGCACCCAGCGGTCGCCGAGCCGCGTACGGCACGCTGGTCGAGGCTGCCGCCGGCCAGCGAGTACCGGAATCCGTTCCTCTCAAGGATCCCGCGGACTTCAAACTCATCGGGACACCCCGCCCGCGCTTGGACACCCCGCAGAAAGTGGACGGCACCGCCACCTTTGGGATCGACGTACGGGTCCCGGGGATGGTCGTGGCGACGGTGGCCCGGTGCCCGGTGTTCGGCGGACACGCGACGGACGTCGACGACCGGGCCACGCTCGCCGTGCCGGGCGTGCAGCGCGTTGTCCGCATGGACCACGGGGTGGGCGTGCTTGCGGATACGTACTGGTCCGCGCTGCAGGGGAAGCGTGCGTTGAAGATCTCGTGGGATGAAGGGGAGCACGCACAGCTCGCGAGTGACGCCATCAGCACTCGGTTTCGGGAAATGGCCGCGCGTCCGGGAGCGGTCGCTCGGAACGACGGCAATGTTGATCAGGCCATGGCGCGTGCGGCTCGCACCGTGCAGGCGGTGTACGAGCTCCCGTTCCTGGCACACGCCACCATGGAGCCGATGAATGCGACGGCACACGTGCGGCCGGACGGGTGCGACGTGTGGGCACCGACGCAAAACCAAGGCGGATGCCGCCGGCTGGCGGCCAGCATCACCGGGCTCGAAGCCGAAAAGATCGCGGTCCACACCACGTTCCTGGGTGGCGGATTCGGACGCCGCTTCGAACTCGACTTCGTGACCGACGCGCTCGAGCTGTCGAAGGCAACGGGCAGGCCCGTCAAGGTCGTGTGGTCCCGCGAGGACGACATCCAGCACGATTTCTATCGGCCGGCGTCCTATCACGTCCTCCGCGCCGGGTTGGACGGCGACGGATGGCCAGTGGCCTGGAGTCATCGGATCGTGTGCCCGTCGGTCATGGGCAGGGTGTTCCCGGATTTCATCAAGGACGGTGTCGACCAGGAAGCGGTAGAGGGGGCCGTGCAGCTCCCCTACGAGATTCCGAATGTGGTGGTGGATTATCATCGGGCGGATACCGGGGTCCCGGTGGGCTTCTGGCGGTCGGTCAACCACTCGCAGAACGCCTTCGCCATCGAGTGTTTCCTGGACGAGGTTGCCCGCGCCACGGCGCGCGATCCGCTCGCGTTGCGCCAGCATCTCTTGGCCGGCCGGCCACGCTATCGCCGGGTGGTGGAGATGGCGGCGGAACGCGCCGGCTGGCGAACGCCCGCCGCCACGGGTCGGGCACGCGGCCTGGCGCTCCACGAATCCTTCGGCAGCATCGTGGCCCAGGTGGCCGAGGTTTCTGCCACCGCCGACACCGTTCGTGTTCATCGCGTCACCTGCGCCGTCGATTGCGGTCCCGTCGTCAATCCGAACACGGTCGAGGCTCAGCTCGAGAGTGCCGTCGTCTATGGCCTCACCGCGGCACTCTACGGGGAAGTCACCATCCAGAACGGGCGGGCGGTGCAAAGCAATTTTCACGACTATCGGATGCTCCGAATGAACGAAATGCCCGCAATCGACGTGCACATGATCGCGGGACACCCGACCCCCGGCGGGGTCGGGGAAATCGGTACGCCGCCCATTGCGCCGGCGGTCGCTAATGCGCTCGCGCGGGCACGCGGGACCCGCATCCGTCGACTGCCGATGCGGGCGTAGTGTCAGCCAGCACGCTGCTGTTCGATCTCGACGGGACACTGATCGACACCATCGAGCTGATTTTGAGCTCGTATCGTCACACCCTCGAGACGCATCGCGGCGCGGTCCCGCCGGACGAGCTCTGGCTCGAGGGACTTGGCACCCCCATCTCGGTGCAGTTCCGACGGTTTACGGCAAGCCCGGCTGAGATCGAGGCCATGGTGCAGACGTATCGCGTACACAACCGCCAGCACCACGATCGGTTGGTGCGTCGGTATCCCGGGGTCGACGCGGCCGTTCGTCTGCTGCACGACCGGGGGACGCGCCTCGGTGTCGTGACCAGCAAGATGCGGGAATCGGCCATCCGGGGGCTGGAACACTGCGACCTGGCCCGGTACTTCGACGTGCTGGTGTGCGCGGACGACGTTGCGCGCCCAAAGCCGGATCCGGAACCGGTACGGATGGCTCTCGACCGATTGGGAGCCGCCGCCGGTGAGACGATTTTCGTGGGAGATTCCACCCATGACATGGGGGCCGGCCGCGCGGCCGGCGTGCGCGTGGCGGCGGTCCTCTGGGGGCCGTTCACGAAGCAGGCGCTCGAGCCCTATACACCGGATTTTTGGCTCTCCCACCCCTCCGAATTGGCCGCGTTGGCGCCTAGCCCCGTGTGAGGGCTAGCGAACGCCATCCACCCGTCGTCATATATTCACCAACGTAGCGGGACACACGGATGGAACAGGTTTCTACCTGGATTCAGCAATCCCTGGGCATCGGGCTGGCGACCCAACAGAAGCTGCTGGCGTCGGTCCTGGTCGTGCTCGCGGTCTGGGGTCTCCGCCGCATCGTCCTCTCCGTGGTGTTCCGCAGCGTGGACGACATTCGGGCGCGCTACCGGTGGCAGAAATCCAGTAGCTACACCTCGTTTGCGCTCGATGTCATCATCGTCGGTTTCATCTGGGCCAACGCCATTGGCTCGCTCGGGACGTTCCTGGGCCTGGTCTCCGCTGGGCTGGCGATCGCCCTCAAGGACTTGGTCGTGAATTTGGCAGGCTGGGCGTTCATTGTGTGGCGCCGGCCATTCGAGCTTGGCGACCGTATTGAGGTGGGCGACAACCGCGGTGACGTGATCGACATCCGGATCTTCCAGTTCACGCTCATGGAGATCGGGAACTGGGTGCACGCCGATCAGAGCACCGGTCGCATCATCCACGTGCCCAACGGTAGGGTGCTCTCTGATCCTCTGGCGAATTACACGAAGGGCTTCCAGCACATCTGGAATGAGCTTCCCGTTTTGGTCACGTTCGAAAGCAACTGGCGCCGGGCCAAGGAAGCACTCGAGGAGATTGCGCGAGACCACGCGACCCATCTCACCGAAACAGCCGAGCACAATATTCGCGAGGTGTCGCGCCGATTCATGATTTTCTACTCCAAGCTCACACCCATCGTGTACACGAGCGTCATCGATAGCGGTGTGCTCCTCACGGTGCGGTATTTGTGCGACCCCAGGGAACGACGGGGAACCGCCCAGACCATTTGGGAAGACATACTCGAGGCCTTTGCCCGATTCGACGATGTCGACTTCGCGTACCCGACCACGCGGTTCTACGACAACCGCCTTGAGGGGAAGGATGGGGCACGCGCCCCGTTCGAACCCGTGTCTGCCGACGGGGGGCCCTGAGGAAACCGACCCCCCCCGAATGCAACGTTCCGGCCAGTGAAACTATCCAACGGGGCAAACCGTCAGGATCCTAAGCCCGAGATCCAAGGAGTTTCCCCATGATATTGCCGCGCATGTGGGCGCCCTGGTGCGTCCCATACCGATCCCTCGCGATGGCCGGTCTGTTCCTCTTCGCGCTCGAGCTCCCCGCAACCGCCCAACAAACAGAGCGATACGAGATTGCCGCACCCGACGTGGTCATTTACAACCTGGCGGGCACGGCCACGCTGGTCCGCGGAACCGGGTCCGCCGTGGTCGTCGAGCTGACCCGCCGCGGGCCCGACGCGTCGAGGCTCCAAGTGGCACGAGGCCCGATCGACGGACGCCAAACCCTCCGAGTCGTCTACCCCGACGATGACATCGTGTACGGAGACGATCGCGGTCACTGGGACACACAACTCCGAGTGCGGGACGATGGCACCTTCAGCGACTCGGACTGGCGAGACCGCGGCCGCGGCCGTCGCGTTCGGATCTCCAGTTACGGCAGCGGATTCGAGGCCTGGGCAGATCTCCGGATCCTGGTGCCGCCCTCACAGCGTCTCGATCTCTATCTCGCGGCCGGTGAGGTCACCGCAACCAACGTCGACGGACGTATCCGCATCGACACGCACCACGCCTCCGTGGAAGCCAGCGGAACGTCCGGGTCGCTCGTCGTCGATACCGGTAGCGGACATGTTCGCGTCTCCGATGCCCAGGGTGACATACTCCTGGATACCGGATCGGGCACCGTCGACGTCAGTCGCGTGAGCGGTGGCACCCTCATCGTGGACACGGGCTCCGGTGGAGTCACGGTCTCGGATGTCACCGTGAGCGATCTCAATGTCGATACCGGCTCGGGGCGCATCGAGGTCGGTAACGCTTCCGCACAGGACGTTCTACTCGATACGGGCAGCGGCTCCGTGCACCTCGAGCTTACGAGCGTCCCGCGACGTGTGGTCATCGATACCGGGTCCGGCGGCGTGACCGTCACCGTCCCCGACGACTTCGGCGCCCGTGTGGAGATCGACACCGGCAGCGGGGGCATCGACATCGATTTTCCCATGCAACTTCAGAAATGGGAACGGACGTACGTCGCAGGCACCATCGGGGATGGCAACGGCCGCCTCGAGATCGACACCGGCTCGGGTTCCGTCCGGATCCAACGAGGAAGCTAACAACGGAAGCAGCGCGACGTCGGAGGCGAGTGGATTGGAAGGTTGGAATGTTCGACAGGCTCACTTTCCAACCTTCTCACTTTCTCGCCTTCCGTCCTCCCTGCCATCCAGCCATATTCGCTCGTCCCCCTCGGAGCAGCGCCGTGTCCTTCCATGCTTTCGATCTCGAGCGTTGGCAAAGCACGTGGGAGAACCGCGTGCGGTACAACCTGTCGGAAAGCGGGGTACATCCCCTCGCGATCTCCGAACTGCTCACGATGGCCGGTACGGATCCCGAGGAGTTCTTGGCCCTCCGCATGGTGTACAGTCAGTCTGACGGCACCGAGCGCCTCCGCACAGCCGTCGCCGATCTCTACGATGGCACCAGCAATGACCAGATCGTGGTCACGGTTGGCAGCTCGGAAGCCAACTTCGTCGCCTGCTGGACCTTGATCGAGCCCGGCGACCGCGTGACCGTGCTGACACCCACGTATCTGCAGACCTGGGGGATAGCTCGGAATTTCGGTGCGCACGTCACTTCGCTGCCGCTGCACCGTGAGCTCGGCTGGGAGCCCAACTTGGACGATCTGACCCGGACGATCCCGGCCAAGACCAAATTGGTCGTCGTCACCAACCCCAACAATCCGACGGGACACGTCTTGTCGGCGGAAGCGCGGCGGGGCATTCTCGAGCGGGCGAGCGCCGTTGGAGCGTGGGTCCTAGCCGACGAGGTGTATCAAGGGGCCGAACTGGACGGTGTCACCACTTCTTCGTTGTGGGGCGGGTACGACCGCCTCATCATCGTCAACGGACTTTCCAAAGCATACGCCCTTCCGGGACTGCGCATCGGTTGGATCGTGGGTCCACGGACGTTCCGGGATGCCGTCGTGCAACGGCACGATTACACGGTCATCGGTCCCAGTCCGGCCAGTGATTATCTGGCGGTGCGGGCCCTCACGGTGCGGGAAGCCATCCTTCAGCGAACCCGAACCATTCTCCTGAATAACTATCCAACGCTGGAACGGTGGCTCGGACAGTTTGGCGAGCTGTTCGATTGGAGACCCCCCCAGGCCGGGGCCATTTGCTTCGTGCGCTACCGGCACCCGATGGAGGCGCTCCAACTCGTCGAGTCGATCCGCGCGGAGGAGAATATCCTCCTCGTGCCCGGCGAGCACTTCGATCGTCCACATCACCTGCGACTCGGATTCGGCAACGAGCCAGCGGAGCTCGACGCGGCGCTTGCCCTCCTCGACCGCGGGATCAGACGCCTCCTGTTGGACTGACCCCAGGGTGGGCAGCGGGCGCGTCCGGCATCGCGCGACCGCCGTTAGGGCGTGATGCCCAGCGCGACCGGCCCGGGCTTCAAGTTCTCCTCGAGCCACTCGGTAAACAAGCCATACAGATTCACTCGTGTCCGGGCCCCGGCAATCGAGTGGGTCTTGTTGGGGTACAAACGCAGGTCGAACTGTTTGCCTGCCTCTTCCAATCGCCGGACCAGCCACGTGGTATTCTGCGAGTGCACGTTATCGTCTCCGGTGCCGTGCACGACCAGCAGCTTCCCCTGCAATCGATCGGCATAGCTCACGGGCGCACCCCGCTCATAGCCCTCGGGGTTCTCCTGCGGTGTACGCATGTACCGCTCGGTGTAGATGGTGTCGTACAACTGCCAGTCGGTCACCGGTGCCACTGAGATTGCCGCCCGAAAGACACCTTCGCCCTGAAACATCGAGAGCAGCGACATGTAGCCCCCGTAACTCCACCCCCATATCCCAAGCCGGTCCTCGTCGATCCACGAGAGCCCGGCCAAGTATTGCGCCGCCGCAATCTGATCCCGCGGTTCGAAATATCCCAGCCGGCGGTACGTCATCTTCTTGAAATCTCTACCACGGGCTCCCGTCCCGCGGTTATCGACGCTGGCCACCACGTATCCCTCCCGCGCCAGCATCTGGTGCCAGAGGTATCGGGTGCCACCCCAACGATCCGTCACCGTTTGGGAGCCGGGTCCACCGTACACGTACATCAAGAGCGGGTACTGTTTGGTCGGATCGAAATGGGGTGGCTTGACGATGAATGCGCCGAGCGACACACCGTCGGCCCCCGGGACCTCGGTGAATTCCGGGGGAACGAGCGCCAGAGCCTCGAGCCTCCGTCGCATTTCCTCGTTATTCCCGATCGTGCGCAGGTGACGCCCTTCGCGATCGTACAGCACCTGCGCCGGCGGCATCGTGGCCGTGGAATAGGTGTCGACGAACAGATCGTAGTGGGGCCCAAAGCTGGCGTCGTGCCATCCACCCGGCGGTGTTACCTGCCGCAAGTGCCCACCGTCGAGCGTCATAGCATAAATGGGTCGGGTGCGCGGACCTTCCCCCGTCCCGCTGAAATACACGATCGCGCGGGGCTCGTCGACACCGAAGACCTCGGTCACGTCCCACGGTGCGGTAGTGATCTTCCGCAGCACATCCCCGTTCCGATTGAACAAGAACAGCTGCCGGTATCCGTCACGTTCACTTGGAAACAGGAAGCGGCGGCCGCCATCGAGCCAGCGGGGCACGTTGGCGTCCACCCAGGCAGAATCCCGGTCCGACATGACCACCCGCGAGACGCCCGTGCGGACGTCGGCGAGCACGAGATCGAGTCGGTTCTGGTATCGGTTGAGTCGAGTGAACCACACTTCATCCGGCGATCCGGCAAACCCACCCTCGGCAACGTACATATCCGGCTCGGGGCCGAGATCCATCCAAGTGGTTCGGCCGGACGCGATCTCCACGACCCCCAGCCGGACCGACGAATTGCGTGTCCCCGCTTTCGGATAGCGGACGGGTACGAGGGTGGGATAGAGCGTGGTCTCATCGATCAGGTAGAATGGCTTGATGGCCGACTGATCGAATCGCCAGAAGACGATTCGGCTCCCGTCCGGGCTGAAACGATAGGCGTCCCGAAGGTCCAATTCCTCCTCGTACACCCAATCGGTCGTGCCGTTGATGATGTCGTCGCTGCCATCCACCGTGAGCTGCCGCTCCTCACCGTTCCGACGATCGTGGACGAAGAGGTTGTTGCTCCGCACGAAACCGATGTAGCGTCCGTCAGGCGAGAACTTGGCGAACTGCTGGTAGCCCTCCACGGCGCTCAACGGCCGCAACGACCGACGGGCGAAGTCCCACAGGTAGTACTTTCCCTTGGTGTTGCGCCGCCATACGCGAATCGAATTCGCATAGATGAGCAGCACGGTACTGTCGGGACTGAATGCATAGTCCTCGATCGTGAGCGAGGCGGATCCACCTGGAGGGACGAGGTCCCGACCACGGACGAGCATCGTACGGTCCCCTGACCGGGCGTCGACGCTGTAGAGGTTGGTTGTACCATCCGGTCCGCGCTCCAGCACGGCGTAGTGGCGCCCATCGGCCATCCATGCGATCGACGGAGTCTCGGCACTGAACGCATCGCCTCCGAAAATCGTCTGCACGGTGAACTCGGGCTGTTGCGCATGCACCGATCCCGCGAGCGTCAGTGTGGCGCATAAGTAGGCAACGTATCGTGACATCTCGATCAGATCCTTGTGAAGTCGATAGCCTGGTGACGGCGCTGCGGCGAGACCGTGAGGAAAATGCCTTAAGGGAAGATACCACCCATCCAGTACGGGGGTTCCCGGCCTCGTCTCAAAACGCGAAGCCAGCGCCGGCATACAGCGCTACCCGCTCGGCACTCTTCGCGAGCCCGATACTGACCGTATTCGCCCGCTCGAGGATCGATAGCCAGATGCCACCACCGGCTCCCACGTGCCAGCGGTTGGAATCCTCTCCTTCGAAAAAGACTCGGCCCACGTCGGTAAAACCAAACACCCCCACCTGTCCCGGAACCACTGCTGAGTATCGCGCCAACGCCAATCGGAGCTCACCCCCTCCGTACACAGCGCCGTCGCCGGCAAACCGCTGATTCCGAAAACCCCGCAATGTCGTCGAGCCTCCGACAAACGCGGCCTCGAAGAAGGGGAAGGTTCCCCAGACCTTTTCGGCACCCACGCGCAGCGCGAGGGTGGGTGCGTGGAAGCCGTCCCCCGGCGTCAGATACGTTCGCACCTCACCACCACTCCTGCCGAACACTTCTTCCACCGTGAGCACCGGCGCGTAGACGTGCCCTTCGGCTCGAACATACAAGCCACGAGACGGCGCGAGCAGCCGGTCTCGCGAGTCGTATTCTACTCCCAGCACAGCACCGACCTGGCCAAACGTATTGATGCCCAGGGGACGGAGCTGGTCCAGAATGCCCCCGACATCGATCCTCGTACGCGCCACTTTCACTACCGGACCGAATTGGAGTGACAGCGATGGGGGAAGACGCCGGTCCGTGTCACTGTCGTCGTCCCCTCGCCTTCCCCATTCGCCCATCAGCTTGAGCGTGAGCGTGGGTGTGAACGTGTACAGCTCCTGCCGCACCCGGACAAAGTCGTCATCCAGCTCCAGCGTCTCATTGCCGAATCCGTGGAAGTTGACGACGTCGATGCCCGACGCTCTCGCTACGATTGCACCCTCGAGATTGTATGCCAACGACGGAGATTCCAACCGGACCTCTGCCCGACCCCGTCCGGCGCCAAGGGCGTATCCGCCCCGCAGCGAGAGCTGGTACCGATAGGGGGTTTTGCGGAAGCCATACGTGTACAACACCATTCCGCCACCCAGGAACAGCCCGACATCTGGCTCGGCAGCGACCCACACGGCCGGACGCAGCCAGCTCCCCCAATTCCGTGCATGGACGCCAAACGGACCCACTGGTGGCGGCGCCTCGAACCGCTCGGTGAGCTGATCGCGGGTTCGCTCGAACGTGTCGACGACCGTTTTGGACCCCGCAAAGAACTCGTTGTCTCCCCGCGAGTCGTAGAACCGGGTCCGCCGGCGCTGATCCCGCACCAGCGAGGAGTCGAGAAGCTCGTCATCCCCCCCACCACCAACGATGTGCATGAGGATACTCCGATCCACGGCTCCCTGGACCACCACCCGATCGTCTCCCCCATGCATGAAGAGACGTATCTCTTTTGTTTCCGATCCCTGAAACAACCGTCGGAAGTACCGATCTTCTTCCGACAACTCCCGCCGCTTTCGACGGCGATAGAGTCGGATTTCCACCTCTTCGTTCGGCAAGCGCGTGACGAACGCAACCTCGTCCTTGTCGGTCGCATGAATATCTACATACTCAGCCAGTAATCGATAATAGTCGCCTGCCAAGGCGCCGAGCTTGTCGCGTCGCAGCTTGAGGAGGCGGGCGAGGCGTTCACCATTCAGGGCGTAATGTGCCGGCGGCATTCGCTCAACCGCCGCGTCGATCACCGAATCGCTGAGCCGCGCTTGGAGGTCCGCGGCCACCGACTGCCACGCGGAGCGCTCGAGCCCCACGAGAATTCGTCGGTCGAGTCCACGGCCGTTCCACGTGGCCCACACGAGGTTCGGGTAATCATCGCCAAACGCCACGAACTGCGGGGTCCAGAATCGTGTGAGCCACGGCACGAAGCCGCCCAGCGCAAAGAAGGCCTGGTCCCGATCTCGCGGGATGGCACGCCACGCGAAATTCTCTCCCTCGGGAAATCGCGCCCAGCGCCACTGGTCCGAATGGCGGTCCCGATCGCCCAGGAACAAATCCATGAGCCGCGCCGCCAGAAAATCACGACCGTCCACGCGGTTTCGCGGGTTGTCTTCCATGCGCTCAAAGAGCCGCTCCGTGCCGACCACACGACGCGACTCGGCAAAACCGGGTTCGCCTTCGTCGGCTTCGTCCGGCCGCTCCTCCAGCGTCGCCAACATGCCGGCGAACTCTTTTCGGAACTCACCAAGGCGGGGATCGTCCGGCATCACCAGGAGGTGCGGCTCAGCGTGGAGCACGCCCGCTGCCTCGAGCAGGGGCGCCACGATGATCGCTGCGTCGGGATGCAGCGCGCTGATCTGATCTTGCACAATGGCGTCCACGAAGGTCCCCCGTAGCATGGACGGGAGACCTCGGGATGGGTCCTTATTCACGGATCGGAAGACGAAACGTCGCCCGTCGGCAGACAGCAGGTGCAAGGAGGTGGTCTGGCCAAATCCACCCCGGCGCAGCGGCCGCAACCCCCCCTCGAGTGAGTCGAGATCCAGGACGGGAACGGTAATGGGTGTGGTCCAGAGACTTCGATAGTCGGTGCCGAAGAAGAAGCGGTGCAGCCGACCGGCGCCGTACTCGCTTCCCGGGACGACCGTGACCACCGCCCGACCTTCAGGGGGGACCAGGTCGTCCTGCGCTGCGGCGGGGGGGCTCGTGCCCAAGACCAAGGCAGCAAGGGCAGCCGCCGTGGGGGCCCGGAGCACGCTCATTTCGTCAGTCGGTCCCTCAAACCCTTCATGGACTTGAGCTCGACGGCCCGGATCAATTCACCCTCGTTCCCCTGCAGGCGCCGCAACAGCTCACTCATCTCCGCACGCTTCTTGAACCGTACTAAGTACTCGAGAATCTGAACGCCCTCACGGCCGCCGAGCACCTCGATGAGTTGCCAGCGATTCGCGTACTCCTCCAGTACGTCCTCCACCTGTTCCTCCGCTTCTTCCACATCTGCTGCATAGACCAGCAGTAAATGTTTGTATTTTTGTTTCTCCCGAATGGCATCGGCCCGAACATGTTGTTCGAGTCGCGAGACAGTCGATTTGTGGGCTGCCAGCTCTTCGTCGGCGAGGGGAGCAACCAGCGCGGGATCCCCAACCACCACTGCTTTTTCCGTGTCGCCTGGAGTCAATGCCTCGGAGAGCGTGAGCGGGCCGGTGGACAGGGGCAGCTCGGCCTGGCGCTCTCCGAGCTCGAACCGCCACAGACTCACGACGACGATGCAAAAAACAAACGAGATGACCAACGCCAGCACCCACGCCTGCATGCCCGATGCGAGGCCGAGGCCAATGGCGACAAACGCGAAGACCGCGTCTTTCACGTCCTTGAAGGTCGTCCGGAAGCGGACCGCTGCCACGATCCCGGCCAGGGCAAACGCCAGCGCCAGCTCCCCCCGAACGAGCAACACCACGCCCCCCACCGCCAGCGGGAGCATGACGATCATCTGCACCACCGACTTGTCGTAACTCTCGCCGCGTTTGGTTGCGGTATACGTCCACGCCACCGGCAGCGCAAAGATGAGTCCCCCAATCATCGCGAGTGTTCCCAGGAGACCCGTATTCATGGCCGGGCCCAGGGTGGGGCTCAGCACCTGCGGCGGCTGGAGCGCATCGCGGGAGAATGGGGCACCCCCGGCATCTCGGAAATCGAGGGCCAACATATGCTCGAATCCCGGGAACAGGCGGACGAGCAGTACCAGGATACCACCCACGAGGAGGTAGTAGCCGACGAGACGGAGCAAGAACGCGCCGGCGCTACGAGTAGGCGGCATGGAGTTAGTCACAGACATATGAACGTCCGCACGCTGTGGTGAAGTGCCAAGAGGTGATCGGCTCTACGCCGTGTGCATGGTACGGTCCAACACGTCGGATACGGCACCTCGCAAGCGGTCCAGTTCCACCGGCTTCAGCAGAATCCGGCGAGCCGGGATGTCCAATCCGGCGCGGTTGAGCTGCGAGACATCTCCCGACAGAATAATGGTGCGGGCCGAGAGCTCCGGATGGCGCTGGGCCAAACGTCGGTACACTTCCAGTCCATCCACGTCCGGCATGCGGAGGTCCAGCACGACCATGTCGAAGCGTCGCCGCTCGATGGCCGCCAGCGCGGCCCGCCCACTGCCTGCGGCCTCCACGGTGGCGCCCAAGCCTTCGAGGAACCGCACCAGCACGTCGCGGATAGCCCTCTCGTCGTCGACCACCAGAAACGACACCCCCGCGAACTCCCGCCTCGGCACCGCGCTGTCCGCGTCCGTAATGGCCGGGAGCCCGGTGCGGGGTGCCGCGGGAAGCGCGACGGTGAACGACGCGCCGCTCGATGTCTCGTCCAAGCGCAACTCGCCACCGGCCCGCCGGACCGTGTCGCGCGAGACTGCGAGTCCCAGCCCCACACCACCCTCGCGCGTCGTAAAGAATGGATCGAAAACTCGCTGGCGGAATTCCGGAGCGATGCCGGGACCCGAGTCCGACACGGTGACCGTGACCCAACCCCCTTGATGGGAGGTGGTCGTCTGCACCTCCAACTGTCGCCGTCCACCATGCTGCTGCAGCACGCGATGCGCATTCCCCAAGAGATTCACCAGCACCCCCACGAGCTCGTCGGGATCGATGAGCACCGGTGGGAGATCTGGCTCGAGGGACAGTTCGATATCGATACCATCCGCGCGGAACTGGAACGCAACCAAGTTCAGCGCGTCGCTTACCGCGTCGTTGAGTTCGGTGGGGCGAGAACTGCGATGCCGTGCGCGCACGAACCGGAGGAGATCTCGAACCAGTTTCGAAGCGCGCCGGGACTGCTTCGTCACTTCGTGCCAGTCCGATGATGTGTCCCGCACATTATCCTTATTGAGCTCGGCCGTGCCACGGATCGCCTGCAAAGGATTGTTCAGTTCGTGAGCCACACCCGCCAACAACTCACCAGCAGTTACCAGCTGCGCGTGCTGCCCCGCCCGGCGTCGCAACACATCGGCCATCTCATTGAAGTCGTCGGCGAGAACCCGGAGCTCTGCCACGGCGCCCGACGCCTCAATGGGCTCGGTCCAATCCCCGTCCGCCAAGCGCCGAACGCCCACGTCGAACGCCCTAATGGGCCGAAGCACCGTGCGATTCACGTCGTACGCGATGAATGACAGGAGCGTCACGAGGCTGACGGCCCATGCCACCCCCAGCCATCTCAGCATTCGCAGCGCATCCTGTAAGCCCGTCCGGGCGGCGATCCCCTGCTCCAAGACCGCGATTTGAGCCAGTCCCGCCTTCTCGAGAAGGTCGCTCCATTGTCGGTCGATACCGGCGAGCACCGCCTCGGCCCCACGCTGATCGCCCAGCTCGTGCAGCGCCACTGCCTCCGCTAGCGCAAGCTCGATCCGCCCATACGTGTCTTCCACGTCCGCGAGCACTTCCACCGTAACTGGGTCCAGATGACGTCCATGACGTGCGAGGAGAGAACGTTCCGCCTCACGAGTGGAAGCGCGACCACCGTGAGCGTGGGCCTCTGATTCGTGATTTACTTGCGTGCGGACCTCGCTCAGCTCGGCCACCAGGCGACCCTGACGCGCGTGGAGCTCCAAGAAAACCTCTTGCAGCGGCGCCAGCGTGTCATCCACGTGCCTGAGCCCCGGCCACACCACCCACAACGCCGCCGCCGTGAATACCACGACATGTGCCGTCAGCATCACGATGTGCAGCGCGAAACGCTGTCGCAGTTTCATGGCGTGCTCATGGCCAGGGGCTCGAGGCGGTTGTCCCTCACGACCGCGACGTCCATTCGGTCCCCTCGCGGGCGACCGTGGGCGAAGACGTAAGCTCCGGTGAGACCCGAGAACGAGGTATTCCCATGTCCGAGGCGGAGCAAATAGGCTTGCAGCGCGGCCGCGCACCGCCGCTGCCACCAACATGAAAGGGTCGTAGGTGAGCGCCTCCGCGTGATCTGGCGGCGAGCCGTGCCGCTCAGCGAATCGCCGCGCCAACGCGTCACTCGCCGGCCCCCAGTCTGCACCCCAAAACCGCACGATGTGCAGGTCTTCCAGTCCCGCAAACCGCTCCGCACCCGGCCCCGGATTGGTCACCCATGAAGCATCGCTGCACAGCACTGCAACGGCGGCGCCCTGCTGCCCCCAATGCCGCCAGAACGATCCACCACCGCACGTGCCCCTTCAAATGCCACGCACGAGGACACCGGCGCCGGCCAACACCTCCGCAGCCGCCGCGAGCAGTTCCTCCACCGCGTAGGGCTTGGCGACAACGGGACATCCAGTCCGGTCCAAGAACTCACGCGAGGAGGGCCGGGTGTAGTCCCCCGTCACGAACACGAACCGTCTCGTCAAATGGGGGAGACGCTCTTCCACCTGTTCGAACAGGGTGCGCCCACTGAGACTCGGCATGCGCAGATCGCAAATGATGCAGTCGAAGGCCGTGCGCTCGAGCAACTCAAACGCCTCGAACCCGTTGCTGACACTGATCACCCGATGCCCGAGTTTCGTGAAAAGCTTGTCGATGACTCGGCGGTTGGAGGCGTCGTCCTCGACGACCAGCACGTGCGCGGCCCGCGCGCTCGTCGAGACCTCCAACTCGCCGTACCAATTGGGAAGCGTGTCCGGTGCCATGGCCGTCACCCGCCGCAAGAGACCACGCGTGATCTTGGCTGCGCGGCGCACCTCCGTCCGGATCTGCTGGGCCTGTTCTCGCTGCTCGTCGGTGAGGTTGGCCCCGGCTACCCCCTCGGCAAGGGCCGCGATGGCGTTCAAGCGATTGTTGAGTGCGTTGACCGCACGCGCCAGATCGTCCTTGAGAAACTCGACCCATGCGGCAAGCAGCTCCCGGGGGGGCTCCTCCTTGACAGGGAACTGATCGTCCGCCGGCGGCCCCACAGCGACATCCGGCGGACCGTGGTCACCACGCGTCGTCCGTGATCGCAGCAGGACGGCAAGCGCCACCGCCATCGAGCCAATGACGGCCCCAAGTCCCAAGTACAGCCAAGCCGAACCAGCCGTGATCCCCCCCTGGCGAGTAGAGTCCCGATCCCCCTAGCCCCCGCTCTCGTTCCCCGCTGCACGTCTGAACCCCCAACTCCCTACTCCTTCCCCCCTACCCCTCACTTCTCACTTCTCGTGTCTCACGCTTGAAGTTCTTCCCGCATGCGTTCGGGAAAATCGGTGATGATCCCGGCCACTCCCATCGCACGGAGCCGACGTGCGTCTGCGACGTCGTTGACCGTCCAGACGTGGACCGGGAACCCCCGCCGGGTGGCGGACCGGACGAACCGCGCGTCGACGACGCGAAGTCCGCGATGCCGCTCCGGGACGGTGAACGCCCGGTACCCGCCGCCCGTGACGGCAGCACCCATGCGTGACCCGGCCCAAAACAGCGCCGTCTCGGCGCGCGCTGCCGCTCTGGCAAACTCCGGTCCCGCAAATGCGCGCAGCGCACTCCGTTGGAAGGCTCCCACAAGCACGCGACGGGTGCTTCCCGTCCACCGGAGGAGTTCCGCCACCGGACACGCGACGGGCTCTTCCTTTATCTCGATGATCAACGGCGCGGCCGGGTAGCTCTCTAGCACGTTGACGAGTCGGGGGATGCGCTCGCCCCGGCCCGCATCCAGTGTTTCCAGCTCGGCTGCCCGGCGGTCCCGGACCAGCCCGCTCCCATCGGTGGTCCGGTCCAGCGTCGCATCATGAATGACCACCGGTACGCCGTCGGCCGAAATCCGGACATCGAGCTCGAGAGCGTCGGCGCCCGCGGCCAACGCGCGCTGGAACGCGAGCAGCGTATTCTCTGGAAACCTGCCAGCGGCCCCCCGATGGCCAACGATCGGGTGGGCCTGGGGGTCCAGCAGAATCACCGCGCCGTTAGGCCACGGGTGCGCAGTGCTGCTCGAACGCCGCCGTCAGATCCGCCGCGATCGCCATCGCGTCCCGACCCTCGATATCCCTCCGTTCGAGCATGTGCACCAGCTCTCCGTTCCTGAAGAGCGCAATCTGGGGCGACGACGGCGGATAACCGAGGAAATAGCTGCGAGTCCGCTCGGTGGCCTCCATCTCCATTCCGGCAAATACCGTTGCCAGGCGATCCGGCACCACACGATGTCTCAGCGCCAACGTGACGCCGGGCCGCGCTTTGCCCGCGGCACAACCACAAACGGAGTTCACGACCACCAACAGCGTCCCATCCGCGTGCCCGATGGTGCTGTCGACATCTTCCGCGGTTTTCAACTCCTGAAAACCGATGCTCGTCAGTTCGTCACGCATCGGTTGCACGAGGACTGGATCGTATCGCAAGACCGGCTCCTGCTCAAAAGGACAATGGTGTCATGAGGCGTCATCCCGCACCGAGGCGCGCGGCGACGTGGTGGGCCGCCACTGGGCAGCGCACTCCCCAAGATCGTAATCAGCAAACCGTTCCGGATGGAAGAGGGCAGCGAGGATCTCGATGCCATCCACGAGCCGCGGCCCTGAGCGATTGAAATAGGCCGACCCATCTACCACGAACGCTCGCCCCGCATCAACGGCGCGCGTGGCCACCGCCACCAGACGCTCCTCATACCGATCGGCATCCGCCGCGGCTCTTGCCAGATCGTACCCACAGGGCATGACCACCACAATGTCGGGGTCCAATCCCACGAGCTCGTCCCAGTCCACCGGTCGCGATGGCTTTCCCGGTGTGCCAAGCATGCTCTCCCCACCGGCGAGACGGATCATCTCCGGCGTCCAATGTCCGGGGGCGAACGGTGGCGCCAGCCACTCGAGCGCCAGCACACGTGGGCGCGCTGCACCGGTGACCCACATCTCCACCGCCGCCACCCGCGTCTTGAGAGACATTTCGTACCGCGCCCCCCGTTCCGGTACCCCGGCTGCCTCAGCCACGAGGCGAATCGAGTCAAACACTCCAGCCACGTCGTGCGCATCCAGCGAGACCACCGTGACGTCACCACGCACCGCGTCCGTAGCTTCTTCCGCCATCGAGGTGGGGACGGCGCACACCTCGCATACCGCCTGCGTCAGGATGAGATCTGGAGCCAGCTCCCGCAGCCGGTCGCGATCGAGCTCGTACACGGCGCCGTGCTCCGCCATCGCCGCTCGAACGGCTCGATCGATCTCCGTACTGTCCAACGCGGTGGGATCGAAGCGGGGTTTGCTGACCCGAGGTTTATCGAGCACGTCCGGTGGAAAATCGCACTCGTGCGATATCCCGACGAGCTGCTCGCCTAGGCCCAGTCCTTGCACGATCTCCGTGCCGCTCGCCAACAACGAGACGATTCGCATAGTCGCAAAATGACCCCCGCAACGGCTCCAAGCAACAGAATGCCGACGCCTTGACAGCACCTCCGAGCACCGTCACATTGCGCCGAGGAAAGACCGAAGAGCTGAATCCGCCATGACGTATATCATTGCCGAGCCCTGCATCGACGTGAAGGACCGTGGATGTGTCGACGTCTGTCCCGTCGATTGCATCTACGAAGGGCCCGATATGTTGTATATCCACCCGGACGAGTGCATCGATTGTGGCGCGTGCGAACCGGAGTGTCCGGTCACGGCCATCTTCCCCGAGGAAGACACGCCGGAAGAGTGGAAAAGCTATATCGCCAAGAACCGCGAGTTCTTCGAGACCGGTGAAGAGCGGGAGGTCGCACAGGGCCGACAGGGCTAGCAAGCCGCCTCGTTGCATACCCAACGCTGCGGCCCTCATACCGGCGCCTTGGGGCATCCGCGATTCTGAATTCTGAACGTTTTCTTAAACCCTCTTCATCCCAGCCTGTACCCTCGTAGTCTACCGTTCTCACGTCCTTCTCTGCCCTAGCGAGAGCCGCGTCCATGGGCCGCCACGACGTCACCCCGGACCTCGATCCTCAGCGTTTTCGCGCGTTTACCCGTGCCCTCCTCAACGACCTCCGTGCCCTGGACCACATGCTCAGGGAGGGCATGTTCGAAACTGGGATGCGACGGATCGGAGCCGAGCAAGAGCTGTTCTTGGTCGGCCCCGGCTGGCGACCCGCCCCGCTGGCCACCGACATTCTCCCCAACCTGAGAGGCCACGAGTTCACGACGGAGTTGGCCCGTTTCAATCTCGAACTCAACCTCGATCCACTCCCCCTCGAGGCCGGGGCGTTCGAGCGGCTCCATGCATACCTCGTGGAACTCCTCGGACAGGTTCGCGACGAAGCAAAACGTCACCGAGCCGAAGTGCTCCTCACCGGGATCCTGCCCACCCTCGCCAAGTCTGACCTCTCGCTCACCAACATGACCCCGCGAGATCGCTACACCGCCCTCAATGAAGCGGTCACCCGGGCCTGCGGCGGCTGTTATCAGATCTTCATCCAGGGCACTGATGAGCTGCGGATCGAGCACGACTCGGTCATGCTGGAAGGATGCAACACGAGCTTCCAGGTCCACCTCCAGGTGGACCCGGAGACGTTCTCCAGGTCGTACAACCTGGCCCAGGCGCTCACGGCACCGGTCCTGGCCGCCGCCGTCAATTCCCCACTCCTCTTCGGGAAACGCTTGTGGGCCGAAACGCGCATTGCCCTGTTTCAACACGCCATTGACACCCGTGGCGCCATCCCCTATGTGCGGGACCTCACCCCGAGGGTCCGATTTGGAGAGCGCTGGGTCGAGCGGTCGGTGATCGAGCTGTTTCAAGAGGACATTGCCCGCATCCCATCGCTGGTCGGTGCCGACGTCGACGAGGACCCCTTCGAGATCCTCCGCTGCGGTGCGATTCCCGAACTGCGGGCGTTGCAGGTCTACAACAGCACCGTGTACCAGTGGAACCGACCGTGTTATGGCATCTCGAACGGCAAGCCGCACCTGAGAATCGAGTGTCGCATCCTCCCCGCGGGCCCCTCGATCGCGGACGAAGTGGCCAATGCCGCATTTTGGGTGGGGCTGATGCTCGGTGGGCTCGAGACGTGGGACGACGTCACGCAGCACATGGACTTCGACGATGCCCGTGCTAACTTTGTAGCGGCCGCCCGACGCGGCCTCAAGGCCGGGTTCACTTGGATGGGGGGACCCGCGGTCAGCGCCCCCGAATTGATCCTTCAGGAACTCCTCCCCGTGGCGCGGCTCGGCCTAGACCTTGCGGGCGTGGGATCCAGCGAACGGGACCAATACCTCGGGATCATCGAGGAACGCGTGGGAAGCGGACAGACCGGCGCTCGCTGGTTTGAACTCTCCCTGGCACACATGGGTCGTTCCGGGACGCGAGCCGAGCGCATGGCGGCCCTGACCGCCTCCGCGAACCGGCAGCAATCCACCGACATGCCAGGGCACACCTGGGTGCCGGCCGCGATCGGTGAGGGCGGTGGCTGGCGGTACAATTACCTCCGGGTCGAGCAGTTCATGACCACCGACTTGTTCACGGTGCGTGAGAACGAGGTCATCGACCTCGCAGCTTTGGTGATGGATTGGAAACGCGTGCGGCAGGTCCCAGTGGAAGATGACGATCGACGCCTCGTGGGGCTGGTGTCGTACGGTGCGGTCCTGCGGGAGCTGGCTGGCTGCGCACACGGCGACGAGACGACACTGCCAGTCAAGTCCGTGATGGACCCCAACCCCATCACGATCGCCCCGGATACGCCCACGCTGGACGCCATCCGGCTCATGCGCAGTCACCGCATCACGTGTCTGCCCGTAGTCGACGATGACAAGCTGGTCGGCATCCTCACGGCAGACGACTTGGTACCCATTGCGGAGCGACTTTTGGAAGAGAGAATGGAAGACGAGTGAGTAGGGCCGTAGAAGGATCGGCATCCAACCCCTCATCTGCGGCCGACGCATTCCCCCGAGTCATCGGACACCTTCGCGCTCCCGACACCGGCCCCACGCTCATCTGCGTCGGGTCGGTCCACGGAAACGAGCCTGCCGGCTTTCGTGCACTCAATCGCGTCGTGAGGGACCTCGAGACCGCACAGCCGCGAATGGAGGGTGAGTTCGTCGCGCTCTCCGGAAACCGGAGCGCGCTCGCCACCGGTCGGCGATTCGTGGACGAGGACCTCAACCGGATCTGGTTACCGAAGGTGGTCGCCGCCGTCGCCGGTGGCGATGGCAAGATCCCACCCGTGACCGAGCACACCGAGCTCCGCGAACTGCTGGAGCTGATCGAACGCGTCGTCCACGGGGCTCGGGGTCCCGTGTACATGGTAGATCTCCATACGACGTCGGGCGACTCTCCGCCGTTCGCCACGATCGGTGACACGCTCAGCAATCGTGCGTTCGCCATGCGCACCGGCGTCCCCATCATCCTCGGGCTCGAAGAGCATCTCGACGGGACGTTGTTGGGCTATGCGGATCGCAAGGGCCACGTGACCCTGGGATTCGAAGGCGGCCGCCACGACGATCCCCAAGCCGTCGATTACCTCGAAGCCTGTATTTGGATTGCCCTCGCGACCAGCGGTGTCCTCCGCGTCCCCAGCGCCGTCCCGCAGGTGGCGGACGCTCGGCAGAGATTGCGTGTGGTGAGCCGGGGCCTTCCACGAGTTCTGGAAGTCCGTTATCGGCACTCCGTCAACGGTACCAACCGCTTCGTCATGGCCCCGGGGTATTCGAGCTTTCAAACCATCGAGGCCGGCGAGGTGCTGGCGCGGGACGAATCCGGTCCCGTCTCCGCCCCAGAGCGTGGGCGCCTCTTGATGCCCCTCTATCAGCGCCAGGGCGACGACGGATTCTTCGTCATGCGCGAGTTTCGTCCGTTTTGGCTCACCCTTTCCGCGTGGTTGCGCCGCCTCCGCGCCGACGCCGTGGTCCACTGGCTCCCGGGCGTGCGCCGCGACCCGGTTCGATCGGACACCGTCGTGGTCAATCGCCGAACCGCACGCTGGTACGCACTCGAGATCTTCCACTTGTTGGGGTACCGACGCCTGCGACTGGAGGGCGATACGCTCGTCGTCAGCCGCCGCCGAGAGCCCAACTAACGCCTACCCGCGCCGGGCCGTGACCCGGGCCAATGCCTCCCGCGCCTCTTCCAGATAGGGGTCGAATTCGGGATCCGCGTGCTCCAGTTGTCGCAGGAACGCATCGTACCACTCGGCTGCTCCCTCCAGGTCCCCGGCTTCCCCTTTGGCGCGCGCGAGCGTGAGCGACACGAATGGAGAAAAACCGCGCAGGTACCAATCATTCTCGAGCCGCCGAATCCCCTCCGCGCGGGTCGCGGAGCGCGCTGCCAGCGTCGCCGCAAACTGGTACCGCACGGCTGCGGCCTGGAACACGAACCAGCCGGGGTAACCGGCTCGAGCGATCCCCTCGCGCATGCTTGCCAGGCCCTTGGCGGTGTCCCCCTCGACGATGGCCAACCAACCACCCAGGGCTTGCATGAGCGCGCGAATGGTTGGCGCCATGGCCGTCGTGTCGGCTGTCGAGATCGCTCGTCGCGCGCGGGCGATATCCCCCGCGCTCAACGCATACTGCGATTCCCAAAAAGCGATCGTGGGTTCGTAGGGCACGCGCCGATTCCCTGCCTCGATTTGCGAGCGCATCACGGCGAGCGCTCGTTCGCCATAGGGCCAGTTGGGGTACGCGATCCCGGACAGGATCGCCGTGAACGCCGCCGATGTCGAATCGGCCGTCCACAGGTCGCTCATGAGCGCGCGTGCCTCGGCCAGCCGACCCGTGCCCAGCAAGAACCCCAGTTGCTGGTACCGCAGCGCGCGGGCCATGGGGTTTTCCGCAGGCAGGCTTTGTACAACCGCACGAAGCCCCGCGACCAACGAATCCCCCCACCCTCCCAAGTGGGCCGCCCCGAACATCGCCCCGATCCCCTGCGGACTTCGGAGCCCGGTCGCAACATCCGCGCTCGTCAGGGGCCGGCCACCCCACGCCACTTCGCCTGCTAACGCGTACGGACCCCCTTCTCCCCCCTGCAGGGTCTCCCGCAGCAGCGCCAGGTAGCGGTGGAACCGAGCGCTATCCGGAAACATGAGGCTCAGATCGAGCGGGTGGAGCAAGGCCGGTGTCAGCGCGGAATCGATGGCCACGACACGATCGAACGGTGCGTACAACGACTCGACCGGTAGCGCGAGCACCGGTTGCGCGTGGAACTGCACATCCCCCAGTTGATACCACGCCTCGGCATCGTCCGGGTACTGGGCCACATACGCACGAATCGAGTCGACAGCAGCCACGTCCCCCTCCTCGAACAACTGGGCCACCGTCACGAGCCGACGCTCCCGGGAGGGGAGACGGTCCATGTGTCGCATGGCCGCCGCCACGCTTTGCCGAACCTGACGGGACCCGTGGCTCGTCGTCCACCCATACGTGCTCGACAGCCGGAGCCACGCCAGCGCGAATGTCGAGTCCGCTTCCACCGCGCGCTCGTATGCCACCGTGGCCGAGTCCCAGCGGGAGAGCCGGTACAGACGCTCGCCCTCCAAGTAGGCCCGGATCGCGTCAACGGACCCGGTGGTGACCGCCGTCAGGCGAAATGCGGGGATCGGTTCGCGCGATCGCCAGACCTCTCGCATGACACGCAGGCTCAAGCTGTCGACCAGCGAGAGCACGCTATCCACCGACCCTTCGGCCGTCACCCGGGCCAGCTGCGCGCCGTCCACGCTGTGGAGCTCCGCACTTAGACGAACGTCCGGTCCCGCCTGGACCACACTGCCCATGAGAACCGCACCGGCATCCACATCGCGTCCCACCGCGAGAGCGCCCTCACGATCGATGGACCCATCCGGCGCTCGCTTGCGCCATTGGTGGAGCACCGAACGGGAGTCCACCGCTCGTACGCCACCGACCCCATCCAGGTTGGTCGACATCAGGTCGACCATCCCCTCGCCCAGGTATTCGAGATTGGCTCCCGACGTCTGAAACGGGAGGACCGCGATCACCTGGGCATCGGCGGCGACGGCGCTCTCGAGACGGCCAGGTCGAACCCACCACGTGGCGACGAGTGCCAGAACCAAGACGCCGACGGCGGTCTGAAGCCCGTAGCGCTTCCAGACCGGCCCGGCCGGTCCGGTCATCGCACGCTCCTCGAGCGCAGTGGCAAACTCGCCCGCCGTCGGGAAACGCTCCGACGGATCTCTGGCCAGCGCTCGCACGATCGACGCCTCCACCCCCGCGGGTACGTCGTCTCGTGCAGCACTCACCCGTGGGATCTCGCCCGTCAGGGACTTCGTGAGGATCTCCTGATAGCTGTCGCCGGGATACGGCACGGTGCCCGAGAGCATCTCGTACAGCACGCACCCGAGCGAGTAGATGTCGCTCCGTCCATCGAGCTCGCCACTACTCCCCGTTGCCTGCTCAGGGCTCATGTAGGAGGGAGTGCCCACCGCCATGCCGGCCTGGGTGATGTCTCGGCCACCGGCGGCGGAGAGTGCGCGGGCGATCCCAAAGTCCGCGATCACGGCGTGCCCCTCGGAGAGGAGCACATTTTCGGGCTTGATGTCCCGGTGGACCACGCCTTCGCGATGGGCATAGTCGAGGGCGCCGGCCACCTCGGCAGCGATGCGGTAGGCATCCCGCAGCGGCAGACGGCCTTCGCGCCGCAGACGATCCGCGAGCGCCTCCCCCTGTACGAAGGGCATGACGTAATACAACAGACCTTGGGCGGCGCCCGAGTCATAGAGCGGCAGGATGTGCGGGTGCTGCAGCCGCGCGGCGATCTCGATCTCTTGCAGAAACCGCTCCGCACCGATGGACGCGGCGATCTCCGGCCGCAACACTTTGATCGCCACGGATCGACGGTGCTTGTGGTCCTGGGCGAGAAAGACGATCGCCATCCCGCCGGCGCCGAGTTGCCGCTCCACCGTGTACCGATCCCCGAGCGCTGATCGAAGCTGGTCGATGAGCTTGTCCATCATGGCCCGAAAGATGGTCTGGTGCACGTGTGATCGGGAGGTGAGCGAGGGGATCGCGTCGTTCCCATCTCCTTGTTTCGCTGTCCACCACGCCGTAGCTTTACGCTCGATCTGCAACGCATCTCCAACCGTTCGATCATCGGTCATCACCATCGTGGATCTGCTTGAAGTCTATCGCGGCCTCCACGTGGCCCTTCGGATCCTGATCATTGGCCTCGTGGCCGTGATCGCGAGTCTGGGGGTCCAGTACGTGCGGCGCGGCACCCGACGGCTCATTGGGGGTCGCGCGCCGGCCGAGAGCCAGTGGCAGGAATTCGCACAGAAGTACCCCAAGATCGCGACGGTCACGAGCCTGGTGGCAAGCGCGCTCACCTTCGGAATCTTTTTCGCCGGTCTCGGATTCATACTCTCTGAGCTGAATATCTCCCTGACGGCATACCTCGCGACGGCCTCGGTGGTGGGATTGGCGGTGGGATTCGGATCTCAAGGACTCGTGCAAGACATCGTGATCGGGCTGACGCTCGTCTTTTCAGACGCGATGGATATCGGCGACCTGGTCGAAATCTCGGGTCAGGTGGGGCGAGTCGAGCAGATCGGCCTCCGGTTCACGGTGCTATCGAACCTGACCGGGCAACGGGTGTTCATCCCCAACCGGAACATCACGCTCGTCGGACGCTATCCCAAGAAAGCGCTTCGCGCGTTCGTGGACGTGCAGATGCCGCCGGGTGCGGATGAGCAAGCCCTCACGGACCGCGTGACGGCGATCGCCCAGGCGTTTCGCAAGCAGCTTCCTGCCATCGTCCTCTCCGACCCTGCGATTCTCGGCGTTCGAGAGACCGCGCCGCACGGCTGGCGGTACGTCCGCGTCATGCTCCGAATCTGGCCTGGCCAACAGGCGTTGATCGAGTCCGCATTCCGGCAACGCGTCATCGCGGCGCTGAAAACGGAGCGCCCTGAGGTGCAGGATTGGATGGTGACCGTGTCGTATGGCGCGGACCGGGTGGTTTCGTCTTAGCACGGGGCGGTGTCTCCACCCCACACGGGGCCGGCTCATGGAATCCATGAGCCGATGGGCGGGTCCGCCGCACGCCAGAGCCGACGCAATCGAGCCTCGACCTCAGCCGCCTGGGCCGTGTCCCCCACCGCCCGGTAGCCCTCGGCAAGCCCGAGGAGCTGCAGCGGATAGAGAAACGGCGCCGAGCCACGCAAAGACCAGTCGAACCGCGCGTGGCGAATTCCCTCCAGTCGCGTGCCCGGAAACGCCAACAGCAACTGCACGAACCGGTACCGGACCACGACCCCTTCGAGGGTCGCGACCGGTTCAAACCCTGCGCGCTCCAGCGCACGCCGCATGCCGGCAATGGCGGCCGCGGTATCACCGGACGGGACGCCGACCCAAGCAGCCGTGGCTTGGATCATGGCCCGTGTAGTCACGGAGGCAGCCGCAGTGTCAATCGATCCGAGGATGGTGCGCGCCTCGCTGGTCGCACCGCGACTGAGCACCACGCCAGCGCGCAAGTACGCCGCGTCCGGATCGGTGCGTGCTTGGGTGGCGAGGTCTGCCGCCCAGCGGGCGCTCACCTGCCACCCCGGATAGCCAGCCATCGCCACCCGCGCTGCGAAACGGGCCGCAGCGTTTCGGTCGGAGGACTGCACTGCGTCGAGCTCTGCCCTGGCGTGCCGCGCACGGCCGATTGCCAGCAACAGGCTCCAGCGCTGGTGAAGCAAAGCATCGCGAAGCGGCCCCGTTTCGGGCGTTCGGAGACGTACCGAGTCCAGAGCCACGAGCAGCGTGTCGACGAGATCGAGCCTCGTGGACAGCGTGATGTTGGCCACCGGTTCGAGCACGGAAACGCCGTACGTCTCGACCACGCGGAGAAGCTGAGCGACGTTGGCCTGTGCGTTATGCCAGGCCATATCCGCCAGCCACCGGTGTCTCCGCTCGAGATCCAGCGCACCATTGTGCTGGACACCATTCAGGTACCGTTCGAAACGCGCGCTGTCACCGAATAACAGGCTCAGCTCGAGGGGATGGATGAAGGCTGGCGTGAGCGTTGGGTCGAGGCGGTGCACCTGCTCGTAGGGGGCAAGCACTTCATCGAGCGAGAGAGCGAGAAGCGGCTGCGCATGGAAGAGGGCTTCGCCAAGAAAGAACCATCCTTCCGCGTCGGTGGGATACCGCGTCGCATAGGCCCGCAGGCTGTCGACCGCATCTAGGTGGCCCCTGTTGAACAATTCGTTGCCGGCCACGAGCAGTCGCTCTCGGGCAGGGAGCCGGCTGGCATACCGAGAGGCGGCCGCGCTGTACCGGATCGCCACCGAATCACCATGACCCCTGACCCACGTGGACACGATGCTCAGCTTGAGCAGCGCCAAGGCAAACGTCGAATCCGCCTCGACGGCCTCCTGGTAGGCCACCGTCGCCGAGTCCCATCGTGACGCCCTGAAATGTTGTTCGCCCCTGAGGTAGGATCGGATGGCGTCCAACGACCCGGTGGTGACGGCACTGATCCGAAACTCGGGAAGCGGCTCCCGCGACCGCCAGACTTCGCGTATCAGCCGCAGGCTTAGGCTATCCGCCAAGGCAAACACGCTGTCGATCGGTCCGTCCGCCGACGCGCGGGCCAGACGGTCGCCGCCAACCGCGTAAAGCTCGGCATTGATCCGGACCCGCCCCGCCGCAGACACGATATTCCCCGCAAGGATGGATGCGGCGTTCACCAGGCGCCCCGCCTCGAGGGCGCGTGCCCGATCGAGGCGGTCACCTCGCTCACGGCGTGGAAGATGGTGGAGCACCGTTCGCGGGTCGACCGTCCGTATGCCTCCCACCCCGTCCAGGTTGGTGGCAATGAGATCGGCCATTCCTTGGCCCAGAAACTCCACCCCCGGACCTTCCGCAACGAACGGCAAGACCGCGATGATCTCGGCTCCGGTATCGACGCTGTGGGACCCGACGGATCGGTCCAACCCGTTCACCAGCATGGCAGTGGCGACGACCAGCGCCGCAACTGCTCCCCCCATGACCCACCATCGTCGATACCAAGACCGTGACAGCACCGCATCGAGCGGGCGCTCGAGCGCATCCCGGAGCGCGGTGGCAGACGGGAAACGGCGATCGCGGTCCTTGGCGGTGGCAACGGCGATCACCTCTCGCACCCAGGGAGGGACATCCGCCCGGACCGTGGACACCGAAGGGATCTCGGACGTGAACGATTGCGAGAGTACGGCTTCCAACGTGGGGCCATCGAAAGGCGGCCGTCCGGTCAACATCTCATAGAGCACACACCCCAAGCTGTACACGTCGGCTCGCCCATCCACACGCTCGCCGCTCAAGGCCTGCTCGGGGCTCATATACTCCGGGGTCCCGACGATCATGCCCGCTTGGGTCGAACCCGCCCCGGCCGCCCGGAGCGCACGGGCGATCCCGAAGTCCGCTACCATCGCGTGCCCGCCGGACAAGAGGATGTTTCCGGGTTTGATGTCTCGGTGGATCACACCCTGTTGATGGGCGTGTGCGAGCGCGCTCGCCACCTCGCTGGCAATATTGACAGCGTCTTTGACCGGCAGCGGGCCTTCTCGGGCAATGCGCTCCTTGAGCGACTCACCTTCAACGAACGGCATGACGTAGTAGATCAGGCCATCACCGCTGCCCGAATCGTACAGGGGCAAGATGTGAGGATGCTGGAGCTGCGCCGCGATCTGGATTTCCTGGAGGAACCGCTCGGGCCCGATCGACGCCGCCACTTCCGGTTTGAGGACCTTGATCGCCACTGGACGCTCGTGCTTGCGGTCCCGGGCAAGCAAGACGATCGCCATACCCCCGGCCCCGAGCGTGCGCTCGACGGCGTACGGCTCCCCCAAAACGCCCTGAAGTCGATCGATCAGTTCATCCACAGGTCAACGCTCGGGTAGCTGACTGGCAGGAAAGGTAAGGACGGCAGTGACCTTTATGAATGGTGTTCCACGGGATACTGTTGCTCAGGCTCCAGCGATTCGAGGACTCCGTTGGGTAACCAGCACCACCCCATCATCATCGGCGTCGCCGGAGGGTCTGGCTCCGGGAAGACCACGGTGGTCCAGGAGATCGTCCGCGATCTCGGTTCAAATCAGGTAACGGTGATCCAGCACGATTCCTATTATTACGACCGGAGCGACGTGCCAACGGAGGAACGCGTCGACATCAACTACGATCACCCCGACGCGCTCGAGACCACACTCTTGATCACCCACCTCGAGCTCCTTGGACAGGGACAGCCCGTCGAGGTCCCGCGCTACGATTTCACCAACCACGCCCGCCTGAGGGCCACGGACACCGCCCAGCCTCGCAAAGTCATCATCGTGGAGGGGATCCTGATCCTCGTCGATCGAGCACTGCGGGACCTGATGGACATCAAGGTGTTCGTGGATACGGATTCGGATATCAGCTTCATACGGCGGTTGCATCGTGACATGAAAGAACGGGGACGAAGCCTCGACTCCATTGTCCAGCAGTACCTGAAGACCGTGAGGCCGATGCACCTCGAGTTCGTCGAACCCAGCAAGCGTCATGCGCACATCATCATCCCCGAGGGGGGCCACAACCAGGTGGCGGTCGACATGTTGATCACCAAAATCCACTCGATCGTTGCCTGAAGACGCCTTGAGACATGTCTCACCACTCGTTCAACCCCATGCGCGTAGGCTCACACGGGACTTTTCTCGGACGGAGCGGCGCATGGGTATGCGACGATTGCTGACGCTGATGGCAGCATCTTTGATCTCCGCATGCGCGGCCAATCCCGCGCCCGTCCCGGTCGTGGGCGACGAGGTGAGCGTCGCCACCTTAGCCGGTCGGTGGGAGGGGAGCTACAGCAGCACCGAAACGGGACGGAGTGGGAGCATCATCTTCACCCTCACCGCTGGCGAAGACACGGCTCACGGGGACGTACTGATGGTCCCCGCGGCACAAGAAGAGCCGCCGGATCCGGAACGCCCCGGCGCAATGCCCTTTGGACCGCGCACGCAGGTCCTGACCATCGCCTTCGTACAGGTTGGCGGTGCCCGGGTGGTAGGACAGCTGGATCCCTATCGGGATCCCGAGTGCGGGTGCGAGCTCACGACGACCTTCGAAGGTCGCGTCGAGGGCGACGTCATCGACGGCACGTTCGTGACTCGTCACGCGCACGAGGGCGTAGTCCGAGAGGGACGCTGGCGGGTGACCCGAAAGCCGGACCCGGCTCGCACCGCTCACTAGCAGCGGTTGCAAGAGTCCACCCCCCCGGCCACCTCTTCCCAATCGGCTTCGCGGCGGCCACCCGGATGAGCCGCTCCGGTGGTGTCGCTCGCGTTCTGCAGGGTACAATACCTGACAGTCGATCCGGAACATCTGACGCTGCCGGAGGAACACATGCGAGGTGCTCGGTTAGGAGGCTTCATGATAGTCCTGGCGGCGGCGTTCGTGCCGGCCGCCGATGCGACTACGCAATCCGCCTCCCCTCAGCGACCTATCCCATACCCGGTCGTCTCGCCACGCGCGTATCAGCAGGCCGTAGCCGCGGGCACGCGCTCGACGACCGGCGCACCGGGACCCAACTACTGGCAGCAACGCGCCAGCTACACGGTCACGGCCCGTCTGTCCCCCGAGGCCAAACGCGTAGACGCGCAGGCCAGCATTGTCTATGTCAATGCCTCACCCGATACGCTGCCCGCGGTCTTCCTGCACCTGCTCCAAAACCTGCACGCTCCCGGCGCACTGCGAAACGAGTCGCAGGAGGTAACCGGTGGAGTTGAACTAACCCGCGTGACGGTACATGGACGAGCATTGAGCCCAACCCAGGGCGCCTTACCCGGGTACCGGGTCCAAGGCACCATTTTGGGCGTGCGCCTTGCACAAGCGCTGTTGCCGGGAGACTCTGTGCGACTTTCGATCGACTGGGGATTCGTGGTACCCCAGGCCGGTGCCGGCCGCATGGGATGGAGCCGTGACAATCTATTCTACATCGCCTATTGGTACCCCCAGATGGCGGTGTACGACGACGTAGACGGGTGGCAGATCGATCAGTACCTGGGCCAGGCGGAGTTTTACAGCGGGTTTGCGCGTTACGACGTGACGCTCGAGGCCCCCGAGGGCTGGATGGTGATGGCCACGGGAGCGCTGCAGAATGCCGACGAGGTCCTGCCGGCAGGCGTCGTCCAGCGGCTCCGGGCAGCCGAACAGAGCGACACGGTCATCCACGTCCTCCGCGCTGAGGACCTCGGGCCGGGAACGGCAACCCGCCGCGCACCGTCGGGATGGCTGCGCTGGCACTTCATGGCCGACAATGTGCGAGACTTCGCGTTCAGCGCCACGCGCCAATCGCTATGGGATGCTGCCCGCACGCCGGTGGGAGATCGCAATGGAGACGGCGCGGCCGACTATGCCCGCGTGGATGCGATCTACCGCGCCTCGGCCCCTCGCTGGCGGCACGCGTGGCGCTACGCCCAGCACTCGATCGATTTCCTCTCGCGTTGGACGGAGATCCCGTTTCCCTGGCCGCACATGTCTGCGGTGGAAGGCGCCGAGATCATCGGGGGCGGCATGGAGTTCCCCATGATGACAATCATCGGTGATTACAACAGCCGAGGAGACAGCGCCCTGTACTACGTGACCGCACATGAGCTCGCCCACATGTGGGTCCCGATGATCGTGGGGGTGGACGAGAAGCGGCATGCATGGATGGACGAAGGCACCACTTCGTTCAATGAAAACCAGGCACGCAAGGAGTTCTACCCCGGTCCCGATCACGATGATGGAGATCGCCAACGCTACCTCGCGGTGGCCCGGCTCGGGCTCGAGGGCGAGATGATGCGGTGGTCCGACTATCAATACCCTGGACCGGCGTACGGCGTTGCCTCCTACTCGAAGCCAGCCACGCTGCTCGTGGCGCTGCGGGGCTTGCTCGGCGATGAGATGTTCCTCAAGGCGTATCGTACCTATCTCCACAATTGGTCGTACAAGCACCCACGACCGTGGGATTTCTTCAGCACCTTCAATGCCGTGACCGGGCAGGACCTAAGCTGGTTCTGGCGCACATGGTATTACGAGACGTGGACGCTGGACCAGGCGGTGGTCTCCGTGAACGCTGGCACGGCCTCATCTCCCCGCGAAACCGTGATCGTCGTCGAGGACCGTGGCTTGGCCCCAATGCCAGCCCGGCTGCATATCACGCTCGAGAATGGGGACACCATCGATCGCGAGGTTCCCGTCGAGCGGTGGCTCAGCGGCGCCACACGCGCCGATGTCCGAATCACCGCCAACTCGCCGGTGGTACGGGTGGAGATCGATACCGTCGGCGTCTTCCCCGATGTGGATCGCAGCAACAACGTGTGGGTGCGGCGATAGATTAGAAGGTTAGACGGTTGGATGGTGAGAAGAGACGGTGGGAGGTCGGCGGGTCCTTCTTCGGCTTTCCGTCGTTCCCACCTTCTCACCTTCCTACGTTCGATGCAAATGCGTTTCGCGAAATCCCACCGAGTATTTGAGGCCGAACCCCAAGAACCGATCGAACCCGATGTGCGCCGCCCAGATGAGACCGAGCGCCATGGCCAACGGTCGCGCCGCCGCGAACCCGATGGCGTACAAACCCGCTGGAATCAGGTATGTATGGACCGCGTTGTACACGATGCCTCCGGACCGTGCACCGCCCAAGTAGGCCAGTATCGAGAGGTCGGGAAGCAGAAAGAGCACCGCGAAGGTCAGCCAACTCGCGCCAAGCTCACGGTACAACAACAGCGCCACGACAAGCACGGCTGCGCCCTCGATGCGGAGGAGGAATCGGGGTCGGGTGGGGTCGAAGGTCATGGGCGAAACTCACCAATCTCCATTGAGGTCGGTCCGGATCCGACGGTGACACTGTCGGCAAGTGACAGCGTGGCCCCATCATAGACAAACACCCCGGGTGCCAGACCGTCGGCCGCACTGCCAAAGAAAACTTGATACAAGTCCCCATTGGCGGCCACCACCGCATCCGCCGCGCCGCGACAAGCGCCCCCGGTCACCGGTGCACATACGGGATTGGCGGCATTACGGACAAAGGTGCCCGTATTCGAGTCCCACACGATGGTTCCGAAGAAGAACCCGGAAACGTACACGAGCCCGCCATCGTCGATCGCGATCGGGATGGGGCCAGCGCCCATATTCCCCACGGTTTCGACCACCTCAAGGGTATTGGGATCGATGATCGTCATACTCCCCTGCGTTACGAAATCCCCCGTGTTCACGACGTAGACCATCCCATCGGGCCCCACGGCCGCCCCCCCAGAGTTCGTTCCGCCCGTTTCGATGGTGGTGACCACGGTCATCGTGACCGGATCGAGCACGGTCACGATCCCGTTGCCGATGGGCGAGAAATTTTCGTCCAGGTTGGAGGACACGATGAACGCCCGACCGCCCGCCATGACCATCGCGGACGGCGCCGGTGCCACCTGCACCGTGACACCCACGGCGTCGTTCGGTTGATCGACGGCCACGCGTCCTACGACGTCGTCCACCAGGTTCGCGAGCAGGATCGTGTTTTCGTCCACAAACACCGACCCCGTGGCGTTCCCCGAGGGGAAGAGGAAAAAACGCTCTATCCGTAGCGCCTCGAGATCGACGAGCGCAGCACTGGCGGCATTGCCCAAGGGGACCACCGCGCGGCGCCCTCCCACCGACAGCCCCACGGGTGTCACCTGACTGCTCGCCCCGAGGGGGATTTGCCGAGACTCCTCGGGATTGCCGAGCTGGAACAGGCTGACGGACCGACCGAGCGAGTTCACGACCAAGCCGATCTGTGGATTGCCGGACGTGCCCTCGAGAAACGCCAGCGTCATTTCGTTTGGCAGCTCGGAGTTGCATGCACCCGCTACCGCGAGCACCAGGCCGACGATCATCAAACGCATTCGCAACGTAGGACTCCTCCTACCGGGAAATTGAGTGGTCGCTCGACCCGCCGCGCGGCGGACTTCCGCCGGTGCGGAGCCGCAACCCGACGCGCCACGTGCGCCCCGGGCCTGGAAAGTCCACGAGCAAGAACGCGGACTCGTTGAAGACGTTGTCGATTCGGAAGGACAGGTCCGTCGACCACCCACCGAATCGGATGGGCCGATCAAACTGCAGGTCGACGACCCAATAGTCGGGCAGGGTATTGAGTCGGGATCCGGCCACGGTGCGACGTCTTCCGGTGTATCGCCCGCGCACGCCAGAGCGGAGCCCAGCGATCGTGGCGGCGGCCTCGATCCTCGCGCTGGTTACGGGGCGGTACACCACCTGACCCGAGAGGACCGGGCCCTCATACTCCACGAGAGATTGACCGAAGCTTCCCCGGAGCTCACCACCCACAACGGGCAAGCGGATCGTGGTCTCCAACTCGACCCCACGCCGCCGCACGTCGAAATTGTCCGGGCGCCAGACGAACCGGAAATCCGGGAACCACAGAATCATCCCGTTCACGTCTGCCACGTACCCACTGAGACGCCCGCTCACGCGGGCACCGAGCAGGGGGACGTCGCTCCAGCCTAGCTCACCCTGGACTTCAGCCCGCACACGTTCCGGCCGGAGTTCGGGGTTCGGTTGCGCAAACACGCCCTCGTGAAAGAACTGATCCGCAAGTGATGGCGGAGAGAACGCCGAGCCGACGGACAAGCGTAGCGAGATTCTCCGGCCACCGAGCGACGCGCTCACCCGAGGAGACAACACCAGGGTCGGCACGAGCGAGTTCCAGTCCACTCGGGCGCCCGAAGAGACTTCCGCCACCCACCCGTCCGAAAGCACCCAGCCAGTGCGGAGACTCAGCCACGAACCCCATTCCGTCTGCGCCGTCGGCGCATCGGCCGTGAGCGTGGAGGCGTCGAACCACCGACCGCGCACGTCCGTTCCGCTGACGATGCTAAACCTCCCAACGCGAACCTCGGTGCCCAACTCCGTCTGCCAGGACGTCACGCGCGTCCGCGCATGGAACGGAGCACCCCCGGGTGGACTGGAATCTCGGAACGCCGCATGCTGCACCTGTCCGTCCATCCGACCAAAGACCAACCACTCCCCTGCGAATCCCTCCACGCTCAGACCCCCGGCCAGCCGCCGCTGCGTCTGCCGTCCCCCCAAAGATGGCTGGACCACGGATCCCGGCATCCCGCGCGAGGCGGCGAACCCATCCAGATGTCCTGCCAGCCGCACTCGCGAACCCTGCCAGACCCCCGTGCCACTCAGATTGAGCAACGAGGCATCCGCATTCTCACGCACGGCGCGCCCGCCGCCTCGCACCTCGGGAACTGCATAGGCAAAGTCCCCGTCCACCGTGCGCCACTCACCGCCCACATTGGCGCTGAGGCCGCGTCCCTTCCCCGTCGAACCGCCGGCATGGAACGCCGCCGACTGCTCGCCCAATCCGCCCCTCCCCACCGAGAGGCCCAGCTCGGGCGCCGCCGAGGTTCTCGTCTCCACCACGATGACGCCGGTCATCGCACGGCCTCCGTACCGAGCCGACTGCGCGCCTCGTAACACCCGGACACGCTCCAGCGATTGGGTGCCCACAGTCGAAAGATCCGCTTCCCCCGTGAGCGGTGAATTGATGGAAACGCCATCCAGCAACACGAGCACGTCGTCGCCCTGGCCTCCCCGCATCGCAGCCACCGCGGGCGAGCCGGGGCCGCCCCGGCGGATGACGGTGAGACCTGGGATCCCATCGAGCAGATCGCCGAGGTCGCGCGCGCCGGAGCGCTCGATGGTGAAGCGATCGAGCTCGGTGAGACCGACCACCTGTCCTGTTTGCGTTCCTTCGATCACCATCGGTTCGAGAAGAGCGGGAAGCGGATCGAGGGCCACCACCAAGTGCTCCACACGACCGTTGGCCACGTGGGTCGACACCTGGATCGGCAGGTATCCGAATGCGCGAACCGTGAGTTCTCGCTCGCCGGGCACCAGGCCCCTGAGCACGAACCGGCCGTCCGCATCGGTCATGACCCGCCGTGTTCCCCCCGCGACGGTGATAGTGGCCCCGGCGAGCCCGGCACCGCTCGAGCGGTCCACCACCCGACCCCGTATCTCGGGAGGGAATTGCGCGGTGGCCGAAAGCGAAACGACGCTCGTGCACAAGAGCGCCAAACCGAGGCTAGCGAGCCGCATCGACCCCTCTCCTTCCGGCGAGCGGCACCACCTGCGGGGCTCCGGTATCCGGACCCGGTCCCTCGAACGGCCTGATCTCCACCCGCCATCCGTAGACCGACTCCACGACTTCCCGCTGCAGCACATCGGCAGGAGCCCCTTGGGAGGCAACGCGTCCACTGGCCAAGAGGACTAAGCGGTCCGCGTACCGCGCGGCCAAGTTGAGATTATGCGTGACCACGAGTACCGTGACTCCCCGATGTCCCAGTTGGCGCAGAAGCTCGAAGATGGTCATCTCGTGCCGGATATCGAGCGCCACCGTGGGCTCGTCCAACGCCAGCGCGCCGGGTTCTTGCGCCAGCGCGCGGGCCACGCGCGCCAGTTGACGCTCTCCGCCTGAGAGGGTGGCGATGGCTCGATCGGCGAGGTCGACCACGTCGCAGCGGGTCATGGCCTCCTCAATGGCGCGTCGATCTCGCGCCGCCTCCCGCCTCCACGCTCCGAGGTGGGGATAGCGTCCCATGGCCACGAGTTCCCGCACGGAGAGTGGAAACACGATTTCCTCCCCCTGCGGAACGACCCCGACCTCTCGGGCCAGCGCCGCCCGGTTCCACCGTCTCAGTGGTTGATCGCGGAATACCACATGACCCTGATGGGGCGCGATGACGCCCAACAAGAGCCGCAAGAGCGTCGACTTCCCCGAACCGTTGGGTCCGATGATGGCCGTACTCGCCTTGCCGGGGATTTCCAGCGTGATCCCGTCGATCGCCGGGCTGGTCGCCTCCGGATACCGGAACGTGAGGCCGTCGCACCGCCAGGTCGTCACGCGCCCCGCCGCCGTAACAGCCACACAAAGAACGGAACACCCACGAGCGCCGTCACCACCCCCACCGGAAGCTCGGTCGGTGCCGCAACCGTGCGGGCCAGCGTGTCGGTGAGCACGAGAAAGGCGGCACCCAGAAGCGTCGCGGCGGGAATCAGAAAGCGGTAGTCGCTTCCCCACACGAGGCGCACGACATGTGGGGTGATCAAACCAACGAATCCAATCACACCACTGAGTGCCACGGCCGCGGCGGTCATGAGGGACGCCGTCCCATACGCCAGCACCTTCGTTCGCTCCACCCTGGTGCCCAGATATGCGGCGGTCTCCTCGCCAATCGCAAAGAGGTTGAGCGGTCTGGCGAGCGTCATCAGGATCGCGAGCGCCGGAATCAGATAGGCCGCCAGGATCCCCGCGCGCGTCCAGCTAGCCCCCGCGAGACTCCCCATCATCCAAAAGATGGCCGATCGAAACGATTCGACGTCGGCGAACGTGAGAATCAGCAGAATGCACGCGTTGAAAAACGCGGCGACCACGACGCCGGCGAGGAGCAAAATCCGAGTGTCGAGGGTTCGTCCCACCATCAGCGCAATCCGGAGCACCACCGCGATGGCGAGCAACGCCCCGACGAACGCGGCCAGTGGCACGGTCCACGCGCTGGCGGCTTCCACGCCGATCACGACGGCCAGCACCGCCCCCACCGCCGCCCCGCCCGACACACCCAGGATGTAGGGATCGGCCAGGGGGTTTCTGAGCAAGGCCTGGAAGGTGGCTCCGCTCGCTGACAACGCCGCCCCCACCAGGGCCGCCTGGATGGCTCGAGGCAACCGAAGCCCTCGTACGATGGCGACGACCGTCGAGTCCCCCCGACCCCGCACGGCGTCAACGAGTTCGCCCGCCCCCAATGCCACCGCCCCGAACCGGATGCTCACGAGCAACGAGATCACGACCAGACCACCGAGTAGGAGCAACCCGAGCGTCATTCGCCTGCCGGTCACGGCTGAGAGACCCCGAATCCGGAATGCAGCCGGTCGCGGAGCACCTGCGCCGCCTCCACGATCTGCGGTCCCGGCCGGCTCATCAGTTCCGGTGGCATCAAGATGATGCGTCCGGTGCGGACGGCGGCGAGATCGCGCCACCCGGGAGCATCACCAATCCGACTCACGAACTGGACCATGGACGGTAGCTCGGGAAACGCGAGAACATCGGGCTGCCGACGCACGATCTCTTCCAGCGAGATCTGTGGCCAGAGAGCCGCAACGTCCGGGAAGACCACCCGGCCGCCGGCCACGCCGATGATTTGCGAGATGAAGGTGGCGGGTCCCGGGATCATCGGCGGATCGTGTTCCACCAGATAGACCACGCTCGGCACCGGCCGGTCGGCCACGGAGGCCTGGACCGCCGCCAGTCCCTCTCGCACTGCGTGGGCCAACACCGCCGCGGCCGAGTCGCGCGCCACGAGATGGCCAAGCCGATCGATACTCCGAAACACGTCCGACGTGTCTTGCGAGCGCAGGCCAAAGACGGCGATCCCGAGTGGTTCCAACTGCGACCGAAGGGTGGATGGACCGGCCTCCGCCCACGCAACCACGAGCTCCGGGCGGAGGGCCGCGAGGGTTTCGAGACTGGGGTCGAGCCCTCCACCCACGGACGGGAGATCCGCCACCCGAGGGTCGGTGTCGTAGTCGGTGCGGCCGACGAGCCGGTCCTGCACGCCGAGCGCCACGAAAATATCCGTGGCGCTCGGCACGAGCGACACCACCCGGGACGCCGGCTGAGCGAGGGCAACGGTAACACCCGCGTCATCCAACACCGTGATCCGGCCGGTCGCGCGACGGTCATCCCCGCCGGCGCCGGCGCACGCCCCCAACGCCACCAGGATCACGGCAGTGAGAAGCCGGCGCAGCCAACGGCCGTTCAGATGCACTCGGCGTGAAAACAACAAACCCGTCCTTCCCATGGTCGGGGAGAGAACGGGAGCTGTCGTCGGTTGACGTACACGGCCCCGCACCCCTCCCGCGAGGGACGCTTTTGCGGGAGCGGAGTGGGCCGGTCTCCTGGCTCGAGGCAACCTCGCTCGCCTTCCCAGTTTCCCAGTGGCGATTTGAGCGGGTTACACCGGACGATCGTGTCCGGGCCTCTCACAGTGGCGGGGCCGCGCCGGATTCTCACCGGACTTCCGAAAGACCCCATCCGCACTCGTTGTTAACCTATAGACTATCCGGCTCCATGAGCGTCCGCAAGCGCGGTGCGTTTCCTCGGGCGGAGCGGGTCACTACATTGCAGTCGAACCCATGCTTCCGTGCCCTACGATTGGATGCTCGTCACCATGATGCTGCCCACTAGCCTCCCGCGTGCACTGCTCACGGTCGTGCTCGCCGGCGTGGTCACCGCCTGTGCCCCATCGGATGACCGCGCATCCGTGACCGACGCCGAGACGTTGCTCAGCCAATACGCCACCGTTCGTCTCTCGGCCGATATCGATCACCTCACCGATCGCCAGCGGGCCATGCTGCCCCTCCTCGTGGAGGCCGCGCAGCAAATGGACCCACTGTTCTGGGATCAAGCCTATGGCAATCGGGATTCGCTCCTCACGGCAATCACGGACGCGGGCCTGCGGCAATATGCCGAGATCAACTACGGTCCGTGGGACCGCCTCGCCGGTGATGCCCCATTTCTTGCCGGCGTCGGCTCCAAGCCGCCGGGGGCCAACCTCTATCCCAGGGACATGACGCGGGACGAGTTCGAGTCCTTCGTGCGCGCGCATCCGGATTTGGCCAGCGAGTTCACCGATCTGTACACGTTGGTCCGCCGCGATCCACAAGGTGCCCTGGTGACGGTGCCGTATCACGTTGCGTACACAAACCGGCTCGCCGTGGCTGCCTCGAAGTTGCGAGCCGCCGCGGAGCTGGCCGACGATGTGGCACTGAAGCGCTACTTGGAAACACGCGCCGATGCCCTGATGACGGACGACTTTCGATCCAGCGACATGGCGTGGCTGGACATGCGATCCAATGCAATCGACATCGTCATCGGCCCGATCGAGACCTATGAGGACCAGCTCTTTGGGTACAAGGCAGCCTACGAAGGGCTCGTGCTCGTCAAGGATGCGGCGTGGAGCCGCAGGCTCTCGCGGTACACCACATTGCTTCCCGGTCTTCAACGACGGCTTCCGGTGGCACCATCCTATCGACAGGAAACGCCCGGTACGGATTCCGAGCTGAATGCCTACGACGCCATCTACTTCTCTGGCGATATCAATGCGGGCTCGAAGGCCATCGCCGTCAACCTGCCAAACGATGAAGTCGTCCAGCTCGAGAAAGGGACCCGGCGTATCCAGATCAAGAACGCCATGCGCGCCAAGTTCGATCGGATCCTCGTCCCCATCGCGGACCTCCTCATCGCCGAGGATCAACGCCAACACATCACGTTCGACGCCTTTTTTGCCAACACGATGTTCCACGAAGTCGCGCACGGGCTGGGGATCAAGAACACGGTGTCCGGTGACCGCACAGTCCGTGAAGCACTACGTGAACACGCCTCGGCGATGGAAGAAGGAAAGGCCGATATCCTCGGCCTGTGGATGATCACCACGTTGCTCCAAGACGGAGAGATTACCGAGGGCACGTTACGGGATTATTACGTGACGTTTCTGGCGAGTGTCTTCCGGTCGGTGCGGTTTGGCGCGTCGAGCGCGCACGGCAAGGCCAACATGGTGCGGTTCAGCTTCTTCGCCGAACAGGGAGCGTTCACTCGCGATGAGGGAACCGGACGCTTTCGGGTGGAGATCGAACCCATGAAGGAGGCGGTCACCGCCCTGTCCAATCTGTTACTGCGGCTCCAGGGTGATGGCGACTACGACGGCGCGGCCACCCTCTTTGCCGAACGCGGCGCGATCGGCCCCGGCCTCCAGCGCGACCTCGATCGGCTGGCGGCCGCCGGCATTCCGGTCGACATCGTGTTCGAGCAAGGGATGGAGATGCTACACAATAGTCAGGAGTAAGGGGTGAGGGGTGCCTCGAGCACTCCTCTATTCCTTCCGGTTCACTCCCCACTCCATCTCACAATTTCCACCCGCAAAACTTGCAGTGCACGGCGTCGGAATCGTGTCCTTCCCGGGTACAGTGCGGGCACACTTGCGTCGTTATCTCGTGGTGCGCGGCGCGACTCAGTTCGACGGTCACGATCCCGGTGGGCACCGCGATGATGGCGTAGCCCATGAGCATGGCGATGGCGGCGATGAACTGTCCAATGTTCGTTTGCGGCGCGATATCACCATACCCCACCGTGGTCACGGTCACGATGGCCCAATAGATGCCTTTGGGAATGCTCGTGAACCCACTGGCTGCGCCCTCCACGAGATAGATCAGGGATCCCAGAATCACGACGAGCGTCAGCACGGTGCTCAGAAAGACGGTGATCTTGTACCTCGTGGCCCGGAGCGCTCGCATGAGCACCCTGGCTTCCTTCAGATGCTGCGCCAGCTTGAGCACGCGGAACACGCGGAGCAGTCTGAGCGCTCGCACCGAGAGCAGGGCCTGGCCCCCAGGAATGAACAAGCTCAGATACGTCGGCAAGATGGCCAGCAGGTCCACGATGCCAAAAAAGCTCACCGCGTACCGCCATGCACGTCGCACACAGATCAACCGAAGCAGGTACTCGACGCTGAAGAGGAGCGTGAACCCCCATTCCACGGCACGGAGTGTGGGACCGTAGGCGAGCCGAAAGGGCCGAATGCTCTCCAGCATCACCGTGACGACGCTCAGAATGATCAGCCAAATGAGGGCGACGTCAAAGAACTTTCCGCTGGGAGTATCGGCCTCGAAAATCACCTCGTGGAGGCGAGCGCGCCATCCCGCACGAGGACGATCCGAAGACGAACCTGGCATTCTTGCTCCACCGAGGTGTGAGTCGAACCGTACCTTAGCTCCAGGGGCGAAGCCGTCAAGCGTTTCACCGTGCATCGAGACCGGTGGGCAACCTTTACAGACGTTCCCGCATCTAACGGGGTAACCACAACACGATAGGCCTCCAATGACCGCGACCGCGCCCCGGCGGTTCCCGAGCCGCCAGCTCGTCGGAATTGGAGTGGTCCTCGGCCTCCACGCGTTCGGTCCCCTCCCGATCGTGGCACAAACGAGCGAGTCCACTCCGGCTGGTGCCAGCGACATCAATTTTGTCCCAAACGTCAAACCCACGCTCACTATCGGGCGGGCCGTCGGTCCCATCGAAATCGACGGTGTCCTCGACGACGCCGGGTGGCAGGGTGCAGCCAAGGTTGGGAATTTCGCCGAGCATTTTCCGGATGAACAAGCGAGACCGTCCGTGGAGAGCGAGGTGTGGGTCACGTACGACGACAAGCACCTGTACATCGCGTTCCTCGCCTTTGATCGGCCCTCGACCATCCGCGCATCGCTCCGTGATCGCGACGAGATGTGGCAAGATGACTACTTCGGGATCCTGCTCGACACCTATGGTGATGCGGCTTGGGCGTATTTTCTCTTCGCCAACCCTTTTGGCGTGCAGGGTGATTCCCGGTTCGCCACTGCCGGTGGCGAGGATGACGGGTTCGACATCATCTACCACACCGAGGCGCAGATAACAGACCGCGGGTATCACATCGAGATGGCGATTCCCTTTGCCAGCCTCCGATTTCCAGACCGACCGGTCCATACGTGGCGTGCCACCTTCTGGCGCACGCGGCCCCGTGGGAGCCGGGAGCAGCATACGTGGGCAGCAATCGACCGGGATGACCCTTGCTTTCTCTGCCAGTTCGGAACGCTGACGGGGATTGAAGGGGTTCGCCCCGGCGGAGCCTTGGAGTTCCTCCCATCCGTGGTCGCATCGCACAACGGCGCATTGCGCAATACGTCCGATCCCTCGTCCGGATTCGAGAACGACCGTGTGGATGGCGATTTCTCGGTCGGCGTGCGCTATGCCTTTGCATCCGGAATCACAGCCGAAGGAACGTTCAATCCGGATTTCAGTCAGGTGGAATCCGACGTGGCCCAGATCGACGTGAATACGACGTTCGCGCTGTTCTTTCCCGAGCGGCGGCCGTTCTTTCAGGAAGGAAGCGACCTCTTCGACACCTTTTTCAACGTCGTGTACACGCGCCAGATCAACAATCCGCAACTCGCCACCAAACTCATTGGCCGTCTGGGTCGAACCAATGTGGCGTATCTCGGTGCCCGGGATGAGGATTCGCCCGTGTTGATCCCGTTTGAAGAGCGGAGCTTCGTGAGTCGCGCGGACAAGGGGATCACGAACATCGCCCGCCTCAGACAGACCTTTCTTCGGGACTCCTATGCAGGAGTGATCTTGACCGATCGACGCCTGGAGGACGGCGGCTCGGGCACGGTGGCAGGGGTCGATGGACAGTTCCGCTTCCTCGACAACTACCGCCTGGAATACCAGTTCCTGTACAGCCATACGGCCGAGCCCGATGATACGACGCTGACGAGCGGTATCAACGATCTCACCTTCGACCGCGGGAACCATACGGCTGGTTTCGACGGCGAGTCCTTCAGCGGATTTGCTCAATACACGAGTCTCGAACGCAGCGCGCGCTTCTGGAACTTCGATTTCGACTACTGGGCCTACAGCCCCACGTTCCGCGCCGACAATGGCTTCGAGTTTCGCAACGACCTCCGGCGAGTCTCGATGTGGCAAGGACTCTTCTTCTATCCCAAGACCGAGCTGGTGGACCAGGTGACACCCAGCGTGTTCGTGCGCCGTGACTGGAACTTCGACGGGGTCACGAAACGCACGTTGTTCGAGCCAAGTATTTGGTTCAATCTCGTGGGACAGACCTTCCTCAATTTCTGGTATGATTTTGGAAGTGAGCGCTTTGCCGACGTCGAGTTCGACGACATTCAGCGATGGGGCTTGTTCGTCAATTCGAACTTCAGCGATCCGGTGCGACTCGGGTTCTTCCTCTCATACGGTGAGACCATCTTTCGGGACCCCGACGCGCCGTTGCTCGGCACCGGTGCCAACGCCGAGTTCTTCGCGACGCTGAAACCGTTGTCCCGCCTCGTGATCAGTCCATCGGTCAACTACTCCACCCTCGAGGATCCGGACGGCCGCGAATTGTTCGATGGTTTCATTCTGCGGACAAGAACCAGCCTGCAGTTCACAAGGGAGCTATTTCTGCGCATCGTGGTGCAGTACAACGATTTTTCACAAGAGCTCAATATCGAACCCCTCCTCACCTACAAGGTGAACCCCTTCACCCTGTTTTTCATCGGATCTACCCACGCCTATCAAGATTTCGACGAGCCAAATCAGTTTGCCCAGACCTCACGACAACTATTTGCCAAGTTTCAATACTTGTTCCGGCGTTGATCCGCGCTAGAATCCAGGGAGGGGCCGGTCCTATCCGCAAGCGAGGATCCCGTGCGCACCGTTTATTGTCGCCTTGTCACCGCCATCGCCATCCTGGCCGTTCCTGGCGGGTTGGCGGCGCAAGAGCTCGATCTGGGTCAGTGGTCCGGAACCCTGTCACTCTCCCAGGGACCCGTCTTGGCGGTCGTGTATCACGTGACGAGACCTGGCGGTGCCTACCACGTCACCATGAACGTGGTCGACGGACCGCCGTCTGAGGTCACAAATGTCGAGCGCCAGAACGAGACCCTGACCTTCCAGTGGGGCGCGTTTGCCTGCGAGCTCCAGCGTCAGAATAACGGCCGCTTCCTCGGCATTTGTGTCGGCGGTGGAGGAACGAGCGAGCTGACCTTGGTGCCGCCAATGCCTGACGCAGTGGACGACGGATCGGGGAAAGACGTACTCACCACGGCGGACCTCGTGCGTACCCGGGCATCCAGCGTGTACGACGCACTCCAGCGGTTGCGGCCCCAATGGCTCCGCCCACGCGGACCCGCGCGCATCGGATACAACGTCGTGGTCCGGGTCTACATCGACAACCAACCCATTGGCGGGCTCGACTTCCTGCGCTCGCTTGACCCCGAGGCCATCGCGGAGGTTCGCTTCTACACCGCGTCTGAAGCCAACATGCGATTCTCCGGTGACAACGACGGGGGTGCCATCGTGCTCACCCGTCGGCATTGAGCGGGCGCTTCACCCACCGAGTAAGAAAACTACATCCGTCGAGGGCTGATCCCCGTTGTGCCGGCACTTGACCGTGCCAGAGCGGTCTGCCCGATCATCCGTCTCCGTTGACACTCTGTTGGTCCCTCCCTACAATCGCTACACCGCGCACGGAGTGCCAATGGGCCGTCATGACGTCACGCCGGACCTCGATCCGGCAGCAATTCGTTCGTTCACCAAATCGCTGCTGAACGACCTGCGCGCATTTGAGGAGATCCTCGCCAGCAACATGATCGAATCCGGGGTGCGGCGGTTCGGCGCAGAGCAAGAGATGTTTCTGGTGGACCATGCGTGGCGCCCGGCACCCATCGCGGTTGCCCTGCTCGACGAGCTCCAAGACCCGCGGTTCACCACGGAGTTGGCGCAGTTCAATCTCGAGATCAATCTGGATCCGCTCCGCATCGGGGACGATGCCTTTGGCCGAGTCGAGCAACAGCTGACCGAGTTGGTGGGTCAGGTGGCCCACGTGGCAGCTGGGCACGGTGCGGCCGTTGCCCTGACCGGCATCCTCCCCACGTTGAGTAAGTCCGACCTGTCCCTCGACAACATGACCCCCCGTCCGCGCTATTACGCGCTCAACGAAGCGACGACAAGCATGCGGGGCGGTCCCTATAGACTGCAAATCGAAGGTACCGACGAGATTCGCATCGAGCACGAGTCGGTGATGCTCGAGGCGTGTAACACGAGCTTCCAAGTGCACTTTCAGGTCGGAGCCGACGAGTTCCCCTGCTACTACAACATCGCGCAGGCCATCGCGGCTCCCGTCCTCGCAGCTGCCGTCAACTCGCCGTTGCTCTTCGGCAAGCGTCTCTGGAATGAAACGCGAATTGCGCTCTTTCAGCAGTCCGTCGACACTCGACGCACGTCGCCCCACCTTCGAGAACTCAACCCTAGAGTGCGATTCGGCGAAAAATGGATCGAGCGCTCCGTGCTAGAGGTATTTCAAGAAGATGTGGCGCGCTTTCGCGTGTTGATGGCTACCCAAACCGATGAAGACCCATTCGCGGTCTTGGCTACGGGGCGGGCTCCGAGCCTCAAGGCGTTACAACTGCACAACAGCACAGTGTACCGATGGAACCGACCCTGCTATGGGGTGTCGGGCGGTGTGCCACACCTCCGCATTGAATGTCGCACCCTGCCGTCTGGTCCGTCCATCACCGATGAAGTAGCCAACGCCGCTTTTTGGGTTGGCTTGATGCTGGGCGCGGCCGCCGAATATGGCGATATCACCCGTCTAATGGACTTTGACGAGGCCAAGGCCAACTTTCTCGCTGCCGCACGCCACGGTCTCAGCACCGGCTTCACCTGGGTACGGCGCCAAACCCCTACGGCCAGCGAGCTCATTCTGGGAGAACTCCTACCCCTGGCCCGCGAGGGACTTCGTTCCGTCGCCGTCTCCGCGGGAGACATCGACCGGTACTGCGGCATCATCGAGGCCCGCGTGGCCAGTGGGCGCACCGGCGCTCGCTGGCTGCTGGAGTCGTTGAGCGACATGAAGGAGGCGGGCATCCACTCCGAACGCCTCGCGGCACTGACGGCCGCCACCATCGATCGACAGCGGTCGGGACTCCCTTGCCACGAATGGGAACCCGCCCGCCTGCAAGAGGCCGGAGACTGGAAGCGCAACTACCTCCGGGTCGAACAGTACATGACAACGGATCTGTACACTGTGCGCGAAGACGAGCTCGTCGACTTCGTCGCCTTTCTCATGGATCGGAAGCAGCTCCGGCACGTCATGGTGGAGGACAACGGGCATAAGCTGGTGGGGATCATCTCGTACCGCTCCCTCATTCGGTTGCTGGCCCATCGAGGAGTGAGCGAGTCTCCCATGGTGCCGGCCCGTGATATCATGGAACCCAACCCCATCACGATCACACCAGAGACACCGTCCATCGAGGCCATGGGACTGATGCGGGAGAAACGGGTCTCCGCCCTGCCGGTCGTCAAAAACGGTAAACTCGTTGGCCTCATCAACGAAGCGAGCTTCATCGGAATCGCCCGCGACCTCCTCGCCGAGAAGCTCCAAGACACGTAAGACTGAAAGCAACCATGGATTTCCTCGACCAAACCTTACTCGACATTCCCATGCAGGCGTGGCTCACGGCTCTCGGCGTGAGCATTGTCACCTTTCTCGCGCTGCTGGTAATCCAACAAGTGTTCATCGTGCGTCTCGAGAAACTGACGACGCGCACTAAGACGCAATGGGACGACCTGGTCATTCACGCTCTGCGCAAGACCAAGCTCCTCTTCCTTATCATCGTCAGTGTGTTCGGTGGCTCGGTCCTGATCGATCTCCCGAGTCGAGCAGACACCATCATCCGCCAGGTTTCGATGGTCGCTCTTCTGATCCAGGCAGGTATCTGGCTCAGCAGCGGCCTGCTCTTCTGGCTCAAGAGCTACCGCGAACGCGAGCTCGAAGACGACCCGGCCGCGGTGACCACGATGAACGCCATCGGGTTCGTGGGTCGTCTGATCCTCTGGTCGTTGGTACTTCTCCTGACCCTGGACAATCTCGGGGTGGACATCACGGCTCTGGTGGCCGGATTGGGGGTGGGCGGGATAGCCGTGGCACTCGCCGTGCAAAACATCCTCGGTGACCTGTTCTCCTCGCTCTCGATCGTGTTGGACAAGCCGTTCGTCATTGGGGACTTCTTGGTCCTGGGCGATCACATGGGCTCGGTCGAGTACATCGGTCTCAAGACGACCCGCGTGCGTAGCCTCTCCGGCGAACAGCTGGTCTTCGCGAATACCGACTTGTTGAAGAGCCGCATTCGAAACTACGGCCGTATGGCCGAGCGGCGGGTTGTCTTCACCATCGGGGTCACCTATCAGACACCCCGCGAGCACCTGAAACTGATTCCGGAGATCATTCGACGCGCCATCGAAGCACAGGAGCAGACGCGGTTCGATCGCTCACATTTTCGATCGTATGGGGACTTTGCGCTGAACTTCGAAACGGTGTATTACGTGTTGGATCCTGCGTTCGGCCCGTATATGGATATCCAACAAGCCGTCAACTTGGCGATCCACGAAGCGTTCGAGGAGAAAGGTATCGAATTCGCCTACCCCACCCAGACCCTGTTCGTCATGAAGGAAACCGCGTGACCGGGGTGCGGGCTCACGTGAACCAGACGAACATCCCGGCCACACCGAGCAACAGAATGAGTCCGGCTGCAACGAACAACCAGAAACGTCTCCGAGCGGCCACTCGGTCTTGCTGCCGCGGCGGGGGGACGAAGATCCGCGGTCGCCGCTCCCGGTCGTGGGACTTCATGGACCGCGCTCCCGTAGGGACTGCCAGACAATCTAAAGAACTCGAGGTCCCCGCGAGTCCCCAGCTGAACCGGAGCGTCCCATGAACCCCTACGAGGATCTGGGCAACCTGTGGGACATTCCCGTGAATCGGCTGTTTGACTGGAAGCTCACCGACCGCTCCCCGCATCACGCCGAGATGCACCTCACGCTCCGGCCGGAGTACGCGCAAGGAGAGGGAGTCGTGCACGGAGGTATCATCACTGCGCTCGCGGATACGGCCGCCGTGTATGCCCTCCTCCCACAACTTCCTCCCGAGCGGGGCATGACCAGCATCGAACTCAAGATCAACTTCCTTCGCCCAGTCCATCCCGAAGCCGGGGAGTTGGTCGCCCGGTCCCAGGTCGTCCAGTTCGGGCAGCGCGTCGCCGTGTGCGAGGTCGACGTGTATCAGAACGACAAGCGGGCGGCCAAAGGCCTTTTCACCTATCTGTTCTTCGACCGCGCCAGCTCAGCGGACGGTGCGCAGGCCTCATAGTCCCACACATCCGCCACCGAGACGAGCTCGATCCCTCGGCGGGCAATCACCTTTCGAATGTCCGGATCGCGCCACACCCGATGCGTGGTCGCGCGCTGCGCCGCCAGCCGCGGCCCCCATTCACTGTCGACCGCCCGCAGCTCGGGCGTGTCGTGCGCCGGATGCCCAATGTAGCGCCAGAGTCCAGGCGTGAGGGACTCCAGCATGGCCCGGAGGGCATCCTTGCCCTCCCCTTCCGTATAGGCCGCATCTTCGAGGTTCACGTCCCGCTCGCCCAACAGCCCCTGCTCCGGTATCGGCAGACATAGCTCCTCGGCGATCCGCTGGACCACGGGCAAGAGCTCCCGACACGCCATTCCCATGTGGCAGTCGACATAATCCACGCGGATGCCCTGCTCCTGGGCCAGCCGAATCTGAGCCCGCAGCTCACGCTCGACCTCCAGAGGATCCGGGGGCGCACTGGCCCAATGGGCTCGGTGGGCGTTGGTCAACCCCGGATCATCGGCAAAGTATCCTCCACCATACATCGCCCCGTCCGGTGCAACGAGCGTCGCGACCTCCGGCGCCGGAAGGACTGGAGCCCAGCGCAAGCGGTTGAACTCGCTGGTGATCGTCAGGTGGACACCGACGCGCCACTCCGGGTGATCCCGGACGAGCGCGGCGGTCTCCCGGAACCAGGGTCCCGGAACCAGGAGACTCGCTGACGTCATGATGCCGTCGGCAAAGGCCTCCTGCAGGGCCATGTTGGAGGCGTGGGTCGTCCCAAAATCGTCACCACGGACGATCAGTTGGATTCGCTCACCCGGGGGACGGGGCACGACCGTGAGGCCACCGGTCCCGCACCCCCCGGCCATGAGCGTGACGATCAACAGCCAGATCGGACGGACTCGCATGCTGGATACGAAGTTAAGGTATGCCTCACCGTCTCCTGTGCGCGACGGCGAGGTGAGGCTGTGACGCGGCTCACGGGCGTGGCGGCCCGGCCGTACTAAGTAGGGAGGTCCCGCGCGGACCGCGCCGCCGCGTGGTTGCATGTTACCTACTCAACCCCCGACGGAACACGAAACCGTGACCAGAGATCTCTCGCTGGCAATCTGCTTGATTGCCATGGCCCTTGGCGCCATCGCCTGCAGCAGCGGCGATAACGGCCCGCCCACCGGACCGCAGCCCCCCGCAGCGATCACGTTTAGCGGAGTGGTCCAAACCATCTTCAACCAGAGTTGTGCGACAAGTCAGTGTCACGCCGGTGCGAGCCCGCAAGAGAATATGAATTTGAGTCAGGGCCAGGCCTACGCCAACATCGTCAATGTACCGTCACAGCAAGTTGCCGGGCTGTTGCGGGTAGATCCCGAGCGCCCCGACTCGAGTTATCTGATTCTCAAGCTCGAGGGCAATGCCGGCGCCGTCGGCGGGATGGCGACGCAAATGCCTCTCGGCGGAGCGTTGGCCCAAGCACAGATCGACTCGATTCGGTCATGGATCACCAATGGCGCACCCAATAACTAAACTGGTCGAGACGCGGAGGGCGGCAAGTGGCGCCACCGCGCGTGGAGGTTGCATGCCCTTTGTTCGCATCGCCCTGGTGGCTGTTCTCGCTCTGTGGGGCACGGATCTCCAGGCGCAACGGCAAGGTGTCTGGGTGAGCGGCGGCGTGGGATTCGGATTCGCCCGAGCGCGCTGCGAAGTGTGCATTAACAACCGAGATGGAGGGCTCTCTGGCTACGCTCGGTTTGGCGGCACCGTGTCACCGAGTTTTCTCTTGGGCGTGGAGGGTAACGGGTGGCGGCACACACAGGAGGACCTCGATTTCGAACTCGGCGCCATCAGTGCCGTCGGCTTTTGGTATCCCAGCCCGACGGGGACGCCTTGGTTCCTGAAAGGTGGCTTTGGTCTCGTCGCATATCGCATCGACGATAACGACCCGGACGAGGATAACATCACCGCGCGAAGTTTCGGCGGTCAGTTCGGTGCCGGTTACGATCTCCAAGTGGGCGCATTTTCTTTCACACCGTACCTCACGTTCGTCGGATCGTTGTTTGCCAACTTGGAATCAGGCAATGAAAGACTCGCTGACGTTTCACTGACACTCATCCAAATCGGCCTGGGGCTCACCTTTCATTGACCCATGGTCACGGGTGACGGACTGCATGCTGAGCCGCGTGACCGCGGTCACAGCATTCAGTCGCGCTCGAAACCATACTCTGTTCTGACGTACACCCTCCCCCACGCGCTCGGCCATGGCATGCACCCTGAAGGGTGTCATTCCAATCGGTCGGGTCAGCCCCCCGAGCCCGGGAACCAACTCACAGCGATCCGCGGAATTCGGAGGTGTCGCACTATGCGAGTGGCGATTTGCACGATCAAGCGCCTGCAAGCGGTCTTGGCAGTACCGGCCGTGCTGTTCCTTGCAGGTTGTAGCGGTGATTCGACCGTAGGACCAGAAGACGCACCTGCAGGATTGAGCGTCGCATTCGGGATTTGGAATCCGACCTCCACGGACACCTGCACGCCCGAGATTCACAATCAGTATGCGGTGGTAGGACCGGACGGGAAGCTGTATCCCACGTGGCATCCACCGGTCGATCCGTCCACGGGTTGCACCTTCGGACACGACCACGGACGGGACCCACGGGGCTCCGATCTCTATGCCGAGGTGGGGGACATTCCGTTCGGGTACGCCAATGAACTGCTGGATGTCTGGGATCCGACGGGCCCGAGACACGAGGACCATTTTGGCCATAAAATGGAGTGGGAGAATGACATCGAGATGAACACGGGGTCTGGAATTTTCGAGATCCGCTGCGACGTGTTGATCAAGATGCACCAAGGAACCCACTCAAAGGACGCGTTCACCAACAACCTGCACGAGTTGTCGTGGCACGCACGCTGTAGCGATGGCACGGCACTCTCGGTGACGTTCCTCACGATCATCGGCGACGCCGGGGAACTCGTGCGGTCTTGCGATGGGGACGTGGATGTTCAGGTCGGCCCCCCCTCACCAGCCAATTCACCCAATGGTGGCGGACGTCGCCTCATTCCGGATCGGACCTGCATTGAGCAGCACATTCTCGTTGCAGAAGGCGACCGCTCGAGCTTTGGATCCGGGTTACGAGAGAGCTGGCAGATTTCGCACAGCATTCGGACCGAGGGCGGAAGCCGGCTGGCTAGTCTGGGCCCATACTTTAATGTCTTCAATCCCAGTCGCTTTTTCGACCCTGCCATGCCGGACGGCGTGGGCCGCCCCATCGACGTGTGCTACGAGGTGACGGCCGATGGCCGGCGCGCGCAAGGGGGACTGTGCGACGAGTCCACGGCCGAGGGATCGATTCAGGGCATTGCGTTCGACGATCCCCAGTCGGCCTTCGACGGCGCCCGGCGTGACGTCGACATCAACTCGATTCGCATCAGTAATGCCAACGGACCCGAGGTGTGGTACACCGACCCATTCGGAAAGAACGGAAGAACAGAGCCGTTCCCAGGGTCCATCAGACAATGGATCCGGCAGTTCGACAATGACGGAGTCACCCCCTCCGGCCCGAGTATTGGCCGTGACCGTGACTACGGTCCAGATGGGAGTGGAGTCCATCCCCCCAACTGAGTCGACATTCGGAGGACGAAATAACGGGGGCGGCGCCGCTGGGCGCCGCCCCCGTT
>JBFJCP010000003.1:0-191124 GCA_041615815.1 Gemmatimonadales bacterium | reverse complement strand
TCGTCGGAGATCTACGGCGGACTGGGTTCGGTGTGGGATTACGGTCCCCTCGGGGTGGAGCTCAAGAAGAATCTCAAGGACCGGTGGTGGCACTCGATGGTGTACGAGCGGCCAGACATCGAGGGAGTGGATGCGGCCATTCTCATGCACCCGAAGGTGTGGGAGGCCTCAGGTCACGTTTCCGGGTTCACCGATCCACTGGTCGATTGCAGGATTTGCAAGAATCGATTCCGGGCAGACGACGAGCGAATCAAGGGGACACCGGGGGATCCCGGCGCGCAGTGTCCCGTCTGCGGCAACAAAGGGTCGCTCACCGAGCCCCGGATGTTCAACCTGATGTTTAAGACGTTCATGGGTCCGGTCGAGGAAGCGGCGGCCGTGGTGTATCTCCGTCCCGAGACGGCGCAGGGGATCTACGTCAACTATCTGAACGTGATGCAGGCGTCGCGCCAGAAGATCCCCTTTGGTATCGCTCAGATAGGCAAGGCTTTTCGCAACGAGATCACGCCGGGGAACTTCATTTTCCGCACACGAGAATTCGAACAGATGGAGATGCAGTATTTCGTGAAGCCGGGAGATGACGAGGCGTCGTTCGAGGAGTGGCGAAGCCGTCGGATGGAGTGGCACCAGGGCCTCGGCATCGATCCAGCGAAGCTCCGGTTTCACGCACATGCGAGCGAGGAGTTGGCCCACTACGCCAAGGCCGCGTACGACATCGAGTACGAGTTCCCCTTTGGCTGGCAGGAGTTCGAAGGGATCCACAACCGGACGGACTTCGATCTCAGACGGCATCAGGAGTACTCGGGCAAGAAGCTGGAATACGTCGATACCGCGTCCGGGGATCGATTCATCCCGTATATCATCGAGACCTCGCTGGGGGCAGATCGGCTCGCACTCGTCGCGCTCGTGGACGCGTATCGGGAAGAGACGGTCAAGGAGGATAAGCGCGTGGTGCTTGGTCTTCATCCCAGCATCGCGCCGGTCCAGACCGGAGTCTTTCCGTTGGTCAAGAAGGACGGTATGCCGGAAGTCGCCCATCGGATCGCGGACGATCTGCGCCGCCGGGTTCGGACCTTTTACGACGACTCGGGGGCCATTGGCCGACGCTATCGTCGCCAGGACGAAGTCGGCACGCCGTTCTGTATCACCGTCGATGGGCAGAGTCTCGAGGACCAAACGGTGACGGTGCGGGATCGGGATAGCCTCGAGCAGGATCGGGTGGCGGCAGACCGCTTAGTCGACTATCTCGTTCCGAAGCTCAGCGCATGAACCTCGAGCGACTCCTCGAGCGCGGCGAAGCATTTCATGGAGAGCTGGGCCGCGAGTATTACCTCACAGGAGCCGGACTCAAGACCGAGCCGGCGTTTCAGCCGATTTTCGATCGATATCACGATCTGCAAGGCAACGAAGCGCTCGACGTGGCACGGGCGTCCGGTGATCGCGTGCTGTTGGAATGGATCGTCGACGTCCGGGTGGGGCGGCGAGTGGCCCCACTCGATGAGCGGCAGTTGGTCTGGGAGCAGGCGGCGAGTCTACGAGTGAACGGTGCCGAGATTCCGTATCTGCGCGCACCCATCGAGTTGGCAAACTCAGCGGATCGTGCGTTTCGCGCGGCCCTCGATGAGACACGGGTGCGAGCGGGGAGCGAGGCGTTGACACCGATCCGACGGGAGCGCTTTGCGATCGAACACCACGAGGTGGCAGCGCTCGGCCTGGGCGACTACGTGGAGGCCATCTCGTGGCTGTCCGGGATCGATTTGGACGCGATGGGAACCGCCGCCGCCGCCTTCTTGCATGAGACGTCCGCGATGTACGAGGACGGTCTCAGCCCACTCGTCCGGCAGCGGCTGGGAACGGGCATCGACGATCTGGTCCGCGGCGATGCCGCATGGGTGTTTCGGGCGGACCGCTTCGATGACGCCTTCGATCCCACGGGATTGGTGGAGACGGCGACGACGCAGATGGATGATATGGGGCTCGACGCCACGCGGGGTGGTCGGGTTCGGTTCGACACCGTGGAACGCCCCGCCAAACAACCCCGGGCGTTCTGCGTACCCGTCCGCGTGCCCGAGGAAGTCTATCTGGTGTTGCGACCACGTGGTGGTCACACGGATTATCGCACGTTTTGGCACGAGCTCGGGCACGCCATGCACTTCGCGTCCGCGAGGTCGGACCTCTCGTTTGCAGCGCGATGGCTCGGAGACAATTCCGTGACCGAAGGGTTCGCCATGCTGTGGGACCATCTCACATTGGACCCATCGTGGCTTCGCCGGTATGCCGGGCTCACGAAGCAACAGGCGGGCGAGCTCGCGATGCAACTGTCGGTGAACGAGCTCTACATGCTCCGGCGTTACGCCGCCAAGCTGTGTTACGAGTTGGTGCTGCATCGGAGCGATCTCACTGACCTCGGACCGCGGTATGCCGAACGACTGACGAGTGCCACGCGGTTCCGCTATCCCGAAGAGGATGCGCTGTTGGACGTGGACCCGGGGTTCTATGCCGCGCGGTACCTCCGTGCCTGGCAGCTGGAGGCTGCGCTCGCCTCCACGCTGGTGGAGCGCTTCGACGAGGACTGGTTCCGGAACCCCAAGGCTGGGGAGGCCGTGGAGGCTCTCATGAGCCGCGGGCAGGCGGATCCGGCGGATCGGCTGGCTGCCGAGTTCAGCGGTTCCGACCTGGGGTTCGCGCCGGTAACCGCTCGCCTTACCGCGGCCCTTTCGTGACGACATCGACCCTTCGGCCGCGTCCGCGATACGGAGGAAACCAGTGACGCAGCGCACCGAAGCCTTTTCGTCCCGATGGGTCATGCTCCTCGCCATGCTCGGCATGGCCGTGGGTACCGGCAACATCTGGCGGTTCCCCCGGATCGCTGCGCAGAACGGCGGCGGTGAGTTCATCGTGGCGTGGGTGACGTTTCTGCTGTTGTGGTCGATACCGCTCATCCTGGTGGAGTTCGGCGCCGGAAGGATGACCCGCACTGGTCCGGTGGGCGCCTTCATTCGTTTGCTCGGCCCCCGATGGGCGTGGATGGGCGCGTTCGTCGCGTTCATTGCCACAGCGATCATGTTCTACTACTCCGTGGTGGCCGGTTGGACCATCCGCTACGTCGTGGCATCGGTGACGGGTGAGATTCCTGGGACCGAGCCCGGGGCCTTTTGGCAACGCTACACGACGTCGTGGTGGCCTGTGGTGACACACGGGCTGGCCATTGGACTCGGCACGCTCGTGGTCTCTCGAGGCGTGCGCGCGATCGAACGCGTGGCCAAGGTGCTCATGCCGATTCTGCTCATCCTCGTGGTGGTCCTGGCGATGCGGGCCATCACCCTCCCCAACGCGTCCGGTGGCCTGTCGTATCTCTTCACGGTGGACTGGGGGGAGCTGGCGAACGCGAATATATGGCTCCAAGCCCTCACGCAAAATGCGTGGGACACTGGTGCCGGCTGGGGACTCGTGCTGACGTACGCCGCCTACCTACGGGTCAACGAGGACACGGCGCTCAACGCCTTCATTCTTCCGACGGCCAACAATACGGTATCGTTGCTCGCCGGGATCATGGTGCTCTGTACGGTCTTTTCGGTGGTGCCCCAACTCGTTGCCAATCTCGCCGTGGATCCCGATGCCTTGAGCGCCTACCCTGCGCTCGCCGAGGCCGTTCGCGGCGGGGAACCCCTCTCGTCCGACCTCATCCAGACGACCATCTTCGCATCGGGAAACGAGGGGCTCACGTTTATCTGGATGCCACAGCTGTTTGCCCGAGTCCCCTTCGGGCAGTTCTTCATGATCATCTTTTTTCTGGCGCTGGCATTCGCGGCCTTTACCAGTCTCATCGCCATGATTGAGCTGGCAACTCGCGTGTTGCGTGACGCTGGAGTCTCCAGGGCGCGTGCCGTGCGGATCGTGGGCACGGGTGGCTTCCTGCTCGGATTGCCGTCGGCGTTGTCTCTGCAGATCCTCCATAACCAGGATTGGGTCTGGGGCGTGGCCCTGATGGTGTCGGGGTTCTTCTTCGCCGTGGCCATCATCGCGTGGGGTGTGCGACGGTTCCGCGAGGAACAACTCAATCACGAACACTCCGATATCCGAATCGGACGGTGGTGGGACATCGTCATCGGCGTCATCGTCCCGTTGGAGGCGTTGATCCTCCTGGTCTGGTGGCTCTATCAGGCCCGCGGTTGGGATCCGACGGGTTGGCTCAATCCACTGGGCATCGAAAACGTGGGCACGATCCTTCTCCAATGGGGCGTCGTGTTCGTTGGGTTATTGCTGCTGAACCGATGGCTCGGCCGGCACACCGCGGGAGTCGCTGCGTCGTTGGAAGCTCGTCCGCCGGCTTCAGGGCCGTGACGAGCCTCGGACCGTGCGCCCCGAGCCGTTTCGCGCCATGGTCCGTCGGATGGTCGACGAGGTCCCGGAGGAGTATCTGGACGGGATCGCGGCCGTCGACGTCAGCCCCCAAACGATCGCCCATCCGACGCGCCCTCACGTCTACACCCTGGGCGAGTGTATTCCGATCGACTCGGGCAGCGACCATGTGACCTCGCGGGTCGTTTTGTACTACGGCTCGTTCGAGGCGTTGGCCCGTGAGCAACCGGGTTTCGATTGGCGAGGGGAGGCATGGGAGACGCTCGTTCACGAATTACGTCATCATCTGGAATGGCAGGCTGGGTCGCCGGGGCTCGAGCGCTACGACTGGGCGGCCGAGCAGAACTTCGCTCGGGTGGAGGGTGGAAGCTTCGACCCGCTGTTTTACCGGTACGGTGAGCGGGTGGAAGCAGGGGTATATCGTGTGGACGACGACGTCTTTCTGGAGCGGGTGGTGGGAGAGCTGCCGCCCAACCTGGAAATCGAATGGCATGGCCGCCGATATCGCGCCGAGGTCCCGAGGGTCCCGCTCCCCCTCTATCTTGTGCTCGATGGGGTCGAGCCGAGCCCACAGGGAGAGGTGGTGCTCGTCGTTCGACACAAGCCGAGAATGCGGGATCTCTTTCGGCCGCGGGCCGCGCGAGTGGCGCAAGAGCGCATCCACGTGGATGCGGCGGAGGGCCGGCAGTAGACGTGGCTGCGTTCACCGATACGTTTGGCGTGAGGGATGCATGGACACGACGGTAGGATCTGACTCATGACGCATGAAACCATGACGAGCCTCGATCACCGAGCGGTCATCGCGCGCGCGAAAGAGTTCTTTGCAGAGCGGATTCCGCACCACGGAGCCTTTCTCGAACAAGAAGGGCCGCGCTACGCGACCTTCCGCGGTCAGGGTGGGGAAGAATTGACCATCGCGGTGTTCGAGGTGCCGCAGGGAACACGCGTCCGCGCTTCTACGCTCTTTTTCGATCAGGCCATTGGCCGGTTCTTCTCGACGTTGCCGACCGTGGAAAACGACGTCACATGACGACGGCGCCCTCGAATCTCCGGGTGCGGGTTTGGGTCCCACAGGTGTGGGACATGGTCGATCTCGACGTCACGCCGGAGTGGACCATCGCCAAGGTCAAGGTGGCCGCATTGGAGCAGGCCACGGGGCGCACCGTCTCCCCGGCCCGTTACGAAGTCAAGTTCCGCGGCGCGCTGATTGCCGACGAGACGCAAACACTGGGAGATATGCTCGCGCCGAACGGCGCTCCGCTGATTGTCCTTCTGACCCGCCGACAGCCGGTACGGTAAGTTGCACACCGACGTCACCGCGTGACGCTCCATATTGTCTGGCATCCCTCCACGGCGCTTCACTCCGTCGGTGTGGGTCATCCCGAGTCGGCGGCGCGCGTCGAAGCGGTCTGGCGGGCCCTCAGAGCGTGGCGGCCGGCCCATGAGCTCGTGTGGCACGAAGCCGACGCTGCGCCACGCGGTGTCTTGGAACGCGTCCATGCGGCGTCCTATCTCGATCGGCTCGCGACCGTGGCCGCAAGCGGTGGCGGGTGGTTGGATAGCGACACCGCGATGAACGCCCAGAGCTGGGACGCGGCATGTCGGGCGGCCGGTGCGGCCATCGGTGCAGCGGCGCTCGCACTCGATGATGCGCCCGCCTTCGCGCCCATCCGGCCTCCCGGTCACCACGCCACCGCCGATCAGGCCATGGGCTTTTGTCTGCTCAACAACGTCACCGTTGCCGCCCGATGGGCGGTCGACGAGCGGGGACTCGAACGTGTCCTCATCGTGGATTGGGACGTTCACCACGGCAATGGAACCCAAGCCCTGGTGGAGCACGATCCGCGGATTCGGTACGTGTCACTACATCAGTGGCCGCTCTATCCCGGGACCGGCCGGGCGGAGGAGCGAGGGGTGGGGAACATCTTCAACGTGCCGCGACCACCAGGACTCACGCCAGAGCGGTACGTGGACGATCTGATGACGGCAGTCCATGCGGCGACGGAGAGCTGGGCCCCCCAGCTCTTGCTGATCTCCGCCGGATTCGACGCCCTGGCCGGGGATCCCCTGGCGGGATTCACCTTGGAGCCGGAGCATTATGCGCAGTGGATCGAGCATTTCCGGGCGCTGGCGGTTCCGATCGCGTCGGTTCTCGAGGGCGGATATGTGCCTGACCGCATCGCGGCTGCGTCGGTAGCCCACCTTCGGGCGCTCGCGTAAGTTTGCCGCCATGCCACGCCGGCTGTCCCCCACCACCCTCCTCGCCATCCTGCAACCCTGGGCCGAGGTCAACGAACCGATCAATCGTCGGCTCGGCCAGCTGATCGGCGTGGAGAGCGGTCAGGAGGTATTGTGGGTCGGGAGCGGATCGGGCGCGGCGGCGCTCTGGTGGGCCAAGCGGTTCCAAACGCACGTGGCCGGTATCGATCCGGATCCTCGCGCCATCGAGACGGCCGAGCGGACGGCGCGGGCCGCCGGACTCAGTGGCTCCGTCACGTTCCAACGGGCAAACGCAGAAGACCTCCCTCATGAGCGGCAGGTCTTCGACGTCGCCATCGTGCAGATGCTGCAACTGCCGGGGACTGACGGCGGCAAGGTGCTCCGTGAGGTGGCCAGGGTCACCCGGCCCATGAGCCCGGTGGTCGTCCTCGTCCCGTCCTGGCTGAGCGCGGCCGACGACGAGGCCGCAGCGGCCCTGAGGACGCTCGGGATCGCACCCCGACTCCTGGTCGAGTGGAAGAGTGCGTGCCGCGAGGCCGGCCTCGTGGAGCTTGCGGTGGAAAATGCCTCCCGTGACGGAGGCTGGATTGCCGCTGGCTGGGTGGGGTTGCTCCTGCGAGGTTGGCGGGCCGCCCGATGGGCGGGATTACGGACCGTGTTGAGTCGGGAGGTACGCACACTGCGGTCGCTGGCGCTCGCGCGGACCCTGGGGCTGTCGATCATCAAGGGCCATCGTTGGCAGGACCAAGGAGCGTGAAGTGACCGTTGCTGCGTCGACCGTGTGTGCGGTCGCGCTCCCCCTTCCCATCGCACGCGCTTACCACTACGCCGTCCCTCCGGAGCTCGAGGAGCGCATCCGACCCGGGACCCGGGTGGTCGTTCCTGTCAGGAACCGTGAGCTCGTTGGGGTGGTCATCGCGACGGGTGGCGATCCTCGCGAGGACCTGAAATCCCTGCTCTTGGCCCCCGATCCGACGCCGCTCGTGCCGGGGTCGCTCCTCGAACTCGCCGATTGGATGGCCAGCTACTATGTGACGCCCATTGGGCTCGTTCTGCGGGCCATGCTCCCTCCGGGGTTCTGGGGGGCCTCGCGGATCGTGGCGCAACTCGCGAACGGATCGGACGTGCCGGCGGGTGCGGCTCGCACCGTGTTCGAAGCGCTCCGTCGGGCGGGCGGCGAAGACACCGCGGGCGGACTCCGTCGCGCGCTCAATCGTCCCGTGTGGAATGCGCTCCAGCGCTTGGCCCGGAGCGGGGCCGTCGTGCTGCGCACCGAGCCGCCGAATCTCGGCCCGGCGGCGGGTACGATCCGGGTACTGCGGCTGACACGCGCGCTCCCCTCATTGTTGGAACGGGATCGGCTGTTTGGCCGAGCTCGGCGGCAGCGCGAGGCATACGAGGCCGTCGACGCCCTCGGCGGCGAGGCGACCATTCGCCATCTGCGAGAACAGCTTGGCTTCTCCGCGTCGGTGGTCAAGGGCTTGGTCGCGCGGGGCGTCGGCCAGATCGAGGAGCGCACGCAACTCCGCGATCCCTTTGCGGACGTCGAGGAGGCGCCGCCCGCGAGCCCCTCGGCCGACCAGCGGGGTGCCATCGATGCCATCGCCCACCTCGATCCCGGCAAGGCCGCCGTGGTCTTCGGCGTCACCGGCAGTGGGAAGACCCTCGTGTACCTCGAGGCGCTGCGAGCGCAGGTCGCCGGCGGGTGGGGTGCCATTGTGCTGGTGCCGGAGATCGCTCTCACGCCGCAGACCATCGCGCGGGTTCGCGGCGCCTTCGGTGCTCACGTGGCCGTCCTCCACAGCGGGTTGTCCGACGCCGAGCGGGTGGACGCCTGGCGTGCGTTGGCCACTGGGGAGCGGCGTGTGGCGGTGGGTGCCCGATCCGCGGTGTTTGCGCCCGTCAGCAAACTGGCGGCCATCGTGGTCGACGAGGAGCACGACGGGAGTTACAAACATGCAGAGGCGCCGCGGTATCATGCCCGAGATGTGGCGCTCAGGCGCGCCCGCATCGACGGCGCCCACGCCATCCTCGGCAGCGCGACCCCGTCGTTGGAGACGTGGGCCGTGCGAGATCGGATGGTGACGATCCGGTTGCCGAGCCGGGTAGGAGCCCGCCCCATGCCCCCCGTGGAGCTCGTGGATCTGCGAAAGACGGATCGCGTGGGAGACAGTGGTCCCCTTCCGTGGTCGCGGATCCTGGATACGGCGGTGGAACACACCTTGCACGCCGGACAGCAAGCCATTCTCCTGCTGAATCGCCGCGGGTTTGCGCACTTCCTCCAGTGTCACGAATGCGGTGCTGTGCCGGAGTGTCCGTCCTGTAGTATATCCCTGACCGTGCACCACACTCCCGCGGGGCTGCGGTGTCACTACTGCGGGCATGATGAGCCCGTGCTGGAGGTGTGTCCCCAGTGCGGTGGCGCCACGCATCGAACGCGAGGGATCGGGACGCAACAGCTGGAACGATGGCTGGCGGAGCGATTTCCTCGGGCGCGGTTCGCCCGGATGGACGCTGATACCACGTCGCGAAAGTGGTCGCACCGTCGAATCCTGAATGCGGTGGGACGGCGCGAGGTCGATCTGTTATTCGGCACGCAGATGATCGCCAAAGGGTTGGACTTTCCGGGCGTCACCTTGGTGGGGGTCGTAGACGCCGACACGGGGTTGCATCTACCGGACTTTCGTGCGGCCGAGCGGACGTTTCAACTGATCGCGCAAGTGTCGGGGCGTGCGGGGCGCGGCCCGGCGGGTGGCCGAGTCCTCGTGCAGACGCGCACACCCGAGCATGCGGCGCTGGCGGCAGCGGCCGAGCATGACTTCGAGGGCTTTGCCGAGCAGGAGTTGCTGGCGCGGCGATCGCCCCCGTACCCGCCGCATGTGGGCCTCGTGAACGTGCTCATCAGCGGCCATGCGGAGGATGCCGTCGCCACCGCCGCCGTCGAAGTGGGGGATTGGATCCGCGAATTGATACGCACCCAGGCGCCAGGCGTGGTGGAGGTCATCGGTCCGGCACCGGCGCCGCTCGCCCGGTTGAAGCGTCGCTGGCGGTGGCACGTCGTGCTTCGGGCATCGGACCGGCGCTGGCTGGGCCGAGTGGTGCGGTACGCGGCGCGTCGTGCCCCGCATACCCGTCCGAGCTCGGTGCGGGTGGTCTTCGATCGTGATCCGATCTCATTATTGTGATGGGTTGAAACCCGTTCTCACGTTTCCTATCTTCCCGCCTTCACCGAGGAGACGGATGCGCCCATCTGTCCCAGAGCGGCCTGATGACCTGGTGCCGGCGCGCCCCAGCACCTTCCTTCCCTGGGGTGTATGAGCGAGCCGATGCGGTCCTCCCCGATGGTTTTGTTTCGGTTTGCCGGCCTCTCCGTTGGTGCCAGGTGAGGACCGCCTCGCATCCGCGTGGCGTGACGACGATTCTTCGACAAGCGGGTGACAAAGTGCAAAACGCCGTGCGCGTTGTGCTCGTGGACCGCATTTCCGTCGGGCGATGACGAGGCCAGCACCTGCGGGCATGGCGAGACCCCCGGAAGCCGGTGTCGGATGGTCTCGAGTAGCACGGGCGCTGGCCGAGCATATTCCACCGTCAGAAGTCCATGGGATCTGGCTGTTCGCGCCGCTCCGTCACGAGGATCGCGAGTGGGGAACCGCCATCGTGGCCCGCGTGGCGGAGCAGGATCGGCGTCGTATCTACACCGCGAGCTATGTGATCGTCACAGGGGGTCCGGAGCGGGGGCAACACCGCATCACCATCGAAGAGGTGGGTGAAGGACCGGAGGAGGTCGTACGGGAGATCATCGCAGGAGTGCAAGAACGAGCCGGCGAGGCGGAGCCTCCCCTGGAGATCCCGCGCGACGCCTGGTACGGAGACGAGGATGACGAGCCCGCCACCGAAGGTTGATGGACACGCGCTCTTGGAGGTTTTTCGGGGCTACCTGCGGGATCACAATTTGCCGGTCACCCTTCAACGCGAAGCCATTGCGGAGACAATTCTGTTTGCGGATGCCCACCTGTCGGTGGGCGACATCGAGCGGCATTTGCGAAGCCGCAACGTGCATGTGGGGAAGGCCACGGTCTATCGGACACTGGATCTCCTGGTCAGCGCCGGCGTGGTACAGGAGCACGATTTCGGCGAGGGGTTCAAGCGCTATGAGCCCGCTGCGGCCCAGAGCCACCACGAGCACCTGATCTGCATCGAGTGCGGCAAGGTGGTGGAGTTCTCGAGCGAGCGCCTCGAGCGTATGAAATCGCTCATCGCGGAGGAGTATGGTTTCCGCTATCATCATCACCGCCTTGAGATCTACGGTATTTGCCAGCAATGTCAGCGGCGCGACGCCGAGACACTCGGGGCTGCCACCACTCAACACGAGGATCGGCGCCGTGATTGATCCGCAGACCTTTGTGCCCACCCGCGCATTTGTCACGAAGGGGGTCGGTCGTCACCGCGAAAAGCTGACGAGCTTCGAGTTGGCACTCCGAGACGCCAAGATCGCGCAGTACAACCTCGTGCGGGTGAGCTCGATATGGCCGCCGCACTGCCAACTGCTCTCGGCCGACGAGGGCATCAGAGTGCTCGTGCCGGGGCAAGTGGTGTTCGCGGTGGTCGCCGAAGCCGCGACCAACGAGCCTTCACGCCTGGCGGCCGCCGCCATCGGACTGGCAATACCGGCCGATGCCAATCACCACGGATACATTTCTGAGCACCATGCGTTTGGACAACGCCGAGAGCCGGCCGGCGACTACGCCGAAGATCTCGCTGCCTCGATGTTGGCCACCGTCCTCGGCGTGCCGTTCGACCCGGACCAGGCCTGGGACCAGCGAAAGGAACAGTGGCTCCTGTCCGGCGAGATCGTCGATACCACGAACATCAGTTGTACGGCAGAGGCTCAGGACGATGGCCGGTGGGTGACGGTGGTGGCCGCCGTGGTGTTTTGCGGGTGAACGAATTCCGCGATCGGGGCGCGCCAGCCGGACTTCCGCGGACGATGGACGCACTTCCGTGGGCCCCACCGGAGACGTTCCTGGGGATACCCCCAGACGACGTCCCTTTCGAACGGGCACCAGTTGTGATCTTACCCGTACCGTACGAGGCGACGGTCTCGTATATGGGCGGGACGCGGTTCGGACCCCGTAGCGTGATCCATGCCTCGCGGTTCCTCGAACTGTACGATCACGAACTCGATTTCGAACCGTATCGAATTGGCGTCCACACGCTGCCGGAGCTGGTGCCTTCCGGGGCGGGACCCGAGACGGCCATGACACAGGTGGGCCAAGCCGTGGCCGGACTGGTGAACGCCGGCAAGTTCGTCATCATGATCGGTGGCGAGCACAGCATCTCGGCACCGGCGATCCTCGCCCATGCCGATCGCCACCCGGCCGGGACCTTGTCCGTCCTACAGCTCGACGCGCACACGGATCTCCGATCGGAATACGAGGGAACGCCGCACTCGCACGCGTGTGCGATGTATCGCGTACACGAACGCGTCCAGCTCGTCCCCGTAGGGATCCGGTCGATGACGGCTGACGAACGGGCATTGACGCGCGCGAATGCGATTCCCGTCATCTTCGGCTACGAGCTTCACGAGGAGGGATGGATCGATCGGGCACTGGCCAGCCTGGGAGACCTCGTGTACATCACCATCGATATCGACTATTTCGACCCGGCCCTGATTCCCTCCACAGGGACTCCAGAGCCCGGTGGCGGACACTGGTACCCCACGCTGCAACTACTGGAGCGGGTCTTTCGCGAGAAACATGTGGTGGGGTGCGATGTGGTGGAGCTCGCTCCCATTTTCGGTTTCGTAGCGCCCGACGTCCTCGCGGCGAAGCTCGCCTACAAGCTCATTGCGTTCCACGCGCTCGCCAGCGCGGAACCGAACGCGTGAGTTGATCGTTATCGGGACGGCATGGAAAACCAGTCTGTAGGACTCGTGGTGGCCTTCGTGGCGGGTGTCCTGAGTTTTCTCTCGCCCTGTGTCCTCCCGTTGGTTCCCAGCTATGTCTCGTTCATTACCGGTCTCTCGCTGGACGAGCTCGAGTCCAAGCGGCGGATCGCGCTCACCCATGCGGTGTTTTTTATCATTGGCTTTACGCTCATCTTTCTCGCCCTCGGTGCCACCGCCACTCAACTAGGGCGATTCCTCAACCAAAACTCCGTCTGGCTCGAGAGAATCGGTGGCGGGCTGATCGTTTTTTTTGGCCTCTATCTCCTAGGAGTCTTTCGGTGGGGAGCCCTCGCACGGGAACGCCGGGTGTATCTGCAGGACAAGCCTGTGGGATATCTGGGGAGCACCCTGGTTGGGCTGGCGTTCGGTGCCGGCTGGACGCCCTGCATCGGTCCCATCCTCGGTGGCATCCTCACGTTTACCAGCGTCAAGGCCAGTCTCGGTGAGGGGATCGTCCTCTTGTTGTTCTACTCGATGGGGCTCGCGCTCCCATTTCTTCTCGCCGCCGTCGCCATCGAGAAGTTCCTCGTATGGTTCAAGAGATTCCGTCGCTACGTGGGTGTGACCGAGAAGATCGCAGGAGCAATCCTCGTGTTCGTTGGGCTGCTCCTGATAACGGGATACTTCACCCTACTGGCGGGATGGTTGCAGGGTCTGACTCCGGAATTCCTGCGCTCGAGACTGTAGGACCCAACGGAGGAACAGGCTGCTCTTGCTGTGCCACCCGCCCCCCGCTGCCTCTGCAACCCCGGGTGGCAGCCGTGAATGGGGGGCAGGCCAGATGGTTCGGCTTCTACGCCGCTACCGTCACTTCCATCTCCCTGGAGTATTTCCCGTAGCGCGCGGCACTCACACACTTTGCGCGATGGGCGAAGGCCCGTTGTGCGACTTTGAGGTTGGCCGCCGCCCCGCTCCATGCGCGCAACGCCTCATCCTGGAGCGCGCGCCCATAGGAGAAACTCAGCTGCCACGGGTGCTCGCCGAGAGCGTTCATCGCGTTCAGATGCGCAGTGGCCACCTCCGAGGTCTGTCCTCCGGAGAGAAATACGATCCCAGGCACCGCCGCCGGCACCCCGTGACTTAGTGTCTGCACCGTGGCGGTCGCGACCTCGCGCACTCCGGCCTGCTTCGGGCATGCTTTACCTGCGATAACCATGTTCGGCTTGAGCAGCATTCCCTCGAGCACCACCCGGTGAGCATGGAGGTGGAAGAAGACGCTCGTGAGCGTTGTCTCGGTGACCTCGGCGCATCGCTCGATGGTATGGTCACCGTCCATGAGCACTTCCGGCTCGACGATCGGGACGAGACCGACTTCCTGGCTCAATGCCGCGTAGCGGGCCAGTGCATGCGCGTTGGCGTCGATGCAGAATCGGGTCGGCATGCGGTCCCCGATAGTGATCACCGCGCGCCACTTGGTGAACCGAGCGCCAAGCGAACGATACTCCGCGAGCCGATCCCGTAGACCGTCCAACCCTTCGGTGATCTTTTCACCAGGGAATCCCGCGAGTGCCTTCGCGCCCTTGTCCACCTTGATGCCCGGAATCGATCCCTGCTTGGCGAGCAGCTTGGGGAACGGCGTGCCGTCCCGGGCCTTTTGCCGCAACGTCTCGTCGAACAGGATGACGCCGCCAATGGACTTCCCGAGTTCGGGCGTCGAAAAGAGCAGCTCCCGGTAGTCCCGCCGGTTCTCCTCCGTTGACGGGATGTTGATCGCCTTGAATCGTTTCTCGATCGTGGGAAAGCTCTCGTCGGCGGCCAGGATGCCCTTCCCCGGGGCAACGAGCTCCCGGGCAATGCGGTTGAGCTCCTTCTTGTTCATCTGCTCCTCTCACTTGCCGAATACGTTCAGCGGAGTCCTGCTCGTGACTCCGTCCTGGGATCTCGAATAACGCCCTAACTTATGCATTTACAGAGAGATATGCCACCCCGGGGTCGGCTCCGGCCCGCCATTCGGGTCTCTCCGCGCTGGCGACGTGGCCTTGATCGGTGATCCGCACCCATTAGACTTCATGCTTGGGCCGGATGGGGACCAGAGATCCCCATCCGGCCCTCGGGCCTTCCGGTCAACGAGTCGCGCCGGAAGATGCCAGGTGCGGTTCCCCGGCGGCTCGGGAACGTTGTGACGGGGATTACGGTCCCGAGTGGATGAGCCCTGCAGGTTGGGGGGTTCCTGAATCTCCCAGCCGAACATCACCGTCCATACAGTGGTAACTGGAGGCATGATTACCATGATGCGGATGAACACCTTTCTCGCTCTCGCCGCCCTCGGCTTCGTGGCATGCGGTGGGGGGGAACCTGCCGCCGATGACGACCGGGATCTGAGCCTGGCGCCGGCGGAATCATTGACCGTCCTGGATGACCAGCCGGTGGCGCAGGCGCCCAGTCAGCAGCAGGCCGCGCCCCCGCAACCCGCGCCCAGGCGCCAACAGCCCCGGCAGGCCACGCCGCCGTCGACGCCTCAGCCTGAGCCTCAGCGCGCAGCGCCGGAGGCCCCGATGGCGCTGCCCGCCGGCACCACCATGGAAATGGTGGCGACCGACACGGTCAGCAACGACACCCACAAGGTGGGTGATCGAGTTACCGCCACCGGCACCCGTGCCCTCGAGAACGTCGACGGCAAGGTGGTGATCCCCGCCGGCGCGGTGTTCACCGGCACCATCACGGAGATGGATCCGGGTCAAGGCAAGCTCGTGATGGCCTTCAACCGGGTCTCCTTCGGTGGCAAGACCTATGCGCTCGAGGCCAAGAGCGACACCGTGGCCGCGGAGAAGAAATCGGATCAATTCAAAGCCGGTGATGCGGCGAAGATCGGGGCCGGCGCCGTCGTCGGAGCCGTGGCCGGCAAACTGATCGGCAAGAATACCAAAGGTGCCGTCATCGGTGGAGCGGCCGGGGCGGCCGCCGGAACCGGCGTCGCGCTCGCGACCAAGGGCAACGACATCGTGCTGCCGGCAGGCGGCATGATTCGGATCGTGCTGACGGCCCCCATGGTTTTAGAGCCGATGGCGACCTGAGTCGCGCGCGTTCCGAAGTACGCAAACGGGGCCCCGACGGGGCCCCGTTTCTTTTGTGTTGTCGGCACCGAGTCAGTCTAGGCCGCATTGAAGCCGAGCCACGCTCCCCAGATGATGAGCAACATTCCGAAGCTTCGGCGGACCTGCTGTCCGTACGGCATCAACTTCTCCAGGCACAGCACGAGGGTGAGCACCGCCATCCAGAGCAGGTTCATCGTCCCGAGGGCGAACGAGAGCAGCATCAGTGCCCAACAGCATCCTACACAGAATCCCGCATGGGTGAGCCCCATACGGAGCGCCCCGCTCGCACCACCGCGCCACGACAAGAGGAAGAAACCGAGGGGCGAGCGACAGTGCTCGAGGCACCCGCCTTTGGCGGGGCTGAGCTCGTAGAGGCCAGCCCCAACGAGGAGCGCGGCTGCGAGGGGAGCGGCCGCGCGCATCGTCAATCCGCCCAGCATCCCGTGTTGGACCAGCGTCACTTGCACCAGGGCGGCGAACAGACTGAATCCAGTCCACACGGTCATGTAGCCCGCGGCGAAGGCCGCGATACGTCGATAGCCTCGGGGATGCGGCCCAACGGCGACGGCGTAGGCGTCGAGCCACGGCAGGACCGTCGGGAGCATCATGGCGATCATCATCGTGAGCCACATGACGGTCGTCACGCCGAGCCCCACGGGCGTGTGCGCCGTGGTGGTGGGGCCCAAGAGGTCGGCGATGTCATGGGGGCGGGCCCACTGCGCCAGCGCTACCCACGCGGCGGCGAATACCACGAGCGTAGCGCCCCACACGGCTCGCCGCTGTGAGCCGCTCCCGAGCTGGGCTGCCCCGTTAGGCGGTCCAGGAGAAGTGAGAGTACAACCCATGGCTACCCGTGTTGTGCATGCGGATCGTGCCGTCGTCGTACCGTGTGGTGCCGCGGCCGATCACCTGGGAGGCTGCGTGGATTTGATTGAAGATGTTCTCGAAACGCACCACTTGCGTCTTGTCGCGTCCTCGGATCGGCTCTACGACGGCTTCCATCACGCCGTGCACGGTCAGGCGCTTGATCCGTCCGTCGTCGTCCATGGACATCGGCAGGTAGAGCGTCTCGGCGTGGCGGCCAACAAAGCGCGCAAGCACGGCCCACGGACCCCCCACCTCGCCACGCAGGATCATCTCCATGCCGCGGCGTTGCTCCTTGGACGTCGCTTCGTCGAGAATGATCCGCTGGATCCACCCGCCATCCATCATGCGCTTTGGGCTGTCGAACGCGACCACCGCGTTGACGCCTGCGAGAGTGGTTCCGTCAACGCCGCCCTCTTCCACCGCGATCGCCCAGTATCCCAAGCAACGATCGTAGGTACAATCCTGCTCGAAATGGATGTGTCCTGGACAGACGAGTTGACAGCTACAGTTCTCGAATAGGAGGCCCTTCGCGAACCACGACGGCGGTGACGCCGTGCCATTCATGTCATGCCATCCTCAGTGTGGGTGATGGTTCCTAGAGGAGCCGGCGCCGTGGTGTGGGCGGGCTCAGTACCCGATCGCACGGCCGCCGGCACGTGGATCAGCAACCCCAATCCACCCCCGAGGCCCACGCATGATTGCCGTGACCTCACCACGATAGCCCGGCCGCTCCTCGAGATCGTGGCCCATGGACCGCAGCTGGTCGGCGACAATGGGCAGGAGCCCCGCGGGATCGTACTGGATCCGGTCGGGGAGCGCCTGATGGTGGACTCGCGGCGCGGCCACGGCGCGCTCGAGGGAAAGTCCGTGGTCGATGACGTTGGAGACGACCTGCGACACCGTCGTGATGATCGTGGGTCCGCCCGGCGTCCCCAAGACCATGAGCAGGCGATCCAGAGAGTCCACCACGATGGTGGGTGACATCGCCGAGAGCATACGTTTCCCGGGAGCGATGGTATTCGCTTCGCCCTGCACGAGACCAAACTGGTTGGGTACTCCCGGCGCTGCCGTAAAGTCATCCATTTCGTTGTTGAGCAGGAATCCGGCCCCGCTCACGGTGACAGCGCTCCCGAAGCTGGAGTTCAGCGTCGTGGTGACACTCACGGCGTTTCCCGCCGCGTCCACGATCGAGTAGTGCGTGGTCTCGAACCCGTCGCGCACCGAAGCTGGGATCCGCCCGGTGGGTGTTGCCCGCGTTGGGTCGATGCTCGCGCGCAGGCTCGCCGCGTAGTCCTTGGCCAGCAGTCGCTCCAGCGGCATCGTGACGAAGTCCGGGTCACCCAAATGCTGGTTCCGATCGATGAACGCGCGTCGCATCGACTCCGCGAGGAGATGAACGTGCTCGGCGCTCCCGAGCGGAGGAAGGGAATCGTATCCCTCCAGGATATTGAGGATCTGGGCCATGGTGATCCCGCCGGAACTGGCCGGTGGCATCGAGAAGATCGTGTGCCTGCGGTACGTGAATGCCACGGGATCCCGCCAGATGGCTCGGTACGCGGCGAGATCGTCCTTGTCGATCAGACCACCGCCACGAGCCATCTCAGCGACAATCAGGTCCGCGATATATCCATGATAGAAGACCCGTGGGCCGCTGTCCGCGATGGCCTGGAGGGTGCGCGCCAGGTCCGGCTGCCGCAATCGCGTTCCGGGTGGTGGGGCCTCGCCGTTTGGGAGGAGAAACTGTCGATGCGATGCCGGGAACAAGCGAAGCCGCTTCGCGGCTCCCTCGAGCGATCGACTCCGGGTCTCGTCGAGCAGGAACCCGTCGCGCGCAAGAGTGATGGCCGGAGCGAGCACGGAGGGTAAGGAGCGCGTGCCGTGACGTTCAAGGACCTCGGCAAGCCCTGCCACGCTGCCAGGAACGCCGGCAGCCAGGTGACCGGTCACCGATGTCTCGGTCAGGTTTCCGGCCGAATCCAGGTACATCTCGCGGGTGGCGCCGCCAGGAGCCGTCTCGCGAAAATCCAGCGTACGCACCGACCCATCATGGAGACGCACGACCAAGAACCCGCCACCACCGAGGTTGCCGGCCGACGGATGCACTACGGTCAGCGCGAATCCAACGGCGACGGCCGCGTCCACGGCGTTTCCGCCTTGCTTCAGGATCTCGATGCCCACCTCCGAAGCAAGGGGGCTGCTCGAGACCACCATGGCGCGGGGTGCCTCGACCGGCAGGGTCTCCTGGAAGAGCGGCCATCCTTCGGGGACCATGCCCAGTGGGGTGGCCGCGGTGGAACGCTCCGGTGCCGGCGTGGCGCACGCCGCGAGGACCGCGAGGAGCGCGAGCAGGCTGCGAGCGGGAGTCGGTGTTGACAACTTGTATCCTTTCGTTGACCTCTGGGTGGCGGCCGTAGGAAACTATCACGCTTCCGGTCTGGTTTCATGACCTCTGCCGATTTTCACGACACGCGTCTGACCGAACAGCGCAACCCGCGCACGGTCGACATCGATGTGGCCACCGCGGAGGAGATCGTCGACCTCCTGAATGCCGAGGATCGACAGGTGCCGGAGGTCGTCCACGGCGTCCGTCGCGACTTGGTTCGGCTCATCGATGTGGTGGTCGAAGCGTTTGGGAGCGGCGGGCGCCTCGTGTACGTAGGAGCCGGCACCAGCGGCCGCCTGGGCGTGCTGGATGCAGCGGAATGCCCGCCCACCTTCGGGACACCGCCAGAACTGGTGGTGGGAATCATCGCAGGCGGTCCACAGGCGCTGGTCCGGAGTCAGGAAGGGGCGGAGGACGATCCCCGGGCGGGGGCGCTGGCCATGGATGAGCATGCCGTGACGGCGGCGGACGTCGTCGTCGGGATCGCCGCCAGCGGAACCACCCCCTACGTGGCCGGCGCGCTGGAGCGGGCTCGAGCTCGGGGCGCACGGACGGCGTTGGTGACCTGCACGGACCCCCCGAGCACCCTCCGCGAGTCCTGCGACGTCTGTATCGTGGCGAAGGTGGGGCCGGAAGCACTGACGGGATCCACCCGCATGAAGGCGGGGACCGCCACCAAGCTCATTCTCAACACCGTCACCACCGGCGCGATGGTACGGTCCGGCCGCGCCTACGGCAATCTGATGGTGGATCTGATGGCGATGAGCGCCAAGCTCCGAGATCGGGGAGAGCGAATCTTGATGGAAACCTGTCAGATCACACGAGAGCGGGCACGACAGGCCATTGCGGACGCGTCCGGCAGCGTCAAACTCGCCATCGTCATGGTCCGGCTGGACGTTGCGGCGAGCGCCGCACGCGATCGCTTGGAGGCGGCCGGCGGCTCGGTGCGCGTGGCGGTCGGCGATCCCCCACCGGTGAAGACGTGACCGAGCTCGCCATCGGGCTCATGTCCGGCACATCGCTCGACGCCGTAGATGCGGCGCTGACGCAGATACACGATGACCATCGGGTCGAGCTCGTCTCTTTCCATACCCAGCCGCTCTCGCGAGAAGACCGCGAAGTGATCCTCCAGGCCATCGCTCGCGGGACATCCCACGAGCTAGCGCAGATGCACGTGAAGCTGGGCAACGTCTTCGCCGACGCGGCGGCGGCCCTGCTGGACCACGTGCACGTTGCGGCGCGAGAACTCTCGTTCGTCGCCTCGCATGGCCAGACCATTTGGCATGAGCCAGGTCGGGTCAGTCTCCAGCTCGGCGATCCGGCGGTGGTGGCCGAACGACTGGGTGTCCGCGTGGTCAGCGACTTCCGCAGCAGGGACATCGCGGCAGGTGGGCAGGGCGCGCCCCTGGTTCCTATGGCGGACGTAATGTTGTTTGGCCATCCCGAGCGCGGACGCGTGCTCCTCAACCTCGGGGGGATGGCGAACTTCACATGGGTCCCGCGCAAAGGCGAGATGGATGGCGTCGTGGCCTGCGACACTGGCCCGGGGGTGGCCGTGATCGACGCCGTGACCCGGCTCGTGGATCCCTCCGCGCGGTACGATGCCGGAGGCGAACGAGCGCTTCGAGGACAGCCCGTGACCGAGGTAGTCGACGAGTTGCTCACCCATCCCTTCTTCTCCCTTCCACCGCCCAAGAGTACCGGGCGCGAGCTCTTTGGCGAACGGTATGCCGCGGAGCTGGTCCAGCGGGTCCGCGAGCGAGCGCCCGAGTGCACGAACGATGACTTGGTAGCGACAGCGGTGGCACTCACCGTGCGCTCGGTCGCCGAGCAGCTGCGGCGCTGGGCACCCCCGCCCAAAGAAGAAGACCTGGTGCTCTCCGGGGGTGGCACGCGGCACCCGGTCGTGCGTGAGGGACTGGTCGTGTCCTCCGGCCGGGCCGTCCGCCTGTTCGACGATCTCTTCTTCGACGGCGACGCCAAAGAGGCGGTGGCCTTTGCCTATCTCGGGTGGCTGACTCTGCGCGGCCGACCCGGCAACGTCCCGTCTGCCACCGGTGCCCGCGGTTCGCGGGTATTAGGACGTATTACGCCGGCGTAAGCACACTGTCTCTTGGGAGCATTAGACTGCATGCGCGGAGGAAAGCCCTCGCAGCCTAATGCGTAGGCGAACTGTCGGGTTCGTCTGTACACGGTCAGCCTTTTGGGGCGAGTAATTGCCCGAATCGCGGATCGTCTCGCAGTAGGAATAGGTCCGGATCGCGGTGCAGACGGATGTCGTAGGCGAGTCCCTGGTGGAACGCCCGCTGCAGCAGGGCCCTCGCTTGTTCAGCATCCCCGAGGACGGCGGCGATCCGCGCACGCCAGAGCGACGGTTCGCCGAAGGTATACGGGGCGGCCATAGCGGCGAGCCGGGCACTGGCGGCCAACGCTGCCGACCGATCCCCACGCCGAGCGGCCAGCACGCCTCGGTAGCCTGCGCGGTCGATCTGGTTGAGCGATCCATTGGACAGTTGGCTCAGGAAATCAGCCGCCTGGCGGTGCTCCCCCGCGGCGTACAGCGCGCGGATCTGTCCCGCTGCGTCAGCCGCCGGCGTTCCAACCGTCCCGCGGTACCACTCGATGGCGGCCATCAACGCCTGACCGGCGAGGATCGAATCGTGGTGTGTCTGAAGCTCGATTCCCAGATCGGTCAGGACCGATCCTGGGGCCACACCGCGACGGATGTAGGCGATGATGTCAGCCGGCCGCCCGAGCGCCGCGAGGGCGCGCAGTGCGTGCTCGACTCCGAGTTCGGCATTGCCGTAGACCGCGTTGGCGCGTCGAGCTTCTGCAAGCTCGTCGCCAAACTCCTCCATGAGATGCAGCCCCTCGGTGATGAGCCGGAGGCTGGCGGGATAGGTCTTTCGACCACCCAGCGACATCGCGCGGACGGCCTCGACCGTTTCACCCGGGTACCCCGCTGGTAGCGCGGTCACCGCCACGTCGATGAGGTGGCTCGGCTCTCGTAGCGTGGACTCGTACCGGGTGCGCCCGAGGATGCGGACGTTCCCCCAATCACCCCGGAGTCGTGCTCGCTCGATATCGAGGAGATGGCGATCCGACGGCGCCAGGCGGGCGCGGTTCCGATTGACCTCCTGCGCCAGGGAATCGGCGCGCGCGAACTGCCCCGAGACACGGTAGGTCATGATCGCGAACAACAACGGCGTCTCGAACGTCGTATCGGCTGCGGCTGCATCGAAGAACAAACGAATGGCGTCGTCGTAGTCTCGGTCGAAGAGGAACCGTCTGCCGCGCGCGAACAGCGCGGATGCCTCGAATGTCTCGGGCAGGCCCAGGCTATCGAGCCGCGCGGCGCTCCACGTGGTGAGCGCCACCAGGTCGGCCATCACGCGCTGGCGCAGTAGATGGGCGGCCTTGCGGGCGTCATGCCGGTCGCCCATGACCGGTTGGATCGCACGACGGGATGTGGGGTCCGAGACGTCGACGATCTCGGCGCGGAACTGCACGGAATCGGCAATGAGATAGAAGGCCCCGAGGATCACGGTCCCGGCGCCCAGCTCGCGCGCCGCGCGGATGGGATCGGTCCCGGGCGCCTCATTTGGGTCGCCCCCGGCCGTGCGGATCGGTGGTCCCATCGTGACCGGAATCTGCTCGGCTGAGTTGATGCCGTCGTGCACTGCCCGAGCGATCCATCCGCCGAGGTTGTCGAGTGTCGGGTCCCCGGTCTCGTTCTGAAAGGGAAACACAGCGACGTGGCTCGGGTCGAGCGCTGGGGTTGGACGCAAGAAGTGCCAGGCGGTCCACAGGCCGGCGCCGATGATGAGCGCGACGGCGGCACGTGACAGCCAGCGGGGGAGCGATCGGGTATCAGCAGTCAGCGCCGCGGCGAGGGCCTGTGCAAACTCGCCGGCGGAGGCAAAACGGTCAGCTGGTGCTTTGGCCAACGCCTTGCCCACTGCCGCCTCCATGGACTCGGGAACCGTGCTCCGAACAGCCCGGATGCTCGGGACCGTGTCCGCCAGTTGCCGGGCGAGGATGGCTTGCTTGTTGGGCCCCAGGAACGGTGGTTGTCCCACGAGCATCTCGTGGACGACACAGCCCACCGAGTAGACGTCCGCCCGCGCGTCGACTTCATCCACTCCACCGATCTGTTCGGGACTCATGTAGGCCGGAGTGCCGATCACGATGCCGGCTTCCGTGATCCGGTCCGCGCCGGCCACGCGAACGGCCCGCGCGATCCCGAAATCCGCCACCACCGCCGTCTCGCCCACCAGCAAGATGTTCTCTGGCTTGATATCGCGATGGATGACACCGTTTGCGTGCGCGTACTCGAGACCGGTCAATACGTCGTGCGCGATGTGGACGACGGTCTCGAGAGGGAGTTGTGTGTCGCGGTGCAGACGCTCCCGCAGGGACTCGCCCTCCACGTACTGCATCACGAAGTACAGTAGCCCCTCGGCCTCGCCGGAATCGTAGACCGGCACCACATGCGGGTGCTGGAGCCGGGCGGCGATTTGGATCTCGCGATGGAATCGGTCGGGCCCCAAGGCTGCGGCGAGCTCGGGGCGCAGAACTTTGACCGCCACTCGACGGTTGTGCTTCACGTCCCACGCTGCATAAACGATCGCCATCCCCCCCTGCCCCAACACGGCTTCAATGCGGTAGCGATCACGGATGGCATCGCTGAGCCGCTTCCGATAGGCGGACTCGTCGGTGGAGAGCGGGCCAGTGGCGGTGGGATCCGAGGCGATACCGGTGGGCGTCGCCACGCCGCACCCGGGGCAATACGAGGCGTCGAGCGGAACCGGCGTATCGCAGGATGGACAGGACAATGGAAGTTGGGCCACGAGGCGCGCTTCGGTCCGGGCGGCAGTAAAGGAATATGCTGGACGCACAAAGGGAGCGTCAAACGCCGTGGAGCGCCCTGCCGCGTTGCCGAGTTGGCGACGGCCGCTAGTTTCGCAAGGTGATCGACTGACGATTCTTCGACCGAGGAGTCGAGATGCAACGGCTGGCGATGGTCCTCTGCCTGGTGCTCGTCGCACCCCCGGCGTTCGCGGTACAGGATACGGTCCGATTCACGCCGACGGTGGGACACCCCACCTTTGCGGTCCGTGACCCGGTGCTCCGTATCGGCCCGGGGACGGTACTCATATCGACCACGAACTTCGGGGCGTACTACCAGCCGGGCGGTGGTGCCTTTCCGGGAGAGGTGGGTCCATTCTACATCGAAGGGGCCACCCCCAATGACGTGCTGGTGGTAGAAATCCTGCGGGTCCGCCCCAATCATTCGTTGGCGGGGGCGCAGATCTATCCGAACTTTGGCGGTCTGGCCACGGATAGCCGTCTTCGGCTCCTCAACGATCCGATCCCGGCCCGTCGCTACGAGTGGCGGCTCGATCTCGACGCCATGACCGGGACAACAGAGCTTCCGGACAGCCGGATGCGAACGATCACCATCGCCCTCAGTCCCATGCTCGGACGCGTGGCCGTCGCGCCCCGCGGCGAAGAAGCGTTTGGCGGGCTGTGGCCTGGCGATTTCGGGGGGAACATGGACGCTCAGGAAGTCCGCGAGGGAACGACCGTGTACCTGCCCATCTTCCACGAGGGCGCCTACTTCTATTTCGGCGACGGCCACGCCCGACAGGGCCAGGGCGAAGTGAACGGTACCGGGCTCGAGACCTCCATGGATGTCACCCTCAAGATTGATGTGATCAAGGGCAAGACCATCGATTGGCCCCGGTTCGAGGACGAGGAATACATCATGGTGGCCGGCAGCGCGCGCCCACTCATCGATGCGTTCCGACTGGCTCACGTGGAGTTGGTCGAGTGGCTGGAGACGGAGTACGGGTTCGGACGCTGGGACGCCTATCTCCTCGTCGGACAGGTGGGGGAGAGTACCGTTGCGAACATCGTCGATCCCATCTACACGGTGGTGGCCAAGTTTCCCAAGCAATACCTTCCCGCACGGTCCCCCTAGCATGGGGATCACCGCGGATGCTCATGGCGCGCGGAACCGCGAGCTTGTCCTGAGTCATCGCGGCGGCACCTGGGCCGCTGCGCGTGGATGTATCCGGGACGCGGGACGCCCCGCACTGGGAGCTCCCGCCCGGTTTCTCTCAAAGGGTCTTCCATGAAGGACATTCAGACCAAAACGCTTCACGCTGGCTCGCTGCGTCCCCGCGTGCGGGGCGCCATCGTGACCCCGGTGTTCCAGTCCAGCACGTTCGAGTATCACGGTGAGGACTATCACGATGTCGGGTATCTCCGTCTGAGCAATAGTCCCAACCACCTTGTGCTGGGTGAACGCGTCGCCGCGCTCGAGGCGGCCGAGGCGGCCCTCGTGACGGGCAGCGGCATGGCCGCGATCTCGGCCACACTGCTGACTCATCTTTCCAGCGGCGACCATCTGCTGGTCCAAGATTGTCTGTACGGCGGCACGAGTGGTTTTCTCAACAACGAGCTGCGCCGGTTTGGTATCGAGTACTCGGTGATCGATGCGCAGGCTCCGGGATCGTGGGATTCGATGCTCAGGCCAACCACTCGTGCGGTTTACGTTGAGACACTGACGAATCCGTTGGTGCAGATGGCTGATCTCGAAGCAGTGGTCGCCTTTGCGCGCGACCACGGTCTCGTCTCCATCGTGGACAATACGTTCGCGAGCCCCGTCAACTTCCGGCCGGCTGCGTTGGGCTTCGACCTGGTGGTGGAGAGTTGCACCAAGTACATGAGTGGACACAACGATTTGGTGGCCGGGTGCGTCGCGGCCAGCGCCGAACGGGTGCGACGGGTCAAGCTCACGTTGGACCATCTGGGCGGTACGCTCGACCCTCACGGCTGTTTTCTCTTGGAGCGAGGTCTCAAGACCCTCGCACTTCGAGTCCGGCACCAGAGTCAGAGTGCCGAGCGCATTGCCGCCGCCCTGGCTGCGCATCCGGCGGTGACGGTCGTCAACTATCCGGGACTCCCTTCCCATCCCCAGCATGCGCGGGCGCGGCGCTTGTTGGATGGATTTGGGGGCATGATGTCGTTTGAGTTGCGGGGTGGAATGGAAGCGGCCGACCGATTCCTCGAGCGTGTGGAATACCCGGCCGTGGCCGCCAGTCTCGGTGGCGCCGAGTCGCTAGTCGTCCGGCCAGCGGCGGCGGTCCACTCGGGCCTGTCGCCACAGGAGAGGGCGGAGACCGGAATCACGGACGGGTTGATTCGGTTGTCAGTGGGTCTGGAAGCCACCGAAGACCTGCTCGGCGATATTCGTGCGGCGCTCGACGCCGCGGTGCCAGCGGCGGCGGAGTAGCGATGTCCGCGATTCCTCGCGTCGTCGTGGGTGGCGTGAGCGCCGGCATCGTGTGGTACGCGGCGCTCGTCGTCTTCTTCGGTCCTGCCCAACGCATTCTCGCGAACCCGAGCTTCCAGAGCGCAAAGTTCCTCGCGGTCTTTTCTGAGATCGAGCCGCTCCCCCGAGCCAGCGTGAACCCGTGGATACTCGTGGGCGGTCTCCTGGTCATCGGTATCGTGTACTCGGCGGCGTTCACAGTAGTGGAGCGGGCGCTTCCGCGACGGAGCTGGCTCAGAGGTATGACATTCGGTCTCGTGGCGTGGGGACTCATGGTCCCGTGGTTCGAGTTCTACCTTCCGTGGAACGTCATGCACGAGCCGCTTGGTCTGGTACTGTTGGAGGGTGTGCTGTGGGTGCTGGTCCTCCAAGTGGTGGGAGTCACGATCGCGGTCGTCCACCGGGCGTTGACCCGCCCGTCCATCTCGCACGAACTAGCGTAGCTACGAATGTCGATTCGACGAGCGAATGTGATTTGGCCGGTGGTCGCTTTTACAGCCACGTACCTCGCGGGGGCATTGATCCTCGCACTCACACGGGGCAATCAAGAGTTCCTGTTCTACATCGTGGTCATGCTCGTCCTGATCGGCGTGGTCTGGGCGGTGCATGCACAGGTCTCGCTCAGCGTCGGCGCCCTCTGGGCGTTGAGCTTTTGGGGACTGGCTCACATGGCGGGCGGGCTCCTGGTCGTTCCATCGAGCTGGCCCACCAATGCCGAGAGCGGGGTGCTGTACTCGTTGTGGCTGCTGCCGGAGCGGCTGAAGTACGATCACGTTGTGCACGCGTACGGATTCGGGGTCACCACCTGGGTCTGTTGGCAAGGCTTGCGTTCAGCCATCCGGCGGCGCAAGGGGATCGCCACGCCCACGGTTGGTTTGATGGTTCTCACCGCGACGGCCGGGTTGGGGTTTGGCGCGCTCAACGAGGTCGTCGAATTCGTCGCCACGCTCCTGGTACCGGAGACCAACGTCGGCGGATACATCAATACGGGGTGGGATCTCGTGGCGAACCTCGTCGGCGCGATGACCGCGGTCACCCTCATCTGGCTCTTCGAGTCGCGCAATCGGCCCCCGCCATGACGTGTGCACCCTCCGAGGGACCGTCATTGCGACGACGACGTACCTCCTCTAGCGTGCGAGCTCTGGCTCCCACGGACCGGCTGTGGTAACGCGGGTGCTGAGCCCTAATGACCCGATCGAGCAGGACGAACCTCGTCATGCGGCATTGAGCACGGCCACGAGCCGGTCGATATCGTCGTCGGTGTTGTAGATGGCCGGCGAGACGCGAAGCCGATTCCCATTGAGCGTCACCACGAGTCCCGCTGCCCGGAGGCGCGGCTCGAGCGCCCGGGTGTTGCGGGTGACGAACGTGGCGATGGGGCACCGATCCAGGTGCGGGGAGATACAGCGATACTTGTCTGCGTCGAGCGCTCGCTCGAGACGGCGCGACAGTCGAACTGCGTGGCGCTGCATGATGTCGATCCCGATGCCATCGATGAACTTGAGTCCCTCGTAGAGCGCTGCGTACCCCAGGTAGCTCACGTGACCGGGCTGGTATCGCCGCGCGTCCGTGGGTGATCGGTACACGAACTCATCGTGGTTCGCATCGATCTCCCTGACCCAAGGGGGATAGTTGTGCGCCACGTGTCCCGGGAAGAGGTGGTCCGGGAGAGCCGTTCCCTGATGTTCCTCCGCCACGTAGAAGAACCCCACTCCATGCGGGCCAAAGAGCCATTTGTATCCCGAGCACGCGGCGAAATCCACCCCCAGCTCCCGTACGTCGAAGGGAACGATGCCGGCCGCCTGGATCACATCGGCGTAGACATACGCTCCCCGCGCATGGGCGATCTCGGAGAGCTCGCGCACCGGCTCGATTCGTCCGTTGATGTTGGAAACCAGGGTAACGGCCACGAGCGCCGTTCGGTGGTCGATCGCGGCCTCCATGGCCTCGAGGGGCACATCCCATGCGGAGCCGCGCACGATTCGCACATCCATCCCGGCTCTCTTGAGCCCAACCAGGTTGTGGAGGGATCCGGTGAAGTGCATGTCGTTGGTGACCACGTTGCCTCCCTCCCGTAACGCCGGGAGGCTGTCGAGCACGATCTGTTCACCTGCCTTCGTGCAGTGGACCAGCCCGATCTCTGATGCTCGAGCACCGATGAACGAAGCGAACAATCCTCGGATCTCCGACAGCACTTCAGCGGCGTACTCCCCGCGGCCTTCCGACGGTCCCAACTGCCAGAAGTCCTGATACCGCTCCAAACCGGCGGCGGCGAATCGGGCGAGGGGCGTTCCGGCGGCGGCGTTGAGAAAGATCTCGTGTTCGAGGCGAGGGAACAGCTGGCGGACGCCGCCCTGTTGAGACCAGGACGGGTACGCGGGCCGCCACGGGACGGAGTGACCGAGCGCGCCACCGACGCCGGTGGCCAAGAATTCTCGACGATTCACGACCATGCCTCCTTGATGGTGCGTCTGCCCCCACCCCAGCTCACACCGGTCTCCAACGATATGCCGAACCCCGTCCCGTTGCGAACACCCGCGGCCAGGTATCAAGTTCCGCGCGTGGATGTCGTTCGATCCTCCGCTCTCGTCGCGATCATCCTTGCGGCGTCGTCCGTCCGGGGGTCCGGGCAGGAGGGCGCGCGGCCCGTGCTATCCCGCGAGGATGCTTCCGCGCCCCGCCGCGTCGCCGTCACGATCGACGATGTGCCCGGAGTCCCCGCCGATGGGATGTGTGACGCCAACGCGGTGCTCTCCGTCAATCGTCGGATGGTCGATCACCTCGTGGCGGCCGACGCACCGGCCACGGTGTTCGTCGTCGAGGGGCGGATCTGCGACGAGCTGCGCGAGACCCTGCTTCCACGGGTGCTCTCGCTGTGGCTGGACGCCGGGTTTTCCCTGGGGAACCATTCGTTCTCCCATCTGGATCTCAATACCTCTTCGCTCGAAACGTATCAGCGGGACGTGCTTCGCGGTGAAACCGTGACCCGCCGAGCGCTCGCGCCCTACGGGCGGTCATTGCGTTATTTCCGATTTCCCATGCTGCACACCGGTCAGGACCCGGAAACCAAGCTGGCCATGGAGCGTTTTCTGAAGGAGCATGGGTATCGCAATGCGCCCGTTACGATCGACAATCAGGAGTGGGTCTTTGCCAACGCCTATCGCCAGGCACGCCGGAGATCCGACGCGGCGACGGCTGAGTGTGTGGCCGCAGCCTACGTGCCGTTCATGGAGTCCGTCGTCGCCTTTTTCGAGGGCTGGTCGCGTCGGGTCGTGGGCTACGAACCTCCCCAGGTCCTGCTGTTGCACGTGAACACCCTCAATGCCGCGTATCTCGGCGACGTTCTCACGATGCTCGAGCGACGAGGATACCAGTTCGTGTCGCTCGACGATGCGCTCGCGGACCCGGCGTATCAGCTCCCCGATACCTATGTCGGTCGCCAGGGACTCTCGTGGGTGCATCGCTGGGCCATCGCGCGCGGGATCCCGGTGCGCGAGGAGCCGCGCGAGCCGCGATGGGTCAGGGCGCTCGCTGGGGGGTCCACCGATCTCCCCGGGCAGTGCCAGAACGAATGAAGCAGGCACGGTCGATCATCACCGACGGACATGTAGACGTGACTCGACCGCTCACCCCCTCGACGCTGATCCGCGGCACGCGTCTGCTGTGCCAGCGAGATCGGGCGTTGGCCGCCAACGTGAGGCGACACGGACCACCTCCGTTATGGGCCCGCCGTCCGGGGTTTGCGACGCTCGTCCGCATTGTCTTGGAGCAGCAGGTCTCACTCGCGTCGGCTCGCGCCACCTATGCTCGTCTGGTGGCCGGCGTGGGGCGGGTGACGGCCCGCCGCATCTCGGCGCTCGATCCCGCCGCGCTGCAAGCGTTCGGACTGACGCGACAAAAGGCGGCGTACACCCATGGGATCGCCACGCGGGTGGTGGACGGCGGGCTCGACCTGCGGGCGCTCGGCGGTGCCGCGGACGCGAGCGTCCGCCGCGCGCTGCAGGAAATGAAAGGCATTGGTTCCTGGACGGCGGATATCTATCTGCTCATGGCGCTGCGGCGTCCGGACGTCTGGCCGGACGGCGATTTGGCGCTCGCGAGCGCGGTCAAGCAATTGAGAAACCTGCGCCGGCTGCCAAGCCGGGAGCGCCTCCAGCGCATTGCTGCTGCGTGGGCGCCCTGGCGAGCCGTGGCGGCCCGCATACTTTGGCACACGTACCTGAAAGAACGCCGGGCACGGCAGGCAACATGAACGCGTCAGTACTAGGTGCGGTCATCCCGCCGCACCCACACCCTCGCCGTCCAGACCGAACGCCTCCTACCCGAGGCGCCACAGCGGTGACGAATTGAGGGCCCATGGGCACTGCCTTCGCGATCGTACTCATTATCCACGGCCTCGCGCATCTCGTGGGGTTCGTCCTCCCGTGGCGCGTTGCGGCACCCCCAGAAGCCCCTGCGAAGACGACGATTCTGGGCGACACGGTGGACCTCGGGAATCGTGGAATCCGAGTGCTGGGGATCGTGTGGCTCGCCACTGCCGCGCTGTTCGTGGTCGCGGGCATCGCCCTGATGACCGGACGCCCATGGTGGATCGAGCTGACCGGTGGTACGGCGGCGTTCTCCCTCGTGCTGTGCGTGCTTGGGTGGCCCGACGCCAAGTTGGGCATCCCCGTCAATGTGGGCGTCCTCGCGTTCGTCCTTGCGATAGGCCGCTTTGGATGGCTCGGGCTGTGAGGGCGCGGTCGGTCGGATCGTCGATAACACTGCTGGTGGCGCTACTGCCGGGCTGCGGCGGTGCGGACGGGCTGAGCGACGTTCCCGTGGCGGTGTGGACATTGTCCACCGAACCGCTCGTGGACATCGGGGTCGTGGAAGGCGATCCGGACCAGGAGCTGTTCGCCGCCACGAGCTCCGTGCGGCTCCGCGACGGGCGGATCGTCGTAGCGAACACGGGGAGCAACGAGCTCCGATTCTACGAAGCGGGCGGTCGGTTCGTGCGTGCCGTCGGGAGGTGGGGCCGGGGGCCGGGCGAGTTTCGCGGACTCCGACGCGTGTATCAATTCACTCCGGGTACGCTACTGGCGCTCGACGGAACCGGTCGGGTGTCGATGTTTGACACCGCGGGTGTGTTCCTCGGGGTGAGTCCGATCGATTCGGTGAGCCAGGAGGAGCAGTTCCCCGCCGACGTCTGGCTCTTCCGGCGGTACTGGATTGAAGGAGGGCTGCTCGCGGAGACCCGCACGCGGGTGCGAAATGCACTGCGTGCGCTGCCGCTTCCCGACGGGAGTCCAGCCTATCGGTATGTCAGCGTCGACGACGCCGGGCATGCATGGATTCGGGAGTTCCCCGTCGAAGCCGCGCTCGCTGGGCGATGGACGGTGGTCGATCCCGGTGGTCGTGTGGTGGCGGTCGTCGAAACGCCCCGATCGTTCGAGCCCCATCACATCGGCGAAGAGTTCGTCTTGGGTCGTTGGCGTGACGAGTCCGACGTCAACTTCATTCGTTTCTATGCGCTGGAGCGGTCGACGCGCACCGCCCACCCGCCCCCTTGGGTGCGCAGCCGTGATGATGGCGGCGCCCCCGCGGAAGCGGAGCGAGCGCGGTTGCTCGAGGCCCTTCGAGCGTCTCTCCGAGCCGTCGTGAACGCGCAGGAGCGGTACTACGCCGAACACCGCACCTATGCGATGAGCCGATTCGATCTGGAATGGGATGAACTATCCGGGGTTGCGTTCGATCTCGTGACGTCCAGCGGGTTTGGGTGGAACGCGGTGGCGGCGCACCGCGATTTGGATGTCATCTGTGGCATGGGGATCGGGCTGCCCACGCCTCCCGGGTGGGTCGAGGGCTCGCCCATGTGTGCTCCGAACTGAGCGAGGTCCGGGATGTCCGTCTTCAGTGATCCGGCCTCTGCGGGCCGGAGGTTACGCACCATTCGGTGGCCGGCATTCTCGACCTGGTGAAAGAGAGGGTTCCCGAGAGGACGTGTCGAGCACGCCATGGATAAAACAACCGATTACATATTCTCGATCAATACCGGCAGATCTGGTTCCCAATACCTAAAGACGCTATTCGATCACGTGGCGGGGTGCCAAGCCTTTCATGAGTCCCAGCCCATAGGTAATGGAAGAGCCATGCGCCATTACGCGAAAGGTCATCAGGGCCTGATGAAGGAACTAGCACAAGAAAAGGCCCTAAGGATCGAAACCATCAAGCGTGATTGCGATGTATACGTTGAAACGAACCACTGTTTCATAAAGGGGTTCGGGTGGATTCTGCCTCAATACATTCCCCAGGACAGAATGGGAGTCATCGTCCTGAAGAGAGATCCTTCGAAGATCGCGAGAAGCTTGTTGAGGATCGGCTGTTCTCCCCTCATGCCTTTTGGCAGGCATTGGATAACAACGCCTGACAAGAGGAATTCCTTAGTAGTTCCGCCGGCAGTGCTGGGTTCACCAACGGTATCGTATACGGTCAGTCTTGGTGTGTCCTTCGTGTACGAGATTGCACGTCGGTTGTTTACAAAGGTCTTCCGAGTGAAACTGCAGCCTCCGCACTGGTTGGCGAACTATGAGTTCGATTGCCTTCTATGGTATGTGCACGAGACTGCGGCACAGGCTGCGGCCTTCAAGGCGCGGTTCCCGAGAATCAAATACTACGAAGTGGACATCGAAGAACTCAACTCTCTTGAACAGGTTCACAAGATGCTCGCATTCTTTGGGTGTAGAGGGGCTGAGTCCTTGAGCGCCGTCGTCGGAGTGCCCACCAATCTGAAGAGGCCAGCATCCGAGAAGAGCACACAACGCGCTGAAGTCGATGTACACAGGTCCTAGGGGCCCGTCGTTGTGGGTAATGCTGACGGCAGCAACCTCCGCCGCGCGCCAGCCCCACGTGGAATGGGAGGCTGCCCACGCCTCCCGGGTGGGTCGAGGGCTCGCCGAGCTGCGCCCCGAACTGAAGGGAATCCGAGATGTCTGTCTTCAGTAACCCGGCATCGCGCGCGCCGGAGACTGCGCACCAATACGTGACCGCCATTCTCGACCTGTTGGGAGAGAGGGATGCGCGAGACGTCCTGTCGAGCACGGCGGGCCGGCTTCGGGACATGGTCACCGGCCGCGCTCCGCAGGAGTTGCTCGACCCCGAGGCCCCAGGCAAGTGGTCGGCGACGGAGGTGCTTCAGCACCTCGCAGATTCCGATCTGGTGTGGGCGTATCGGCTCAGGATGGTGATCGCCGAAGATCGCCCCACCCTCGTCGGGTACGATCAAGACCGTTGGGCCGCGCGACTTTGGTATCGCGACACCACTCCGAAGGAAGCGCTCGAGCAGTTCGCATGGCTTCGGGTGCTCAACCTCCGGCTCTTGTCCCGCCTCACTCCGGAAGACCTGGGTCGCGTCAGCATCCACAGCGAGCGCGGCGAGGAAACGGCTGCCCACATGATTCGGCTCTACGCCGGCCACGACCTCGTGCACCTGCGCCAACTCGAGCGGATTTTGGCATCGCGGGCGTAGAACGTTTCCACTAAGAAAGCGAAACGACCGGCACCGCAGGGCGCCGGCCGCTCGCTCATTCGCCGGTTCACCGCCGCCGCCGCTAGCGGCGGTGGTGCCGCGGATGGCGATGGCGTTGCCGGCGATGCTCCCGCCGGTGCTTACGATCCAACTTGTCGTGCAGATGGTGGTGGTCGTATTCGGCCGCGTCGTGCCATTCGCGATGATCCCATCGGTCGGCGTACCCATCGCGAAGATCTCGATGGAGCTGGAAATGCTCATGCTCCAACGCGTGATGGTACCGGCGGTGCTTGCGGGCCGCTTTGCGATGCTGCCGCGCATGCCGATGACTGTACCGATCGTAGTAGTAGTAATACCCGCCGTCGACGTGCGGCCGTCCGTACGAGAAGCCAACCACGACGTCATCGGAGAGTCGGACCGAGCCCCCGATCCGCACGTTCTGTGCGGACACTGGACCAGCCAGGACTGCGAGGGCGGCGACACCCACCAACGCACCAACCAGGGTTCGCTTCATCACTGCCTCCTCTCAGGTTCGGGAGACCCGGCCCGGTCTCCGCCCGAGGAGAAATGCAGTGTGCGTGCCAAGACGTAATCCGTTGTCTTGACAGAGCTTATTGAATCAGAAGCCATTGGGATCGTCCCTTTTAGAGGACAATCGGCGGGGGTTGCCAGTTACCGCAGGGCGCTCAGCAACGAGGTGGCCAAGTTCGCGGGAACGGCAAACAGGATTCGGCCATCCGAGTTGGGTTCGCCCCCGTACAGCACGGCAATGACCTCGCCGTTACCATCGAACACAGGGCTGCCACTGGCTCCTGGTGCGCCGTATCCCAGAATCTGGAACCGGTCCGGGAGGGTCTTGCTCACCGACCCGGGGGTGAAGGAGGTGCGGGCGATGGTGCGACGTCCCTGGGAGGACATGGGTAGCTCGGTACCCAGCGGGAAACCGATCAGGGCCACGGGGTCACCCTGACGGACTGTATCGGGCCGGGCGTTGAGGCGTTGGACGACGGGTACTCCGCCGCGGATGTCGACCTTGACGACGGCGAGATCCACATCTTCGGCAATGGCGACGACGCGGGCTGGCCAGAACTGATCCGAATCGGCGAACTGCACGCCCAGCCGGTTGGGGCGGCGCGTGCCGTCGGCGCCGGCCACCAAGTGGCGGTTGGTCAGAAGTGTACCGTCGCTCGCCACCGCGAACGCCGTACCCGTCAGCACGTCTCCACGCGCAAACTCGGCGTAGAGCAGCGCCACGGCGCGTTGGTTTGGCTCGACGATCCGGCGGTAATCGACTTGCGCGGCCGCCTGCTGCGCCTGAAAGGCTTCGGTGACTTGGGCGAGCTCTTGCCGGAGCGACTCGACTTCTGCGGCGTCACCCTGTCGCTGTGCGGTGCGCAGTCTCTCTTGCAGACCGGCGACCTCGGCTTGCGACGTGCGAAGCGCAGAGGCCAACGCCTCGATGCGGCCTTCGAGGGCCCGGAGTGCTCCTTCGGCCGCGAGCCGTAGGCTGTCCGAGCGCGCCTGGAGTGCCGCGACCTCGGTCTGGCGGCGGCGAGCTTCCCGTCCCGTCACGGAAACCAGCACCACGGCGACCCCCACCAGGCCCACGAGCGCAGCGACGACATATCGCAGGCGGCGGGTTTGTTTCCCCACTTCCACTCGAATCCGTTGCGTCGTGCTGTCGCGGCGTACGGTGTCGGCGGGCGTCGGCGCCGGCGTCGGGCGCGGCCGGGATGCCGGCGATTGGACGCCGTCAGGCACGTCGTCGGGGACGAGACGGAACTCTACCGACGGGCCATCCAGACCGAATCGGATCTGGTCCGTGTCGGAGAGCGGCGTGTCACCCGGGATCCGGTGGCCATTGACAAAGATGCCGTTGCGGCTGCCCAAATCCCGAATGACCCAGCGGTCGCCGTGCCGCAGGATGACCCCGTGCCGTGCCGAAACCTCGAGATCCTCCTGAGGATGAAATCGCAGATCGGAGGTCGAGTGGCGGCCGATGCTGATCTGCGCCTCGGAGAAAACCTGCTGTTGTCCGGCGAGGGCCCCGCTGAGGATGCGGAGTTGTGGCTTCACGCGACGAGGCTCACCACCCGATCGCGGCCCACGCGAGGGCCGCGACGATGAGGATGGCGGAGAGCACGCCCACGAAGATCATCTTGGGCCGGTCCTCCGGGTGGATCAGGGGCTGGTCTGGGTATGTAGGAACGGGCTCGGTCACCGAATCGCTGTCGGCGAGCGGGTAGATCTGGTGTCCCACCGTTTCGTTCATGGCCGAGTCCCGTAGGCCGTCCCCGCCGAACCGTGCGATGAGCACGGTGATGTTGTCGGGACCGCCTCGTTCGTTGGCGAGGTTGACGAGCTCGGAGCACACCGCGGCGAGATCGTCGGCGTTTCTGACGCGCTCGGCGATCTCCTCTTTGCGAACCTGATTCGAGAGACCGTCCGAACAGAGCACGATCGCATCGCCCCGCCGGATCGGCTGATGTGTGAGGTCGACCCGGACCATCGCATCGGGGCCCAGGGCTTGGAGAATGATGTTCTTGCGCTCGCTGCGTTCGGCTTCTTCTTCGGTGAGCTCGCCCGCGTCGACGAGGCGCTGCATCAAGGATTGATCCTTGGTGAGCTGAATGGCGTCGTCACCCCGAATGAGATAGGCGCGCGAATCCCCCACCTGAGTGAGATAGATGTGATCTCCCAGCACCCCGACCGCGGTGGTAGTGGTCCCCATTCCCTTGAGTTCGGGGTGTTCCCTCGCGTACTGATGGATCTTCGTGTTGGCGGATTCCACGGCCTCCTTCAGGCGATAGGCAAATCGCTGCGGCGAGGTATCGGTGTCGGTGAGCCAGTGCGTGGTCATGTGTCCGTGGATCGTCTGCGCGGCCATGGCGCTGGCGATCTCTCCTGCGGCCGCCCCACCCATCCCATCGGCCACGATGAACAGCGAGCCCTTGGGTCCCACCGCGTGATCCCGCACCTCGGGTTGCAGCGAGGTGCGCTGGGTGGTCAGATCGGCCACGAGGAAGGTGTCCTCGTTGTGCTCGCGCGTTTGCCCCACATCCGTCTTGGCAAAGACGGATACCCGAATCCGAGGATCCCGAGACTTCCGAAAGAGGTTCACGACGGGCACCCCAAGACCTGCGTTTCGAACAAGCGATACGTGCCGTTCGTCGGGTGAAGCGCGATCGCATTTGCGATCCAGCGACAAGCTTCGGCCAGCTGGTTGTCGTGGTCCTCATCGAACGACTCGGCGACGATCGATGCGGCGCGGGCGCGGAGCGTGTCGGGAAGCCGGGTATCGTTGTACCGGGTGACGGCTGTCTGGCGGAGGCGCCCTCGACCGGCGGGGTCGTCCGTGATGAGTCGCCCGATGTCCACGAGTTCCTCAGCGATGGCCGGGAGATCGACGCGCGGCGCGGGAGGATCGACCGGCACGACGACGGGGCTGTCGGCCTCCACCGGCCGCGGCCGTTGTCGCGGACCGTCCTGAGCCGTGTCGGATCCATTGCTCGGCTGGGGCTGGCGCGTCTCGCCCGTGCTCGATCCGGCCGTGTCGCCCTTCACGGCCGTCGCGACCGGGTCCGTCGACGTCTCCGCTCCCCCACCCCCGCGCAGCGCCACGGCGGCACTCCCACCCACCACGGCGATGATCCCAATCGTGACGGCAGCGACCAGGATGGGGCGCTTTCCGCCATCTTGACGCGGTTTGGCCGCCGACGGCCGGGAAGGGCGGGTCGGCATCATCGGCTGGGGTGTTGCGGGGGTCGAGGCCGGCGAAAGCCGCGTGGGCGGCAGACTCGGCCCGCCGCGGTCCACGATCTGGGTGGCGGCCTCCGTGGACGGCCCGGTGCCCGAGCGGGCCATCCCCTGAACGGCGGCCAGAACGTCTCGCGAGAACTCCGCCGCGGTGGGGTAACGATCGCCGGGCATCCGCTGGAGCGCCCGGTCCAAGACGTCTTGGAGTTGCGAGGGGAAGTCGAGGTCTGGTGCCGCGTCGTGAAGGGAAATCGGCTCATCCGTGAGGCGCTTGATCAAGACTTCCTGGGCGGTGTCCGCCTCGAACGGGAGCCGGCCCGTGATCGCGCGGTAAAACACCAGGGCCAGGGAGTACACATCGCTCCGTCCGTCCAGCACATCGCCGGACAGCTGTTCGGGGCTCATGTACTCCGGCGTCCCGATGACCAGCCCCGTCTTGGTGACCTTCTGGCCTTCCTCGCCTCCCCCCATGGCTTTGGCGATGCCGAAGTCGACCACCTTGACGTGATCGGCGCCGTCCCGCCCCTGGGTCAGCATCACATTGTCCGGCTTCAGATCCCGGTGCACGATGCCGAGATCGTGCGCCGCTTGGAGAGCGTCGGCAGCCTGTGCCAGGATCGTCGCCGCCCGCGGGGGCGAGAGCCGTCCCTCCCTGGTCAAGAGGGAGCTGAGCGTCTCGCCTTCGATGTACTCCATGACCAGGAAGATCAGGCCGTCGGCGGATTCGCCGAAGTCGTAGATCGCGCAGACGTGCTGATGGCTGATCTGGGCCGCGTTGGCGGCTTCACGATTGAACCGCGCCACCGCGTCCGGATTGTGCGTGAGAGCTTTGGTCAGCACCTTGATGGCGCACGGCCGGTGCATCTTGATGTGCTCGGCGAGATACACCGCTCCCATCCCCCCTTCGCCGAGCTTGCGCTCGATGCGGAACTTGTCGGCGATCACCGAGCCGATGAGGTCGCTGCGATCGACGGACCGCAAACCCGCACCGTCGTTGGGGCAGAAGTTGGTCTCGTCGGGCCACTCAGCGCTGCAGACGGTGCAGACCTTCACGGCAACTCCAGCCGCATCATCTTGTCGCCCACGAGAATGCGAGCGGTACGCTCCAGCATGACCTCTCCCCGCACGGCGATCCCGACCCCGTTGCGGCTCCCGAGATCTACGAGCACGAAGTCGGCGTCCTCGGAGCGTATCTCCGCATGGGCACCGCTCATCGAGGGATCGTAGGGAAAGCTCCAGTCGCCCCGATCACGGCCCACGGTGAGGTTTCGTCCCGGCGAGAGGTGCACGACATCGCGGTCGGATCCGTCACTGCGAAGCTGCACGAGCTTCGCAATATCCGCGCTGGGAACGAGGCTCCCCATGCGACGCGTGGCGTCGCTTTCGGGTGGATGAGGACCGGGATATCCGAGCCGCTTGAAGCGAAAGATCTGTGATCCGATGAGCAGCATGTCCCCATCGGACAACCGGTGCGGCTCGGCAATGAAATACCAGGTGCCGTTCCGGCTTCCCAGATCGCGGAGGTAGAAACGATCCTCCTTGACCGTGATCTGGGCGTGGAGCGGAGAGAGGAAGTGATCGTCCGTAAACTCGATATCGGCTCCCAGCCGCCCGATCGTCGTCTCCTCACGGGTGATGGGGCTCGTACTGACCACCTGGCCGTCCTCGTCCAGGAACGATAGCTGAGCCAACACCCGCACCTGGGGTTGCGAGAACGCGGATGTCCGTTTGCGCTCTGCGGTCGAGGGGTCGAGCGGACGACCGCACGCGGGACAAAAGGTGGCCCCCGGTGCCCGCGCGGCGCCGCAGTGCGGGCAGGTCTCCTCGCTCGGAGTGGACGAGGCGAGACGTTTCCCGCACGAGGGACAAAACGGGAGCCCGGCCACGGGAATACTCCCGCATGCCGGACATCGGGATGGTTGGGACCCGGCCTGCTGGCCGACGGCGCTTCCAGTCATGCCGACCCCCGGAACGTCAGCGCGGGACAGCGACTTGCCGCAGTCTTCGCAATACCGTGCTGCGTCGTCGTTGTGTCGCCCACAATGGGCGCAGACCATCACGCGCCGATCAAGTGTCGGGTAAACGAAACGTAAGCGGTGAGCCAATCTACACGAGGCCAAAAAGTGGGTCAACCGAGCGAAATTGACGTAGCTCGTTGATTTCGTGTAGCTTCCGCCACCGTGTGGCACCCCCGTCTCGCTGTGCTGATCCTCTGCGTCGCCGCGTGCGGGGGGGGAGCTCCCCCCCCACCACCAGGGCCCCTCGTTGCGCCAGCGCTGCTGCCACCCCCACGGCCGCTCGAGGGACCCCTCGACCTCCGCATCGCCTATCCTCCCGCATCCCGCGTAGACCCGCCGATCGCCGGGACCATCGTCTACCGCGCCGACTCCACCTACCTGATGCCGCGGACGGACTCGGTGTTCGTGTTTGGGTCCATCGGGCGCGGGGATGCGATGGTGTTCGTCAACGGGTATCCCGTGGAGGTCTATCCCACCGGCGGATGGATCGCGTGGCTGCCGCTCACCGTCGGCACCACGGATTCGGTGGTCCGGTTCGATTTCTTTGCACGGGCAGATGATCGCTCAGTTCGGGCCGAGCTCGTGGCCCGCCTGGCGCCGACCTTCGACCCCGGGTGGCGCGCAACGTGGATCGACACGACGAGTTTCCGTCCCACCGGACAGCTCTGGCTCCGACCGGACGAGGGTGTTCCGCTTGCTGTACGCGCGAGCCCAGGCGCGCAACTTCGGATCGTGCTGCCCGACGGCCATTCCGTGCCGCTGCTCGCCGATTCCACGCCCGCCCCGCTCGCCTGGGGCGAGCGGGCGTTCCGAACCGATCTGCCCCCCGCTCGCCCACCACGCGCAGACCGGTATGCCGCATGGTGGACCGGGCGCCTTGGCGCGGAGCCGGGCACGATGTTTGGGTCCGGCGCCGCTATGGCGGACAGCGGCTCTGCCTGGGCGATCGTCGAGGCGATCCGGGACATCGATACGGTGCGGGCGCGGTGGCCGCTTCAGATCGGGATCGTGGATCCGCAGCGGCCTGTCGTAGTGCGTGTCGACGACGACCCCCAGGGTCTGGGCGGAACGGACAGTAGTCTGGCAGGGCGGCCTAATCCGTACGGGACCTATCATTGGTTCTTCCCCACTGGCACGGTGGCCGTGGCCAGTGGACGGTGGAACGATCAGGTCCGTCTCCAACTGTCACGAACTAGTGTGGCGTGGGTGGATGCTCGGGATGTCCACCCATTGCCCGCCGGGACCCCACCCCCTGGGGGGGCGGCGCGCTCGATGCGGCTGATGCCCGGCCCGCGCGTCTCGGTGCTGCGAATTCCCTTGCCGGCTCGCATCCCGTATCGGATTGCCGAGACCGAACGGCAGATCGTCCTCACCCTGTATGGCACGACCACGGACATGGATTGGGTGCAGTACGGCGGGACGGATTCATTCGTGGAGTTGGTCGAATTTCACCAACCCACCGAGGACGAAGCGACGATCACGGTAACGCTGGCCGAACGCGTGTGGGGGTACCGCACGCGTTGGGCGGGCGAGGATCTCCTTCTCGAGATCCGTCGGCCCCCGCCTATCGATCCGGCGCACCCGCTGCGCGACGTGACGATCGTGCTGGATCCCGGTCATCCGCCGGGCGGCGCCACCGGGCCCACGGGACTCCGTGAGCCGGACGCGATGCTCGAGGTTGCGCGGAAGGCGAAGCACCTTCTCGACTCGCTCGGCGCCCGGGTCGTGCTGACTCGCGCCGACGACGTGAGCGTGAGCCTGGTCGAACGTCTCCAGATTGCCGAGCGGGTGGATGGCGAGGTTCTCGTGTCCGTGCACGCCAACGCGCTCCCGGACGGGATGAATCCCTTCGTGAATAACGGCACCAGCGTGTACTTCTTTCATCCGCGGAGCGCGCCGCTGGCCAGAGCCATCAATCGCGCCCTCGTTCGACAATTCGGATTTCGAGATCTCGGTGTCGGGCGTGGGGATCTGGCTCTCGCGCGCCCCACCTGGATGCCGGCCGTCCTCACCGAAGGCCTGTTCATGATGTTACCAGACCAAGAAGCTGTCCTGGCGAGTGAGGCCGGCCAATGGCGCTACGCCGCCGGTCTCGTCGAGGGTATCCGGGCGTTCCTCGCGACGCGAGCCCAAGGGTCGTTGGACGCACGGGAGAGGTAGGTGCGGTCACTCGCTCGGCCCTCCGCCTTCACCCTCTGCCTTCCGTCCTGTTCCCTCGCTCCTCCGGCCGATGCGCTCGGCCTACTGGGCCTGTTCCCACCTGACCATTCGTCCTGTGAGTTTCGTCACAAGTTCATATAATGTAGGCACTTACGGGCACGGGGATTGCTCCTTACCCAGGTGACTGAATGTGAGTGACACTGAGTTCGGAAGGATTACTAGGGCATCTTGCAATGTTCTGTTCACGTTGCGGTACCGAAGTCGATCGAAGCGCCAAGTTCTGCCCGGCGTGCGGGCTCGACTTGCGTGCGACGACGCCCATGGCAGCGGTGCGTCCGGACGGCTCGGAGTCCCAAGTCATTGGTGATGCGCTCAAGACTGAATATGAGCTCATCCAGGAGCTGGGGCGGGGGGGGATGGCCGTTGTCTACGAGGCGCGGGAGAAACTCCTCGACCGCGTCGTAGCCATCAAAGTGTTGCCGATGTCGCTGGCGTTCGATGCGGACTTTGTCGAGCGTTTCCAGCGCGAAGCCAAGACCGCCGCCAAGCTCGAGCACCCCAACATCATTCCTATTTATCGGGTGGGGCAAGCGGGCCACGTGAGCTACTTCGTGATGAAGTACCTGCGTGGGAAGTCGCTGGCTGATCTCATCGAAGATGAGGGTGCCCTAGCACCTGCCGACATTCGCCGGCTGTTGATTCAGACGGCCGCGGCACTTGGGTATGCGCATCAGCACGATATCGTGCACCGGGACATCAAGCCGGACAACATTCTGTTCGATGATAGCGGCCATGCCGTCGTCACCGATTTCGGGATCGCCAAGGCTGCCACGGGCTCGCGACTCACCGGCACGGGAATGTCGATTGGCACCCCTCACTACATGAGCCCCGAGCAAGCACGGGCTCGTTCGATCGATGGTCGCAGTGACATCTACTCCCTGGGCGTCGTCGCGTACCAGTGTTTGACCGGCCAGGTGCCGTTCGACGGCGAAGATCCCTTTGCGATTGGGTACAAGCACGTGATGGATGCTGTACCCACGCCGAAACTCGAGACGGCCGAGGAACGGGCACTGTTCCGAGTGATTCACCGGATGATGGCGAAAGCGCCCAAGGATCGCTTCCAGTCTGCCGAGGAATTGATCGCCGCACTGGAGCAGCATCCCGCTGCCACCGTTTCCATGGAGGCTCCCACCGAGGAGCTGACGCCGAGCACCGTGCAGGCTGCGCTGCGGTCGACGAAGGGAGTGCAGCCGACACCGACTACCCCCATTCCGCGAATCGACCCGCGCCAGACACCCCGCCCACGAGCCAAGAAGAAGGGGAGCGGCGTGCTCGTGGGGCTGTTCGTCCTGTTCATGATGGGCGGTGGTGGTGCCGGCGGCTACTGGTATCTGCTGCTCGGTTCCGAGTGGCCCCCGCAGTTGCCCAACGGCGAACGCATCACCCTCGCGGCCGTCTGGGATGTCGTGAGAGGTGGGGCGGCGGCGGCGCAAGTACAGCCCGCGATGGCGCTCGTGCCGGACTCGGCTCCCGCGGCGGTGAGCGAGTCGCTTTGGGGCTTCGCGGATTCACTCGGTGCAGGCGTGCCGGAGCCGGATACCTTGGCCGCTGACTCCGTAAGCCGCGAGACGTCGGACGTCGTCGATGCCGCGGCGACCGAGGCACCGACCGAACGGCCCAACAGCGGTGTCCTCGAGCTCCGAGGCGTCCCGGGCCTCGGTCGCGTGACGGTGAACGGAGAAGCTGTGAGCCAGCATATGCTGACGGTCCCAGCGGGGTCGCACCGCGTGAGTGTGACCGCGCTCGGGTACGAAGATTATGCGGCCACGGTCGCGGTGGGGCGCGGTGAGCGGATCATCGTCCAGGTCGCCATGCGCCGCGCTCGCGGGAATGATCGCCCCGAAGTCGGACGGGCCTTTGCCCGGACCGACGACAGCGACGCTTGCGCGTTGCCCGGTCCGAGCTACAATGCGGACGGCGGCTGCTACGACGCACCGCCCGTGGCGCTGCAGCCGGCCGTCGTCCGGCTGCCCAAGAACGTCAAGGTGGCGCCACCCCCGGCGATTCTGTGGATCCGCGTTGGGGCCGAGGGGGACGTGGGCCGCATTGTTCCGGCCGGCAAGACCGAGCTGCGATTCGCGCGACAGGCGGCGCAGGTCGCCAAGGAGCTGCCCTTCCGGCCCGCGCAGAAGAACGGCCAACCAGTGGCCGCGTGGATTCGCATGACCTTCGAGGGTGAGCCTTCGCCCTAACCCCTTCGGGGACCAACCACATCGTGATCGATTCAACGGCGTTCGTCGCACCCAGCGCCGTGGTCCTGGGCGACGTCAGCCTGGGCGCGCGCGCGAGCGTCTGGTATCATGCCGTGCTCCGTGGCGACATGGCCCCCATCCGCATCGGCGACGACACCAACATCCAGGATCTGAGCATGGTCCACGTGGACGAGGGGATCCCGTGCACGGTCGGGGCACGGGTGGGCGTAGGCCATCGCGCCATTCTCCACGGGTGCACCATCGAGGACGACTGTCTGGTGGGGATGGGGGCCATTCTGCTCAACCGGGTGCACGTCGGGGCCGGCTCGGTCGTCGGCGCCGGCGCGGTGGTGCCGGAGGGAATGGAGATCCCGGCGGGGTCGCTCGTGCTGGGTCTACCAGCCCGTGTGGTGCGATCCGTCGACGAGAGGCTGCGGTCCCGCATCCAGGAAACCTGGCAACACTACGTTCAGCTGGCACGGCGGCATCGGGACGGCTCGGTGCGACGACACCGGTTTCCGGAATAACAACTTTGTGATGTGCAAAGCGGGGAATGGCGTTGACACGGTGAGATTCGACCCCACTTGCGTGTCGTGACGTGCCCACCTACCTTGGCTTCCCGCGCTGCCGCTCCTCGTTAGCGGCTTCCTTCAGACCGTAAACCGTCAAAACCGCAGGCGATTAACTTTCTACGAGGGCTAGTTCGTAGGAGGAAAGGGTATTATGGGCATGATGGGTGACTCCCGCCACACACCGCTGGATCTGAACGAGAACGCCTTGACGGTTCTGCAGCGCCGGTACCTGGTCAAAGACGATCAGGGAACCGCGGCCGAAGAGCCGGAGGACCTTTTTTGGCGGGTAGCCCGCACGATCGCCGCGCCCGACGCGCGCTATGGCGCAAGCCCCGGGGGGGTCGAGGCGCTGGCCGAGACGTTTTTCGATCTCATGGCCACGCGCGTCTGGATGCCCAACAGCCCAACGCTGATGAACGCCGGCCGGCCCTTGGGTCAACTCTCCGCCTGCTTCGTCCTGCCTGTCGAGGACGCACTGTCCAATGGCAAGAGCGGTATCTACGACACGTTGCGCAACATGGCCCTGGTCCACCAGTCGGGGGGTGGTACCGGGTTTTCGTTTGCCCGTTTACGGCCGCAAAACGACGTGGTGCGCTCTACCATGGGAGTGGCATCCGGGCCGGTGTCCTTCATGTCCCTCTATGATGCCTCTACCGAAGTGGTGAAGCAGGGCGGGACGCGACGGGGCGCCAACATGGGGATTCTACGGGTGGATCACCCGGACATCCTCGAGTTCATCACGTGCAAGGACGACATCACCAAGATCACCAACTTCAACATCTCGGTGGCTGTCACCGATGCCTTCATGAGAGCGGTGGCGGCGGATCGGCCGTACGATTTGGTTCACCCACGCTCGGGTGCCGTGGTGGGGCAACTCGGGGCACGGGATGTGTTTGCCAAGATCGTGCACGGAGCATGGAAGACCGGCGAGCCCGGGGTGTTCTTCATCGATCAGGCGAATCACTACAACCCGGTACCGCATCTGGGCAGTTACGAGGCCACGAATCCGTGCGGTGAGCAGCCACTCCTTCCATACGACGTGTGCAATCTGGGCTCGATCAACGTCGGGTTGTTCGTGCGGGATGAAGAGGTCGATTGGGATCGGTTGCGGCGCGCGGTCCACCTGTGCACGCATTTTCTCGACAACGTCATCGACGCGAACCGCTATCCGCTTCCGGAGATCACCGATCTCGCACAGCGCATTCGCCGTATTGGACTCGGCATCATGGGATGGGCAGATCTCCTCATTCGGTTGCGCATTCCGTATGACTCGGACAGAGCTATCGCGTTGGGTCGCCAGCTCATGGCCTTTGTGGACGAGGAAGCCAAAGTCGAGAGCGAGCGGTTGGCCCAAGAGCGCGGGGTCTTTGCAGAGTGGCACCAGAGTATTTGGGGCCCGGACGAGACGTGCGCCCGAGACGCGGACGGGAACCGCATCCGCCCCCTCCGGCGGCTCCGGAACTGTAACCTGACCACCGTGGCCCCCACGGGTACGATCTCGATCATTGCGGGATGCTCCTCCGGCATCGAGCCGTTGTTCGCGGTAGCGTTCATGCGCAACCAGGCGGGCGTGTTGATGCCCGACGTGAACGAGGAGTTCGTGGCGATCGCCCGTCGCGAGGGATGGTACTCCGAAGATTTGATCCGTCGGATTGCCGAGCACGGCCATATCCACTTCGACGAAGTGCCGGAGCGGTGGCAAGAGGTGTTCGTAACGGCTCACGATGTGACCCCGGAGTGGCACATCCGGACGCAGGCAGCCTTCCAGGGCGCCACGGACAGCGCGATCAGCAAAACGTGCAACTTCCCGCAAGCGGCGACTGAAGAGGATGTCCGCCAGATTTACGAACTGGCGTTCGAGCTGGGGTGCAAGGGCGTCACGGTCTATCGGGACGGCAGCCGCGACATGCAGGTCTTGTCGACCGGGAAGACGGCCAAGCAGGTGAAGGCCGACACTGCGGACGGCGTCGCGGAGCGCGATACGGCCATGGCCGAGTTGAAGGCCACCATCGCCGAGCTGGAGGCGGAGCTCAAACGGACCCGGAAGCAGCTGCACGAAGTCGAAGCCGAGCATCTCCAACGTCGGGCGAAACGCTCCCGGCCCGAATTGCTGCGGGGCGCGACGCGACGCATCGAGACCCCGCTGGGCACGATGTATGTGACCATCACGGAAGACGAGAAGGGCCAACCCTTCGAGATGTTCATCAGCCTCGGCAAGGCCGGCGGGGCACTGATGGCCGACGTCGAGGCCATCGGGCGCCTCATCTCCCTGGCGCTCCGGACGGGTGTCCCCCTTCCCGAAGTCCATCGACAGCTCCGAGGTATCTCCTCGGATCGCGTGACCGGTTTAGGACCCAACAAGGTTCTGTCGGTCCCGGACGCGATCGGGATCGCCATCGAACGGTGGATGCAGGAAAAGCATGGCATCCAGCAGGATCTGCTGGGCGAGACGCCGGTCGATGAGACGGCGCCCGTGACCCGTCATCCCGCCGAGGGGGACGCCGGGACGCTTTTCGAGCTTCACCAGCGCGACGCCGAAGCACAATTCATCGGCGCGTGCCCGGACTGCGGATCCCAGCTCGAGTTCGCCGAAGGCTGCGTGAAGTGCCATGTCTGTGGCTACAGCGAGTGTGGGTAGCAGGCCACGAGGCACTGGGGCAGTTGGGGCGGAAAGACGGGAAGAGTGAACGGGGCGCCGAGGCGCCCCGTTTCACGATCCCCGGTATTCCTAGCCCGTCTGCCGCTCCAGCTCCTTCTGCCCCTTCTGCCCCTTCCATTCATGTCATATTCTCTAGCCCTAGCCAGATGCCGACCGGACCAACCATGACGACTCGCGCGGCCACCGTCATCTCCCTTACTGTCCTGCTCGTGGCGTGTGCCGGTGACGGCACCGGCCCCACGAGGGCGTTTGTCGGGGCCACGCTCATCGATGGCACCGGCACCGCCCCCATCGATCACGCCGTGCTCGTGGTCCGGGATGGCCGCGTGGTCGCAGTGGGGAGCGCCCCGTCCGTCTCGATCGCCGAGGGCGCCGAGCGGATCGACGTCACCGGGCATACGATCGTACCGGGGTTCATCAATGCTCACGGCCATCTGGGGGCCACCGCGGGATCCGACTCGGGCGGTGCGCTGAGGGCGCGTCTCCTGGGCGAGCTGCGCACGTACGCACGCTACGGCGTGACGACCGTCAACAGTCTCGGAGGTGATTCACCGGAGGCATTCGCGTTGCGTGATGCGCAGAGCAGTGCGGGGCTCGATCGCGCACGTCTCTTGGTGGCGGGGGCTGTGGTCACGGGTGAAACGGCGGCTGCGATTCGCATGGTGGATGCCAACGCGGCGCGCGGCGCGGATTTCATCAAGATCCGTGTCGACGACAATTTGGGAACCGTTTCGAAGATGTCTCCGGCCGTGTACCAGGCGGTCATCGATCGAGCGCACGATCACGGGCTTCCCGTGGCGGCGCACGTCTACTATCTGGCCGATGCCAAGGCGTTGCTCCTCGCGGGGGTCGATCTCGTGGCGCACAGCGTACGCGATCGGGCAGTGGACGGAGAGTTCGCCGCCCTCCTTCAGCAGAAAGGCGTGTGCTACGTTCCCACACTGACCCGTGAAATGTCCACGTTCGTGTACGAAGCCGAGCCCGATTTCTTTACCGACCCGTTCTTCTTGCGGGCGGCGGACATGAGCGTCGTCCGCCAACTGCGCGATCCGGACCGGCAGCGCCAAGTGCGCGCGAGTCCCGCAGCCCAGGCGTACAAGGCGAGCCTTCGGATCGCCAGCGCCAATGTCCGACGGGTGGTGGACTGGGGAGGGACGGTGGCGCTCGGGACCGATACGGGGCCGCTAGGGCGTTTCCAGGGCTACTTCGAGCATCTGGAAATGAGCTTGATGCGCGATGCGGGGCTCTCCTCCATGGAAGTCCTGATTGCGGCGACGGGCGCGGCCGCCCGGTGTCTCGGGCTGCGCGACGTGGGAACGCTGCGTGCGGGAAAATGGGCGGACTTCGTCGTGCTCCGAGACAACCCACTCGTGGCCATCGCCAACACCCGAAGTATCGCGTCGGTCTGGGTGGCCGGTAATCGCATCGACGGCTCCGACACCGCGCCCTGACCCGCCGTTCCGGGCAGCGGGTTCGACGATCGAGCTATATTTCTGGCCATGAGCACGTCACAGCGTCGTGAGGCCGTGACCGCGTGGGTTGGCAGTGTTCCGGTCGGGTCCTGTCATCCGGTCGTCGTCCAGTCGATGACCAACACCGACACCGCCGACGTGGCGTCGACGGTGGAGCAGGTGGCCGATCTCGCGATCGCCGGGAGCGAGTTGGTGCGAGTGACGGTGAACAACGATGCGGCGGCCGCGGCGGTTCCCGAGATCGCGCAACGCCTCACCGATCGTGGCGTGACGGTGCCCATCATCGGGGATTTCCATTACAACGGTCATCAGCTTCTCACGAGACACCCGGCGTGCGCCACTGCCCTGGCGAAATACCGGATCAATCCCGGGAACGTCGGGGCGAAACGTCGCGACGAGAATTTCACGACGATCATTCGGGTCGCGATGGATCACGACAAACCCGTCCGGATCGGCGTGAATTGGGGCTCGCTCGATCGGCGTCTCTTGACGGAGCTGATGGACGAGAATGCCCGACGGCCCGAAGCCCTGGACGCCCGAGAGGTGACGCTCGAGGCCATGGTGGAGAGCGCCATGCGGTCGGCCGCGTTGGCCGAGGAAGTGGGGCTGGCGCACGATCGGATCATTCTCTCGGCCAAGATGTCGCAGGTCCAAGATCTCGTGGACGTGTATCGCAAGCTCGCTCCACTCTCGGATTACCCGTTGCATCTGGGGCTCACCGAAGCGGGAATGGGTTCAAAAGGGATCGTGGCTAGCACGGCCGGATTGGCCATCCTGTTGCAGGAGGGAGTGGGCGATACGATTCGGGTCTCGCTCACTCCGCGTCCCGGTGGCGATCGAACAGAGGAAGTCACGGTCAGCCAGCAAATCCTCCAGGCGCTGGGGCTCCGGAGCTTCATGCCGCAGGTGACGGCCTGCCCGGGGTGTGGTCGTACCACGAGCACCTTCTTTCAGGAAATGGCGGAGCAAATTCAAGAGCACCTCCGGGAGCAAATGCCACTGTGGCGCGAACGTCATCCAGGGGTCGAGACCATGCGGGTGGCGGTGATGGGGTGCGTGGTGAACGGTCCGGGCGAGTCGAAGCATGCCAACATCGGGATCTCGCTACCTGGCACCTTCGAAGAGCCGAAGGCTCCCGTGTATGTCGATGGACAGCTGACTGTGACTCTCAAGGGCGAGCGGATCGTGGAAGAGTTCATCGAGATCATGAATGCCTACGTGGCTCGTACCTACCCACCGGTCGCCGACGGCGTCCTGTCACCCAGCACTTGATGCTCTGTGGGGCTGGGCCCCGAAACGGGGCGACTCGCGTACGGCCGGGACTCCCCTCAGCGGTGTGAGCAGCACTCTCGAGGAAGCGCTCACGGCGCTTGCGCGTGCGCGGCGCGTGGTGGTGGTCACGGGTGCCGGTATGTCTCGGGAGTCGGGCGTTCCCACGTTCCGCGAGGCCCAGACCGGGCTCTGGTCCCAGTTCGATCCGACGGAGCTCGCCACGGAGGCAGCGTTCCGACGCCATCCCGCCCGCGTGTTTGGCTGGTATCTGTGGCGCTTACGGCTGACCCAACGTGCGGTTCCCCACGCGGGGTACGGGGCGCTGGTGCGCCTCGAGGAAGCGTTCGAGCGTCTCGTCGTGGTGACGCAAAACGTGGACGGGCTCCACGCACGCGCGGGCAACACGGATGTGGTGGAGCTTCACGGGTCGTTGGCGCGATTTCGCTGCCTGGACGGAGGACACCCGTACGATGCCGAGCAGCTCGATGCCCTCCCCAGCGAACCCGAGCGCGATGTGGATCCACCGGTGTGTGCGATCTGCACGAGTCCGGTCCGCCCCGGCGTGGTATGGTTTGGCGAGTCGCTCCCTCCACAGGCGATGAAAGAAGCGTGGGACGCCGTTGAGGAGGCGGATGCCATGCTCGTGGTCGGGACGTCGGCCGTGGTCTACCCGGCCGCCGCGCTGCCCGCAACGGCGCTCGATCGGGGCCTGCCGGTCATCGAGATCAATCCGCAGCGCACCCCACTCAGCTCGCGAGCCACGGTGTCGTGGCAACAATCCGCGGGCGAAGCGCTCACCGCGTTGAGCGATGGCCTGATGCGCGCCTCATGACCTACGATTCCCGGTTTCGCCGCACCAAGATCGTGACAACGCTCGGTCCGGCCTCCACGGACGAGGCCGTGGTGCGCGGGATGATCGACGCCGGCGCCAACGTGGTGCGTATCAACAGCTCACACGGCGAGCAAGCGGACCGTGTCCGGCTCATGCAACTCGTGGGGCGGTTGCGGAGCGAACGGGAACGCCCCATCGGGCTGCTGGTGGATCTCCAGGGGCCGCGGATACGGGTTGGCTCGTTGCCCGAACCGCTGACGCTCGAGCCGGATCAACAGATCGTCTTCGCACCGGAGGATGAGGCGGACGGCGGGGCGATCCCCACGACCTACGCCGACCTGGCGGGTGACGCCCGCCCAGGCGCGCGGATTCTCTTGGATGATGGACTGCTCGCGACTGAGGTGACGCGGATCCAAGGCAATCGTGTGCACGCCGTCGTGCGCTACGGCGGGGTCCTCAAGAGCAACAAGGGGATGAATCTCCCAGACATCCGCGTGAGCGCGCCGGCCGTCACGGAAAAGGATCGAGAGGATCTCGAAGTCGCGTTGGCGCACGGCGCCGATATGATCGGCATCTCGTTCGTCCGGCGCTCCTCGGACCTCCGCGAAGTTCGTCGGCTCGTATCGCCGGATACCCGGCTCGTGGCAAAGATCGAAAAGGCTGCCGCGCTCGAGGACCTGGATGGGATCGTCGATCAGGCCGATGCCCTGATGGTTGCCCGGGGAGATCTGGGGGTCGAACTCCCGTTCGAGGAAGTCCCCCTGACCCAAAAACGTCTGATTCGCTTTGCGGTCACCCATGCGCGCCCGGTCATCACCGCGACGCAGATGTTGGAATCCATGGTTCGCGCGCCACGGCCCACCCGCGCGGAAGCTTCGGACGTGGCCAATGCCATTTTAGACGGGACCGATGCGGTGATGCTCTCGGCCGAAACCGCGGTGGGGGCCTACCCCATTCAGGCAGTCGAAGCCATGGCGCGCATCATTCGCGAGATCGAGCGCGCCGAATACGACTCGCCCGAACCCCTCGGGGCAGGAGCCGCCGTCGGGAGCGATCGAACCGACGTGGCGTCGGCGATCGCCATCGCTACGAGTGTTGCCGCGGAGGCGCTTCGCGTGCCGGTCATCGTGTGCTTCACGAAAAGCGGCTTTACGGCGCTGCGCGTGTCCGCCCACCGTGGCACGATCCCCATTGTCGGGATGTCCACCGAACCCACCACGTATCGGTTTCTCTCCCTCGTCTGGGGCGTGAGGCCAATCTTGGTGGCGCAGGCACCGAGCTACGACGCCATGTTGGATTGTGCCCGCGAGGCCCTCCTCGCCCACGATCTGGTGCACCGCGGCGACCGTATCGTCGTCACTGCGGGCGTGCCCTTCGAGGTTCCCGGTACCACCAACCTCCTCAAAGTGGAGACCGTGTGAGCGGTCGGCTGGTCATCTTGGGGTCGGGGACGTCCTTTGGGGTCCCGGTGGTGGGGTGTGAGTGTCGTGTCTGCACGTCCAGCGATCCGCGGGATCGGCGCACCCGCGTAGCCGCCTTAGTGGAAGTCGACGCGGCCCGACTCCTCATCGATACGCCACCCGAGCTTCGGCTGCAGCTCGTGGCCGCCGGGGTGGCGCGGGTCGACGCCGTGCTGTACACCCACGACCACGCCGACCACGTACACGGGATCGACGACTTGCGGGCGCTGTCAGTGCGTCAGGGCGAGCTTCCGCTCTACGGTCCGCCCGATACCATCGAACGGTTACATCGGCGATTCCACTACATCTTCGACCACGCCGTGGTGCCGCCGGAAGGCACGTCAAAACCCCGCCTCCGCGCCGTGCCGCTCGAGGCCGGCAGCGCGGTGACTATCGCCCACGTGTCGGTGCTGCCGCTGGAGCTGGACCACGGCGGCATGCGGGTCTACGGCTACCGTATCGGTGCTTTGGGGTACCTCACGGACGTGAAGAGCGTGCCTCCACCGGCCCTGGATGCCCTCCGCGGCGTTCGGGTACTCGTGATCAACGCACTGTTCGACCGCCCGCACCCGACCCACCTCTCGATTCCCGAAGCACTGGAGGTGGCCAACCGCCTGAAGGTGGAGCGTACCATCCTGACGCACCTCAGCCATCGACACGCGCATGCGGACCTCGCCGCCAGGTTGCCGGAGGGGGCCGAACCGGCCTACGACGGGCTGTGCGTACCGTTTTGACGCGTGATTTGAAGGGAGATAGATTCCACGGCTCGTGGGTGTTGGGGCGGTAGGACGAGCGTATTCGAGGAGAAACCATGAAGCGCGTGCATGAAGATACCCCGGTGATCGTGGTCGAACGGTCGAGCGGTGGTGTGGGAGCGTTCCTGCTGGGCATTCTGATTGGAGGAGGGCTGGCCCTGCTTCTGGCTCCACAGAGTGGTGAAGAGACCCGCCAGCAGTTGCGCGAGCGCGGGCAGCGGCTGCGCGAAGCGGCGGAGGCGACGGCGGACGCCCTGCAGGGACGTGTGGAAGAGGGATACGAGCGCGCCAAGGACCGGGTCGAGGAGGGGTTCGAGACGGCGCGGCGCACCATCAAGGAGAAACGGGCGGGAGCCAAGGATGCGGTTGAGGCGGGCAAGGCCGCGGTGTCCTCGGCCCGCGACGAACTGGAGCGGCGCCTCGCGGACGCGCGCTCCGCCCGAGGGAAGGCGAGTTCACCAGCCGACGCCGACGCCTAGTCACTGACGTCTCACCAATGAGCTCTTGACCACCCCTGCCCGGCGAGGCTGGGCGTTTTCCCCTGTCGGTTTCTTGCGCCGAGTGCTCATCGGCGCGTACGAGGACAATGTCCTGTTCCTGGCGAGCGCGCTCACCTTCGATGCGTTGCTCGCCGCCCTCCCACTTGGTCTGTTGGTGCTGAGTGCGCTTGGCTACGTGGCGCAAACCAGCGGCGAAGCCGTGGACGACGTGCTGCGCATTCTCCGGGAGCTCCTTCCATCGACGTCTGCCGGCGGCTCCGATCCCTTCCGCCGCGCGGAGGAGCTCATTACGGGGATCGCCGAGAGCCGAAACGAGCTCTCCCTGCTAGGTATCCCATTGTTCATTTGGTTCTCGACCCGGTTATTCAGCAGCGCCCGTAACGCGCTCAACGAGGTCTTCGATACGGAAGAGTCACGGCCGTACTTCGTGGGAAAGGCTCTCGACTTCTCCCTCGTGTTGGTCACCCTTGCCCTGATCGTCATCAACACGATCTTCACACTGCGGGCGGCAGATGCGCCGTGGTTCGGACGCTTCGTCACACAGCTCTCGACGTTCGGACTTGGGGTCGTGCTCTTTTTTATCGTGTACCGTGTGTTGCCCTCACGCCGGGTCCCCTGGGATACGTCAGTGGTTGCCGCGGCGGTGGCGTCGCTCGGGTTCGAGCTGGCCAAGGGGCTCTATGGTTTCTACCTGGGGAATTTTGCCACGGTGGATCGTCTGATCTCCAATGCGAACGCCATTGCCGTCTTGCTGTTCGTGGTCTGGCTCTACTTCACGGCGATCGTGTTTCTGCTGGGAGGGGAAGTGGCGGAAACGTACGATCTGATGCGTCGGCAACGCGATCAGCGCGCGGTGCTCGCGTAAGAACGGTCCGACTGGGGAGCTGTGTCGTGGGCGCTTCGGTGATCGATCTCAGGAGTGATACCGTCACGCAACCGTCGGCCGGGATGCGGCAGGCGATCGCGGAGGCGGACGTGGGCGACGATGTGCTGGATGGTGACCCAACGACGCGCCGACTCGAGGAGCGGATTGCGGATCTCGTCGGGATGGAAGCTGCGTTGTTCTTTCCCTCGGGCACCCAGGCCAACCAGACGGCCATGTGGGTCCACTCCGAGCCGGGGACGGAAGTGCTGGTGGAAGCAAATGCCCACCTCGTGCATTTCGAAAAGGCGGCGCTGGCGGCCTTGGCGGGAGTGCAAATTCGCACGGTCACGACCCCAAACGGCATACTGACGGCCACGTTGCTTGGCGACGCCTGGCGCCAGTCCTCGCCCCACCTGCCCCGGGTGAGTGTGGTCGCGGCCGAAAACACACACAATGCCGCCGGTGGCCGGGTGATGCCTTTGGAGGTGTGGGACGGGTTAGTGGCGCAGGCCCGGGCGTGGGCGGTGCCCGTACACCTGGATGGCGCCCGGTTGTGGAATGCTGCCGTTGCGCTCGAGGTCCAGCCGGCACGGGTAGCGCGGGGTGCGGATTCAGTCATGGTGTCGCTGTCCAAAGGGCTCGGGTGCCCCGTGGGGAGTTGTGTGGCCGGTGACGCCCGGTTCGTGGCGGAGGCTCGGGAGGTCCGTCGGCGGCTTGGCGGGGGAATGCGCCAGTCGGGCATCCTGACGGCGGCGGGTCTGTACGCGCTCGACCATCACCTCCCCTGCCTGGCCGAGGACCACTCGAAGGCGAAAATGTTCGCCGGGCGCTTGGACGGGCATCCCGCGGTGCGTGCCGTTCCCCCCGAGACCAATATCGTGATGCTGGATCTCTTGGGGTCGACGGTGGCCGCGGCGGTCGTCCCACGCCTTGCGGACGCGGGGGTGCTCGTCGTGCCGTTCGGCTCCCAACGCCTCCGGGCGGTAACGCATCTCAACGTCACGACCGAGGACGTGGCTCGGGCAGCCGAGATCATTGCCCGGGTGTTGGAGAAGGGCGCCGCGAACTAGGGCCGAAGGCGCGTCGGCGTCGGTCGCCGTCGCATCTTCATCGCCCACCCATCGTCAACCCACAAGACGGAGAGAGTGAGCCACGGGTCGATGCGCATCATCGTCGTCGGAGCAGGTGAGGTCGGGTATCATGTTGCCGAGCGTCTGGCGGCAGAACATCATGACGTTGTCGTCGTGGATGTGGACGCTGACCGCTTGGACTATGTGGCCAGCCACCTGGATGTCGCGGTGTTGGAGGGCAGCGGTGTCAGCCCGGCGGTTCTCGAGCGAGCGGGTCTCAAGGAGGCGAGCCTGCTGATTGCCGTGACCAACGTGGACGAGGTGAACCTCGTTTGCTGCATGAGTGCTCGCGGCAGCACGCAATTGGTCAAGGTGGCCCGGGTGTCGAACCCGGACTTCTATGTCGAAAAGCAGCACCTGCATCCCGAGCGGTTTGGTGTCGACGTCATGATCAATCCCGAGCGGGAGTTGGCGCTCGAGACGATTCGATTGTTACAGTCGACGGCGGCAACGGACATCGCCGTGTTTGCCGACGGTGCCGTGCAATTCATCGGTCTGAAAGTGAGTGAGGGAGCGCCCATCGCCCAGCGTCGATTGGCGGACATCGGTGCCGAAGAGGGGCATCATGCGATGCTGACGGTGGCCATCGACCGAGACGGGGAGACGATCGTTCCCTCCGGCTCCACCGAAGTCCTCGCCGGAGACCAGCTCTATGTGGTGGCGGCAGCCAGCGACATTGGAACGGCGCTCAAACTGTGCGGGCATCAACCGTCGAGCCTCAAGCGGGTCATGATCGCGGGTGGCAGCCATGAGGCGTTCTATCTCGCTCGCCTTTTGCAGCATCATGGTGTGCAGGCAATCATGCTGGTCAAGGAGCGCGCTCGGGCCCAAGAGTTGGCAGAGCGTTTGGACAAGGCCCTGGTTCTCCATGGCAACGCTACCGACCTGGAGCTTCTGGAGCTCGAGGGCGTGGGTGGGGTGGACGGCTTCGTCGCCCTCACCGAGGTCGACGAAACGAACATTCTCGCGGCGCTCGTGGCCAGACATGCCGGCGCCAAACAGGTGATCACGCTCGTCAATCAAGTGCAATACATCGCGTTGGCCCGTCGGGTGGGACTCGATGCGGCGGTCAGTCCCCGGATGTCGGCGGCCAACGCCATTCTCCGCTACGTGAGGCGGGGCACGGTCACCCGGGTTGCGACCTTCAAGGACAGCAACGCCGAGGCCATTGCGTTCCATGTTTCCCACGCGTCACCGCTCCACGGTCTCCCGCTGGCTGAGGCTCATATCCCCGAGGGTGCGATCGTCGCCGCCATCGTCCGCGGCACCGACGTGACCGTTCCGCGCGGCCACGATGTGCTCGAGGTCGGGGATACCGCCATCGTGTTTGCGCTGCCCGACGCGATTCGGGCGGTGACCAAGCTCTTCCCCGCGTGAACGTTCTCGAAGTCCTTCACGTCGTCGGCGCACTTCTCGTGTGGACGGCGGGGGCGATGCTCGTTTGCATGGGCTTCGCCATCCCCGAAGGCTCTGTGCTTCCCTGGGCGGGCGCGGTCGTCACGACGGCCGGAGCCGGTGGGCTCATGTGGCGTACGACGCCGCGTGAGATCTCGATCAACCCTCGAGAGGGGCTGGCCGTGGTGGGCCTGGGCTGGTTGGCCGTCGTGCTGGCGGGCAGCCTGCCCTTCATCTTCACCGGCACCGCGCCCAGCGTGCCCGCCGCCGTCTTCGAATCGGTCTCGGGCTTCACGACCACGGGGGCGACGGTCTTTTCGGAGATCGAGGCCCTCCCCCCCAGCATTCTGCTCTGGCGTTCGGTTTCCCACTGGTTGGGTGGCATGGGCATCATCGTGTTGGGGGTCGCCATCCTGCCGCTGATCGGCATGGGTGGCGCACAGTTGTTCAGAGCTGAGGCGCCGGGAGTGCCGGAGGAACGTCTCAAGCCACGCATTGCATCGACGGCACGGTTGCTATGGGGCGTCTATGCGTTCTTCACGGTGCTCTTGGCGGCAATCTATCTGTTTCTCGGCATGTCGACGTTCGACGCCGTCAATCACGCCATGAGCGCCATGGCCACGGGCGGGTTCTCGACCCGTACCGCGTCCCTCGGTGCGTACCGGCCCGCCATTCAGTGGGTCACCATCATATTCATGGTGATTGCGGGCACGAACTTCACCCTCAACTACCGGTTTCTCACCGGGAAGACCGGGACGTGGTTTCGCGACGCCGAGTGGCGTTGGTATTTCGGGATCATGGTGGCGTCCGCAGCTGCGGTCTTTCTGGCGCTGGGACTCTCGGGTGGCGACTGGGGCGTGGACGGATGGCGGGAGGCGTTCTTCAACGTCGCTGCGGTGCACACCACCACAGGGTTCGTGACCGCCGATTTTGGTGCATGGCCGGCCTTCTGTCAGGTCTTGTTGTTGGGCCTGATGTTCGTGGGGGCCATGGGGGGGTCCACGGGCGGCGGCTTCAAGGTCGTCCGGTCGGTCGTCGTGCTGAAACATGCTGCCAGCGAGGTGCGCAAAGTGCTCCACCCGCGCGCCGTGATCGCGACGAAGCTCGGGCGACGCACGATCCGGTCGGACATCATGGCAAACGTTCTGGCGTTTCTGGCGTTATACATGCTTACCCACGGCCTGGGAACGATCCTGTTGACCGTCTTGGGGAACGACATCGTGACCGCCACGAGTGCGTCCCTGGCGGCGATGTCGAGTATTGGGCCAGGGTTGGGAGCGGTGGGCCCGGCCTCCCACTATGGCGATCTCGGAGGGGCAGCCCATCTCATCCTATCCGCGCTCATGCTGCTGGGGCGGCTGGAGTTCTACACACTGCTGGTGCTCTTCATTCCCGGGACGTGGTCCAAGTGGGGTGGGCATCGGTGAGTGGCCACGCCTCGCCACTCGCCTCGTGCGCAGCAACGAGCGCGCGGGCCGCAGCGGCAGCGATACGGCGTCCACTGCTGCCGCTTTGGTCTCTCCACTTTGCCATCACCTGTCGGTTCACTAGCTTTCGCATGCCCCAGGTCCGGAGGGCGCAGGCGCGCGAACCGCGTCAGGACCGTGAAGGTAGCAGCGCTAAGCGATGGTCGGCGTCGCTTCGGGGAGCCTGGGGCGTTTACCTCTCATGACACGTACTGCACTCGCCCGGAAGTATCGACCAACCCGTTTCTCCGGACTCGTCGCGCAAGAACACGTGGCGGCCGGACTCACGGGTGCCGTAGCCAAGGACCGTGTCGCCCACGCGTACCTGCTCACGGGTCCTCGGGGCGTGGGGAAGACCTCTGCGGCGCGGATCTTGGCCATGTCCCTCAACTGCGAGCGCCGAGGGACGGATGCCGCACCCCCGGGCGAGCCCTGTGGCGCATGTGATTCCTGCCACCGGATCTGGTCCGGCGCCGCCAACCTCGACGTCGTCGAGATCGACGCCGCCAGCAATCGGGGTGTCGATGATGCTCGTGACCTTCGTGAGCGGGCCATGTATGCGGCCAGCGGTGCGGAACGCTACAAGGCGTACATCATCGACGAAGCGCACATGTTGACCAGGGAAGCGTGGAATGCGCTGCTCAAGATTCTGGAGGAGCCACCCGCGCGGGTCGTGTTCGTGTTCGCAACCACCGAACCCCAAAAGATTGCCAATACCGCCGCACCGGTCCTCAGCCGGGTGCAACGCTTCGATTTTCGGCGGATCGGGCCGCAGGCAATCACCGAGCGCCTGCAATACGTTGCGAAGGCGGAGAACATCGTGCTGGAGGACGATGCGGCGCAGCTGATTGCCCGGGTAGCCTCCGGCGCGTTGCGGGATGCTCTGTCGCTGCTGGATCAGACGTTGGCGTTCGGAGAGGGTGCCGTGACGGCGACGCGGGTGCGGGATGCCCTGGGGCTCATCGACGACGAGGTCTATGCCGAATTGCTGGACATTGTCGTGGAAGGCCGCACGGCGGACGTCTTCCCCTTCGTGGCCCGGCTCGTCGAAGCCGGTGCCGACCTGATCGAGTTCACCAACGGAGCCGGTGAGGCCCTGCGGGCGCTCCTCCTGCACATCGTCGGTGCGCAAGCCGAGGGCGTGAGCGAGGTCCTTCGGAGCGCGGTCCGGCGGAACGCGGAGCGGTGTGGCGAGGGAGACGTGTTGCGAATGCTGAGGCTTTTTGGCGAGACCGAGGTCCTGATCCGGCGAAGTCCGAACGTCCGTCTGCACGTGGAAACGCTCCTCGTGCAGTGGTCGCTCCTCGACCGCACGGTGGAGATTCAGGCTGTGCTCGATGCCCTCGGTGTCACCCGGCGAGATGCGCCAGCGGAACCGGTCTCTCGGGTGCCGCGTCCCAAACAGACGGCGGGTGCGAGCCGGGCCCCACGCGCGGCGGCGCCCGCACCGCCGACGCCGGGAGACCCCCCGTCCGTGACGGGGCTCGAAGCGGTGTGGCCCGCCGTGCTGGAGGCCGTAGGGCAGAAACGGCGTATGGTGCGGGAGGCGCTCGCCCACGCTCGGCCGGTGGCAGTCACGGCGCATGGCGTGACCCTCGAAGTGACCCAGAGCGATGTCCATCTTCAGGGCCTGCAGCAGAGTACCGCCCTGATCGGCACGGCGATTCAGCGGGTCACGGGGTGGCGCCTCCGTGTCGAGTGCCGCCCAGACGAGCAAGGCGAAACCCCCACCTCCCAGGCCGAGCCACAGCGGCTCAGCCGTACGGGCGATCAGGAGGAGCGCGTCAAGTCATGGCGGGCGAAGGACCCGGCGCTCGACACCGTGGCGGATGCGCTGGATCTCGAACTCCTGGAATGACTTAAACTCGGTGTGACGTGGTTGCTTGCGGCGTCCCTGAGGCCAGGGTAGCTTGCACAAATTCGAGCCTTTCCGAGAAGAGAATCGAGCACGACGCGATGGCGGACCTCTCACAACTCCTTCAGCTCGGACAGCAGATGCAGGGCCGCATTACCCAGATGCAGACCGAGCTGGCGCAGCGGACGGTGACCGGCTCGGCCGGAGGCGGGATGGTGAAAGCCACTGCCGATGGCCGAGGACAGATTCGCACGATCCAGATCGACCCCGCGGCCGCCGCCGACGGGGACGTCGAGATGCTCGAGGACCTGGTGCTGGCGGCCGTGAGCGATGCACAGCGCAAAGCCGAAGAGCTGTACCGAGCCGAGTTGAGCAAGGTCACGGGCGGACTGCCGTTGCCGTTTCAGTTGCCGCTCTGAGCGCGTGTCGGCGATCGATGAGCTCACCGGCGAGCTGTCCAAGCTGCCGGGCATCGGGCGAAAGACGGCGACGCGCCTGACGTACTTTCTGCTCAAACAGCCGCCCGAAACCGTCGCCCGGCTGGCAGAGGCCATCCGGGGTATCGCCGAGCGCGTCCAGCCATGCTCGGAGTGCGGGAATCTCAGCGAGGCCGATCCCTGCCCCATCTGTGCCGATCCACGACGGGACGGCTCGGTGTTGTGTGTCGTGGAGGAGGCGTCGGACATTTTGCCCATCGAGCGCACGGGGGAGTATCGCGGTCGGTACCACGTGCTGGGTGGACACCTGTCGCCGCTCGACGGGATCGGACCCGATGAGTTGCGTCTTGCGAGCCTGCGGGGCCGTCTCGCCAACGGTGGAGCCGTGCGGGAAGTGATCGTGGCGACGAATCCGTCGATGGAAGGCGAGGTGACCGCCACGTATGTGCGAGAGATGTTGGCCCAGAGCGGCGTGCGGGTGACGCGGATCGCCCTTGGGCTGCCAGTGGGCGGCGATCTCGAATATGCCGACGGTGTGACCATTGCGCAGGCGCTTGCCGCGCGACGGGAGATGACGCCATGATTGGCCGCAAAACCAAGGCGGCACTGCTCGCGTTTGGTGTGGGCTCCTTACTGGGAGCCGTACTGGCGCAGCACTCGATGGGCAAGTACCGTCGCAACCTCTTCAGCGGACATCCATTGCGTCGCCTGTCCGCCTTAGGTTATCTCAACGGGCATCCGAGCGTGGAGGCGGTACGTCTTTTGCGCGATTACCTGGCTTGGGAGCAACATCCCATCCTCCGCCGACGGGCGGAAACGATCATCCGGCGCATGGAAACAAAACTCGGGTAAGCGAGAGATACATGGCAGGTGCTGGTACCTGGTCGCTCGACGAGCGTGACTACCACCGGATCACGGAACATCTGACGATGTTCCTCAAGGAGTCAAACGCGCGCTGCGCGTTGCTCGTCGATCGGACCGGCCAGCTCCTCGCGAATGCCGGTGAGCGTCTGTCGTTCGATCCGACCGCCTTTGCCTCGCTCACGGCGGCGGATTTCAGCGCCAACGATCAATTGGCAAAGATGATCGGCGAGCCCGAGTTTGCATCACTGTTTCATCAGGGCGAGAAAGAATCGATGTACCTGGCGGATATCGCAAGGCGCGTGATTCTGGTAGTACTCTTCGATCAGCGAACGACGGTGGGTATGGTCCGGCTCCGGGTCAAACAGACGGTCCTCGAGCTGTCGAAGCTGTTCGAAGAGATGTTCAGCCGTACCCCCTCCGCGGACGATCAGCGCCGGCCGGGTGCCGGACTGCTGGAGGGGGCCGAGGACGAGATCGACCGACTTTTTGGGGAGTAGTCGAGGGAGGCGCGGTTACTGATGTCGATGATCAACTACGCCTCGCGGGAGATCAACTGTAAGTTGGTCTATTACGGTCCCGGTCTGGGCGGCAAGACGACGAACCTCGAGCACATCTTTGGGAAGCTCGCGCCGGAGACCCGCGGAAAGATGGTATCGCTGGCCACGGAAACCGAGCGAACCCTGTTCTTCGACTTTCTTCCCGTCGACCTCGGCACCATCCGCGGGTTCAAGACGCGATTCCATCTCTATACCGTCCCTGGGCAGGTCTATTACAACGCCTCGCGGAAGTTGATTCTCAAAGGGGTCGACGGCGTCATTTTCGTTGCCGACAGTCAGATGGAACGCATGGAAGCGAACATCGAGTCCATGCAAAACCTGTATGACAACATGGCGGAGTACGGTTACGATCTCACCAAGATCCCCTTCGCCATTCAATACAACAAACGAGATCTTCCCAATGCGGCGCCCGTCACGACGCTGCAGGACGCGCTCAATCCCGGCTGGCCGGTGGAAGACCCGGCTAAGCAGAAGCCCACGCCGGACCCCTTCAACAACGGTGAGATGCTGATCCACCAAGTGAACGGGACGTGGATCGAGCGGGTACCCTTCTTCGAATCGGTCGCGGTCACGGGTGATGGAGTGTTCGACACCCTCCGCGCCGTGGCCAAGATGGTGCTCAAGACGCTGAGCTAGCCCGCACAGAGGGGAGGATGGGCGGTGAGAATTCTGAAATGAGCTTCACGCGGAATGTTGGAGGCCCGGGGGTGCGGGGGATGTAAATTAGGGGGGGTGGGCGCAGGGCAGCAGGAAACGGAACCCGGACCGCGGTGATGGAAGTGCAAATGATCTGGACGCTGCCCAACATTCTGACCGTCACGCGCATCGCGCTGGCACCGGTGATTGCTCTCCTCCCCTTCATCACCGGATATCTGCCCAAGTTGATTGCCTTCGTGGTGTTCTTGGCTGCCGCCATTAGCGATATCTATGACGGCCGGCTCGCCCGCGAGCGGGATCAGATTACCGACCTCGGCAAGCTGTTGGATCCGCTGGCGGACAAGTTGCTGCTGTTTGCCACCTTGATCCCCATCTATTGGATCACCAGGTACCCGATGCATGAGTATGAGATCCCGTGGTGGGGTAGCCTCCCGCTGTGGGTCGCCATCCTGCTGATTGGTCGCGAGGTCGTGATGACGCTGTTCCGCCAGCTTGCCAAGCGGCGAGGGGTGGTCATCGCGGCCGGGGGAGCCGGGAAGGCGAAGACGATCGTGCAGGACATCTTCATTGGCGCCACGATTGCGTGGTTCGCATGGAAAGACATGCGGGTGGCCTTCGGGTGGGAGCGGGGGTGGTTGGGCGCGCTGTGGGATCGGTTTCACGGTGCGCTCGTGGCCATCACCTTGGCCGGCGCCGTGCTGCTGACGGCGTATTCCCTGGCCGTCTACATGTACCGCTACCGCCGGCTCTTCCGCAGCACCCCCGCGGGGGGTAGCGCCCCCGGCGATGGATCTTGAGATCGTCACCATCGGAACCGAGCTCCTGCTCGGGTTCACTCTCGACAGCAACGCAGCCGAAATCGCGCAAGCCGTGGCGGCGGTGGGCGCGCGGGTCGCCGGTCATACCACCGTCGGGGACGCGGGGCCGGCGATCCACGAGGCCGTGGCAGGTGCCCTCCGGCGGTCGGGGTTCGTTATCACAACCGGTGGCCTAGGACCGACAAAGGACGACGTAACCAAACGGGCGATCGCAGATATCTTCGACGCCCCCCTGGAGCTCGACGAGGCCTATCTCGAAAGGCTCCGCGAACGGTTTGCCGCGATGGGCCGGGGGCCAATGCCGGAGACCAACCGATGTCAGGCAGAGGTCCCCCGCGGCGCCACCGTCCTGCCCAATCGGAAAGGCACCGCTCCCGGGCTCTGGATGGAAGGTCCACCGGGCACCGCGGTCCTCCTGCCTGGGGTGCCGTTTGAGATGCGGGCGCTCATGCGGGACGAAGTGGTCCCCCGGCTGGAAGACCGGCTTCAACGGTCGGGCGGGCCGTTGCGCGTCATTCGCTCCCGGATACTGCGGACGACCGGCATTGCAGAATCACGACTGGCGGAAATACTCGGCGAGCTCGAAGCCACCCTGGCGCCGGCGACGCTGGCATACCTTCCTCAGATCGGGGGGGTCGATCTGCGGTTCACGGTGTGGGGACAGCCCCCTGACCGCGCGGATCGCGCGCTCGAGCGAGCAATCTCCGCCGCGCGGGCCCACCTCGGGACATGCTGGTATGGCGCGGACGACGACGACCTCGCGGCGGTGGTCCTGGAGCTGCTGTGCCGGGACGGACTCCGACTTTGCGTGGCCGAGTCCTGCACCGGGGGGCTCGTCGGGAGCCGCCTCACGGCCATTCCAGGATCCTCAGCGGTGTTCGTGGGTGGCGTCATTAGTTACGCGAACGAGTCCAAGATCCATGACCTGGGCGTCCCCGCGGAGCTGATCGAAGCGCACGGCGCCGTGAGCGAGGTCGTGGCGGAGGCAATGGTGGACGGGGCCCTCCGCCGGTTCGGCGCTGATGCCGGGGTCGCGGTCACGGGCATCGCCGGTCCCTCAGGGGGTACGCTGGAGAAGCCGGTTGGCACGGTCTGCCTTTCCGCGCGGGTCCGTAACGTCCGCCGTACGGTTTCTGTGCGACTCCCTGGAGGCCGCGACCAGATCCGCGGGCGGGCGGCTCAGGCCGCCCTCAACCTCGTGCGCCTCGCACACGGTGAAGCCAAGGCGGCCGGTGGGCCGTAGTAGAACGGGCACGGAGGTCACGAGTCAAACTGGCAGATTTGTGGCGGTATGCACCTTGCGTTCTTCTGGTTAGATTGAGAACGCGTAAGTCATTGTAAAATAGAGGGTAGCGTGCACGAATGAGCGAGCGAAATATGCCGCAGGACCGATACGACGCGCAGCAGGCCTCAGCCCCTGCCGATCAGGCGCCTCCCGAGGATAGCTCCGCACAATTCCGCGAAGAAGGCGTTTCGCCGGAGGAGGCGGGGCCTGCTACGGACGGACCGCCCGCCGATGGCGGTGCGGCGCTGGTCGAGCCGGCCGACGAGGCGATCCGCCGGCTGACGGCCGAGGTGGATGAGGTCCAGGACCGCTATCTGCGGCTGGCCGCCGAGTTCGACAACTTCCGCAAGCGGGTGACCCGGGAGCGCCAGGAGATCCGCGCTCGCGCGCAAGCGGAGGTCGTGGCCAACACCTTGGACGCCTTGGATGACATGGGGCGGGTGACGGAGTTCGATGCGGCACAAGCCTCGGTCCAGGACGTCTTGGAGGGTGTGCGCCTCGTCGAACGGAAGCTCTTGCGCGACCTCGAGACAGCCGGGCTGGCTCGGATCGGGCAGGCCGGTGAGCGCTTCGACCCGCAATGGCACGAGGCGGTGGGGACGGTTCCGGCGTCCTCACCCGACGACGACGGCACCGTCGCTGCCGTGCTGCAGGTCGGGTATCGGTTTGGCGATGTGCTGCTGCGACCGGCACGCGTCCGCGTGGCGATGACGCCGGACGAGGAGGAATCGGGCTAAGCGATGCCGGCGGTCAAGGACTACTACCAGGTTCTCGGCGTCAGCGAGAAGGCGACCACCGACGAGATCAAGAAGGCCTATCGCCGTCTCGCGAAGAAGTACCATCCGGACGCGAACCCCAACGACGCGACGGCCGCCGAGCGCTTCAAGGAGATCTCAGAGGCCAATTCGGTCTTGAGTGATGCTGAGAAGCGGAAGAAGTACGATACCATGCGTAAACTCGGAGCGTTCGGTGGGCCGGGCGGTCCGTGGAGCGGGCGGACCGGCCGTCCGGGCGGCGTTCGCTTCGAGGATTTCGACTTCGGGGGTGGGGGAGGTGGCGGTGGTGGGTTCGGCGGGTTTGGTGGTTTGGGGGACCTGTTCTCGTCGATTTTCGGGAAGGGTCGCAAGACCAGCGGGGTGGAGCCCATCGAGATGTCTGTGGACGTCTCGTTCCGGATGGCCGCGCTCGGGGGCAAGATCCCCATTACGGTCTCGGTCAGTGAAGCCTGCCCCACTTGCGGAGGATCCGGTGCAGCGCCGGGTGCGCGAGTAGACACCTGCTCTGAATGCGGCGGGCGGGGAACGGTCAGCTTTGGTCAGGGCTCGTTCGCCGTCCATCGACCGTGTCCCGCATGTCGGGGACAGGGGCGGGTGCCCAGCGAGCCGTGTCCCAGATGTGCCGGCCAGGGTGAGGTGTCGGTTCCCAAGCGGCTGCTCGTCACGGTTCCCGCTGGGACGGACACGGGACATCGGGTCCGACTCAAGGGCCAAGGACAACGTCACCCCGGTGGGGGGGCCGCCGGAGACCTCATCGCCACGTTCAACGTGAAATCGGATCGGTTCTTCAAACGTGACGGTGTCGATCTCCATTGCACGATTCCCATCAATCTCGCGCAAGCTGTCCTCGGCACGAAGATCCGCGTGCGTACGGTCGACGGTAAACGTGTGATGCTTCGCATCCCCGCGGGGACTCAGCCGGGACGCAAATTCCGTATTCGCGGTCAGGGTATCGAGCGAAACGGCAAACGCGGAGACCAGTTTGTGGAGATCGACGTCAAGATTCCGGAAAAGCTTTCTCAGGAGCAGGAGCGGCTCCTGAAGGAGTTCGCACAGACCGCGAACCTGAAATACTAAGGCGCTTCCCGCGTTCCGTTCTCACTCCACCACCCGCCCACGGTGTCCGGGCGAACCTCACCCAACCGATCGACGACAAATGTGGTGAATGGTCCTGGAACGGACCAGCGGAGGATCTCTCCCGTCGTGGGAGAGAGCGTGAAGGTCACGAAGCTGTTGCGGCCCTCTTCGCCGGCGATCACGTAGTTGCGACCCTGGGCGTCCACGGCGAGGTCGGCCACGAACGCACGGTCGTGCCACGGCCACTCGAGCCGCCACCGGACATTGCCGTTCACGTTGTAGAGGGTGAGGTGACGCCCGGGCACGGCGTGGAGGACACCACCCCCCGCCGCGACCATGAGCCCCGCCCGCTCGCTCTGCTCGGTGGTGGTGAACGTCGTGACGGAGTCCGGTCCCAGGGCCAGCAACCGGCCGTCGGGGTGTTCGACCACGATGCGCCGGTCAGGGAGCACGGCGAATTGGTGGGCGGCCGAGGCGAGGGTGTCGAGGCCGATGCGTTCCTCGAAGACGCCGTCGGTGGAAAACAGGACGATCTGGGGACGTCCACCCTCCACATCCGAGACAAACCACCGCCCGCCCATCTCTTGAACGTGAACCGGGCTGACCAGCTCTCCCGTCCCGAACGTGAAGGTGGAATCCCCGCCTCGGCTGTAGACCAGGACGCCTCGGTTGCCGGCGCGCGCTACTGCAAGCAGCGAGTCTCCAGCCGCCGCAACCGCGCGGCCTTCACGGAAAAGGAGATGGGAAGACGAAGCCGGCGTGTCGCACGCCGCCACAAGGGCGGCGGCGACGACGCCGGCTAAGAGGTGCAACCGGAGTGCGGTGCCTAGTCGATTGCGAACAACGGCACGTTCAGAATCCGATGTGCCGGCCGCATCAGCTTGCGGACCACATGCTCGATCCGCTCCAGCAGCTGGAACATCTGCCGGATCGCCTGTGCCTCGTCCTCGGTGATCTCGCCACCTTCCGTATGCTCTATGACCCACTCTTCACCCACGACGGTGATGGAGATGTCGTTCGTGGTGTTGGGCAGGTCGAGAAGGCCATTGATGCCCGCCTCATTCACCGTGAACGAGAGAACCAGAGCTTCCGACCCGTTGGAGACCGAGAGCGAAAAGGTCACGCCATCCAGCGTGGGGCCCGCCATGGCCTCGAAGTGAATGGTAACACCATTGTCTTCCGCTGTAAGGTCGTAATCCAGCTCGATCCGCTCTTCCTCGGAGATGCTCTGATTCAGGTCGAACGTGAGGCTGCGACCCAGCCCGTCGTTGATGCTACCGACGGCCCGGAACACGACCGTGACGCCACCCAGCACCTCGACGGAGGCGCTCGCGGTGTAATCGATGACCGGACTGCCGCCGTTCACGTCATACAGCACGACGATGATTTGAAGTGCATCCGCCGACGGCGTCGACACGTCCATGAAGTCGGCGTAGCCCACCGCGTCACCAATCGGACGCTCGAAGACGGGATCCCGCGCGTACAGCATCACGCGGACGCCGTTGGCGGGAGCGTCGGTCAAGGTCTCGTCGACCTCGTATTCACCCGTATTGGGGTTGTACACCAACGTCTTCCCCAAGAGGTCGGCCGGAATGATGACCGCCGGCTCGGCGGAACTCAGATACGGCTGCGCCGTTCGGGCGAACCGCTGGAGCCGCTCGGACAGACCCTCGCCGTTCGCTCCGGGGCTGAACGGCGCGGTAGACAGAAAGAGCTGTCCCGCCGCCGATCCGCCAAGGATGGGGGCGGTGGTCTCGAGCATCTCGAGACTCGGCAATGCCGGGTTCTGCTCCAGCGACGTGGTGATGCTCTGCGCTTGCTGATTCGCGCTCACGGGATCCAACGGCTCGGCATTGGAGCCGGGTCCGGTGGATTCGCTACACGCTGCGAGCGCGAGCGCCGCGATCGGAACGAACGCGACCAAACGGTTTCGGAACTTCATGTGTCCCTCCTGCGAAGGCTCGGGTTTCTTTGCGGTCCATCGAACGCGATGTTGCATGTAGCCTGCACTGTTGCATCCGTGCTGTGAGCTGAGTCACGCGTCATCGCTTCTCCGGTTCCGCGACCGTGCGACAAACTACACTGGCCATGCGAATAGCGCGGTGACCCCGATTACGCGTGGCTGTTGAGCGCTGACCATGAAGAAGAAATCGGGATCGCGACGACGTGATCTCCGACCACAGTGGGACGAAGAAGGACAACTTTTTTATATTTCCACGCACGATCGGTCATCGATTGCACGCCTGCGGTTTGTTTGCACCAAAGCGTTGGCGAAAAGACCACAACGTGATCGTGTCGTGAGCCGCGCACGCCTGTGTGATGCGTGCCACGCGGAGTGTGGGAAGCGAGGGCGGCAGGCGCGGCAGATGCGACGGGGTGCGAGCAGAGGCAGGAGCCGTGCGCAAGATGCGGCGGAGATGGAGACTGACGTCGATGAGGGTCTGTGCAGTCCCTTCCTGCCGCACGTGCCCCCTCGTCCCATCTGGCCCCCGCCCCTGCCGCGCCTGCCGCCTATCCTCTAATGATTAAGTGACCTACGGCACGCCATGGCTGGGTAGCGCCTTGCAGATTCGGCAGTTGGGCAGATTGCGAGCCGACTTGCTCAGAAAGGCGTAACTTGTTAGCTATCAATCCGTTACAAGGCTCTCTCCGGCACGGGGGTGTCCGCAGCCGCCGCTTCCGCGTCCCAGCAGGGCGCCGAAGGGGTGGTGCGGCGCGCTCTGGGCCGTCGGGGCCGCGCTCTAGAGCAGCGGAAAACTCGCTCGTGGGGGAGTACCGATGGGGCTCGTCCGTGCGGCGGGCTGATGTGGCGGACAGCGGGGTGACCCTCCATCCCCGCGCGATGTCCGGAGGGCCGCCGGGGGACGTGTGGCGACCCCGATCCGTCCCCCCACCTGCTCGTCATTCCCATCGAGCCGCGCTGCGGGTCGACGTTTGCCATTCGGTGGTGGTCCACGCGGATCCTCCCACCCGCTCCGATTCCGGCCCATCGACGACACTTGTACTCAACCGAGATCGCTATGATCGATGACGCGCGACGTTGGTATTGTCAGGGACTCTCGCTCCAGATCGAGGCGCTCGATCGGGCGCTCCGGGCGCTGAGCGACAATGATGGAGACGCCCCAGCCTCACTCCGCCGGATCGCTCGGGGGCTGAGGGACTCCGGTCAGTGCTTCGGGTTTTCTGAGATCAGCGAAGCGGCTGGCGAGCTGCTGGAAGCGGAGAACGGCCAGCTCGGCACCGTGGCGGCAGGCTTGGTCGACACCCTGCGAACGGTCACGGCGGTCGTGGACACCGCCGTCGTGAAGGTGCTGTACATCGGGGCTGACCAAGGTGTGGCCCGGGCAGCCACGGCGGCGCTCGCCGATCGGCATCGCGAGGTGCTCGTCGCACTGACCGCAACGCAAGCCGAACAGCTGCTCGACCGCCATGAAGTGGGGCTCGTGTTGTTGGATCTCGTGCTGCCGGATCGTGATGGCCGGGATCTCTTGGTGGAGCTACGCCGTCGTCCGGATACGGCGGGGCTCCCGATTTTTGTTCTGGCGAAGCCCGCGGGTGATGTGGGGCGGGCAGAGTGCTTTGCCTTGGGAGCGGACGCGTTTCTGACCCGTCCCATCAACGGCGACGCCCTGGCACCGGCGGTCGTGAGCGCGCTCCAGCGATTTGGCGAGATTCGGTCCGAGCCGCGGCGCGATCCGATTACCCACTTCCTGAATCGTGCGGCGTTCAGCGAGACGTACGATTACCACGCTTCCTTGAGCGCGCGTAACAAGACTTCCATGGCCTTGGCGGTCGTGGGATTGGAGCGGGGTGGGGAAGGTGGTCGGAGCGATGCCTCCGCTCGCACGTTTGCCCAGGCACTCAGCAAGTCGTTGCGGGAGGTGGATGTGATCGCGCGGTGGGGTGGTGACGACTACGTAGTGCTGTTTCCCGGGACGGGCGCGCGCGGTGCCACGCTGGCGTTGAACAAGGCGCTGCGGGCGTTGGGAGATGGATCCGAGCCGAGCGCCGTCTTCTCGGCCGGCGTGGTGGCGGTGGCCGGCGGAGCCCCCCTGCCCGAGGTGATCACGGAGGCTGATCGATTGCTGTACGTCGCTCGCACCGGCGGCGATGAGCGCGTGATATCGAGCGAGGATGAGCCGGCCCGTCAGGCGCGCATGATTGTCCTGGCCGAGGACGATCAAGTCACAGCCAACGTGATTCAGCATCGGTTAGCTCGAGAGGGCTTCCAGGTCCGCCACTTCCTGAGCAGCACCGATCTCCTGGCCAACGTCACCGAGCTGAGCACGGCGTCGCTTTTCGTCCTGGACGTGAAGCTGCCGGGGATGGATGGCTTTCAGCTCCTTCAGCGGCTCAGAGAGCGTCCGGAGTTCACGGAGGTGCCGGTCCTCATGCTCACGTCACTCGGGAGTGAGCAAGATATCGTGCGGGCATTTCAGTTGGGTGCGAACGATTACATGACGAAGCCGTTCTCATCGGCGGAGCTCAGGGCGCGCATCCATCGGCTCGTCGAAAGCGCGCGGAACTCGGTGCGCTGAGAGCGGGCGGATCAGCGGAGCGTGGCGTATTCGTGGCTCGTGGAGCGGTATCCGGTTTCGGATCCGTCGCCGAGAGGCCGGCCAGCGTGATGCTATCGATGGCATTCGCGCTGCAGCTGCCCTTTTCGCGACTGATGGAAGACCGGATTTTCTTGCTTCTGATCATCGCCATCGGCGCCCTTTTCTTTGTTTCACTGCTGTTGGCGTTGATCACGATCTTACTGCGGTTCAAGAATGTCCGCACGGCCGCCAGATGGGAGCGATTAGAAGCCAGGTGGGAACCCAAACTGCTGCAGGTGTTATCCGGGGAGTTAGCGCCGCCAGAGCTTCTGCAGCTCGTGGATCGGGACGAGGAGCTCTACTTCGTGGATCTCGTGCTGCGGTACGCCCGACGCGTTCGGGGCACGGATCGGACGAAACTGCGGCAAGTGGCCGCACCATTTCTCGGTCCGGTTGCGGCACGGGCTCGGGGTGCCGATGCGGAACGGCGCGCGCGGGCGGTCCAGACGCTTGGCGAACTGGGGCTGCCGGATCACGCCGACACGGTTGTGGCAGCGCTCGACGACAAGTCGCCGCTGGTGGCCATGATCGCGGCTCGAGCGCTCGCCAAGAAGGAGACTCCGGAATACGCCGATGCCGTGTTGGCTCGACTCCATCGGTTCACGAGCTGGCGGCCGAGCTTTCTGGCCTCGATGCTGTCGTCGATGGGACCCGAGGTGACCCCCGCGTTGCGACGAACCCTGGGAAACCGAACCATCGACCAAAGCGTGCGGGCGATCGCCGCCACGGCGCTCCGGCACCTGCACGACCTCGAGTCTGCGCCGGTGGCGGCCGGGGTGCTGGAGACCGAACACCGACGCGATCTGCTCGCCTCCTGTTTGCGGCTGCTGGGGACGGTGGGCGGCGATGTCCACCTGACATTGGTTCGGCGGCTCCTCGAGTCCGACGATTTTGTGGTACGCGCGACCGCCGCCCAGGCGCTCGGCAGCATCGGGGAGGCCACTGACATGGCGCTCCTCCGACAGGTTGCCGTCGAAGACGAATCGCACTGGGTCGCGATCAACGCTGCGCGCGCGTTGCGAGAAGCCGGTGATGTGGAGGTGTTGCGCAAGATCGCTTCATCCGGACACAAGCGCGCGTCCGTCGCGGTGCAGGTCCTCGGGGAGGTGCACGAGTGATCGGACAGATCGCGCAAGGCATCCTCGAGTTCTTCAATATCGTGGTGCTCTCGTACTTCGTGCTCCTGAATACGGTGTATCTCTTCACGAGCCTCGTAGCCTTTCAGGCGCTCAAGAAGTACGCTCGTCGCCTGAAGTCGCTGGACATCCGCGAGCTGATTGCGTCCGCCGGTGCGCCCCCCATTACCATCATCGTCCCGGCGTTCAACGAGGAGTTGACCTGCGTCCCCTCCACCGAATCGCTGCTAGCGCTGAACTATCCGCAATACGAAATCATCTTCGTCAATGACGGATCATCGGATGCTACGGTGGACCGGATGCTGGAGGCCTTCGATCTCAAGCCCGCCGCACGACTTCCCACTGCCGAGTTGGAGACCGCGGTGGTTCGTCGGATCTATCGGAGCCGCCAGTACCCCAATCTCTGGGTGGTCGACAAGGAGAACGGTGGTAAGTCGGATGCCCTCAATGCGGGGCTCAATATCTGCGTGACCCCGTTCTTCTGCGCCATGGACGCCGACACGCTGCTCGAGCGAGAGGCTCTGACGCGGATCATACGACCGTTCTTGGAGGACGGCTCCACCGTTGCCGCGGGCGGAATCATTCGCATCGTCAACGGTTGCTCGGTTCGCAACGGCGTCGTCACCGACGTTCGGCTCTCCAAGAACTATCTGGCGCGCCTACAGGTCTTGGAGTACTTGCGGGCCTTCCTCGCCGGCCGAATGGGCTGGTCCGCTCTGGACGCCACGCTGATCATCTCGGGCGCCTTCGGGCTCTTTCGCCGGTCCATCGTCGTGGACGCGGGTGGCTTCGCCAGCGCAAAGACCACGGGACGGACCGTGGGTGAGGACATGGAGCTGGTGGTTCGCCTGCACCAACACTGTCGGGAGAACCACATTCCGTATCGGATCACCTTCATCCCCGATCCGGTCGCGTGGACGGAGTGTCCCGAGAAGTTTGGTCCCTTGGGACGTCAGCGGGATCGGTGGCAGCGGGGGTTGGCCGAGTCGCTTTCACGGCACATCCGCATGCTGTTCAACCCGCGGTTCGGCAAAGTGGGTTTCATGGCGTTCCCCCACTTCTTCTTTCTCGAGCTGTTTGGACCGGTGGTGGAGTTTACCGGCTACATTGTCTTTGCCTTGACCGTGCTCTTCGGCATGGCATCGGCGCTGTACGTCATGGCGTTCTTCATGGTTGCGTACATCTTCGGCACGGCGCTCTCCATCGCGGCCGTCGGGCTCGAGGAGCTGACGTTCCGACGATACCCCCGCTACAGCGATCTCCTGCGATTGTTCTGGCTCGCGATGCTGGAGCACATCGGGTTTCGGCAACTCTTGGCGTATTGGCGAGTCCGCGGCGTGATTTCGTCGTGGCGTCGTCGCAAGGGCTGGGGGGAGATGACCCGCCGCGGCTTTTCCGTGGAGAGCACCCCGCCGCTCGAAAGCGGCGCTAGCTCGGCACCGAACCGGTAACGGCGGCGCGGAAGATCGCTGCCGCCCGCTGCAGCGCCGGCCGGTCCCCCACCAGCACGACGGTATCCCCTTCCCGAAAGCGAAAGTCCGGATCCGGAGTGTAGAACGCGACACCGTCCCGAACGACGGCGATCACCATCGCTCCGGTCTCCCGCCGCAAACTCAGGGATACGGGGTTTTCCGCCACCGCTATCGAGCCCTTTTCGACCTGCACGGAATCCAATGCGTCGCGGACCCCGAGATGCTTGAGGGCGTCGAGCCGGAGATCGGGGAGGGCTAACCCCCGCAGCATCTCGTAGTGTTCGCCTCGGACGGCGCGGACCTCTCGCTCGATGACGTTGGACGGCACGCCGTAGAGCCGGAGGACACGGGAAAAAATCTCGATGGACGTCTCAAACTCCTCCGGGACCACCTCGTCGGCACCGAGCGCCTGCAGGTCTTCCACGGTGGCAACGTAGCGCGAGCGCACGATGATCCGAACGGCTGGACTGAGCTGTCGTGCCACGGCCACCCCCCGGCGCTCATCGGCGGGAGCGGAGATGGCGAAGACCAGGATGCGCGCACGCTCGATCCCCACGCGATGGAGGACCTCCGGGCTCGTGCCGTCGCCAAAGAAGACTGGTTCCCGCTCCATGCGAGCCCGACGGACCGCCTGGCCGTTTTGGTCCAGGATGATATAGGCAATGCCGGCGGCCTTGAGCACCCGCGCGAGATTCCGACCGTTGACACCGTAGCCCACCACGATCACGTGATCCTCGAGCTGCGCGATGGCTTCGGCATCGTGCGGCAGGAGCTCCAGTGCCGGAAGCCGTGCCAGGCGACACACTTGGAACGCCGCGATCCTGGCTCCGGCGATCACGAACGGGGCGGCCAGCATCGAGAGAATCGACGCACCCAGGAATACCTGATACTCATCCGGTGCCAGGAGCTGAAACGGGGCCGCGACCCCCGCCAACACAAACGAGAACTCTCCCACTTGAGCGATTCCGAGTCCGCTGATCACGCTCACCTCCACGGACCGGCGCAGTGACCGCGTGGCGAGGCTTCCAACGACGGTCTTGAGGAACATGACGCCAAGCGTGATGCCGAGCACCAACGGCGCGTGTGACACCACAAAGCCCAGGTCGAGTAACATCCCAATCGAGATGAAGAACATGCCGGTGAAGGTGTCTCGGAAGGGGAGTACGTCCGAGAGCGCCTGGAGCCCATACTCCGATTCCGAGATTACGAGACCCGCGATGAATGCCCCAAGGGCGAGCGACAGCCCGAAGCTCGCCGTCAGATAGGCCGCGCCGAGACCGAAGAAGACGATCCCCAACGTGAAGATCTCGCGGTTCGCGAGGCCCACCACGCGCTCCAGAATCCAGGGAATGACGATCCGTCCCCCCAACACCAGCGCGCCCACCACCCCAACGCTCACGAGCACGGCACGACCGGCAGCTGCGAGCCCCTCGCCCGTGCCCGCCAGCAGTGGTACCAGCAACATCATGGGAACCACGCAGAGATCTTGAAACAGCAGGATGGCGACGACGACTCGGCCGTGGGGCGTGTCCAGCTCTCCCCGGTCTTTGTAGACCTTGAGGACGACGGCCGTGGACGAGAGCGCCACGAGCGCACCAAAGAAGACGGCCTGTCGCCACGGCACGCCGAAGGCGAGTCCCAGGAGCAGGACAGCGGCCATCGTGATTCCCACCTGAAGCCCCCCTCCCTGGACCAGGAAGCGACCGAGCCGGATGATCCGGGACAGGGATAGCTCGAGCCCGATCGTAAACAGGAGCAGGATCACGCCGAGCTCGGCCAGGCCCGTGACCTCCTCCGCATCCCGAATCAGACCGAGAGCATGCGGTCCGATGACCATGCCGGTGAGCAGGAAGCCGACAAGGGTCGGAATGCGAAATCGCTGCGCCAGCGCCACCACCGGAATGGCCGCGGCGACGACGATGATGAGGTCACGGAGGAACGAGAGGTCGTGCATGGAGGCAATATACAGGCGTCGGGGGTAGATTAGCGGCGGTTGAAAGGTGGGAGGTTGGAAGGGGCGGAACAAGCGAGCCCGGAGGAGCGCGATGGTTCTCGAACGACGTTGGACGTATGATCTCCCGGCGGAGTTTGGGCACTGCGACGTGACCGCGGATGTCGAGGGCCTGGTGGCAGCGGCCGGGGTTCAGCATGGGATCGCGGCGGTGCACCTTGTGGGGTCCACTGGGGCGGTCACCACGATCGAATACGAATCAGGCGCGCTCAAGGATCTCGAGCGTGCGCTCGACGTGATGGCGCCGGTCCGCGGTGACTACGCGCACAACGCACGGTGGGGCGACGGCAATGGCTTTTCCCATGTGCGCTCGGCGCTGCTGAAAACGAGCGTGGCCATTCCCGTATCAGATGGCCGACTCGCGCTCGGAACCTGGCAGCAGATCGTGGTGCTCAACCTCGACAACCGCCGCCGTCGCCGGGAGCTGATCGCGGTCGTGGTGGGGGAGTGAACAGCCGCTAATCGCGGCCCACCGACCACACTTCGACCTTCCGGTCGCCGATGTATGCGTTGGCGATCCACCCCGTGAGCCCTACGATGATCGAAGCGAGTATAGCCGGGCCGAGTCCTGCGAGATGGAAAGACGGCATGAGCCATCCAACGAACATCACCATCAGCCCGTTGATCACCAGCAGAAAGAGGCCAAGCGTCACGAGGGTGATGGGGAGTGTCAGGAAGATCACCACGGGTCGAACGATCGCATTCACCAAGCCAAGGAGGGCGGCCGCGAGAAAGAGCGCGGGAGCACCGTCGAAGCGCACACCGGCGAGGAGCAGATCGGCCAGCCAGAGTCCAAAGGCGGTGATCAGGACGCGAGCAATGAATCCCTTCATGATCGTCTTTCTCTACGGGTCTTGCGCCTCGGGGGTTTCGCGGCGCACACCCTCAAATCTGTAGCCGCTACCCGCTCGAGCCAACTGCGTGGATCTCTCCGATACCGCCGTGGCATTTCGATCTGCCGAGTACAGGATCGATGGCCGCCGAATCGTAGGGCCACTGGACCTGATCGTCTCGCGGGGGGAGACAGTGGTTCTCTTGGGCCGAAGCGGATCGGGCAAGACGACCACCTTGCGTCTGATCAATGCGTTGGTGCGGCCGAGCGCGGGGGATGTGGTGGTCGGAGGGATTTCTACGGCGTCCTGGGACCCCGTGACGCTCCGACGATCGATCGGTTACGTCATTCAGGAGATCGGTCTTCTGCCCCATTTCACCGTGGCCAAGAACGTGGGGCTCGTACCCAAGCTCATGGCGTGGCCCGCGGAGCGGATTGGAAAGAGGGTGGGTGAACTCCTTGCACTCGTGGGTCTGCCACCTGCGGAGTTCCGGGACCGATACCCGCACCAGCTGTCGGGCGGGCAGCGCCAGCGCGTGGGTCTTGCCAGAGCGCTGGCGGGTGACCCGCCCCTGCTGCTGTGCGACGAACCGTTTGGTGCCGTAGATCCGTTGACCCGAAGCGAGCTTCAGAGAGAGTTTCGCGGTCTCGTGCACCGTCTGGAGAAGACGGTGGTGTTCGTTACCCATGACGTGGCCGAAGCGGAGAGCCTTGCCGATCGGATCGTGCTCATGGACGAGGGACGGTGCGTGTTCGTCGGCACGCCCGAAGCGTTCACGCGGTCGACGAATGAGCTCGTCCAGGGGTTTCGAACATGAGTTTCCTGGAGTACCTAATACGGAACGGCGGACTCGTGTGGGCGCGCACCGTGGAGCATCTGGTGCTCGTCGGCGTGTCGTCGGGAATCGCGGTGGCGGTGGGACTACCGTTGGGGATCCTGATCACGCGGAACGCGAAGCTCCGGGGTCCGGTGCTCGGCGTGGCGAACGTCCTCCAGACGGTCCCTAGCCTGGCGCTCTTCGGCTTTCTGATACCCCTGCCGTTCATCGGCGGGATCGGGGCGAGGACCGCCATTGTCGCCCTCATTCTCTATGCGTTGCTTCCCATCATTCGGAACACCTATACGGGAATCTCCGGTGTCGATCGGGCGGTGCGAGACGCGGCGCAAGGCATGGGCATGACCGATGGTCAGCTTCTCCGTTTGGTCGAGCTCCCTCTCGCGGCACCGGTCATTCTGGCCGGGGTCCGCGTGGCCACGGTGATCGGGGTGGGGATCGCGACGATCGCGGCAGCCATCGGCGCCGGCGGCCTTGGCGTTTTCATCTTCTCAGGCGTGGCCATGGTGGACAACGCGCAGATCCTCGCCGGAGCTGTCCCAGCGGCCGTGCTGGCGCTCCTGGCCGACGGGGGACTACATGTCGTGGAGCGTCGGCTGGATTGGACACGGCGATGAGCGCCAGAAGCAGTGCGTGGTTGGGCGCGGTGTTGGCTGCCGGGCTCGGTGCCTGCACCTCGGGACACACGATCACCGTGGGCTCGAAGAACTTCACCGAGTCTCTGCTGCTGGGGGAGATCGTGGCCCAACAGCTGGAGCGCCGCGGCTTCGAGGTGGACCGGAAGTTCTTTTTGGGCGGCACGTTCGTATGTCACGAAGCCATTGTGGCCGGCCAGCTCGACGTCTATGTCGAATACACGGGCACGGCGCACTCGGCGATTTTCCAGCTCCCGACGCTCAGAGACAAAGCTCGAGTGCGGCACGAGGTGGACAGTATCTACGGCGCGCGGTGGGGGTTGGAGCTTACGGAGCCGCTCGGATTCAACAACACGTTTGCGATGTTGGTGCGTGGCGCGGACGCGCGTCGCTTGGGGATCACGACGTTATCGGAAGCGAGATCACATGCCCGCCGATGGCGACCGGGTTTCGGGTATGAATTCGCGCAGCGGGCGGACGGCTATCCGGGCCTCGCCGCGACGTACGGTCTCGAGTTCGCGCGTGAGCCCGCCGTCATGGATCTTGGCCTCACCTATCGGGCGCTGGCGGAGGGACGGGTCGATATCATCGCCGGCAACTCCACCGATGGCCAGGTCCAAGCGCTGGATCTGGTGCACCTCATCGATGACCGAGGGTACTTCCCTCCCTACGAGGCGGTTCCGGTGGTCCGGGGCGAGGTCCTGCAACGGTTCCCGGGCCTCCGAGAGGCGCTTCGAGCGCTGGGCGGCAGGCTGGACGAGGCGGCCATGCGGCGGCTGAATTACCTGGTGGACGTGGAGAAACGGGACGCCAAGGAGGTGGCGAGAGAGTTTCTGGACGAGGCGGTGGGCCCCCCATCGTAGCGAGAAACCCACCGCCGCGGCTGGCTCACGGGACGCGAATGCCTCGCTCGGCGAGATCGGCCCCTACTTCGGCTCCGAGTTGCGCCCCCCACTGCTGACCCGCCGTCATGCTCTCCCGCGTCAGCTGCGGCTGCACCTCCGCCAGGTGTCGACCTACCGGCGTCTCGTAGAACGCCACCAGCCCCTCGAGGTGCTCCCTGGAGAGGTGCCGCGCATAGATGGGGACGAGCATCCGCATGAAACGCGCGGTATCAGCCCGAGCGCGCGCCGCAAACTCGTCCCAGAATTCGGCCGGGATCTCCGGATTGGCGAGCCGTTGCGCTGGGATGGCGCCTTCGATGCTCGAGACGACGAGCTCTGTCGCGCGCGTGAGCACGAGGAGGCGGTGGATCAGCGCGGTCTTGGCCGGGTCCGTCTCCGCGGGGGTAGGATTGCTTTGAGCCGACAAGAGCGGCACAGCCGCGCTCTGAACGACGGCGAAGGTCATGAAGGTGGCGAGCGGGAGGAGTCGCATGGTAAGCCTCTTGGGTGGATCTCCGATACCATTATCGGCCACGGCGTCAAGAGATTGAGCGGATGGGTGGCAGCCCGCCGCTGCAGGCCAGCGCGCGCGCCTATGGCCGCGATGCGCCCGCGCGCGCAGCACGTATTCGCGCACCGAAGATAATACCCGCGAACGTGAGGATGATGAGCGCCGCCCACATCCAGCCGGGTGTCCAGCGGCTCATCTCAGGCTGTGTAAGCGCCCAGCCAAAGGCGGCGGTCTGGAGCAGCGCCAGCACCAGGCCGTGTCGGACCTGCGCATATCCTGCGATGACTGCTGTGAGGAACCCTGCTCCCACGGCGGCAAGACTGTTGTACAGGAGTTTGGCGGCCAGGAACCAGGGGAGATTACGAATCCCGTAGTACGTTTCCGGGTCGGTGACACGCGCCCCATTGATCGCGGTTACGAGCGCAAACTCGAGCGCTTCGACGACTGCCGACACGAACACGATCCCAACGACGATCGCCAGCACGGAGCGAGCAGCTCGCTTGGATGTCAAGGAGCCTCCGTGTCGCGTAAGGGTTTCGCGGGTGCCATGGCTGGGAACGTCCACCATTTCGGGGTGTCACACAACCCTCGCGCAACGGACGGTCTTCTGCCACCATTGCGACGAGCCATTCGCGACAAACGGAGTGATCCTGTCACGGTGTCTGCCAGGCCAGGTGGAGCGGATACGGCGCGGTGAGGGACTCGATCACTATCTGACGACGCGTCCCCGCGAAACGACCTTCGTAATGTCCCTGGTATGCCGGATGTCCTGCAGTGGATTGGCCTCGAGCAGCACGATGTCAGCGTGTTTTCCCGCTTCGAGCGTTCCGGAGACGGCCGTTTGACCCAGGAATTCCGCGGCGCTGAGGGTCGCCGCCTGAAGAGCCTCCAAGGGCGTGAGCCCGAATCCAACGAGAAGCTCGAGCTCATGGTGGAGACCAATCCCCGGAGCGGATCCGGGATTGGGCGCGTCGGAGCCGGCCAACCAGCGCACGCCCGCGGCATCGAGGTCGGCGAAAAGGCGGCGCAAAGTTGCGAGTCTGGTCTCGGTCTCCCGACGGCGTGCTGTATCGGTTGATGGACGCATCATCCCGCGCATCCAGGCCGGCCACTGCTCGAGGTGAGGTGTTACGCGCGCAGCCTTGCGTTCTGGCGACTCGCCCGTCACCACGAGCGTAGGAGTGACCCACGCGTTGTGACTGGACAGTCTCTGCATCAGGGCTGGGCAGTGCGCCGGATCGTACCGGTCGAGCACTTCCCAGCGCGTGATGGTGTACAACGAGTCGATGGGCAAGGACAGGAGTGCGCTGTCCACGCTATCGTGAAGGAACGGCTGCAACGTCATACGGACACGGCTCCGCAGTGCATCCTCATTTGCCGCACACTCGAGCGCGATGCCCGTCATATGTTCGATGCTCGCCATTCCTTCGCTCAATGCCTCACTCGCCCGGATCGCCACCGGCACGTGGCCGGCAAACGGAATGCGGCGGCGCTTTGCCTCGGCAACCACGCCGGCAAACGCCTCCGCACCGAGTCGGTCGTATACCTTGATGAAATCGCTTCCCCGTTCCGCCAGGTCGCTAACCCGTTCCACACCTTCTGTGCTGTCCCTCGCGCGGCTGTAGAAGAAGACAACGGGCTGGAGTCCGTCGACAATCGAACCAGCGACGACGGATCGTGGCAATGGCACACTGTCCACTTCCGCTTCCCACCGCGTCCAGGCGTCGAGTGCGCCGCCCATGTCTCGCACGCCCGTGATACCGTAGTCCAGATAGGTGGCGGCGAGGAGGTCCCGATCCCAGAGATGCGCATGCATGTCCCAGAGTCCGGGAATCGCAAAGGTTGCATCAGCATCGACAACTTGTGTCGTCGAGCCGAGTTTGAGATCCTGAACCGCGGGGCTGATGAAGAGGATGCTATCATCCACGATTCCGATATCCATTGGAGCGGAGAGCGATCCATCTCGTACGTCCACTACACGAGTCGACCGGATCAGCAGCGTCGCCGCATCGTAATCCGCCCCGGGCCGGCACCCCTTCAACCCGCCGATGGCGGCTACCAGAACGAGTAGCGCGTAGGCTGACGTCGTTGCGTTCACGACCTCTTCTCCTCGGCTTACCTGGATAACGCGACTGGACACGTTGGAGCAAGTTGACTTGCTCCGGCTTAGACACCACGTGGCAAGGAAAGGTTGCTACGCAATGGCCGCTTGGAGGCGGTCACTCGGTGTCTGTGCCGCAGTATGGACGGTTCGTCGGTCCGTCCATAGTATCCGTCCACGCCGGCACCGGGATCACGGTCATCTCGCAGAACGATCTGAATTGCAGAAGGGGGCCTCAGACAGTGGACGGTTCCGAGATCTTCATGTTCATCCTGTCCGGGGTCCTGGCCCTGACGGGGATCGGGATCAATCGCACCGGATCGCTGCACCGTCTGTATTTTCGCGGCAACCCGGGTCCGGGGATCATCCGCTTGGGAATTCTCCTCGCGATGGTGTGGATCGGCTACGTGCTGTGGCGCCATGGCGACCCCAGCGTGCGGGGGATCTACGTCGTCTTCTATCTCGTCATGGGGTACGCGGTGGTGAAGATGTTTGGACAGACCGTGGCTGCGGCCTACGGTGCGCGAAGCCGTGTGGATGTCGCCGAGCGACGTAACCTCCCGGCGGCGCTCCTGATTGGTTCGTTCACTCTGGCCACCGGGTTGATTTTCGGTGGGAGCTTGTGGGGAGAAGCCGACCCTGAAGGCGGTGGGGAAGGGGGGTGGTGGATCCCGGTGACGTTTTTCTTGCTGGGTTGGGGCACCCTCCTGCTGGTCTTCGGCATCTTCCTGCGGCGTGAGGAAGGAAGGATCTCGAGACGGCTTCGACGGGAGCGGAGCCTCGACGACGCGCGCGCCGCCTCGTTCTTCCTGCTCGCCTCTGGCGCTACGCTTGCGGACGCCTCTTCCGGTGACTTCTGGGGCTGGCGGCACGCGCTCCTGACTTTCGGAGTTCTCGCTGGGCTGCTGGTGCTTCGCGAGGTGTTCGCCGCCTGGACCGACGCGCGGGGACGCCGGCTACGCACGGCGTACTCCCAGCGCCAGCGCATCGTGGAGGCGGGCGCCTACGCCGTCATGGCATTGGCGGCGTGGGGACTCAATCGGGTGCTCGACGGCGCGTGGGGACCCGGATGATCGCGGCACGACCGTGGGGACTCGAGCCGGGTCGTCAACAGGAGATCCTTCGAGCGCTCCGGTTTCGGTACTTCAAATGGGATACATACGCCTGCGGGACATGTCTCGTCCTGCCGGAGGTGCTGGTGCTGTCGCGGCAGACGCACGAAGAGATCGTTGGGATCGTGGAACGACTTCACCAGGCCCTCACGCGGTTTGAGCGTCGCGTGCGCCAAGATCCCAGAGCACTCGGCAAACTCGGTATCCCTCCGGCACTGCACGGCTGGATCGCGGAAGAGGAGGACACTCCGTTACAGTTTGCCCGCTACGATCTCTTTCCGACCGACGACGACCGCTGGATGGTGTCGGAGTTCAACGAGGACGTGCCAGGCGGTTTCAATGAGGCGGTGGGGTTGCCGGAGCTGCTCGGCGATCCGGGCGACGAGGTTCAATGGGCCGGCGATCTCCGCGGGCGATTCCTCGCGGCGCTCGATCCCTATGAATCCGTGGGCTTGCTGTATGCGACCGCGTATTCCGAGGACCTGCAGCATATGCTGATTCTGGAGCGCTGGCTCTCCGACGTGGGGCACCACACCGTGCTGGGTTCGCCCGCCCATTTGAAACGTCGGTGGCGTCGCCCGAGGATCCTCGGCGAGCCCATCGACGCCGTTTTTCGCTTCTACCCTGGGGAGTGGATGCCGCGTCTGCCCAACCTCGGTACGTGGATCCGCCTGGGCGCGCGGCTCCCCATGATGAACCCTTTACGGCATCTCGTGCGGCAGAGTAAGACCATGTTTGCGCTGTGGCGGCGAGACGGATCGCTGGATGCCGCGGATCGCACCTTGGTCGAGCGCCACTGTCCGTGGACTGAACCGTTCGATGTGCAGTCAACGCCCCGACTGCGAGACGAACGGGCGCGCTGGGTGTTGAAGCGAGCCTTTGGGCGGATGGGGGATTCGGTGGTCGTTGGGGCCTTGGCCACCGAGCGAGAGTGGGACGAGACATTGACCGAGGCGTCGCGCGCTCCGGGCGAGTGGTGTATGCAGGAGCGCTTTGTGGTTCGCGCGGTGCGCTTCGAAACGGGACCGCTGTTCCCGGCGCTTGGGGCCTTTGTCGTCAACGGAAGGTTTGCCGGCTACTACACCAGGGCCGCCGCCCGACCACTCATCACGCACGAGGCCTATCATGTGGCGACCCTGGTCCAAGCCGCTTGAATTCCTCGGGCGTCTTGGGATCGGCGGCTTCGGGTCCCGGTCGGTTCAAGTGGGTCATCCATCCGCTGCAGACGCACTGGGGGGAACGGGCTGGCGGGCGTACCTGACACCCGAGCGCCTGTATGACGTCTGGGGCCCCGCGCCGGAGAGTCCGTGGGTCCCCTATCACAGCGTCCCGCTGTTCGCCGCGCTGGATCGCATTCCCCCCAACAAAATCGGCCCACCTTCGCCGATCGAGGTCGCGAAGAGACATGAGCGTCCACCTGCTCATGCCCGTCCAGGTGCCTCGCGTCCCCCATGGGACACGGCGAACACCTGGACCATCGTGGACCTGCCGGGGGCGCTGGCCGTGGAGGTTGGTACGTGGCTCGTAACGGCGGCCGCTTGTCAGCCGGTGTGTACGTTCGACAACTGGCCGCATTCGCGGGGGCTGCTCAAACCCGAGCACACGTTGGCTGCCCTGCTCTACTGGGCCACCACGGTTGCTGAGGTGCGGCCCCGCCTGCGCCCCAGTTCGCCGCCTGTGTGGATTTGTGACAGCGAGCGTTTGGGACAACGAAAAGGGCGCCCGGGCGAGTTCGACAATCGGTACTATCTGGACGACTCGATCCTCCCGGGGCCGAGCCTCCTCAGGCGGGCCGGGGTCCGCGAGGTCAACTATATCACGAGAGGAAAAGAGGGAATCCCGACGCTGGATCTCGAGGCCTACTTTGCAGAACTGCTCCTGGTCGACCTCCCTGTTTACCACGTCGATCTGTCGGATACGGCGCTCGTGCCGCAGCCGTTTTCCGCGCCTCGAACACCAAAACAACCTCCACGTGCCGGATTCCGTCGCTCGGCGGCCGGTGGGTTTGGGACCACGGTCCCCGAGCCGTCGAGCAGTGGGGGCGGCTAGCGGGGCTTTACCTGTTTGACTGCGCTAGATACGCTACGGATTCTGCGATGAGCTGCTCGAGCACCTTTCGGTCCACGTCATCGAGACGCTTGATGTAGAGACACGACTTTCCCGTCTTGTAGTTCCCGAGTTTCTCGAGCAACCCACCATATCGCCGGAATCCAGACATGATGTACAGCGTCAGGTTCTGCTTCCTGGGCGAAAACCCCGTGACAAACCAATCGCCCTCCCGGCCACTGGCGTACTTGTAGTGATAGCTCCCGAAGCCGACGATGCTCGAGCCCCACATCTTGGGTGGGTGCTTGGTGATCCGCTCCATGATTCCCAAGAGCGTCTTGCAGTCCCGGCGCTTGGTCTCGTCGGCGATGCTGTTGAGGAATTGCGTGACGCTCTTCGTGTTGGGCGTGGTTTTCAATTGTGCCATCGGGTACCCTCCCTTGAAAGCTATCGTGTGACGTCCTGGCCTCCGGAGCGGAAACGGCTGTCACACTTCGACGAAGTGTCGACGGATGACAACTTGTGGGCCGAAGCCGAGGAGCGCTAGTTGGACCGGGGCATGTTGGACGCGTGGTGGTGCACGATGAGCCACTCGCCCTGGATCCTATGAAGGACCGCCGTGCGTCGTCCGGCGTGGGTTGAGCGATCGGAATGCCAGGTCACGATGGCGACGGTCTCGCCCAACAGTCTTACCTCCATGTGGGTGGGTTGGAGATTGAGCGAGAGGGGTGCGTTGTGGCCGGCTTCGACGAGCTGTGCTCGAGCCCAATCGAACCCCTGCCGCTGGGCCTCCCGGATCTGCTCCCGTCCATCGAGGCGGTGAGGTGTGAACGAGAATGGGTAGAAGGCCGTCCCATCGCGAGAGAAGCTGTCCGCGACACCATCCAGATCAAGCCGGTCGATGGCCTGGATGAAGGCCATCACGGCTCGTCTTGCGGCCAGGGTATCTGGGGTAGGCCGGATGGGGAATGGTGCGGTTCCAGCCGCGCTGGCGAGGTGAGAACCGCGCCCAGCCGTGACGGACGCAGCGCAAAGGACGACGACAGGGAAGACCGACCACCGGGGAGCGCTCATAGTGCCTCCTTCTCCATCATGCGAAAATTGCAGCCGGGATGATCTCGAGTACCGTTACGAAACCCCGGCGGTGGAGACGGGTTCCAGATCTCGCGGTTCAATCGTCGCGGACTCGTCCGTTGGGCACCGCTTCCAGGATCCGCTTCAGGTTCCGAGTTTCCTCTTTCATATGGGCGTGGATGATGCGAATCCGTCGGGCCAGCACGAGCCGGGCGACGAGATCGAAGACCTTGCCGAGGATTGGCCAAGACAGACCAAACTCCAGCGTGGTAGTCAATCGTGTCCCACCAGGAGCGCGGTCGAGACGAAACTCGCCTCGATAGAAACGACTCTCATACCGCAGGAGGTGATTCGGTTGGACGAGCGTAGCACGAACCGCGAGCCGGTGGCGGCGTCCATGGAGCATCTCTTCCATAACCAACTCAGCGCCCACGTCGAGACCGCTGCCGCGGACGAAACGGCAGCTCAGGTGGGCGGGGTGCCAGGCACGGTAGTTGTCGGGCAGACGGCTCAACCACCCCCACACCCGCGTCGGTGGCACGTCAATATCGAGGACGTCCTGCAGGACGATCAAGGCAAGGCCCCGACGGCGATCGCGGGGGGCATGCACCGGTGACGACGACCAGCGCATGGTGACGCTATTGAGTGGGCTCCAGCGCGGATATGGTTGCCAGGATGCGCACGATACGGCCGTCTTGGACGCTGAGCAGTTCGTTCACGCGATGCGGGACTCCCGAACGTTTGTCGATTCCCTCATAGCAGAGCGCTGCGTGGCCTGGGGCGAACAGGGAATCGAGCAGTCGGACCTCTAGCCACGGAGACTCGGTTTCCCGCGTGAGTCCGGCGAGCGCCTCGGCGCCGTGGACGACGGCGGTCCTAGCATCGAACAGCACGTGGTCCGCGAGGCACGCGCGGAACTCGTCGAGGTCGGCCGGTTCGTGCCACGACTCGAACTACCGGAGTGGCACGGATCGAGTATCGGCGGCACTAGTCGGCATCTGTCCAGCTGAGGTGAGGAGTCGCAGAGTACGATCTCCTCCCCTGTTGGCGCGACGGATATCGAGGATGGTGCAGGCCCGCGCGGTGTAGACGAGCTCCGCCAGCCCCGCCGTTCCCTAAGCCGATGAGAGCCGTGTCCCTGACCATGGTAGTCAATTCGTTCGAACGGCCGCCGTCCTACGTGACTTCACTGATCTCCAGCAGATGACCGTCGGGGTCTCGGAAGAAGCAACGGATTTCACCACCGCGGTCCACAGGCGGAGTGAGAAATCGTGCCCCCCGGTCTTTGAGGGTGTCGTACGCGGCATGGCAGTCCGGCACCCGCAACGTCATTTGATGACTCACCGTGTTGGGGTTGGGGGGAGGTGCGAAGACGACGTTGGGCTTGTCCTCGGTGGGCCCACCGCCCGTCACCAGGAGCAGCCAGTTCCCTTGGAATTGGAACACGGCCGAGGTCCCCCCGTATTCGCGAAAGAGCGTGGCGCCGAGCACGTCGCGGTAGAAGTCGCGAGCACGATTGAGGTCCGATACCACGAGGAGCTGGGTAAGCTCAACGCCCTGGACCGGAAATTCGGCAGTCATGGTTGACCTTCGTCGTATGGAATGCCGACCGGACCGCTAGCGGTGAACCGTGCGCCGCGCCGGACCGGCGGCGTGCTTCCTGTCCTTCCAGTTCCACCATTTGAGCAGTTCCGGGTCATGTCGTTCATGGCTTGCGAAATACACCGCACAGCGAAAGGCGTACAGCACACATCGGTCCATAGGACTTCCCCGGAGGAGACAGAGCCGCTCGTAGAGTGCCTCGGGATCACGGCCAGCGAGATCGCTGACGGCGTGGATGCCGAGCTCACGGAGATCGTTGGCCAGGCTCGAACCAATGCCCGGGATTCGGAGGAGGTCCGCAGCGTTGTGCGAAGTCATGATAGTCACCTGCCGGGTATTGAGTCTGCATAGTGATCGGCATCTGCGAAGATGATCAGCCAGTCGTCGCCCCGCCGTTCCCAGACCAAGGTCGTGGGGCCCCTGAAGCGTAGTGTCGAGCCGTCGTTCATCGTAATGTGATCTCGGAACGTGAACGTGACGAACGCATGCTGCGGTCCCAAAAGACGGATGTCAATGTCCTCCCAGGTGAAATCGAAACGTTGCATTGCCGGGAAGGTGCGTCGGATCTGTGCAGCGACGGAATCGTACCCCACGCGATTGCCATCGTTGTACATGTAGAAATCGGGCGCAATATGAGACACGGTACGTTCGGCGTCGCGCGACCGCTCGGCCGCAGCGAATGCCTGGAGCGCTGAGTCGACGCTCCGTGTGACGGTGGCGCGAGCGGCAGCATCGAACGGTGGCTGGCCGGTGGAGCATCCGAGCGCGTAGCATACCAGGGCGAGTGTCCAGGTCGTCGGCTGTCGTGTTGGGGACATCGGTCGTTGGGGTCGTGACAATGGCCGCTCATGCCGGATGCACGATCACACGCTCCGGAGGAATTCCTCCATCGACGCCTGCGAACGCACGATGATCACACGCTTCTCTTCATCCAGCGCCGCCAAGCGGTTCAAGATGTGGCCGCGACGACGCGAGGGATAGGTCCAGATCCACGTCAGAAAACCCCAGGTCAGGCGCTCGGAACACCCGGGAGGTAGCTCAGGCCGAACTCGACCATCGTGGCGCCAGCGCCGCCGCAGCACGCGCCAGACACAGACGAGCCGTGGAAAATCCAGAAAAACGACCGTGTCGCATGCGGCGAGGCGCAGTTCGAGGGTGCCCCCGTAGTTCCCGTCCATGATCCAGGCTTCCCGGGACACCAGTTGCTCCACGGTTGCTTCCCACTCGTCAGCGGGGGTTGGCGACCAACGGGTCTCCAATACCAGGCGTCGAGATGGACCACCGGAAGTCCGGTCCGCGCGCCCAGGTGTTGTGCGAAGGTCGTCTTACCCGCACCGCCGGAGCCGATGACGAGGACGCGTTTCAACTGGCTCGAGCGGTCTCCTGCAGGACACCGCTCGCGATGAGCGCCGCGGCCAGGAGAACCGAGATCAGTCCGTGGCTGGCGAAGATGGCCAGCATGCTGCCGTGAGTAAGCGCACCGCGCTCACCGAAGTCCTTCATGTGAATGAGCGTCGCGCCAACGAAGAACACCGCCCACAAGACGGCCGGACCGATGAGGAATGTCCGGCGGTACCACAGGGCCATGATCGAGAGCAGCGACATCCCGAGATACGCGACCCCGAGGAAATCCTGAAACGGATTGCCAGCGGGAAAGCCCAGGTAGTGGGCGGCCTGGTCTGGCCGCATCAAGTTTCCGACGCTCAAGATCAACATTGGCACACCGCAATAGCCGACCAGAACATACAGCAGGGCGAGCTCGCCGACACGGCGGAGGGTACGCTCTTTCATGAGCGCGATGTGCACGGATGCCGCCGCGAGCAACCCGCCCAAGAGAAAGACGAACATCGGGCCTCCTCGGTTACTGGACTAAAGTACAATACTGGACTATTGTCCAATAATTCAGTCCGGTGCTGCACATTCGTCAACGAGCAATGCTGGCAATCTGTCTCGAATTGTACGCGGCTGCGGGGTTCGTTCAGAAAATGGAGCGCCGATGACCACTCGGAGCCCGGATCGACGAGTTCGACGCACGAGACGCCGTCTGAAAGAAGCCCTGCTGGCGCTGATCGATGAGCAGGGCTACGAAGGGATTACGATCGAAGATATCACGGGTCGTGCTGACGTCGGTCGGTCCACGTTCTACTCCCATTACACCTCCAAAGAAGACTTGCTGTTCAGCGGTTTCGACCAGTGGTTGCTCTCGCTGGGGGAGACGGCACCCGGCGGCGGTGACGACGGCCCGCAGGCGAACGACCGGGCGGTGTCGTTCCGCTTCAGCCTCCCGCTCCTCCGGCATATCCGGTCGCAGAAGCGGTTTTTCCAGGCGACCATCGTACGCGGCTCGGACGCGAGGATCCGAGAGAAGATTACGGCCTTGCTGGTCGAGTTGGTGCGGCGCGAAATGGCGCGGATGGACGAAGTTGGGGCGATGTCGCGGGCGGCCGGCCGCGATGGGGCCGCGGTTCGAGACGGACAAGCGCACGCCGTGGTGGGTGCATTTCTCGGCTTGACCTCGTGGTGGCTGACCGGTAGTTCGCGGCTGAGTGCCGAGAGGATCGATCGGGTGTTCCAAGACCTGATCCTGCCGGACCCGGAGGCAGCCTAGGTCGATGTCAGGCTGACCGAGGGGCTCTCAACCTCGGCCTCGTAGCTGCGTTGCTGTCATGGACGAGCCTGCGGCAGATCAGGATCGTCGCGTCGCTGGTCGTACCAGATGGCCAATGCTCCCCGATCGCGGACACTCCGGGATCCGCCGAGCGCGAGCGCGCCGAGGAGTCGGGCGACCTCCCATCCCGAGTGGGCGCGCAGCCGTCGGCCCGACGATATCACGGACTCGCGGAGAATCACGAAGCGGCCGTGTCGCTTGAGGGCGCGGCTCATCGCGATCTCTTCGGATCCGTAGAGCCGTTCGTCAAAGCCGCCCACGGCCTCGAAGGCCGCACGGGTACAGAACAGAAAACACCCGGCAGCCAGCCCCGTCACGCGGAACAGCCAGACGCTCGGCGGGACGAGCAGCCGGGCATACAGCGGAAGACGCCCGTCAAAGCGCACGCCGGCCCCGCCGCCCACGGCGCCCTCTTGCAGCACCCGCATGGCGGCGCGCATGGTGGCGTCGTTCACCAGCGTGTCGGCATCCACGAAAAACAAATGTTCGCCCGTGGCGCGCTCCGCGCCCGCGTTGCGGGTGGCGGCAATCTGGCGGTGGGCCACGCTGACCACCGTCGCGCCCTGCGCCGCCGCGATGGCAGGGGTGGCATCGGTGGAGGCGTCGTCGGCGACGATCAGCTCATAGGTGATCGAGAGCGCGTCGGCTACGGTGTGAATGGCCCGCAGGGTCGGGGGCAGGTATCGAGCCTCGTTGTAGGCCGGAACGATGAAGGAGATCACCCGGGCGTGTGCGCGAGGCCTAGGGGTTCCCAGGCGCGCTCCGCAAGCTCACCGCGCACCGCGCGAGGTCCTTGCGGTTGGGTGCCTTCAGCCACGTCGGCCACGCGGCGAGGATTGCGTCGACCTCCGGTCGCATGACGATCGTCCCGGCTGTCGCCTCTCCCACAAACCCAAAATCCGAGTTCATCGGATCCGCGAAGGTGATGATCGAGTCAACGATGATGCCGGGAATCTCGGCGGTGAACGATTCGCCTTCCAGCGAAATCTCTTGGATCAGCTGGAGGGTAAACTCCTCCTGAGAGATCTTGACAGTCTTGATGGCACCAGCCCGAATGGTCTGCGCCCACATGGACGGGATTCGCTCGCATTCTTTTGTGGCTCGAGGCTCGTAACTGCCGGAGATCGCTCCATACCCACGTTGGGTGATCGCGGTATCGAGCGTTGCGAGCTCTTGCTCGAGTTCCAAGCGCACCTGCTCGACGTTGTCGCGAGTGACGGTGCGGAGACCCCACTGAACGGTGCCGCCCCGCTCCGCCAAACTCAGGAGATCGATCAACTGCCTAAGGACGCGATAGGAGCTCGCCACATCGGCAGCTGGGGCGTGCAGGAGTGTCTCCAGCGACGGTGCCTCCCTGGTTTGCGCGCCCAGGGGTTGTGCAGTCGCACCGAGCGCGAGGAGGGCCATTCCCGTCGTGACGGAGCGACGGACCGCCCCGTGCAGGTACGGCCGTGTGTGACGCATGTGTTCACCAAGGATAGAGGGTCAATGCGAGGTCATGCGAACTCGACCCCGTCCACAATATGTACACCGTTTGCCAGGGTTTTGTGCACGGGACAACGCTCAGCGACCTGCGCCAGCCGCGTGCGCTGAGCCTCGTCAAAATCGCCCGCGATCCTAATCTTGCTTGTCACGCGGTCGATGAACCCGGACTTGGGATCTTCGCAGTCGGCGCAATCGTCGGCGTGCACTCGGTCGAAGTCGTACGAGGCGCTGACGCCCTTGAGCGTGATCTTCTTGTGTCGGCAATAGAGCTCGAGGGTGATGCAGGTACAGGCTGCCAAGGCGCCGAGCAGCAGCTCGTACGGCGTGGGACCGGTGTCTTGGCCGCCCGCGGATGCTGGCTCGTCCGCCCGCCAGGAGTGACGTCCGTTCGATATCCAGACTTGCAGTCCGGAAGTCAGTTCAGCCGTGATGCGGGGCATGTCCCCTCTCCACGATGGGGCGTCGGTAGCGGTCGTTCCCTCACACCCCCGTGTCGGCGGGCAAGGGATAGGTGTAGCGAATGGTGAGACACCCGGCTGCCAAGCCTGGGCAGTAGTAACTCACGATGCGCATCTTGGCGAAGCGACCGTCGGTGGTACGAATGGCATAGGCCATCGCTTTTGGCTCGAGGAGATGACTCAGGAAACTGTATTCGTACCATCGGTCGATGGCCGGGTTCACGGTATCCTTCGCCATACGCGTCGTCAAAAAGCGCTCTTCCGAGGGAACTCTCTCCTCCCATTCGGCGTCGAGCGCGGCAACCCCTCCGCTCGCGATGATCTGAAAGCGCCGGAAGGCCAGGTCCCATCCGGTGGTGTCCGGGGGGGGGACCACCGATCGCCGATCGAAATCGAAGAACTGCCACCGCTCGGGATCTCGTGCGTCGATGGTGACCGTATCGTCGATGACGGTGTCGCCGCCCAGCGCCTCCGTCTGAACGGGGGACGGATCGAACGTGGGGAGGCTGCGCCGCATCAAGGACGAGGCCACGAGGTACGCGATCGCGATGAGAAACAGCGTGAATACGGCGAGGATGCCTACCGGCACCGCCCCGAGCCCGGCGTTCCCAACCCGTTCCGTGATCCTCACAACACGATATCGAGAAACGTGACGATGGCTCGCGCTGCCTGTTCGCTGTGGATTGGTTGCGTGAACAGATGGTCCGCGTTTGGAATGGCCGCGAACCATCGCGGCTGACGGGCCGCGCCGAAGATGCGTTCGCCTTCTCCGATCTCCACGATGGTGTCCGCCGTGCCGTGCACGACCAGCAAGGGCCGTCCGAGGGCGGCGATTCGCTCTGGCGTGCAATGTTCCTCGAGGTTTCGGAAAAACGCTGCCGAGATGGCAAAGCTCCGTCCGGCAATGCGAACGGTGGCACGGCCCTCCTGAAGGGCCTTCGCGATGTCTCGCTCGGTGAAGAGGTGGCGCACGTGATCTGGGCCCCCCGGCGCCGCGACGGCAACGACTGCCCGTACTGCCGGCACCGCATCCGCTGCGAGGATCGTGGCGGCCCCGCCTAGGCTGTGTCCTACCAACACGCACGGCCCGAACCCACGCTGCTCCATGAACCGTGCGGCAGCCTCGATATCCGAGATATTGGTCGTGACCGTCGTCTCGCCGAAATCGCCCTCGCTCTCGCCAAGGCCGGTGAAGTCGTATCGCAGCACAGCGTAGCCACCGTCCTCGATACCGGTGGCGAGGTGCCTCGTGATCTTGAGAGACTTCGAGCAGGTGAAGCAGTGGGAAAGGACGACCCCGCCTTTGGGCTTCGTCGACGGGAGCTGGAGTCGGCCGGAGAGTTTGCCTGCGCTTCCTTCGAATTCAACGATTTCGTGGACGTGGGATGTCATCCGATCACTCCGCCTCCCAACACCCGATCCCCGTCGTACAACACGCCAGACTGACCGCCCGTGATGGCGCGCACGGGCTCCGCCAGATCGAGAACCACGCGCTCCCCGGACTCGGTGATCTCACGAACGCGGGCCGGCACCGCCCGGCTGCGGTAGCGGACCTGTACGGCACAGGTCTGGGAGGGTGCCAGCGGGCGCGCCAGCCAATTCACCTCTTCGATTGCCACCTCATGCCCAAACAGCTCGTCGCCAGGGCCAATCACGACGGTCCGGTTCTTCGGCTCGATGGCCACAACGTACATCGGCTCCGCGAATCCGCCTGGGAGACCCCGGCGCTGGCCGAGGGTAAACCGCGCGTAACCTCGGTGCTCGCCCACGACGTTGCCGTCCGTGGTCACGATCGGTCCGGGTGCCAGCGCGGGGGCGTCAGTGGGCAGATGTTGCTCCAGCACCGCCGCGTAGTCACCGTCAGGCACGAAACAGATCTCGACCGATTCTTGCTTGTCCGCTGTCACCAGCCCGAAGCGTCTTGCCACCTGACGGGTTTCACGCTTCGTGAGCGCACCCACAGGTGTCAGCATCCGCCTGACCACGGTCCGATCGATGCCCCAGAGGAAGTAGCTCTGATCCTTGTCGGGATCGCGGCCGCGAAAGAGCGCTCCGTCCCGCGCGATCGCATAATGACCGGTGGCGATGTAATCGCAGTCGAGAGCGTCCGCGTGCGCGAGCAGGTCGCGAAACTTGGTGAACGAGTTGCAGCGTACGCAGGGGATCGGTGTCCGGCCTCTGGAGTACTCCTCCACGAAATTCTCGATGACATGGGCCCGAAACCGATCCTCGAAATTGAGCACGTAGTGGGGAATCCCGATCCGTGAGGCCACCAGCGCCGCATCCGTGATGGAATCCAGCGAGCAACACGGGCGGTCGGGCACGGTGTCGCCGTAGCAGAACAGCTTCATGGTGGCGCCGATGACATCGTAGCCGGCCTCGACGAGCAGTGCTGCCGCCACGGAGCTGTCAACACCGCCTGACATGGCCATGAGAACGCGCTCACCCCGCTGCTTCACCACCCTGGCAGCGGGGGCAGGAAATGCCGAGGGGGCATCTCTCTCGATCCGCCGATCCGCCGATCCGCCGTTACTCATCTCTGCAACTGCTCCGTGAGCTTTCGCACCTTCTCCACTGCACCCGGCAACGTCTCGACGACGCGATCGACGTCGCTCGCCCGATTCTCCAAACGGAACGAGAATCGCAGGGTTCCCACGGCGAGTTCATCGGGCACACCGAGGGCGGAGAGCACGTGCGAGATGCTCACCGTCCCGGTGCTGCACGCCGATCCGGATGAGCACGCCACCCCAGCCATGTCCAGATGCATCATCAGCGACTCGGCATCCGCTGCCGGAACGGATACGCTGCTGATGTGCGGGGCCCGGTCGGCGTGGGCCCCATGGACCTGGAGACCCGGGATGGCCCGGCGCAGCCGCTCCTCGAGGTCGTCTCGCAGCGCACTGGTGGCGGTGGCGGCCTGCTCGCGCTCCCGGGTGGCAAGCTCGACCGCGACGCCTAGCGCGACGGCGCCGGCGACGTTCTCGGTCCCAGGTCGAATCCCAGACTGTTGCCCCCCGCCGTGGATCAGCGGTTCCACGAGGTCGTGATCGCGGACGATGAGAGCGCCGATCCCCTTGGGGGCCCCGATTTTGTGACCGGAAACCGTCAAGAGGGAAATGGGCATCAGGGTGACGTTGCAAGGCACTTTGCCCACTGCTTGGACCGCATCCGTATGGAATGGCACGGCCGCCGCCTCGCATCGCCTCGCGACATCCGCGGCGTTCGGGATCAGTCCCGTCTCGTTGTTGACCCACATGACACTCACAACTGCGAGTCCACGCGCCAGGGCAGCGTCCAGGGCAGTCAGGTCCACCCGGCCTCCGCGGTCGACGGGGAGGACGACGGCTTCGCCGCCCAATCCTTCCACGGCGTGGGCGGCGTCGAGCACCGCCTTGTGCTCCAAGCCGCTCACGGCCACCCGGAACGGCCCACCGCGAGCCTTGGAGGCGAGCGCGGTCCCGATAACGGCGAGGTTGTCCGCCTCGGTGCCACCGGAGGTGAAATAAACGTCCCGAGGCTCGGCGCCCAGGGCATGGGCGACGCTGCGGCGTGCCCGCTCCAGCCCACTCCGGGCACGTCGCCCCACCCGGTGCGCCGAGCTGGGATTGCCAAACGCCTCCTCCGTGAGGTAGGGAAGCATCGCCTTCCGCACCTGCGGCTTGATCGGCGTCGTCGCGGCGTTGTCGAGGTAGACGTATTCCGTGGTCATGATGTGTGAAAAGTACTGAGGGGGAGCGGGGAGCGGGGAGCGGGGCGCGGTCGTGGCCCCGTGGCCCCCTTCTTCCCCCCGCCACCCCAGATCGCTCTGAGACCGCCTCCCGATTCCTGCTCCCCTGTCCTCACATACTGTGAACCCCCATGGCCACGACGTCATCCACCCGAACCGTTTCGAATGTCAGGAAGGGCTCGCCGAACCGAGTGCGTATGAGGCTGCCATAGTGGGCGTTCTGTACTCGGACCAGGTCGTAGAGGTCTTGGCCGGTGGGGAAGATCTCACCGGCGGCCTTGGCGCCGTCGAACTGCGAGGCGTAGCAGCGGATGGCCGAGAGCTTGTCGTCGAATTCGTCAGAGATGTCGACGACGAAACTCGGCTTCACGGGGTCCTCGCGGTAGGCCAACGCGTAGAGGATCTTCGTGGGTCGGTGCGGCTCGCCCTCCGCGTCGTATTTCTCGAGCCCGGCGAGGTAGCAGGCGTCCCGTCCGACCTCGGAGGCCTCTCGGTGATCGGGGTGTCGTCCCACTGGGAACGGGAGAATCACCACTTTGGGTCTGAACGATCGAAGCAGCTCCACGACCACTCGACGCGTGGCATCCGTATTGTGGAGATGGGCATCGGGAAGCTCCGCGTTCTCACGGCGCCTCACCCCCAAGATTTTCGCGGCGTCCGCGGCTTCTTGTGCTCGTCGCTCGGGAGATCCCCGGGTCCCAGTCTCACCCCGCGTGAGGTCGATGATCCCCGTGTGGTAGCCGGCCCGGGCGGCTTTGAGGAGCGTGCCGCCACACGTGAGCTCCACGTCATCGGGATGCGCGGCGATGGCGAGCAGATCGACGGTCGTGATCATGGGGAAGGAAGATATACGGGCAACCGGCTCCCTGTCTCACTCGTACCGCAAGGCCGCGATCGGGTCCAGCCGAGCGGCGCGGCTCGCGGGGAGGAGCCCAAAGACGAGTCCGATGATGATCGAGACCGCCACGGCGATGGCCGCGCTCCACATGGGCACGCCGCTCTCGAAGCCGAGGGCGCTCTTGAGCCCCTCGCCGGCGGTGAGACCCAGGAGGACTCCGATCCCGCCGCCCACCAATGTCAGCGTTGCGGCTTCCACCAGGAACTGCCACAGAATCTCTTTGCGAGTGGCTCCCAGGGCCTTGCGCACGCCGATCTCTCGTGTGCGGTCGGTGACCGAGACCATCATGATGCCCATCACCCCGATGCCGCCCACCATGAGCGCCACGCTCGACAGGGCGATCATGACCAAGAAGAACACCGAGGTGAGCTGGTTGAAGATGTCGAGGATCTGATCCTGGGTGATCATGTCGAACGTGTTCGGATCGCCGGGTCGGAGCCCCCGGGCACGGCGGAGGGCGATGGTCACGGCATCTTGTGCGGCATTCACCGTCACGCCGGCGTGAGGCTTGACGGCGATCCACAGTGCGTTGGTTTCGTCGTACCGAAAGTATTTGTCACCAGTCTCAAAGGGTATGATGGCGGCGATCTCCTGACTTGGCGGTTGAAAGATGTTCTCGGGCGTACGGTAGATTCCGATGACCCGGAGCGGCCGACCGCCGATGCGGACGTCCCGTCCCAGGGGATCGGCGCGCCCAAACAACCGCTGCGCAAAGTTTTCTTCGAGCACCACCACCGGGTCACCGCCGCGCACCTCGCTCACACTAAAGAAGCGTCCACGCGGAAGCGTGCCGCCGCCGATCTCCATGTAGCGATCATCCGCGGCGTAAATGGTGGCCAGCTGCGTACTCACACCACCGTACTCCAGTTTCTGGAGCATCTGAATCCAGATCCCGCTGTACGAAACCTCCGGCAGGCGTCCAATGACGTCAGCCTCTTCGCGTTTCAGGACAGGCCGGATGCGGACTTCTCGCGGCAACGCGTCCGGGTTGAGTGGGGTTTGTGAGAAGAACCGCACCACGTAGAACGTGGTCGGGCCGGCGACTTCGAGGGTATTGATGATCTGATGGCGAAGCCCGCTCACGATGGAGGCCATGGCCATCACGGTCGATACGCCAATGACCACGCCCAGGATCGTCAGGGCCGACCGCAGCTTATTGTCGCGGATGGCACCCAAGGCGATGCCTGCTCCCTCGGAAACCGTATGCAGCTTCATTCGTAGCGCAGGGCGACGATTGGGTCGAGTTTGGCGGCCCGGTGCGCGGGATAGACGCCAAAGATGACGCCGATGGTCGCGCCGAGCGCCAGGGCGATCGCGACCGACCAGAGTGTGACCCGGGCGGGAAGCGGTGTGGCGGTCGCCACGAGGAGCGCCAGCCCCCAGCCCGCGAGGATGCCGATGAGTCCACCGAGGCTGGCGAGGGTGACCGCTTCAGCCAGGAACTGGCGGCGGATGTCGATGCGCCGGGCACCGAGGGACTTTCGGATTCCGATTTCTCGGGTTCGTTCACGAACGGACATGAGCATGATGTTCATGATCACGATGCCGCCGACGATGAGCCCGATGCCCACGACCGCGGGGATGATGGCGAAGAGCACGCCAGTGAGATTGGCCCAAAACGTGACGAGGGCATCCGCTTTGTCCACCACGAAGTCGTTGGGATCCGAGGGCCGGAGGCGCCTCGCCACGCGCATCGCTTCTTCGGCGCGCGACATCGCGTCTGGCAATGCCTGCGGTGTGGGCATCTTCACGGAGATGGTGAGAGTCTGGCGCCTCCCGTAGATGCTCTCGAAGGTCGTGAGGGGCAGCATGACGAAGCCATCCCACGACTGCCCCAGGATCGTGCCTTTCTTGGCGGTCACGCCTTTGACCGTCAGTGGCATCCGCCCCAGGCGGATGCGCTGGTCGATGGCCATGGCAGGCTCGCCAAACAGCTTATCGGCGACGTCCCATCCCAGCACCACGAGATACCGGCGCTCCCGAATGTCGATGTCGGTGAGCGGCTCCCCCGCAGCAAAGGCGTAATCCTGCACGACTTGATACGGTGCCGTAATGCCGAACGCGAGGACGTCGCCCACCGTTCGATTGCGCCAGTGCACGTCGGTTTGCGGGGTGGGCCACCCCGACTGGAGGGCGACCGCTCTGGCGTCCTGGAGTGCCCGCTGCACAAACTCGTAGTCGCGCTGGTTGATGCGGGGCCGCTGTTGAATCTGTCGCCATTCCTCGTCGTCGATCTGCCCCACGGCGATCGGCGTGCGACGGACCTGAAAAGCGTTAGTGCCAACGATGGCGCCGGCCAGCCGTTCCTGGACGTAAGCGTTCATCCCCTGGATCACCGCGACGACCGTCACGAGGAACGCGACGGAGACGAGGATGCCAAGGATCGTGAACGACGACCGTAGCCGATGGCTGAAGATCGCCTGCAGCGCGAGACGGAGACCTTCGCGGACTGGCATGGGGAAAAGTTACGGCAGCGGACCGGGAGACCAAAGCGCCGCTTCGGTGAATGGGTGGTTGGGGTCAGTGGAGGGGAGCCAGCAGAGGTAGACGAGGCGGCGGACTGGTCTATCGTCCCGTGCTTCTGCTCCCTTTGCCCCTTCGGCCCCCTCTACTCATATCGCAACGCCTCTACCGGATCGAGCCGCGCCGCCTTGGCGGCAGGGTAGAGACCGAAGGCCACCCCGGTGAGGACGGACACGCCGAGTGCGGCCACGATGGATGCCATGGGGACATTGGCCGGGAGGGGAGTCGCCGCCCTGACGATCGTGCTGGCCAGCCCACCCAAGGCCATACCGATGATGCCACCGAGGGCTGTGAGGGTGGCTGCTTCCACGAGGAACTGCCACAGGATCTCGCGCCGTTTGGCGCCGAGGGCCTTGCGGATCCCGATCTCCCGCGTGCGCTCGGTCACCGAGATCATCATGATGGCGACGACGCCCACGCCCCCGACCATGAGACCGACGCTGGACAGGATGATCATCACGAAGAAGAAAATGCCGGTGACTTGGTTCCAGTTTTCGAGGAGCTTGTCCTGCGTCACGATGGAGAACGTGTTCTCTTCTGCAGGCCGGAGTCCCCGCATCCCCCGGAGCACCGCCGTGGCATCATCGATGGCGTCCTGCACAGCAACGTCGCCCGCTGGGAGCACCAGGAAGTTCATCCATCCCCGGAAGTGGGGCACGTGTTTTTGAAACGTGCTGTGGGGCAGGAGGGCTTGGGGTCGATTTCCCGAGCCAAAGATGTCGGGGGGTGGGGTGTAGACACCGATGACTTCGTACGGTACACCAGCAATCGTGATCCGTTGCCCAAGCGGATCTCGCAAGGCGAACAGCTCTTCAGCCATCTTGTCATTGATCACGACGACCCGAGTGCGCGCCTGGAACTCCAGATTGGTGAACGAGCGGCCTGGGAAGACGTCACCACCGGAGACTTCGAGCCACCGGGGTCCGCGCCCGAGGACCGTGACGTTATCGAGCTCGTTGTTGGCGAATTGCACTTCGGTGCTGGACTGCTCGTCCACCACCACCGCGGCGATGCTGGACAGCTCGACGAGGCGTGCGGCCTCATCGATGGTGAGTGGCGGGTTCCGACGCCATGGGCTCGTCTCGTCCGTTCCGTCGGATACGACCACCCCGCCTTGGAAGAACCGAAACACGAAGAACGTGCGGGGCCCCAGCTGGTTGAAGATGTCCTCCACGCCGCGGTTGATCCCCGAGATCATCGACCCAATCACCATGACCACCATGACGCCGATAGCCACGCCGACGATGGTCAGGGCCGCTCGCACCTTGTTGGCACGCAGCGAATCGAGCGCGATTCCTACACCCTCGAACAGCTGCGTCATGTCTCATGCCTGATGGCGGTGATGGGATCCAGGCGCGCGGCTCGGCTGGCCGGGTAGAGACCGGCCGCGATACCGACGCCGCCTCCCAGGAGGACGCCGAGGAGAATGGACCACGGGGCCACGCTCGTGGGCAGAGGGGTGGCAGCATCCACTGCACCGGCCAGGGTGAACCCGGTCACAATGCCCAGTCCGGCTCCCAGTGTGGCGAGGGTGCCAGATTCCACTAGAAACTGCTTGAGAATATCCCCGCGGCGCGCGCCGAGAGACTTACGGATCCCGATTTCTCGGGTGCGCTCCGCGACGGCCATGAGCATGATGTTCATGATCACGATCCCGCCCACGAGTAGGGAGATGCCCACGAGGAGCGGCAGGGCGGTGATCAACACCGCGTTGATCTTCCCCCAAAAGTCGAGGACGTCATCCGCCGTTTCGAGGACGAACGTGTTCTCCTCACCCGGTCTCAAGTGGCGACGGCTCCGCATGGCGGCCTCTGCCTCCGCCATGGCCGTCTCCAGCTCGGCAGGCGTTGCCGCTTTGACCACGAAGGCATCGATCCGGCCCGGAGGTGCCACGAACTTCTTGACCGGGGAGAGCGCGGGGGCCACGGCGAACTTGTCCAACGACAGCCCGAAAAGGTTCCCCTGGGCCTCGACGATGCCAATGATGCGGTACGGCATGTCTCGAATCTTTACTTCCCGGCCAATGGGATCGACGTTGTCGAAGAGACGCGCTGCCACTTCGTGCCCGATCACGAGCACCGGCCGTCCCGCTCGGGCCTCTTGGGTGCTGAAGGGCCGTCCCTCCTCGATCGTCCATCCCTTGATGTCGAAGTAGCTGTCCGTGGCGCCGATGACCCGGATCTCTCGCGCGACTTTGCCGCGGTACTCCACGTCGATGTCGGCCTCGGATTCCCAAGCCGTGATGACCGGAACGGAAATGGCGGCTTCCACGGCCCGCGCATCCTCGTAGTCGATGCGGGGACGCCGGACCCACTTTCGCCAGGTCTCTGCCGACACGTTCCCCAATTGGACGTTGGGATAGCGCCGCAGGGAGAACGTGTTCACACCGAGGATGGTGCCGGCAAACCGCTCCGTCATGTATTCGTTCATGCCCTCGATGACGGAGATCACGGCGATCAGGAACGTGACGCCGATGAAGACGCCGATGAGCGAGAAGACGCTCTTCATCTTGTTCGCCCAGAGGGTCTGGAGAGCCAGGCGAATCGCCTCGCGGAAGGGCACGGTGCCTCAGGCCGCTTCGCGCAGTCGGTCGCTGTGCACCATGCCGTCTCGCAGGGTCACGGTCCGCCGTGCCTGCGCGGCGACGCCCTCCTCGTGAGTCACCATGACGACGGTCTGTCCCTCGCGGTGTAGTTCGTCGAAGACGGCGAGAATCTCGTTACTGGTGACGGAGTCTAGGTTACCGGTGGGCTCGTCGGCGAGGAGAATGCTCGGGTCGTTGACGAGGGCGCGAGCAATGGCCACGCGCTGGCGCTGCCCGCCGGAGAGCTCGTTGGGCTTGTGCTCCATCCGATCCGCCAGACCCACGCGCTCGAGCGCTCTTGCGGCCCGGGCGCGACGATCCGCCGCGCGTACTCCGGCATAGATCAGGGGCAGTTCCACGTTGTGGAGCGCCGTCGCTCGAGGGAGCAGGTTGAAGGTCTGAAAGACGAACCCGATTTCGCGGTTCCGAACCCGAGCGAGCTCATCGTCCTCCATGCGTGACACTTCGACCCCGTTCAGCCAATACTCGCCGGACGTGGGCGTGTCGAGGCATCCGATGAGATTCATGAGGGTGGATTTCCCCGACCCCGAGGGACCCATGATGGCCACATACTCGTTGCGCGGGATGTCCAGGTCGACGCCTCGCAGAGCTCGGACCGTCTCCGCGTCCATGTGATACTCGCGGGTGAGCGCACGAACCCGTATGAGTGCGCCGTTCCCCATCATCGGGCCGCTCCGGACTGATCGTCACGCTCCTCGGCCGCCCGCACTTTGGCGCCATCGCGAAGATCGCGGATGGTCTGATACGGCCCCGCGACGATACTGTCACCTTCCGTCAGCCCGTCCACGACCTCGAAGTACTCTTCTCCGGCAATGCCCACCTTGACGGGGCGGAACTGGGCCAGACCTTCGGCCACCACGAACACGCCCTCCGTATCGCGCTTGGCGCCACTGGTGTCTCTGCGCGCGGTTCCGGCCGTTTCCATTTGTATCGGCGTATGTTCACGCACGGTGAGCGCGATGATGGGAATGCTCAACACGCTGTCGCGCATGGCCGTGATCACCTTGGCGGTGGCGGAGAGATCCGGGCGGATCTCCACGGGGGGATCGTCCAGCGTGATCTCCACATCGTAATCCACCGCCTGGTCGCTACCGGCACTCGTGGCGCCCGCCCCGAGCCGGATCGCGCTCTGGGAGATCTTGGTCACCCGGCCCGTGAACGTCGTGTCTGGAAACGCGTCGATGGTGATCTCCGCAGAGTCTCCGTGATGGAGTCGCACCACATCTGTCTCGTCGACCTTCACGTTGACTTGGATCACCGACAGGTCGCTCACCGTGAGCAAGAGACCGGTTTCGCGAGAGAACGTCCCGGGTACCGCGACCTCGCCCACTTCCACCGCCATCCGGGTGACCTGTCCACTCATCGGGGAGCGGAGCACCGTCTTGGCGAGCTGCTCGCGAGCTTCCTGGAGCGCCGCGCGCGCCTGATCCACCTGGTGTTCGGCGGAGTTGGCGAGCGCGTTCGCGACCTGGAATGACGTCTCCGCCTGATCCAGTTGTTCCTCGGATACGAGGGTGCTATCCGTGCGCCAGAGCTCGATGGTGCGATCCAGCGCCCGCTTGGCTTGGTCGCGATTGGCCTGCGTCTGGAGGGCGGACGCCTGAGAGGACGAGAGTGTGGCCTGTGCCCGGGCGACGGCCGCATTGTACTGCGACGGGTCGATTCGGATCAACAGATCACCTTGGCTGACCGTGTCGCCTTCGGCAAACGGAATCTCGATGATCCGCCCTGTGATGTCGGCGCTCACGTCCACGGAGCGTTTGGGAGCGATCTGTCCGCTGGCGGTCACGGTGGCCACGAGGTCGCGCCGACCTACGGTCTCGAGCCGTACCTCGACACCACGGTCACCGCGGGCGACCGCATTGACGGTGATGAATCCTCCGATAAGGACGATCAGGCCAACGAAGATGAGGATCTTATTACGACGTGCCATATCGCATCCGTGCTAGCGAAGGGAACGACCAACGGCGGACTCCAAGATGGCGATCGCCTGATGGTAGCTATAGATCGCATTAATGTAGTCCGCCTCGGCTTGCTGCGCGGCCACTTGGGCATCGAGCAGCTCGAAAAACGTTCCCGATCCAACGCGGTACCGTTCGGTGGCCAACCGCAGCTGTTCCTGCGCGGCCACCCGATTGTCCTCTTGGATCGCGATCGTTTGGTACGCCGTGAGGAGCCCGTAATAGGCTTCGCTCACGGCCGTGCGAACTTGTAGCTCGCGCTGGCGCACGGCTTCCTGGGCATCGTCCGTCTGGGCGGACGCCTGCGCGATCTCCAAGGATCGACTGAACTGATTGAAAATCGGAAGCGAGACGGACACGCGGGCCTGAAACGGCTGAGTCTGAAAGCTGAACGGAAAGACATCGTTGTCCGCGCGAAGCGCCGCTGCATCCGCATCAGTGAACATGAAGAGACTACAATCGCTCAGCGGGATCTGCTCGTTCGCCGCCAAGCGGGTATTCACATCGCCCACGATCAGATTTTGCTGCTGACACGACTGGAATTGCAGCCCGGCTCCGGTCTGGGCTTGCTGGACCAGAAACGCGTCGTTGGTGAACTGCTGCGTAAAGCCCGACCAGCCGGCTGACAACGAGAGGGTCGGGAGCCACGATGACTTTGCGGCCCGCTCGCCCGCGTGAGCCGCGTGCTCGCGGGCTCGCAACGCCAAAAGGTCCGGATTCCGTTGCTCGGCTTCGCCGAGGAGTGACCCGAGCTGCCAGGTGGGCTCCACGATGGGGAACGAGTCGGACAGTGCCACGAGCGCTGGATCCTCAGGCGCCAAGACCCCCATCTGCTCGAACAACCGGAGCTTCTCCACGGTGACGAGCTGACGGGCTTGTAGTAACGCGACCTCGGATTGTCCGCGGGCGACCTGAGCCTGGCGAACGTCGAGCATCGTGTTCTGTCCCACCTGGAAGCGCGCGTTGGCGAGTCGCAGGAATTCCTCGTTGCGCTCTAGCTGCAACTCGGCCAGGCCCACCTGCGCCTCGGCGCGGAGGACCCCGAGGTACTGGCGCCGCACCGCCGTCTCGATGGCGACCTCCGCGCCCACCACGCCCGCGTCCGCTGCTCGCAACTGGGCCTTGGCCAGTCCGGGTTGCATCAAGGTGCGACCCGAGAAGCTCATGGACAAACTCAGCGAATAGTCGGAACCGATGGTGGCTGAGGGTTGCACGAACTCGTCAGTGAGAAACGTCTGCGTCCCGGATCCGGTATAGTTGACGCCGTAGCCGGCCGTCAAGTTGGGCAGAAACGACGCATAGGCGTTTCGCACCCCCCAAGCCGCCGGCGAACGATCGTTGGCGGCCTGGCGATAGGTGGGGTTGTATCGGAGCGCGAAGTCCACGGCCTCGCGCAGCGAAAGGGAAGTGGGAATCGTTGGTACGACCGGACGCTGCGCGAACGCGCACCCCGGCACGGCGGCCAGCGCCATCAGGACCAGCGAGATGCGATAGCCGTTCATGATCGTTGCCTTGCCTTTACTTGGTGAGTGAGCCGCATAGCCGTACGGATCCTCCATGGAGCCGGTTTCACGGCGAGAGAGACAGGCGGCCGGATGAAAGCTATGGGCGCGAGCGCGGTCTATGAAGACGGAGCCGGGCGAACGGGGAAACCGGCGCTGTGGACGGGCATCCTCGGGTGTAGGGGGGCGTTGACGGTGACGGGGCCGGAATGGGCGGCGCCGTTTTTGAGACCCTCCGCGCGTGTTCTCACCACCCGTCTTCGTCCCAACTGGGACGACGGGCCGCCGGAGGGCGCCTCGCAATCAGTGACCGCGTGGGTTTCGTCACGACGCCTCGCGCACCGCTTTGACATTCCGAGCCGGAATCGAGACCTGGATCAACCGGCCCTGCTCGTCGAACCACACGTGGTGCTCGTCGCTGCCGAGACCCAGCGAGTAGTGGTGGAGTGCCCGCTCGATCCCTTTCACGCGTACCCGTTCGAGGCCGTGGTCGGTCAGGGACACGTCCACCGGTCGATCGCCCTCGTCCGTGATCGCGGCCAAGGGGCTCCCTGGGCTCGGGAGGATGGCAAAGACGGCGAACACGGCCTCGACGTGCAGCAGAGTGCGGGCACGTTTGGGGTGCTCGCGGACGGATTCGCCCGCCGCGCTGACGAGGCGGACGGTGATCCGGCGGGGGGCGAAACGCATCACGATTGCGCGGCGCTGCTGGCTGCGCTCCTGGATTTCGGCCGCGACGGGTTGCGAGTCCGCGCCCAGCTCGAGGCGCACCGTCACGGTGCGCGTCGGCTGGGTGGGTGGGTACCCAGCCGTGGCCGTGATCGTGAAGCCTTCCGACGGCGCCCCCGAGCGTCCTCGCCGGACGGTGAACTCCTCCCGGCCAATAACGGTAGTGCCCTCCACGATCGTGAACGCGCCCTCGTCGAGCACTGGACCCCCCTGGGCGTTTCCCGGATGCGGGGTCGTGCCCAGGAGGGCAAGGACGGCGGTCCCTATCGCGAGCTGTTTGGCTGCTGGTCTCATGAGCCTCGATCCGTGACCTCGACGCCTGCCAGAATCCTCGTTGCAATCCGTTGGAATATAAAATGATACAGCAATTCGCCACGCTCCATCGAGGCGAGGCTCGGGCGACCCATGGACCCGGGGCTCCCTTTGGGAATCGCGCCGGAGGAACCACGGTGGTAGCGCCGGGCGGCCCAGCGCGACGGCACGTAGTCCTCGGCGCGCTCCAGATCCACGAGGTCGCCATTCACGTACAAGAGGAGCGACGTATCCAACGCGCCGCCATGGACTGGAATCCCACTCGCTGCTTCCTCGTCGGTGAGTGGCACCGCGAAGATATCGACCGTGCGAACCGACGCTCTGAGCGTGCGGAGCGTGCTGAGGGCCTCCTGATGGGGATCCTGCCCGTGCGCCGTGAGGATGATGAACTGCTTCACTCCCCCGTCCTCCCATGAGCCCACCAGATCGTTGAGGAATCGATGCAATGTCTTCCGACGCACCGAGGCACTTCCGGGGTAGGGAGTGGGAGTGGCGGCATTCACCCCATATTCTATGGTTGGGGCCCGTAACACGTTGAACTCGGCCGAGAGGTCGTCAGCCAGGCGCTCCACGATAAGGGTATCACACCCCAGCGGTAGGTGGGGCCCGTGCTGCTCGGTCGTGCCCACGGGGACGATGAGTCGGGCATCACGGGCCAGATGGCTGCGTACCCGTTCCGGAGTGAGGCGTTTGAGGATAAGGGGATCCCGTTGAGGCTCAAGATCCGTCATTGGGTGCTCCCCGTAGTCGGGATGGTCAGTGCCCTGGGTTTCTGGTTGGTCTCTCCCGGACTCCCGGGCGCGATCGTGGCCGGCGTCTTCGGGGCGTGGCTCGCGATCGCCGCGGCTTGGGCGGCGCGGGTCGGACCTGTGCTCGTGGCCATCGCGGGACTCGTGGCCACAGCGTTTGCGCTCGACACCTCTGGGAGGGTGCGAGCGATCGAGCGCTCCTGGCCGGACACCCGAGAGACCTTCATCAGCCAGGCTAGCGGCCAGCTGAGCCAGACGTTGGGGGCGGCGGTGGATCGGGCCCAGGAACTCGCCACCGTGGGGGCCCGCCACAGTGCCAGCTCCGCAACGGAGGCCTTTGCCGCTCTAGGCGATGCCGCCCGCCAACGCGGACCGGAGAGCGGCGTCGTCGCCTTCGATTCCGCAGGGGTTCCCAGGGCGTGGGCCGGCCGCCACCGGCTCCGCATGGCACCGCCCACGGCCGATAGTCCGAAGCTCACCGCACGCATCAACGCATTCTACGTCCTGCTCGAGGCGCGACGCCAGGCGGAGGACGGATCCGCCGTCAGCCACGTGCTGCTGGCGGCGGACAGTGCGGTCCCGGATCGGGAGGGGAGTGTGGCCGCTCTCTTCGTTCGTGAGACGGGTACGGCGCTCGAGTTCTACGCCCCGGGGCGGGCGCCAGCGGGGTCCGATGTATTCGACTATTGTCTCCCCGAATGTGCCGCGGACGATTCCGTCATTCCCGACACGCTCTTCAGCGTTCGGATCGTTCCACCAACGCAAGGTTCAGCCAAGCTCGCGCAGCTCGCGGCGGGCAGCCGGTGGGTCTCCGCCCTGCTGATGCTCCAGCTCGTGTTTCTGGCGCTGGTCGCCGGCACCCTCGGACGGTGGCTGGCGGTGGTCGGGCTGGCCGCGGTCTTTGTGCTGACGCCGGCCGGGCTCCACGTTGGTCTCGGCACGCCGTTTACCTCGGCCTCGTATTACCTGAGTGCACTCGGTCCTCTCACGGCGTCGGCGGGTGCCCTCTTCGTGTCGTCGGCGTTCGTGGTGCTGCTCGTCGTTCCGTGGCTCACCCGGATCCCCCGTCGCCGCCCTTGGGGCGTGGCACTGGGGAGTCTGCTCGTGCTGGTAGCTCCTCTTGCGCTGGCGGCGCTGGCGGATCCCATCACCCCACCGGTTTCCGAAATTGGGGTTGGGCTGTGGCTGAGCTGGGAGTTGAGTCTCGCCATGGCGGGCGTCGCTATCGGGTTTGTGAGCGCCGCCTTGATGGGAGGGCGGGGTGGGCAGTTTACAGTGCGATGGGCTCCCTGGCTGGCGGTGGGTGGGGCCGTCGGGTTGGGGGCCGTAGGCATGCTCGCTTGGTCGCCGGTGCGAGCCTGGCCGATGTGGTACGTCGTTCTTTGGCTTCCCACGGCATTTCTCGCCGTGCTGAGTCGGCCCCGACCTCGGCTGGCGATTGCCGTGACGGCCGTGGCGGGAATGGCGGCTGTGCTCCTCACATGGAACGCCACGGTTCGGAGCCGTCTCTTGCTCGCCGAACGCGATGCCCGCCGCCTGACCGGGGGAGATCCGGTGGCCATCAGTATGTTGGAGCGATTCGCCGGCGACATCAGTGCCGGTGCTCCACCGCGCACCGCCGCGGACCTGTACGCTCATTGGCGGCGTTCGCCGCTGAGCGCGGACGACTACCCGGCCGTGTTGGCGACCTGGCGCGGTGACGGCGCCCTGCTGGCCTCGCTCGAGCTCGCACAGTTGGAGCTCTCTGCCCCCCTGTTCTTTTCGCTCGCTCGGTTCGCGACGAATGTGGAGACGCCCGTCATTCAGCAAGTGGATCTTGCACCGGGTATTCACTACATCATCGCCGTGCCGTTTCCGGACAGCATCGTGGTGACCGCTGGGGTGGCGCCGCGGTCACGACTCATCCCTCCCGTGCGCGTCGCCCGATTCTTGCGCGGGGAACGCCGGCTATTCGCCCCGTATGAGATGTCCCTGGGCGAGACGGTGTCGGATACCTCGCTCTCGCAGGTGATCGCCTGGCGACGCGACGAACGATGGACCGTCCGCGGCACGCGCGTGCTGGATGTGGTGGAGGGATCGCGTCATCTGCACATCGGCGTTCCCTTGAGTGGCGCGGTGCCGCTGCTGGTACGGGGGACGCTCGTACTGTTGGCGAATGGGGTGATTGTCGCTCTGTCGTGGGGCTTGGGAATCGCGTTGAGCGGCGGCGTGGCGATTCCAGTGCGCCCGCGGAAACTCGTGAGATTCCAATCCTATCAGAGTCGGTTGGCGGTGGCCCTCGCTGGGTTCTTCATCGTCCCCACGTTGGGCTTCGCGACGTGGTCGGCAGGACGTCTCCGGGCCGATGCGGAGCGCAGTCGCGATCTCTTGATTCAACAGACCCTCAGCGATGCCGCCGGCAGCGCGCGGCGGTTAGTAGGTCTGGAAGACCTGGAAGTCCGCGAACGGTTGGCGGAGCTCGGAGACCGTCTGGGCGCGGACCTGCTCTGGTACGAGCGCGGCGTCCTCCAAGACGCGAGTGTTCCGGTCCTCACGGAGCTTGGGTTACTCGACGCCTACATGTCGCCGCCGGCCCACTGGGCCCTCACGGTGGGCGACGAACTCGAGGTCACGGCAGACGAGTTGATTGGCGGACAGGCGACGCGGGTGGGATACCGGTCGCTGGGGGAGATCCGAGAGTCCCAGGCGGTCCTCGCGGCGCCGCGACTCGTCGACGTGCAAGACCTCCGACGGGAGCAGGAGGATCTCGCGTTTGCGCTGCTCCTGGTGACCATCATTGGGTTGGGCGGTGCCGTGGGGTTGGCCACGGTAGCGGCCCGGTCCCTCTCTCGACCCGTGGAGTCGTTGCGTTCGGCGGCACTCGCCGTGGGCCGGGGCGAACCGCTCCCCCCGTTCGACACCGCGGAGATTCCTACGGAATTCGCCTCCGTGGTGGATGCCTTCGAGCGCATGGCCCAGGACGTCGAGGCGAGCCAGACCGCGCTGGAAGCCGCGCGACGACGCACGGCCACCGTACTCAAAACCGTCGCGACCGGGGTCGTCGCGCTAGATCGGGATATGCGAGTCACGATCGCCAACCCCAGCGCGGGGGAGTTGTTGGGCGCGGAACTGGCGGCAGGCACGGATATCTGCAGCGACACAGGAGGAGATTGGGCCCCTCTCTGGGAGTGGGTGGAGACGTTCTTGGAGCGAGACAGGGAGCTCGACCTGAGAGAATTCAGTGTGGCCGACCGTCGCATTCGCGCGCAGGTCGCCACCTTGCGGTCTGACCCCCGAGGGTGTGTCGTGGCGTTGGACGACGTCACGGAGTCGGCGCGAGCGCTCAGGGTGCTCGCATGGGGTGAGCTCGCTCGGCAGATTGCCCACGAGATCAAGAACCCGCTGACACCCATTCGGTTGGGTGTACAGCACCTCCAGCGTGCGCGGCGCGACCGGCGCACCGACTTTGACGCCGCGCTCGAGCGGACGTCCAGACAAATCCTTGCGGAGATCGAGCGGCTCGATGCGATCGCAAGAGCCTTCTCACGCTTCGGTGCCCCTCCGGCCGAAGACGCTCCGCTGGACACCCATGATCTAGTGGCCATCGCCCACGACGCGGCGGAGCTCTACGAGCTGGGTGGTGGCGCGAACGTGCGTGTCGAGGCAGACCGTCCGGTGCCGGCGTTGGTCCGGCGGGACGAGGTGAAAGAGGTCCTGATCAATCTGGTGGAAAACGCGCGGGATGCCGGGGCCTCGGAAATCACGATCGCGGTGGAGCCGCAGGAGGGAGATGGCGTGGCCGTCCGTGTACGCGACGATGGGCGCGGGATTGCCCCGGACGTGCTGCCGCGGATTTTTGAGCCTCAGTTCTCCACCACTACGAGCGGGACCGGACTCGGACTGGCCATCTGCAAGCGGCTGGTCGAGTCGTGGGGTGGCACCATCGAGGTCCAGAGCGTGGTGGGCCGGGGCACCGAGGTGAGAATTCATTTATAGAGATGCCGATGGGAGTGGGTGGGTTCCATCTGCCGCCTCCATTAGAATCCTCTCACGAGCGGAACCTTTGCCGCCGAGATGGTATTTGTACGGGTTGAGGCTGGCGGCTAACATGCGAGGTATGATGCTCATCAAGCGACCGAGCGACATTCGATCATCGGAAATCACGGACGAAGGGCTCTATCTCCGGCGCCGGGACTTCTTGCGGACGGCGGTGGGGATCGGGGCGGTGGCCGCCACGGGGATGTCACTCCCGTGGTTGGTGGGATGCGCCGAGGCGGAAGCCGATGGCCGGGCGGCGGCCGGGGCCGACGAGGAGCTGACACCACTCGACAAGGTCACCAGCTACAACAACTTCTACGAGTTCGGAACCGACAAGGCTGATCCCAAGAAGCACGCCCACTCGCTTCGGCCTCGGCCGTGGACGGTCCGCGTCGACGGAGAGGTCCAGAAGCCCCAGGTTTTCGACATCGATGACCTCCTCACGACGTTCCCGGCCGAGGAGCGCATCTACCGGCTCCGCTGCGTCGAGGCGTGGTCAATGGTCATTCCGTGGATGGGTTTTCCCCTTGGGAAGTTGCTGAACCGAGTCGAGCCCAGCTCGTTTGCCCAATACGTCGAATTCACGACTCTGTACGATCCCGAGCAGATGCCGGGGCAGAAACGTCCGCTCCTCCCGTGGCCGTACGTGGAGGGACTGCGGTTGGACGAGGCGATGCATCCGCTCGCCATCCTCTCGGTGGGTCTCTACGGGAAGATGCTACCGAATCAGAATGGAGCGCCGATCAGGCTCGTCGTGCCGTGGAAGTACGGATTCAAGAGCATCAAATCCATCGTTCGGATTCGGCTGACGCGGGAGCAACCCAAAAACACCTGGAGCGTCGTCGCGCCGCGCGAGTACGGTTTCTACGCCAACGTGAACCCGGACGTGGACCACCCACGATGGAGCCAGCGACGGGAACGGCGGATCGGTGAGCTGCGTCGCCGGCCCACGCTCAAGTTCAACGGCTATGGTGAGCAAGTGGCGCGGCTCTACGCCGGTATGGACTTGGCGCGGAATTACTAGTGGAGGCTGGAGCCGTGAGGCGTCCTTCGGCTCCCTCCGCTGCCGCTCCTGCCGACGTGGGGCAGAGGCGCCGGTAGCGGCGGCGGATCCCACCTCGGTTCACCCATTGCTTGCCCGATGACTGCAGCGTCCTGGGTGCGGCACGTCCTCAAACCCGTCACGTTCGTTGTCTGTCTTCTGCCAGCCGGTCTGATGGTGTGGGATGGGTTCACCGGAGGTCTCGGTGCCAATCCCATCGAGGAAGTCACGCATCGAACCGGCATCACGACCATCACGCTTCTCATGGTCACCCTGGCGGTCACACCCGTCCGCACGTTGCTGGGCATTCCGTCGCTGGTGCTGGTGCGTCGGATGCTGGGGCTGTTCGCCTTCTTCTACGTCTTCTGCCATTTCTGCATCTACCTGTTCGATCAGTTCTTCTCACTCGAGTTCATTCTCGAGGATATTCTGGAACGTCCGTACGTCACCGTGGGGTTCACCAGCTTTGTGCTGCTCATCCCGCTGGCCATCACGTCCACCAACGGGTGGGTCAAACGCCTGGGTGGGAAACGGTGGCAGCAACTCCACCGCCTCGTCTACCTCGCCGCGGGCGGTGGTGTGCTGCACTTCTTGTGGAAGGTCAAGGCTGAGGAGCAGCGACCGGTGGTTTACGGACTCGTGCTGGTGGCGCTGCTCGCCTTCCGGCTGTGGACCCTGCGGCGCGCATCCACCCGCCGGGGGCGGCCGCCGGTGCGAGTGCGTTCCCCGGCCCCCTCGCCCGCCCGAAGCGAGTAGATTGTCTGCAAACAAGCAACAATCGTGAGGACATCATGAGGTCATTCATCGTACCGCTCTGCGGTGCCGGACTGCTCGTGCTGGCATCCTGCGAGCGAGGTGATCCGCGACTCCAGGGTGCGCTCGATGTCATCAACGCCGAGGACCTCGGATCGCACATCGAGACCCTCGCGTCGGACGAGTTCGAAGGTCGGGGGCCATCGTCTCCTGGAGAGGAGATGACGGTTGCATACCTCGAGGGAGAGTTCCAACGGCTAGGTCTCCAGCCCGGAAATGGCCAGAGCTACGTTCAGGAGGTGCCGCTGGTTTCCATCACGGCGGACCCCACCATGCGGCTCACGGTGCAGGGAAGAGGAGCGCGTAACGGTTTTGGGTACGGAACCCAGTTCATGGCGTGGACGACCCGGGTCGTGGACCGTGCTCAGGTGGCAAACTCGGAGATGGTGTTCGTGGGCTATGGCGTCGTGGCACCCGAATATCAGTGGAATGACTATGACGGCCTCGATGTCCGCGGCAAGACGGTCGTGATCCTCGTCAACGATCCCGGCTTCGCCACCAGCGACACGTCGCTGTTCAACGGCAATGCCATGACGTATTACGGGCGGTGGACCTACAAGTACGAGGAGGCAGCGCGCCAGGGGGCCGCGGGGGCGTTGATCGTCCACGAGACTGCACCAGCCGGGTATCCGTGGGAGGTGGTCAGCGGGAGTTGGTCCGGTCCGCAGTTCGATCTGGTCCGGGAGGACAACAATATGTCGCGCGTGGCGGCAGAGGGTTGGCTCACGTTGGAGAGCGCGCGCCGCGTCTTTAGACAGGCGGGGATGGACTACGACTCGCTCAAGACACGGGCGGCGCGCCGTGGGTTTCGCGGGGTCTCCCTGGGCCTCACCGCGTCCGTCACGATCAGGAACCGCATCGAGCGGTCGACATCCAACAACGTGCTGGCTGTGCTACCCGGCTCGGAGCGGCCCGACGAGTATGTCGTGTACATGGCGCACTGGGATCACCTCGGGCGGGATCCCAACTTGCCGGGCGACCAGATCTACAATGGTGCGTTGGATAACGCGACGGGCACGGCGGGGCTCCTGCTGTTGGCCGAGGCGTTCGCCGCCCTCGAGCCCGCGCCCGCAAGATCCCTCCTCTTTCTCGCAGTGGCAGCGGAGGAACAGGGTCTTTTGGGCTCGGCGTACTACGCTGCCAACCCCGTGTACCCGTTGGACAAGACGGTGGCGGCCATCAACATGGATGGCCTCAACATCTGGGGTCCAATGAAGGACATCACGATCGTCGGGTTCGGGATGTCGGACCTAGATGACTACTTGCGGGCGGCGGCGGAGATGCAGGGACGGGTCTTACGCCCGGATCCGGAGCCCGCAAAGGGGTTTTACTATCGCTCAGATCATTTCAACTTCGCCAAGGTGGGCGTGCCTGCGCTGTACACCGATGCGGGAATCGATCACGTGGAGCGCGGCGAGGACTACGGGCGCGCGCAGCGCGACGAATACACGGCGGAGCGATATCACAAGCCGTCGGACGAATATGATCCCACCTGGGACTTGAGTGGGGCCGTCGACGATCTCCGTCTGCTGTTGCAGGTCGGCTATCGACTCGCAGGCGAGTCCACGTTCCCCAACTGGCGGCCGGGGACCGAATTCCGAGCCACGCGCGATCGGATGATGGGGATGGAATAAGAGGGCAGGGGCAGAGGGCAGCACGAATGCAGAGTGTCGATGGCAGAATCGAGGATACACTGCTGCGGCATGGTGATGTGTACAGGAGGGACGCAGAAAAGGGCCGCGGTGCGCTAGGCTGCCCGGGATCGGTAATCCCGGTCGTTCCCCCCGTGTGTCCTTGCCGGGCGGCAAGGTGCCCCGCGCACCGCGGCGCTGCTTCTTCCGAAACCACGTACCGCGCCATACTATAGCGAAAGCGCTTCACGTGAGCCTTACTCGTGATGGCGCCTCCGAGACCGGATTGACGACTCAACCGTCCTCTAGAAGAGGACTAAGTAAGGTTGAGATAAGAGTTAGGTTCGCAGCCCTGTCACGCCCCCCGCCAGGGGGCTCGGAGGACACGGATGTCACCCGCTTTCCCCGTCCCACGCATATCGCTCCAAACCCTCGAGCTCCACACCTTGGGCGTCGTCGACTTGCGAGACAGCAGTGGGGACGTGTGTGTGCCGGTGCTGTCCCAGGCCAAACGCCTCGCGTTGCTCGTGTATCTCACCGTCGCCGCTCCGCGGGGATTTCATCGCCGCGATTCGCTGGTGGCGCTCTTCTGGCCCGATCTGGACCACGCACACGCGCGCAACGCACTCTGCCAGGCCATCCACATGCTTCGGCGGTTTCTCGGGAAGGACGTCGTGGTTGGACGTGGTGCGGAAGACCTCGGTGTCGACTCGCAGCTCTGGTGCGACGTTGCCGCGTTCGAAGACGCCATCGAGAGCGGACGATACGCCGACGCGCTCCAACTCTATCGCGGTGAGTTCTTAGAAGGGCTCCACGTCTCCCGGGCGCCCGAATTCGACGATTGGCAGGGTCGCGAGCGTGATCGCATCCGCCGCCGGGCCCTCGAAGCCGCATGGTCTTTGGCGGACCGCACCGCGCGAGGCGGCCAGCCGGAGCGCGCCGCGCACTGGCTTCGTCTGGCACTCTCGATCTCTCCCACCGACGAACGGTCGCTCCGACGCTTGATCCATGTCCTCGATCAGATGGGCAATCGCATTGCCGCCGTGCGAGCGTACGAGGATTTTGCCAAGCGGCTGCAGCGCGAGCACGACCTCACGCCGGCGCCGGAAACCCAAATGGCGATCGACGCGGTCCGGACCAGGTAACGCCCCTCCTCAGCATCATCTCGAACCCTCCTGCCCGACCACCCCGATATACGGGAGTGTCCGGTGCTGCTCGGCGAAATCCAGCCCGTACCCCACGACCCAGACATCGGGGATGTCGAACCCGAGGTAGTCGAGCTGCACTTCCACCTCGTGACGACTCTTCTTGCGCACGAGCGCGCACGACCGCATGGATGCCGGTTCCCGCGTGTGGAGGAGCTCCATCAGGTAATGCAGCGTACGACCCGTGTCGACGATGTCCTCCACGATGAGAATGTGCTTCCCCTCCACGGACCGGCGGAGATCCATGACGAGGCGTACGGCGCCCGACACGCTTCCGTGCTCATAGCTCGACAGCGCCATGAATTCGATTTCTCGCGGTACCGTGAGGCGCCGCGCGAGGTCGGCGAGAAAGACGAACGCCCCCTTGAGCACGCCAATGAGAATGATGGGGGTCCGGTTTCGGTAGTCATGGTCGATCTGCGCGGCCAACTCCCGAACCCGCGCTTCAATGTCCGCTTCGCTGATCAACACCTGCGGCAGATGGGTGTCGGTCATGGGTTGTGCCTCCATACGTGTTCGCCATGCGGCGATCCGCATTCGTTGTTCTGCCTCGCTACTCTTGGCCCTCGATCTTGTCTTGTTGTTCACCGCCACCGCATGACGTATAGCCCGTCCTCGCCCCCTTCGGCGGGACGGTCCGTCAGGGCTCGACTTCAAACCAGCCTGCATCCCACGCCTGGTTTTGCCATCGGCCCTCTGACCGCTCTATCCTCTGCCTCCCGCCAGCTTCGCGGCCTCGGGCGACCCTCCCAATCGCCACATGGCCCACACCCCGAATGCCGGCCCCAGCGCAAGCGGTGCGAACGCCCACCGCCAGCCGATCCAGTCCACAGCCTGCGGGACCAGCTGGATGGTTGCCAACGTCAAGAGGAATCCCATGGACGTTTGGGTCGTGAGGTGGGTCCCCATGTATTCGGATTCCGCGAGCTCGCTGATGCAACTGCTGAACTGTGCGGAATCCGCGACGATGGCAAATCCCCACACCAAGGCGATCGCGGTCACCATCAGCACGTGGTCGTGAAAGAACAAGCCAATCACGATCGCGCACGTGCCGCTCATCACCATGCTCAGGATCGTCGTCTTGGTGCGTCCCCAACGATCCGCCAGGTGTCCGGCCAGCAGTGACCCAAGTCCCCCAATTCCGATGACCGCAAACGCCGCCCCAGCCGCGAGGATCGCCACCCGGTCCGCGCCCAGGGCGCCGACCTGAGAAGAGGTGCGATACGACTCTAGGAGAAAGAGCGGTATCCAGGTCCACATGGCATACAGCTCCCACATGTGTCCGAGGTAGCCGAAGTTGGCCAAGCGGAGCGGCTTGCGCGAGAGTGCTCTCCCCATATGACGCCATTGGAAGCGCGGCGTGGACGCGCCGTACGGTCCCACCGTCCCGTACTGCCACCCCAGCGCTGCGCCGACGAGCGCGAGAGCCGAGACGATGTAGAGGACAGGTTCCCAGGCGGCGATCCCGCCGAAAGCCTTGACCAGATGCGGCGAGGCGGAGCCCACCGTGAGTGCCCCCACCAGCAGTCCAATACCCAGTCCGCGATCTTCGCGTGTCCAGGTAGCCATGATCTTCATGCCAACGGGGTAGACGGCAGCAAGCGCCATCCCGGTCCCAAAGCGAAGTGCCACCGCCACGCCGAAGTCGACCTGAAGAGCCGGGATGAGGAGGTTGAGCAGTGCCCCGACGGCGGCGCCCACGGCGAAGACCTTTCGTGGAGCCCAGAGGTCGGGGATGTTGAGCATCGCGCTCAAGAGGGCGCCAGCTACGAACCCCACCTGTACCGACATGGTGAGCCACGCGGCGCGGCCGGGAGTGAGGTTCCAGTGCGTGATCAGGGCGGGAGCCACCGCCGTGGCGGAAAACCACAGACTCATTGCCAACAGCTCGGCGACGGACAGCGCCGAGAGGGTGCGCCACTTGGAGGTCACGACTGAGCGGTGGTCAGGTACCGGCCCGTCGCAGGCGGGCCGTGCCCTCGACCGCCAGCGTCAGGTTTTCCAGGAAGTCTGCCGCCCAGACGTGGACGTTGGATGTACGCTCCCGCATCCTGAGGGCCTCGAGCCGCTTCACCCGCTCGGCTCGCGGCATGGTGAGAGCATCATGGAGACGGTCGACCATTCCTTCCAGATCGTACGGATTGACGAGCACGGCCTCCCGCATGGTCTCGGCGGCGCCCGCCAAGATGGAGAGGATGAGGACGCCGGGTTCCTTGACCTGACATGCCACGTATTCCTTCGCCACCAAGTTCATGCCGTCCCGGAGTGGGGTGACGATGGCGACGTCGGCGTCCCGATACATGCCGGCCAGCCGGGTTTGGGGGACCGATCGATAGAGGTATCGAATCGGGCTCCACGTGGACGTCGCGAATCGTCCGTTTATCCGACCCACCAGCTCGTCGATCTCGCGCTTGAGCTCCCGATACTCCGCCACTTCGGATCGGCTAGGCACGGCGATCTGGAGCAAGGTCACATGCTCCCGGTGCTCAGGATGCTTTTCGAGCAGGTGTGCGAGCGCGTGGATCCGATGCGGGATGCCTTTGGTGTAATCCAGACGATCGACCCCGATGATGATCTTCTCGGCACCCAGTGGTGCGGGCGGTGCCTTGGTCGCCAACGTCTGGAAATGCTCGAAGTCGATACCGAGGGGGAAGGCCGCGACCCGGGTGGTGTGCCCTCGATGGACGATCGTGCCTTTTCGGAGATCGGTGCGAGCGTCGAGGAGCCGCTCAGCACACCCCATGAAGTTGCGTACATAGCCCGAGACGTGGAGCCCGACGAGGTTGGCGGCCAAGAGACCTTCGAGGATTTCGGTGGCCCAGGGCAATAGCCGGAAGATGTCGTATGGGGGGAAGGGTATGTGCAAGAAGAAACCGATTGCCACGTCTAGACGTCGTTCGCGTAGCAGCGACGGGAGTAAGAAGAGGTGGTAATCATTGACCCAGACGAGATCGTGAGATCCCGCGAGTCGGGCGATGTGCTCCGCAAAACGATCGTTGATCGTCTGGTACGCCCGCCAGTCCGCCAGGTGGAAGATGGTCTGCGTGGGGAGGGAATGGCACAGCGGCCACAGCGTGCGGTTGGCGAACCCATAATAGTAGTGCTTGAGCTCGCCCCGCGAGATCGGGACGGCCGCAATGGCGTACGGATCGTTGGGTCGAGTCAGCTCGACATCCGGCGGCAAGTCCGATCCCGGCCATCCAACCCACACCCCACCGTGCCGACGAAGGGTGGGCTCGAAGGCCGTGACCAGGCCACCGGTAGAGCGAAAGCTCTCCGGTCCGCGCGGCCCCCGCTTGATGGTCACGGGTAACCGATTGCTGACCACGAAGAGGCGCGGTTCCGTTGAACGTTTCGGCATGGCTCTCAGTATAAACAGATCGCCGGCGCGACCGGCCTCCAGATCTGGACGAGGGCTCGATCAGTGCAGCGGGCCCAGATCCGAATGCTGGAAATCACCATCGTGTCTCGGTGTTGTCTAGAGAAAAACATCCATCGCGAATCGACCGAAATGTCGGGTGGGTCCAGAACAGAAGCGACGCCCACCTGGCTTCGTGCCCGAGCCTTTTCATTATAGTGGCAAGAGCGGGCGCTTCGATCGGGCCCTGGTGGCGATCAATTGGGGACCCGAGGCGGCCTCGACCGTTCGATTCGGTTACATTCGCCGGATGCCACCTGCCCCCGTGCCTCTCGGCCGCGCCTTTCCGAGTCGTTATGGCGCACCCGTTATCGAGCGCGTCGATCCGGCCATTTTCCGGCGGCGATACTTCACACACTGTCTCGACTGCACATTCTGTCAGGATGCGTGTTGCGATCACGGCGTCGACGTCGATCTCGTACACGCCGAACGAATTCGCGCCCACGCGGATGACCTGGAGGTCTACACCGGCATCCCCCGGGAGCGGTGGTTCACCGGTCAGTGGGAAGAGGATCCGGAAGTCCCCGGCGGCATCACGGTCCGTACCCGTGTGGAAGACGGGCATTGTGTCTTCTTGAACCGAACGAACCGGGGCTGTCTGTTGCACGCCTATTGCCTCGATCGGGGCATTGATTATCACGAGCTCAAGTCGATGGTCGACTGCCTATTCCCGATTACGTTCTATGAGGGGATTCTCGGGCCCGCGGAAGATGTGGATGACGACACTTTGGTGTGCTTGGGGACGGGCCCGACGCTCTTTGAAGGGCTGCGGGAGGAGTTGCTGTACTATTTCGGACAGGAGTTCGTCGAGGCACTGGACGAAATCGCGCAGGTCGTGGCGGCCGCTCCCACCCGGTAGGTCTGAACGCTCATGCCGACGCGCGGGACAGCAAATCGACGAATCGGTGGCCGTCGAGCTCGACCAGCTCACCTATCGTGAATTCCACCGGATGCCGGAAGATGGGGCCGTCCGAGACGAACGTATGGTACTCTCCACGTTCTCCACAGAGGTCGACGTCCTCGCGACAGGCAATCGTGCGGAGTGTCGGTGGCGCCAATTCCCTTCCGACGAGGTCGCTGACGCCCAGCGAGAGATCCGCGCTCGTGATGATGGCGCGATACCCTTGCTCGACGAACTCCCACGCCAGGACCGCGGGATCTTCACCCCACAACGGCTCCACGTGCTCGAGGCCGGCCGCACGAACCCGCTGCTCATACCAACCACGAACATCCTCGAGATGGATGTTCCCGAACACGATCCCTGTGAGTCCCCGCCCTCGGGCCCGGGTCAGCAGGCTCAGAAACACGGCTTCGAAGGCCTCGGGGGTACTCGGGGCGCTGAGGAGCTCGATCCCGAGGGCAACGGACTGCTGGACGATCAGCTCTTGGCGCACGCCGTGGAAGCGCACCCGGGCGCTGGCCCGATCGTAGACGTTGAGGAGCAGTCGTACATCGAGACCGCGCTCGGAGGCGCGTGCGAGTGCCAGGGTGGAGTCCTTTCCACCGCTGGACATGGCGGCGTATGGCATAGCGTGATAGAAAATTACAGGACGGGAGGGATGGGTGGAATTGGCGGCATGGGCAGGACAGGGCGGCAGGAGAGCACATGATGGAGTACTACCGCTTACCACCTGGCGATGAGGCGCCGCGGATCGTCAACGTGGTCGTCGAGATCCCGAAGGGGACGCGCAACAAGATCGAGTTCGATCCCGAGCTCGGGGTGTTTCGGCTCGATCGGGTCCTCTATTCTCCCATGCAGTATCCGGGAGACTACGGATTCGTACCCGGGACGCTCTCTCCGGATGGCGATGCGCTGGACGTCGTCGTCCTGGTCACAGATCCCACGTTTACGGGATGTGTGCTCTCGGCCCGCGTGATCGGGGTCCTGGAAATGCGGGACGAGGCTGGAATCGATGAGAAGATCCTCGCCGTGCCCGAAGGGGATCCGCGTTTTGCGGAGACCCAGGAGCTGGCCGACCTTCCGCAACATCTCTTGAAGGAGCTGGAGTACTTCTTCGAGGTGTACAAGGATCTCGAGGGAAAAGAAACTGCCATTCTGGGCTGGCAAGCCGCCGCGCATGCTCATGCGATCGTCGAGGAGGCGGTGCGCGCGCACCGTTCCCGGTGATCGGCGACCCTTGACGCCCCTCGGGGTTCGGTAATCTTCACTCGTCACTGGCCGACGCCCCTGCGTCGTCGGCGGCACGATTCACTGGGCCGAGGACCTGCGCATGCGGAGCCCGACCGACTACGAAGAGACATACGATCCCGGAGATATCATCGTTCGTGAGGGTGACGAAAGCCGGGAGATGTTCGTCATCCAAGAAGGCGAAGTCGTGGTGACGAAGGAGGTCGGGGGTGAGGACATCGAGTTCGCTCGATTGGGAAGAGGCAGTTTTTTCGGCGAGATGTCGTTGCTGGAGTCGATGCCGAGGAACGCGACGGTCCGGGCAGCGATCAAGACCAAGCTCCTGGTGATCAAGCCGGGGTCGCTCCTCCTGACCATTCGCCGCGACCCCACGTTCGCCTTCGAAATGCTCCAGCACATGAGCCGGCGCATCCGGGACATCGACGAGCGGTTGGTCGAGCTGATGACGAGCGGGAAGATGCCCAAGGAGATGTCCGATCGGATCGAGCGACTCCGCGCTACCTCCGAGTACCGGACACTCGACGGTGTCGATGAATGAAGACAACCATCTCGGAATCCCGCCTCCTGGTCGTCTCGGACGTGCACCTGGGGAATCGCCTGTTTCGGGCGCGCCAACCGTTCATCGAGTTTCTCAAATACGCGCTGGAGCACCGTTTCAGCCTCTGTATCAACGGCGACGGCGTGGACATCATGCAGACGTCGATCATGCAAATCTCCCGCGATCTCGCCGCGAGCACCATTCTCCTGCAGAAGTTCGTACGTCAGGGTCTCAAAGTGTACTACGTCGTGGGCAACCACGATATCGTGCTGGAGCACTTTCTGGACGATTGGGAGATCATTCGCGTGGTGCCGTTTCTCAACGTCGTCTCTGGTGATTCCCGGATTCGGATCGAGCATGGGCACCTGTACGACGACATGTTTGTGCGATTCCCGCGGATCTACGAGGCCCTCACGTTGCTGGGTGGGTTGGCACTTCGGATCCACCCCCGGGTCTATCATGCGTTGGACCGCTCGAAGGAGTTCCTGCTGAGTCTCAGACGCAGCGCCAAGGCTACCGTCGAGGGGAACGAAGCGGATTTCATTCCTGGGGAAGCTCCGGCGTTTCGTGATGCGGCGGAGCGAGTGTCCCGGCGGGGGTTCGATTATGTCATCTTCGGACATACCCACAAGATCGGGTCGGCGCGGATCGGAAAGGCTGCGATGTACCTGAACACGGGGAGCTGGATGTTCCGACCGCACTACGTGGAGATCGTGGACGGCGACGTCGACTTGAAACCGGTCGTGAGTCGCGACGCAGGGCTAGTACGAGAATCGTGGACGACGCTGATGGAGCGGGAAGCGGGGCGGGGCTAGGAGTTGGAATCAGGGGTTTTTGGGGGACAGGGGCTACGAGGGTACGAGGACGGACTCAGCTGCCGCGGCCGGAATCGCGGAGATCACGCAGCTCGCGAGGATAGGGAGCGAAATATCGCTGGCCGGCCAGGTAATCCTGTCCGAATCGGGTTATCCACGCCTGCATGACGGCGAGCGGACCCGTGAGCGTCTCCCTTCCCTCGCGGTACACCTCCAACGCATCCAAAAAGAACGCCTTCTCGTCTCGAGAGAGCCCATCCGAAAAGTATCCCATCGCATGCATCAAGACGTTGATATGTGACTTGCGTCGGGCCGGGTGCGCGAGCGCATGACTGAAATGTTCGTCGTACGCCGCCAGCACATCGTCGATGGGGCGCTTATCCGGGTTGGCAACGATGCGGCCGAGGTGGCGCAGCTCGGTTTGGTGGTAGGCCATCAAAACGAACTTGTTGGCCGTTTGGAAACGGACCAGCTCGGCCATGGAGCGTCGGCGCTGCACCTCCCGGAACGCGGCCCTGGCGAACAGCTTGGTCAACCAATGGTGCCGTATCCGGAGATTCGTAAGGCGTCCCTCGTCCTCGACCGCCGCATTTGGGAACCGCTCGAGGACGGCGGCGCCAAACATGCCGGCGCCCTTGCCGATGGGGTTGGGCGTCTCGCCTCCTGAATGGACCTTGGTGTCTTTGATACCACACGACGGTGACCGACTCTTCAACACGAATCCATCGACCTCGCCCACCGAGGCCAGATAATCGGTGCTGAAGGACCGCATGGACCGCGTGAGATTCTTTCCCGTCGAGGGTTGCACGAGCTCGAGCTTTCCCTCGAGCGTCACCAGCCGAATGGGATCCCGTGGAATTCCCAGTCCAATCTCGACCTCCGGACATGTTGGCTTGAGCTCGACAAACGGCTCGAGTTGCAGGATGAACGGGGCGCGGATCGCCTGGCCGTTATAGCGGCAGGCATCGAGCTCGAGACACTTGCTGATGACGACGACCGGACGCGGGAATCCGTCCGGCCAGCTGGCACTTCCCTGGCCGGACGATCCTGCCGTGGGAGACGAGGCCGATGGCATGCGTCAGTTCGGTCGGACGCCGATGGGGCTTCCCGGTGGCGCCTCGGGGGGCGCGCTGGGGGAGGTGATACCCTCGGGGCGCGACTGCCAGCGCGTGATGTCATCGCGAGCCAGCTGCTGGTGAGGTGACACGCGGGCTTGGGTATCGATCCACTCGCCGAGCTCCGCGAGCTTGCTCTCGAGAATCGCCCGAACCTGCGTCGTGTTATTACCGTTTCCAGCCTGCTGCATCATGAGGTCCAGAACGACGCGCTCGACGGTGCGCCCAACCTCGGCGTGGTACGCGTTCGTCGGTCGGGGACTGCGCCAAGTGGCGCGAAGAACACGGTCCACGACCGTCTCGAGAGACGGGTACCGCGCGTCCCGGCTGTGATGCTCCACCACCCGTGCCATGCGCTGTGGCTGGAATACGAATCCCAGCGACAACTCGGCAGCCGTGGCGGCGGCCCCTAGCGGATCAAACGTGGGGGCGGTGCGAGTGGCGAAGGTCTCGCCTGACGCCATGAAGAACGCGCGCGGGGGAATTTGCTGCAGAATGCGTTCGGGAATGGCCAACGCCTGTGGCGTCACGGTCTGCAATACAGCGTCGAGCGCGGCGAGCTGGCGGTCGGGTGCCACGATGGTCAGCGGTGTTTGTCCATCCCCTCGCAGAGCGAAGCTATAGTCTACTCCGCCGATACTCTTGGCCGCTGCCTCGACTTGGTAGCGGTGGTGGAAGAAGAGGGGAACCAGCACTTCTTCCAGACTCGCCAGGGGATCGCCGGGCCGGATCGAGCGATCGGAGAATCTCTCGAGCCCGATGCGTCTCACCTCCATCTCGTGGCGGAGCATGGCGATCGGGTCGTCCCCGTTGTCCCACAAGCCGGCGAGCGGATGGGCGCCGCCGGCCGGCCGCGCATCCTGGTCCGTGAGAAACCGGATTCCTCTGCGCAAACCGTCTTGCACGATCCCCTCGAGAAAGGCGGCTTCGTCCACACCGCCCGGCGGTACGCTATAGGCCCACTTGACCGCGAACTTGTCGTACTCCCCGATACCCACGCCGTAGGCGTTCGAGAGATCGAGCGTTCGGTCCGCGGTGATTTGGACGAGTGGGGCGGGGTAGTCCATCACGCTCGCGCGCCCGTAGGTGCTGGCGATGTAGTTGTGCGCCAAACCCAAGGTGTGACCGATCTCATGGGCCGAGAGCTGACGAACCCGAGCCAGCGCCATGGCCACGGGATCGGCGCCATCGGCCACATCGGCCAGATACGAGAATGTGGGTCCGCCACCGAGATCGCACATCCCGAATTCCGCGGCCGTGGGCTGGGCGAGTCCCACGCCCAAGAGATAGTCCTGCCGAAGACGGAGACTGCCGAGATTCACATTGCCCTTGAGGATCTCGCCGGTGCGCGGGTCGGTGACGTTGGATCCGTACGACCACCCGCGAGTCGAGCGGTGCGTCCAGTGAATCATGTTGTACCGCAGGTCCATGGGATCGGCGCCCTCGGGGAGGACTTCGACGCGAAAGGCATCGATGAAACCCGCCTCAGCGAACGCCTCGTTCCACCAGGCACCCCCCTCGATGAGGGCGCTGCGGATCGGTTCTGGCGTTCCCGGGTCGAGGTAGTACACGATGGGCTCGACGGCCTGGGACTGGGCCGCCGTGGGCTCGCGTTTCTCGAGTCGATGCCGTGCGATCCAGCGAACTGCCAGTGGCTCATCGATGGCCGTCGCATAGTCGTAGAATGTGATGCCAAAAGAGCCGACACGCGGATCGGCGCGTCGCGGTGTGTACCCAGGCTCGGGGAGCTCCACGAGTGAGTGGCGCACGCGGAGCGTCACGGCCTCGCCGCTCGCCGCCGTGCTTCGGACGAGGGGGCCCGGTTCCTCACTGGTGAACGTCAGCGACGCTTCCACCTCGGTGTTTCGGGGAAACGCCTTGGTTCGTGGGAGATGGACCACGCTCCGACTGCGGTCGAGCTCGAAGGAGCCCTGTCCGGTGTCCTGGAGACGCTTCACGATGCCGTGGGCGTCGCGGAGAAAGAACTCCGTAGCGTCCACGAGCACACGGGTACCGGTCGCGGCCGCGACCGGGAATCCCCAGTGGGTCGATGGGGCGAAGGCGTCGCGCACGGCCCGCACTTCGTCCGGATTGGTGCTCGTGGCGCGGTAGCGGTAATTGGGCTCGACGAGTAGAACGGTGGGACCCACACGCCGCGCCTCGAGAATCGCCGTCCAACCGAGTTGACCGCGGTCCAATCCCACGGGATTGCTGCCGAGGCCGCTCGGGAGTGACACCTGATAGAGAAACTCGGTGTCCCACCGGTCGATGGCCCAATAGAGTTTTCCTGCGCCTTCATCCCAAAAGAGGTCGAAGAAGCCCTCGAAGTGGGTCATTCCTTTGGTCTTGTCCTGGATCGACGGAGGGGGGGCGGCCTGTTCCTGCGGTTCAACCGGGGCCGCGGTGACGGCCACCATGAGCGTGAACGCCAGCAACGTGCGCGCGACACCAGCAAGCAACGATCGGGTCGGCATGGAATCCTCGCGGCAGAGTCTGCGTGTCGAGTGGCTGCAAACACGGTAAGGCAAGAGTAAGCTACCGAACGTAGCTCACGGCGCTACCCAACCTTCGGAGGAATTGCATGCGATCGATGTTGGGGGTGCTGTTCGTGGCAGCGGCCGTCGTGCCCGGCGCTCAAGCCCAGCAGGCACCGGCGCAGACCTTGGTGGTGGCGTACTGGAAGTGCGATTGGGCGCACATGGGGACGCTGGTACAGCGCTATGACTCGCTCAGCGTGCCGATCAATCAGGAGTTGGTAGACGAGGGAATGCTGACGAGTGCCGGTGTCCTGACCCACGACTGGGCGGACGAATGGAATCTCGTGTTCTGGTGGTTGGCGGAGAGCAAAGAGGCTTTCTTCTCAGCCTGGGCGGAAGGGAACCGGCGGTTCAGCGAACGTCATCCAGACCCGCCCGCGGACCCGACATTTACCGAAGCGTGCGGCGAGCACAAGGACGCGATCTACAACTATGGACCGGCAACACAGCCTCCGGGAGAACCGCCGCCGCCAAATGAATAACTGAACGGAGGCAACGGAGGCAGCCGGGACGGGCGGCGTGAGGCCGAAGAAGGCCCTGGTCAGCTTCCCGTGGAGCCGAAGCCGCCGCGGGCGCGCCCCGGGGTGGCCTCATCGACCTCTCGCAGCGTGGGCAGGTGGAGCTGGACGAAGACTGCCTGCGCGATACGCGTGCCCGCTGCTAACCGGACCGGCTGTTCACGGAGGTTGTGCACAATGATACCGATGGGGCCACTGTAATCGGCGTCCACCAATCCAGGTGCGTTGGGCAGGATGAGTCCGTGTTTCAGGGGCAAGCTCGACCGCGGCAGAATCATCATGGCCAAACCGGCCGCTTCGCCGATGGGCAGGTCGTGAGCTAGCTGAAAACCGCATTCCACGATCGTCGTTTCGCGGGGGCCGATGGCGACCTCGTCCGCCGTCGCGAGGTCATACCCGTAAGCTCCGGCGGTGGCGCGCGTCGGGAGCGTGGCATCGTCGTGCAGGCGCTTCAGCGGGATGTCGGTCATGCCCTGATCGATACAACGCTCCGTGTCGCCGCGCTACCGGCCGCGGCAGGTGGGTTGTCCCGAGGGTGGCCCCGAGCGCACTTTCGTGCATGGTTCCTGGTGCTGTGCGCGCGCGAACGCGTCATCGACCATGACCGTCCGCCTTTCCATCTCCGGCGCCTTTTCCACCGGGAAGACGACGCTGATCGAGGCCGCCATCCCGCGTCTCCGGGCGGCCGGCCGTCAGCCCACCATGATCGGGGAGGTTGCCCGTCAGGTCCTGGCGGCGGGATATGCCCTGGATCGTGGTGCGACGGTCTCATCCTACCTCTTGTACATCCGCCAACAGCTCGCGGCCGAGCGAAGCGCGTTTGAAGCGCCGCTCCTGCTGTCGGATCGGTCGCTGATCGACCTCTTGGCCTACGTTCTGGTCAACGACGACCCCGCCATTCCGGTCGAGCTCGTGGACCTGTTGGCCGAGATCGTTCGGCATGAGACGCGCTTCTTCGATGCCTATGGTTTCCTGCCCGTGGAGTTTCGACCGGTGCCGGACGGCGAGCGGGCAATCGACCCGGTCTATCAGGCAGCCGTCTCGGACCGCTTGCGGACCTTGATGGACGAATACGGAGTGCACGTGCTGGAGCTCCGGGGGTCGGTCGATCGGCGCGTTACGGCGTTGGTCGATTTCGTTGCCGCTCGGGATTGGTGATGCCTGCCCTGGCACCGCGTGAATGAGGCCCAGGCTGCGTCAGGCGGATTCCGCCCGAAGGCGAGATGCCGCTAGCCTATCGACATGCTGGCGCGTGTCCGCTCGGCGGCGGTCCTCGGGATCGACGCGTACCTGGTCGATGTCGAAGCGGACATCGCCAACGGTCTCCCCTCGTTCACCACGGTCGGTCTGCCGCAGGGAGCCGTGAAAGAGGGGCGAGAACGTGTGGGGGCCGCCATCGCCAACTCCGGATACGAGTTTCCCCTCAAGCGGATCACCGTCAATCTCGCCCCAGCCGACGTCCGGAAAGACGGATCTGCGTTCGATCTGCCGATTGCGCTGGGTATTCTCGCGGCCACGGGACAGATCGGTGGGCCGGCGGATGCGCGGTCATCCCGACAGCGCTTTGCGGAGTATCTCGTTCTGGGCGAGTTGGGGCTGGAGGGGGCGGTCCGTCCGGTTCGCGGCGCGTTGCCGGTGGCGGTCCGGGCCAAGGCCGCGGGGTATCGGGGGGTCATCGTGCCCGAGCCCAATCTCGAGGAGGCGGGCGTGGTTGCCGACATCGAGGTGTTGGGGGCGGGCTCGTTGGCTGATGCGGTCGCGTTCTTTGGTCGAGGTGGGAGGTTGCGGCGCGCCCTGGTCGACACCGCGAGCCTGTTTGGCCGGGCGGCGCCGGATGCGGTCGACTTTGCGGAGGTCCGCGGCCAGGAACACGCGAAGCGGGCGCTGGAAGTCGCTGCAGCCGGTGGTCACAACGTGCTGCTCATTGGCCCGCCGGGATCTGGAAAGACGATGCTCGCCCGGCGTCTCTCCACGATTCTGCCCGAGATGACGCTCGAAGAGGCGTTGGAGACGACCAAGATCCACAGCGTGGCCGGAGTGCTGCCGCCAGGGCAGCCACTGGTGACCATGCGGCCCTTTCGCTCGCCTCATCACACGATCAGCGACGCGGGACTGATTGGTGGCGGCTCGTTCCCACGGCCGGGCGAGGTGAGCCTCGCCCATGGCGGCGTGCTGTTTCTCGACGAGCTTCCCGAGTTTCGCAAACACGTGCTGGAGGTGCTACGGCAGCCGCTCGAGGATCACGTCGTCACCATTTCCCGGGCCGTCACGACGCTCTGCTACCCCGCGCGCTTCATGCTCGCCGCCGCGATGAACCCGTGTCCGTGCGGGCACCACGCCGATCCAGGGCACCCGTGCTCGTGCAATCCGTTGGAAGTGGGTCGGTATCTCTCACGACTCTCCGGGCCGCTCCTCGACCGGATCGATATCCACGTAGAGGTGCCGGCGGTTCCCCATCGCGAGCTCTCGTGCGAGCGGAGCGGCGAAACAAGCAGCGTGATTCGAGAGCGGGTGAACCGGGCCCGCCGGCGCCAGCTCGCCCGGTTTGCGGGCCGTCCGGGTCTCTTTGCCAACGCCCACATGGCGCCCCGTGAGCTCCGCCGGTTTTGTGGACTTGGGGACGAAGCGGATGGACTGCTCAAGATGGCTATCGGGCGCCTCCGGCTTTCGGCACGAGCGTATCATCGTATCCTCAAGATCTCCCGCACCATTGCCGATCTCGCAGACCGCGAGACCATCGAATCCGCCCACCTGAGCGAGGCCGTGCAGTATCGGAGTCTGGATCGGCCTGTGTAACGAGACGGACTGGCCAACACGCGAAGCGCGCACCACGCGTGGACTGCTCGCGTACCGGCACGTCGAAGGTGGTCCTCCAATGCAGGGTCCTCCGTGGGACCGGGGATGATCTTCTGTGGGGGACTTCACTGTGCTTTCATCCACCGGCAGGCAGCGTGGGGTACATGTGGAGCGGGGTGGGGCGTTTGAACGCGAACTACCCCGAGGCGCTGGCTCTCGAGGAGGCAGGCCATCCATGGATCTGGCAATGCACGGATCGAGAGACGAGTTCGGCCCATTCAAGGTGCTCGCCGTTCGGGAGCCCCGCTCGGGACTCGAGGCGGTGGTGGTGGTCGACAACATCGCCTGCGGCCCGGCGGTGGGTGGCATCCGCATGGCGCCCGACGTGACGGCGGAGGAGGTAGGGCGTCTGGCCCGCGCCATGACCTTCAAGAATGCAGCCGCTGGGCTGGCCCACGGTGGCGGGAAGGCTGGGATCCTGGCAGACCCGACGGTGGAGCGCGAGTGCAAGGAGATGGTGATGCGGACGTTTGCGCGCGCGATTCGGGATCTGGAGGACTACATCCCGGGCCCGGACATGGGAACGGATGAGGAGTGCATGGCATGGGTGCAGGATGAGATTGGCCGGGTGGTGGGGCTTCCGCAGGTGCTCGGCGGCATTCCCTTGGATGAGATCGGAGCGACGGGGTTCGGGCTCGCGGTGGCGGCCGAAGTGGCGGCCCCCGTGGCCGGGATCGAGCTGCAAGGCGCGCGAGTCGCGGTTCAGGGTTTTGGCGCCGTGGGGAAACACGCCGCCCGATGCCTCATGAAGCGGGGGGCCACCTTGGTAGCCGCTTCGGACAGTCGGGGCGCCGTCGTGGATCCCGAGGGACTGGATGTCGCGGCGCTGATCGCCCACAAGGATGCGGACTCACCCGTCCACACGTTTCCCGGCGGGCGTGGGTTGGAACGGGACGAGCTGATCGCCGTGGAGTGCGACATTTGGATACCCGCCGCGCGGCCCGACGTGCTGCACGAGGACAACGTACGTCGGCTCAAGGCGAGGCTGGTGCTGCAGGGTGCGAACATTCCCGCCACCGAAGGTGCCGAGCGGTGGATGCACGAACAGGGGATCGTGAGCGTTCCCGATTTCATCGCGAATGCGGGTGGCGTGATCTGCGCAGCGGTGGAGTACGGTGGGGGGACGGAGGGCCAGGCGATGGTCACGATCGAGGACAGCATTCGGGACAACACGTCCGAGGTCTTGGAGCGTGCGCGCTCCGATCACGTGATGCCGCGTGTGGCGGCGGTGGCCATGGCCAAGGCCCGGGTGGTGGAGGCGATGAGCTATCGGCGCGCGTAGCGCCCGCGCTCGGGCTGGGCCCTATTGCTGACGTCTGGCTACGTGGTCCCAGGGGCGCACGAGGGGCCTTGGGGTGATCGTGACCGTGCGAGCGGGGGACGAAATCGGTGCCGCCGAATTGATGGCGCGCACCGAGAAGTTACCCGAACCATCGGGTGAAATATCCGTGGGTTCGGGCTGAGTTCCCAGGACGGTTGCGAGGTTCACGTTGCCGTCGTCATTCCCAAGCAGCGCCAGGGGAATCGTCAAGAAGAGCGTAAACGGGTCGCTGAGGTCCGGTGGCACATAGCCCACGATAGTGGTCGTCTGGTCCGGGTTGACCTGCTCGATCGGGTATTGGCCGAATTCGTCGGTGGTCTGGAGGTTGACGTAATACTCGATACCGAGATTCGCCGAGCCCCCGTCCTGGCGGAATGCATCGGTTAAGGGCTGCGCTCCGGTTGCCGGATCTTGGTCCACGTCGATGTCGATGAACCCCACCACTGTATTGGTCCCGCCGTCGAAAATGGTACTCACGACATCCTCGAACTCGATGCCGATGAACAGAAACTGGGTGCCGTCGCTCAGCCCACCGAACTGGATGATGTCCGGTACCACGAGTCCGTCCGAGGCGGTCGTCTCGAAGGTGTCGCCCAGCGGGTCGACCGCTCCTACTACCACCGGCATCGTGAAGGTCGGGCCGGTCAACAACTCCGCCACCACCCCCGCCGAGCCTCGCGTACTGCCTCCCACGATGGTCGGAACGCCTTCATCCGGCACCGATACCAACGCGGGATCCAGCGACCGAAACCCAATCGGCGTACCCGGAATCGGCGTCTGGTTGGCATCGATGGCGACCGCTTCCAACGTCACCGACTGGCCAAAGTCCAGCAAGACGAAGCCCACCTGTCCCACCATGTCGGTCGGTGTCACGACGACGGCCACGGCATTGGCCCCCACACCGACATATTGCAAGGGGACCTCGATCGTCGGCGGTTGCTGGCCGCCGGTGACCGGGAACACGTCGATGGGGCCGCCGATGAACGCCACCTGACCCTGGGGATCGATCAGCGTGAGCGTCAAAAAGAAGAACTCGTCGGGGCTTTCCAGCTCGACGGAGATATCCAGCTGGACCTCGTCGGTCCCGTCCGGGATGTCGATGATCGTGTCCAGGACGATCGATTCGTCGCTGTAGCGAACCAGCACGATCTGGATGCGGTCGATGTCCACGATGCCGGCGGCGGCACTCTCAAACAGTGGTGCCACAGCAAAGGTCAATCTCCCGTGGTCCCGGGGGTCTGTGGCGTCGCCGCGACAGCCGAGGAAGGAAACGGCCAGGAGGAGCGCCGGGATAGCGGTGCGGAGCATGGGCAGTCTGGGCATGGTTCGCTCTCGAGTCATCGTAGAGCCTATTAGCCAAAAATGTGCCGCCGGGTGCGGAAGAAGCAACCAGACACCGGAATTGGGAAACTTTTCGAAGCGAACGGGGTGCCTTAACTTTAGTCAGGCAGCGGAGGCTCCCCTCTGGCATCGGCCTTGAAGTGTGGTGATGTCGGTCGGCTTCCGCTCGAGATCTGCGGTTCCGTAATCCTCTCGCCCCTCCCCGCGCCCGCCGTGGCGCCGGGTGCGAGGCGGTTGACTGTCGGAGGGCACCCATGCGCCACACACTGGTTTTCATCGCCAGGTGTCGGATGTGGGGCGCCGCCTGCGGCGCGCTCCTCGCCATCACAACGACGATGCCTACCGGTCCGCTCCGGGCTCAAGAGACTGCCCTGCTTCGCGGTGTGATCACGGATCAGGATCGGGGCGCACCGGTCCTCGGAGCGCGGATCTTCCTCGATTCAGCGGAGGTGGGCGTCACCGACGTCAACGGCCATTTCCTCGTGACCGGCGTGCCGCTCGGGGAGTATCGACTGGGTGTACGCGCCGTGGGGTTCCAGCCGTTCGAGGCGATCGTGCATCTGGCCGCGACCAAGCTCTACGAGGTCGAAGTGCCCATCCAGCCTGGCGCGTTCGCCCTCGAGGCGCTGACGATCCAGGCCCCGCGGCTCCCCCCGAACCGAGTCGGCGAGATCTTCGAGCGCATGCAGCACGGATCGGGCGATTTCATCACCCGGGCCGACCTGGACGAAATGCGGCCCCTGGATACGAGCGCAGCGCTCTCTCGGTCCAGGAAAGTGTCGCTCAACTGGGTGAACATGGGGGACTGTCTCGACGAGGCGCTATTTGGCGCTGCCCCGGACGTGGGCGGGAGTTCCCAGAATCCGACGACGGTGGGGTCGGACCAGAGCATCGCCACGGCTGGGTCGACATGTCCTTGGGTCCAGCGTCGCCCCGGGATTCAAGTGTTGATGGGACGGGGCACCCGACGCTGCGTGCCCAATCTCTATCTCGACGGGATTCGCTTCCAGATCGTGCCCGGGACCCTGTTGGACGACATCGTTTTCCCACACGACATTGAATTGATCGAGATCTACGGGGAGTTCGAGGTGCCGGGTGAATACATCAATGCGGATGTGGGGTGTGGAGTGATTGCGATCTGGACTCGCACGGGGTGACGAGTCGGTCGTCGTCGTCGTGCGCCTGGGCCGGCCGTGGGGGGGCCGGCCCTTTGCGTTGGCCATCTGCCCATCGTTCGGCCGACCTGTTATTAATTGGCGATGCCGCGCCCTTCGAAGCTCGCCGCACTAATTGCCACGTATCCCTCGGTCCTGATTGGGTATTCTGGTGGTGTCGACTCGGCATTGTTAGCCGTGGTGGCGCGCCGCGTGTTGGGCCGGAATCGGGCGGTCGCGGGGATGGGGCTGAGTGATTCCCTCCCGAGGCAGCAGCGAGACCGGGCTCGGGCCGTTGCCCGACGGTTCGATCTGACGCTGGTGGAAGTCGAAACTCGGGAGCTGTCGGATCCAAATTACGTCGCCAACCCCACGAATCGCTGCTATTTCTGTAAGCGCGAGCTCTGGGATCGACTCGGGCAGGTGGCGCGCGATCGGGGCATTGCGGTTGTGGCCGATGGGACCAACGCCGATGATCTCGGCGAGCATCGACCCGGGCTCGCCGCCGCCGCGGAGCGAGCCGTCCGCTCGCCGCTCGCCGAGGCGGGTTACACGAAGTCGGACGTACGCGCGGAGGCACGGGCGCTCGCGATCCCGGTATGGGACGCGCCGGCGGCACCCTGTCTCTCGAGCCGCGTGCTCTACGGTCTCGAGGTGACGCCCGAGCGGTTGGAGCAGATCGAGCAAAGTGAAGCGCTCTTGCGCTCGCTGGGTGTGGTGGGCGACCTGCGGGTCCGGCACCGCGGTGATGAAGCACGGATCGAAGCGCCCCCGACGGAGTTTGCCCGAATTCGACAGCACCGCTGGGCCATCGGTCAGGCGATGTTGGGCATCGGCTTTCGCCGGGTCACATTGGATCTGGACGGGTATCGCCGCGGGAGTCTCTTGCGGCGGAGGCGTGAGGCAGGTCTCGAGCTGCTGGCCGAGCGCCGCTAGGCATGCGCGCCTTCATCGCGATCAACTTCCCCCGCGAGATTCGTGAGGGCGTGTGGGCAGCCACGGCGCCGCTTCGGGAGTCGGCGTTGCCCTTTCGGTGGGTCCGTCCAGATGGTCTGCATCTCACGCTCAAATTCTTGGGTGATGTTGCGGCGGCTCAGGAGCCCGAGATCACCAGTGGTCTGCGATCGGCATGCCGGGGAGCCAAGCCGTTTCTGTTGCCCGTGAGCGGTTTCGGTGCCTTCCCCTCGGTGCACCGTCCGCGCGTCGTCTGGGTCGGTTGCGAGGGTGTGCCGACGTTGGAGCTGCTCCAACATCGACTCGAGCTCGAGATGGAGCAGTTGGGGTTTCCTCTGGAAGGACGCCCGTTTCGGCCGCACGTGACCCTCGGACGCGCCCGGCGTGATGCGCATGCCCGTGCCCTGGAAGGGCTGGATGTCGCCTTGGAGAAGCTGGAGTTCGATGACCAAGTCTCGGTCCGGACCGTCGATCTCATGGAGAGCGAGCTCCGTCGTGACGGTGCCAAGTACACGGTTCGATGCCGCGCGGAGTTGGTGGAATGATCGGCCGAATGATTGGCAGCTGTATGCAGCGGCTGGTCGCCCTCGTGGGGTGTCTGATCATTCTGCTCGTGTCGGCGGGTCTCGCGTGGCAGTATCGGGGTGAGATGCTCGGGTTTTACCACACGCACGTGCAGAGCCGACTCGCCAAGCTGCGCTCGGGTGGAGACCCCGCTCCTGCCGCGGGCATTCCATCGACGACCGCGCTGCGAGCGGCGGAGCGCAAGGAAGCTGCCATCGCCCGGCGCGATGGACCGCCGTACGTGACGCTCATGGCGAATGAAATGGCGTCCCTCATTCATGCTCGGTTGGACGAGCGTGCCCGATCGTCCCTGGATTCCCTCCGGGTGTCGCTGGGTGACAACCGCTTGACGGTGGAGGCCCAGGTACTCGCCGAGCGGGTCGCGGGTTCACTGGGTCCGTTTGGGGGGTTGCTGGCGGATCGGGAACCGTTGCGCGCCACCGGTCCGGTCACGGTGCAACAAGCCGGGGTGGTCGCTTGGCGACCCGATGAGCTCTCGCTTCGCAACTTCCCGCTGCCGGAAGTGGCGATCCCCGGATTGATCAACTCGATGACAGGCGGATCGGACGGCGCGTTTCACATTGCCGTCCCCCGAACGGTTGGCGACGTGCGGGTTCGACCTGACGGTGTCACTTTTTACCGATGGGTGCCGTGATGGGCAGGCGTGTGTTGGTGGTAGACGACGAAAAGGGTGTGCGCGACGCGATGCACCAACTGCTGGAGTACGAAGGCATCGACGTGCAAACGGTGGATTCCGGGAACGAAGCGCTCAAAGTGTATGGGGATTTCCATCCCCACTTGGTGTTCCTCGACGTCAAGATGGCCGGGATGGACGGGCTCGAAGCCCTTGGGAAATTGCGAGAGATGGATCCCCAGGCCCAGGTCGTAATGATCTCTGGACATGGGACCATTCAGACCGCGGTGGAGGCTACCCAGCTCGGCGCGTACGATTTCCTCGAGAAGCCGTTGGATACGGACCGCGTTCTGGTGACGCTGCGGAACGTGTTTGCGCAGGTGGAACTCGAATCCGAGAACCAGCGGCTCAAGTCGGTCGTTGGCGATCGATACGAGATCGTGGGTAAGAGTCGCGTGATTCGGAAGCTCATCGAGGTCATCAACAAGGTTGCTCCGACGCCCGCACGGGTCCTGATCACCGGGGAGAACGGCAGTGGGAAAGAGCTGGTTGCGCGTGCCGTTCATCGACAGTCGCCGCGCGCTGACAAGGCCTTTGTAGAGGTCAATTGCGCCGCCATACCAGGTGAATTGATCGAAAGCGAGCTGTTCGGTCACATGAAGGGGTCGTTCACCGGTGCCTTTGCCGACCGATCAGGCAAGTTCGAGCAGGCGGACGGTGGAACGCTCTTCCTCGATGAGGTTGGGGATATGAGTCTGGCTGCCCAGGCCAAAGTCCTGAGGGCGCTCGAAGAAGGCGAAGTTACCCGTATCGGCGCTGCGAAATCCGTGACGGTAGACGTCCGCGTGATCGCCGCCACGAATAAGGAGCTGAAAGGGGAGATTGAGGCCGGCCGCTTCCGGGAGGACCTGTTCTATCGCTTGAATGTCGTACCCATCGACGTGCCTCCCCTGCGAAGCCGTCGCGAGGATATTCCGTTGCTAGTACAGCGATTCGTCAACGACCTTGCTGCTGCCGGAGGGATGAAACCCAAGAAAGTCGACGACGGTGCGCTCGAGGCCTTGGGACAGCGGGAGTGGCCGGGCAATGTGCGGGAGCTCCGTAACACGGTGGAGCGTCTGTTGATCCTCTCGGGGGACGATGCGGTAAGGGCGGAGGACGTGGAGCGTCTGACCGGGGCTCGCGGAGAATCCGCGGTAGGCGATCTCATTAACTGTGAGACCTTCGAATCCTTCAAACAGGCCGCCGAACGTGCGTTTCTCCAGGCCAAATTGCAGGAAAACGAGTGGAACGTCAGCGAGACGGCTCGAAAACTCTCCATGCCCCGGAGTAACCTCTACAAAAAGATCGAGAAATACGGACTCGAGCGGACCTGACGGTGTGGGCAGTCAGGGGTGAGGGGAGGAGAGACGCGAGGGTTGGGTGCGAGCGAACGCAGGGTCGGGCTGCCGGGCGGTCCTCTGAGGTCAGCGAGGATTTGATCGTCCGTGCGATGGGATGGGATGGGGGGAGGGCGGTGGTGGGATTACCGTGTCGCTATGCGAGAACGGTTTGCATCCGTGGCGGTGATCTTGAGTACGGGCGGCGCACAGCTCGATCTCCAAGCGCTCCGGGATCTGCCACACGCACGGGTCGTGCGCGTGGAGGTGGCTCGAGGTGAACGTGCGTCGTGTGTGGCAGCCACGTTGGAACATGCGTGTTCGACGGCGGACCTCGTAGCGCTGCTCAAGCCCTGGGCGTCTGGCAGAGGCTGGTCGATCACAGTTGCGCCCTTGGTAGGGCCTCGCTAACGTAAAGATCGACCTGGATTCCTCGGTACACAGGCGTTCGTGTTGATCGGTTGAAGTGGGTCTCTCGAGCAGTGCCGGCAAACGCGCCGAGGGGAGCGTTGCCCGACCAGTCTCGGTGGAGGAATGCAACTGGATGCAAACGCCAACCAAGAGAACGTCGGTCGATGAGGGATCGCTCGACCAGTATCTGAGGGAGATCAGTCAGTATCCCCTGATCACGCGCGAGGACGAGGTTGATCTCGCCAAGCTGATCAAACAGGGGTGTCAGGAGTCGCTCGACAAGCTCGTCCGGAGCAACCTCCGCTTCGTGGTGTCCGTGGCGAAGAAGTACCAAAACCAAGGTGTGAGCCTCTCCGATCTCATCAACGAGGGAAACCTCGGCCTCATCCGCGCCGCCCACAAGTTCGACGAAACCAAAGGTATCAAGTTCATCTCATACGCGGTCTGGTGGATCCGGCAGGCCATTCTCCAGGCGCTCGCCGAACAGAGTCGGATCGTTCGCGTGCCGCTGAACCGCGCGGGCACGCTGCATCGGATCGGGAAGCGTTCCTCCGCGCTTCAGCAAGAACTGGGACGCGAGCCGACCGTCGAAGAAATCGCCGAAGGTATGGACATCTCAGAAGACGAGGTGGCCAAAACCCTCTCGATCTCGCAGAGCCACCTCTCCCTCGATGCACCCCTGACACCGGGCGAAGACAACAAGCTGCTGGACTACCTGCCCGACACGCAGAATCCTGGGCCGGATGACGAGACCTTCGAGCGGGCGCTCAGTGAATCCGTGGAGGAGGTCCTCGGCACGCTCAAGGAGCGCGAGGCGAGAATCCTGCGTCTGTATTTCGGGCTCGACGGACAGGACCCGATGACGCTCGAGGAGATTGGGAGCATGATGGGGATCACGCGAGAGCGCGTCCGCCAGATCAAAGAGAAGGCGTTGGCCCGACTTCGCCACGCGAGTCGCGCCCGGGCCTTGGAGAGTTTCCTCACGTGAACCCGGAGTAGGGAGTGGGGAGCGGGACACGGTAAGGAGCAGCGAAGCGTCTACCCGTGGCACCGGCAGAGGCCGGGGCCTTTTTTTTGTTGCCCCGGAAGCCCCACCGCCCCCGCTCCCGGTGTCCCCCCTCTATATTCCGCCATTGTGAAGCTCGGCATCATTTCTCTCGGTTGCGACAAAGCTACCGTCGACTCGGAACGCCTGGTGGGCGAGCTCGTGGGGCATGGAGCCCACATCGTTCCTGATCTCGCGACGGCAGACGTCATTCTGGTGAATACGTGTGGATTCATCGACGCCGCCAAGCAGGAGTCGATCGAAGCGATGCTCGGGGCAGCCGCGCTGAAGAGCGCCGGACAGGTCAAGGCCGTTGCGGCGGTGGGCTGTCTGGTGCAACGCTACCGCGAGGAGCTGTCCAAGGAGATCCCCGAAGTGGACCTGTTTCTGGGCTTTGGCGATCTTCATAAGTTGGTGCCCGCCCTGGCGGAGCGTGGTCTTATCCGTGACCCCGTGGCACAGCATCCCGGCATGCGTGCGTTCTTTGGCGAGGGGGCTCACGTCCGCTACCTCAAGATCTCCGAAGGATGCGATCACACCTGCGCCTTCTGCGCCATTCCCCTGATGCGGGGGAAGCACCGCTCCGAACCGTTGACCCGCCTGATTCGGGAAGCGCAGCTGCTCGAAGCCCAAGGTGCCAAAGAGATCAACCTGGTGGCTCAGGATCTGGGACACTACGGCCGAGATCTGGGGCGTGCCGGTCCGAAACTCCCGGATCTGCTCGAATCGCTGCTTGAGGAGACGTCGGTGCCATGGTTCCGGCTTCTGTACGTCTACTCCGCCGGGCTCTCGGATCGGCTCGTCGATTTGATCGCCTCGCACCGTCGGATCGTGCCGTATCTGGACATCCCCATCCAACACGCCTCGGATGTCATGCTGCACCGGATGCGCCGCCCAGAGCGGCGTGCCACGATTCGGCAGAAGGTGGCCTGGCTCCGCGAGACGATTCCGGACCTTGCGATCCGCACCACCGTCATCGTTGGCTTCCCAGGCGAGACCGATGCTGATTTTCGGACGCTGTGCGAGTTCGTAGAAGAGATGGCGTTCGAGCGGCTGGGCGTCTTCACCTACTCGCCGCAAGAGGGAACCCGTGCAGACGTCTACCCCGACGACGTGCCGGCGGAGGTGAAGCGCGAGCGCCAAGACGAGCTCACGGAAATTGGGCGAGCCATCTCGGAAGAGCGGCTGGGTCGATTCGTGGGGCGTGAGATCGACCTCCTGGTCGACGGGCTGGCCGAACCGGCCGATCAGGGCGCCACCCATGTGGGTCGGGTGCCGTGGCAGGCGGACGATGTGGACGGGGTGACGTTCGTCACCGCGGGCGGATGGGCCCGTCCCGGCGAGCTCCTCTCCGTGCGCGTCGACAGCAACCACGACTACGACTTTTGGGCGACGCCAGTCCGGTAACGGACGCCACCGGTCTCTACAGCCGCGCGCTGGCGGTGTTGCCGGGCGGCGTCAACTCACCGGTGCGGGCGTTTCGCGCCGTGGGCGGCGACCCGTTCTTCGTACGAGAGGCGCATGGGGCCCACTTGGTGACGACGGCTGGGGAGCGTCTCATCGATTACGTCATGTCCTGGGGCGCGTTGCTGCTCGGTCACGACCATCCCACCATCCACAATGCCATTGCCGAAGCGCTGGCGCGTGGCGTCTCCTACGGGATCACGTGTCCGGCCGAGATCGAGCTCGCCGAACTCGTGGTCGAGATCATGCCCTCCATCGAGATGATTCGGTTCGTCAACAGCGGCACGGAGGCCACCATGGCCGCGGTCCGGCTGGCTCGTGCCGCTACCGGACGAGACCTCATCATCAAGTTCGACGGTGCATACCATGGCCATGCGGACAGCTTCCTCGTTTCGGCGGGAAGCGGTGTGGCGACCCTGGGATTGCCCAACAGCCCCGGCGTCCCCACGAGCCTGGCCAGGCTGACCCTGTCCGCGACGTTCAATGACATTGGTGGGGTTGAGACGCTCTTCACCCAATTCGGCGACCGCATTGCGGCGGTGATCGTCGAACCCTTTCTCGGAAACGCCGGCTTCATTCCGCCCACTCCCGGATTCCTCGAAGGCCTCAGAGAGATCACCAAAGCGTGGGGTGCGGTTTTGATCTTCGACGAGGTGATGACGGGGTTTCGGGTCCATCCGCAGGGGGCGCAGGGACTCACCGGGGTCAGACCCGACCTGACCACGCTGGGCAAAGTGATCGGTGGTGGATTACCGGTTGGCGCGTATGGGGGCAGCCGCGAGTTGATGGAGATGGTCGCCCCCGCCGGTGCCGTCTATCAAGGCGGCACGCTCTCGGGCAATCCACTGGCCATGAGCGCTGGGCTCGCCACGCTGCGCCATCTTCATGAGCACCCCGTCCATGAAGTGTTGGAGCACCGGACGCGGACGCTGGTCAAGGGTCTAGCCACGGCCGCCGAGTCGCTCGGGGCACCGCTGACGGTGGGGCACGCCGGGGCGATGTGGGGGTTCTACTTTCAGAAGGGTCCCGTATCCACGTTCGAGGAGGCCAAAGCTGCTGACTCCAAGCGGTTCACGAGCTTTCATCGGGCCGCCCGTCGGCACGGTGTGTTTCTTCCGCCTTCACCATTCGAGGCGTGCTTCGTATCCGCGGCCCACACGGACGACCTCATCGAGGACAGTGTTGACAAGCTTGCGAAGGCTCTGGCCGAGAGCGGTCGGTCCTAGCCTCGGCGCCCTGCTGGCGCTGGCGGGTTGCGCCAAGCCAACAGTGCCAGCCCGCACGGCGGGCGATGAGCCAGACGTTCGCGTGGGCGTGGTGGTGCGTGCCCAGGGTGTGCGGATCTCCGCGCAGGGTGCGGTGGCCGCCATGCGTGGCGGTGGCTCCGAGTTTCGGCTCATTGAAGGCCAGGCTGTCCGTATCGAAGCGGCGGATCGTACGCTGGTCGTGTCGGGTGCCGCCAGCGGTCGGTTCGAATCGCTGACCTTCCTGAGTCTCGACGATCGACGATTTGTCGAGGTCGATGGTGTGGCGTATCGAGGTGTCATCGAAGTCTACGCCCGCGAAGGTGGTGTCACCGCCGTCAACCAAGTGGGGCTGGAGGCGTATGTGGCCGGGGTGGTAACGGCGGAGCTGGGGCGACGGGCACCCGGGGAGCAAGCGGCGGTCGAAGCACAGGCGATCGTATCGCGGACGTATGCGCTCGACAACCTGGGGAAGTTCGCGAGCGAAGGGTTCGACCTCCGGGCAACGGTGACGGACCAGGCCTACGGGGGGGTGAAGGCGGAGACGGATCAGGCGTGGCGCGCGACGCGGGCAACAGCCGGCACCGTGCTGACCCAAGATGGTGAGCTGATCAGCACGTTCTTCCATTCGACCTGTGGCGGCGCCACGGCCGCACCGGATGAGGCATTTCGCACGGCACGGCCACGTCGCTATCTCCGCTCAGTGTCGGATCGTCGTCCTGGTGGGTATTACTGCGACATCTCGCCCCGGTTTCGCTGGACGGTCGAATGGGACGGTGCGGAACTCGCCAATATATTACGGCGTACGTTGCCGTCGGTGATGGGCGTGGACGCGGAGGTGGTCGATGCGGTGCGGGACGTGACCGTCCGCCGGAGGAGCGATGCGGGTCGGGTGACCGAGCTGAGGATCCGTGTGGGGAAGGGGGAGATTCCAGTGTTCGGTCCCGACCTCCGGACCGTGTTGCGCGAGCCAGCCGGACGTCTGCTCGGCAGCACGGCGGTGGAATTCACCGCGAACCACGGTAACGACGGGGTGATCCAACGGCTGACAGCACGGGGGGCGGGGTGGGGACATGGGGTGGGGATGTGCCAATGGGGTGCCGTCGGTCGGGCTCGGGCGGGGCAGGATCGCGAGACCATTTTGACCAATTATTTCCCGGGGACGAAACTTGATCGGTGGTATTAACGGACCGCAGCAGAGGCAGAGGCGGCACGGACGGCAGGCGTTGACTCCTCCTCCGCATGCTGCCGCCTCTGCTACCGGACGAGGGCTCGGGTGGATCCTGTTGGGGCTCGTATTTCTTGCCCCACCGCTCTCGGCTCAGCAGATCTTCGACCAATTCAGCTACGAGGGGCTTCGGTTCTCGGGGATCGGGGTCGAATTCGGTGCGGTCGGCTCGAATCGGTTGACGGCAGAGCCCACGGGCGCGGTTCGCGTGGATTACGGATACATCGCGCCCAACATCCGCTTGCTGTTTGGGCTGGCGTACTTCAAGGGTGACTTCGACAGCGAGAGTATCGCCGAGTTCGAGACCCGGCTTCGTGGAGTAGTGGATGACCCCACGGGAGACTTCGCCATCGACGTCGGCACCATTTCCTTGGCGGACCTGGAGGCAAGCCTCGATCTGCAGTACGTTGCCCCGTTCACCAACCGGGTGGTTCCCTATATCGGTTTGGGAATTGCCATACACTTCCGAAACGGCAGCGGAACGGCTATCGACGGTACCTTCGTAGACGATGCGCTGGACACGATCGCCGCCGCCGGGACGGTCTCGGCGGGAACGCATCTGGCACTGGCTGGTCCGGTATTTCTGACCGCTGATCTCCGTGCGGCATTGTCCAGCGAGCTCCGCACCCTCACCGGCCGCGGGGGCCTGATGATTCGAGTTCCACGTCGCACTACTCCATGAGCGAGGGGAACACCGTGCGCGTCGGCGTCATCGGCACGGGTGCCATTGCCCAGGTTGCCCATCTGGGAGTGTTGAGCCGTCTCGAGGACGTGGAGCTGGTGGCCCTCGCGGATATCGATGTGCCCAAGGCTCAAGCCTTGGCCAAACGCTTTGACATCCCGGATGTGTATGACGACATCGAACCGCTGCTGGAGTACGGCCGCCCGGATGTCGTGGTAGTCTGCACGCCCAACCACCTGCATCGCGTGCACGTGCTGACAGCGTTGTCGGCGGGAGCGCACGTGTTCTGCGAGCGACCCCTGGCGCTGCACACAGCGGGGGTGCGAGAGGTCATCGCGGCATCGGAGCGCGCGAAGCGAGTGGTGATGGTGGGGATGAACTATCGGTTTCGCAGCGACGTCCAGGGGCTATTGGAGTTTATCAAGGGCGGCGAACTGGGATCGTTGCGGGCTATCCGCACCGGTTGGTATATCTGGCGCCCGGCGGGCCAACTGGCGGGCTGGCGGGTCCGGCACGCCCAATCGGGCGGAGGCGCCATGTTCGACTTGGGTCTTCCGCTGGTGGACTTGGCCCTGTGGATCGCAGCGTGTCCCAAGCCCAAGCTCGTGACAGGTTGGTACAGCGAACCGAGGCGTGGTAGCGCGGTCGAGGATGCGGCCGGGGCCATGATTCTGTGCGAAGAGGGCCTCTCGATCGTCGTCGATGTGACCTGGCACCACGTCGGGCAGCAGGAACGGTTCTGGTTCGAGGTGATGGGGTCCGATGGGTCGGGTACCATCGGACCCCTGCGGGTGTTCAAGGAGATTCACGGGACTCCGATGAACGTCACCCCAACGGGTTCCCAGGCACGGGAAGATGCTCTGAGTCACTCGTATCGGGCCGAGTGGTCGCACTTCTTGGATGTCGTCCGAGGCAAGACGGAACATCCAGGCTTGGACGAACAAATCGTACTCCACCGTACGATGGAGGCTATTGGCGAATCCGTCGCGGAAGGCCGCGCCATCGAGCTGTGAGATCCCTCGCGCTGCCGAGGACGGATTGGTGGCTGGTCCTGGCCGGCGCCCTGCTCATGGTGCTCGCCTACCCACCGTTTCACCCCCTCATTCCCTCGTTTACCTGTCTGATCCCAGCGGTGTTGCTGGTGGTGGCGGGAGCCGACGATTCCCGACCGCTCCGGCGTCGCTTGGTGCAGGGCTTCTGGTTCGGTCTCACCACCAACGGTCTCGTGCTGTATTGGATGGTGATCGCGCTCTGGCACTTCACCTGGCTCTCGGCGTTGGGCTACGCCGCCACGATTGTGGTCCTCGGCTTGTTCACTTCGGTGCTGTTTGCCCTCGCAGGCTGGATCCCCGCACGCACCGGTGCCTCCCTGGCCCTCGTGTTCCCCGTGCTGTGGACCACGCTGGAGTGGCTCATCGGGCACTTGGGCGACCTGCGTTTCCCGTGGCTGGGTCTGGGTACCTCGCTCACCGGGTTCCCGGTCTTGGTCCAGATCGCCGATGTGATCGGTGCCCGCGGCGTCACATTGCTGCTCGTCCTCGCCAACGTAACCCTCGCCCTCGGGTGGCTCGCGCGACGCGACCGTAAGCGAGCCGGCCTGTTGGCTGCCGTCGTAGTGGTCACCACGGCAGGGGTGGGGCTCTATGGGATGTGGCGGATGCGGACCCTTCCCGTGGAAACTCTGGGTCGCGTGGCGCTCGTGCAGCCGGCGGTGGGGTTCGACGCAAAGTGGGAGGGTGAACAACAGGACTCCATCGTGCGGGCGCTCGTTGGGTTGTCCCGCGAAGCCGTTGCGACAGAGGCCGTCGATCTCGTTGTGTGGCCCGAAGCGGCCGTCCCAGACTACTTCTTCCGACGTCGCGCGTGGAAGCAGCTGATCAGCGGGCATGCCCGGTCGGCGCGGACGCCCCTGGTCGTGGGCGGGTACGACGTCATCTTCGAGACGCGAGAGGATTACGAGTACTACAACTCGGCGTTCCTCTTCGATTCGCTGGGGCGCTACGACACCCAGCCGGTGTATCACAAGCGGTATCTGGTCCCGATTGTCGAGCGGGTCCCCTTTTTCAATCCCCGCTGGTTGGATCTGCGATGGTTCGGCGGCTTCGGCGCGGGGGCGCCGGGGCCCGTCTATAGGGTTGCCATTGGTCGATTCGGCGTGCTTATCTGCTACGAGTCGGCGTTCGAAGACCTGAGCCGCGACTATCGACGGCGCGGTGCCGATTTCATCGTGAACATCACGAACGACGCCTGGTTCGAGGAGACGAGCGCACCGTACCAGCATGCGGCTCACTTGGTGATGCGTGCTATCGAGAATCGCATGGGTGTGGCCCGCGCTGGGAACACCGGGATCTCCGAGTTCGTGGATCCGCTTGGACGTACGTACGCGGTGACCCGGTTGGGGGAGCGGACGTTCGTGGTGGACGATCTCGTGACCTCGAGTGCGGTCCCGCCGTACGTACGGCTCGGCGACTGGGTGGGGTGGGGGGTGGTACTCCTCTCGGCGTTGCTCGCCGGAGTGGCCCTGTGGCGTCCCCGTCCGTAGTTCGGTACGGTGTGGATGTCGGTGGCACGTTTACCGACCTCGTTGCGCTCTCCGGCGCCATCGCCGTGGACAAAGTGCGGTCGGCGCCTGGTGGAGTGCCAGCCACCCTGTGGACCAGGCTCCGCGGTCTCGTCCCCGAACAGCGCGGAGAGCCGGCGCTCATCCACGGCACCACGGTGGCCACCAATGCCCTGCTGGAGCGGACAGGCGGGCGAGTGGTCCTGGTGACCACTGCCGGCTTCGAGGACCTTCTCTGGCTGCGACGGCAGGATCGAGCCGCCCTGTACGACCTCTCGCAGGATCACCCACCGCCGCTCGTCGCGCGGTCCGATGTCGTGGGCGTGCGTGAGCGGATGGGGCCCACGGATGTGCTGGTTCCCCTGGACGTCGGAGAGATCAATCGCGTGGTGGCTGCAGTTGCCGCATGCGAACCGATGGCGGTCGCGGTGTGTCTCCTCTTTTCGTTTCGGGATGCGCGACACGAACAGGCGCTGTGCGCGGCGCTGCAGCGCGCGCTCCCCTCCGTTCCTGTCGCCGCCAGTCATGCCGTGTTGCCCGTCTTTCGCGAGTACGAACGCGCGAGTACCACCACGGCGGAAGCCTACCTCCGTCCGGCGGTATCGACGTACCTCGACCGCATGAGTCGTGACGCCCAAAGCCAGGGGTTTGCGTATTTCCGCATCATGGCCTCGAACGGTGGGACCATGCGGTCGGACCAGGCGTGCGTGCGAGCGGCGAGTCTCGCGCTGTCCGGGCCAGCCGGCGGCGTGGAGGGTGCGCGGCTCGTCGGCGACGCCGTGGGAATCGGTGATCTCCTCACGCTCGACATGGGCGGGACCAGTGCCGATGCGAGTGTCATCGTGGGCGGCCATCCGCTCACCGAACCCGGTGGTGTTGTGGGGGGCGTTCCCGTGGCCCTTCCACACGTGCTGATCGAGACCGTCGGCGCTGGGGGGGGCAGCATCGCATGGCTGGACCGTGGGGGGGCACTTCGGGTTGGGCCCAGGAGCGCCGGAGCGGTTCCGGGCCCCGCCTGTTACGGCCAGGGTGGGGAGGAGCCCACGGTCACCGATGCCGCACTCGTCCTCGGGTGGCTGGATCCCGACCGACCGCTCGCGGACAAACTCCCCCTCGACCCGTCGCTGGCCCATGCCGCGCTGCTCGGTGTGGCCAAGCCGGCGGGTTTGACGGTGGCGCGGTGTGCCGAAGGGATAATCGAGATCGCCAACGCCGCCATGGTTCGCGCCCTCCGGCGGGTCAGTGTCGAACGCGGCATTGACCCTCGGCGCATGACATTGGTCCCGTTTGGGGGTGCCGGCGCCCTCTTTGCGTGTCGCATGGCCGAATCACTGGGCATCACCCGTACACTGATTCCTCCCCATCCGGGAGTGCTGTCCGCCCTTGGGCTCGCTGCCGCTCCGGAGAAGCTCGAGTGGGTGGAGTCGCTGCATCGCACGGCGGCGGGCCTCACGGCGCGAGCTTTGGATACCGCGTATCGCGACCTCGAGGCCGAAGCCCGTCGCGAGCTACCCGAGGGGAGACACGTGCGCATGGCCGATTGTCGCTACCCGGGTCAAGGCTACGAGCTCGCCGTGCCCGTGACCGGACCCGGTGCATCCATTGCCGAGGCATTTCATCGTGTACATCGAGCGCGGTATGGCCATGCGGATCTGGACCGGCCGGTGGAAGTCGTGAACCTCCGGCTGGTCTCTGTCGGTCATGCCGAGGCGGTGCGGCTGCGCGCAAGCAATGGGGCCAGGAGTGCCGGTTCGGGATCGGGCCGCGCGGGGCTGGATGACCTGACGCCCGGGGCGCGTTTCCCTGGTCCGGTCATGCTGGACGGTCGCGACGCCACGGTGCGCATCGAGGCGGGGTGGGCCGGTACCGTGCACGAGAGTGGAAGCTTGGTCGTGGAGCGTTCGTGACGCTCGATGCCGTCGGGCTGAGAGTCATGGCCCACGCCTTTGCCGGGATTGCCGAAGAGATGGGAGCGGTCCTGGTGTCCAGCGCGCTTTCACCCAACATCCGGGAACGACGGGACTCGTCCGCGGCGCTGTTTACGGCAGACGGCGAGATGGTGGCGCAGGCCGCGCACATTCCGGTGCACCTGGGGGCGATGCCGGAGGCGGTGACGGCCGTGCGCTCGCTCGCTCCGGGGCCCGGCGACACCTATGTCATTAACGATCCCTATGCGGGCGGAACCCACCTTCCGGACATCACGCTAGTCCATGCGATCGAACTGAACCGCGCGGTGGCCGGCTACACGGTCGTCCGGGCGCACCACTCGGATGTGGGTGGGGTGCGGCCGGGCAGCATGCCGCCGCACTCCACGGAGATCTTTCAGGAGGGACTGATCATCCCGCCAGTACGGTGGACGGTGGGCGGTGTTCGGCAAGTGGATCTCGAGCGCCTGATCCTCGCCAATGTGCGTACACCCGAGGTGCGCCGAGGCGACCTCGCGGCCCAGCTGGCCGCTTGTGAGCGTGGAGCGGAACGGTATCGGGAGCTGGTGGCCCGGTACGGGCTGCTGGGGGTCGAGCAGGCTGTGCGGGATCTCTTCGACTATGCCGAGCGTCAGGCCCGGGCCGCCATCCGTGATCGCGTGCGCGCAGGCGTCTACACGGCGGAGGATCGATTGGAGGGGGATGGGGTGACCGAAGACGATGTCACGATTCGGGTGGCGGTGGAGGTACGAGATGGGGGGCTGCGGTGTGATTTCTCCGGATCCGATGACGCGGTCCGTGGAAATGTGAACTGCCCGCTGTCGGTGACGCGTTCGGGGGCGCTCTTCGTTGCCCGGTGTCTCGTGGGCGAAGCGCTTCCCACCAATGGAGGATTCCATCGGGTCGTGGAGGTCGTGGCACCGGAGGGATCGGTGGTGAATGCGCCGTGGCCGAGGGCCGTCGTGGCCGGCAATGTCGAAACGTCCCAGCGCATCGCCGACGTGCTGTTCCTCGCGCTATCGCGCGGGGCGGCAGTTCCGGCGCAGGGCCAGGGAACGATGAATAACATCGTCTTGGGTGGTGCCGGGTGGACGTACTACGAGACCCTCGGTGGTGGGCAGGGGGCGTCCGCGGTGGGACCGGGACCGTCGGGGGTGCACGTGGGAATGTCCAACACTCGAAATACGCCGATCGAGGTTCTCGAGCTGGAACACCCGGTCATCGTGCGGACGTACGGATTGCGTCCGGGCAGTGGCGGCGCCGGCCGGCATCCCGGTGGTGATGGAGTGGTCAGAGAATACCAGGCCTTACAAGAGGTCGAGGTGAGTCTGCTCACGGATCGTCGTCGCCATCCGCCGCGGGGAATGGACGGGGGCGACGACGGGGAGGTCGGGCGGAATCTCGTGAACGGGAAGGCCGTGCGCGCCAGAGCGGCGGTGACCCTGCTTCCGGGGGATGTGCTCCGGGTCGAAACACCCGGTGGTGGTGGGTGGGGTAGCGCTCCTACGCGTCGGTCCGCTGAAACACCTTTGCGTCGATAAAGAGCTTCACCAGGTCCGCGTCCAGCATCCCACCTTCCACCTCGCTCGCGATAATTGCCAGCGCGCGATCGCTCGGTACCGCGCGCTTGTACGGCCGGTCCGATGCGGTGAGGGCGTCGTAGATATCGGCAACGGTCATCATGCGCGTCTGAATGGGAATCTGGGTGCCCGTCACGCGACGCGGATACCCACTCCCATCGAGCTTCTCGTGGTGTCCGTAGGCGATGCGTGGGATCTCCCGGAGCTCCTTGGTCCACGGGATCTGTCGGAGAAAACGATACGTGTGGGTGACGTGACTCTCGATCTCGAGGCGCTCAGCGTCATCCAGGCTGCCCTTGCGAATCGTCAGGAACCGAATCTCGTCGTCGGTGAGGTAGGGGCGCTCTTGTCCGTCGAGGTCCTCGTAGTGGCGCTCGGCCAGTTGGATTAGCTCCTCGAAGGTGCCGGCCGGAAGGAGGGACGGCTCATTGGCATCGGCCACCACTTGCATGAAGTGGTCCAGCTCGGCGAGCTGCTTCCGATGCTCGTCCTCGAGTTGGGCTCGGAACTCATCGTATTGTTGCCGACCGTGCCGTTCCAAGTACTCCGTTCGCTGCCGGTAGAACTCCCGCTCGGCCGTGCGCCGGATGAAGGCGTGACGCTGCTTGATCAGCGCGAGCTCGCGAGGGTAGAGCTTCTTCGCCTTGACCAGCACCTGCTCCCGCACGCCCACCTTCCCGAAGTCGTGCAGCAGGCCTGCGTAGCGGATTTCCCGGATCTCCTCCCGAGTGAAACCGACATCGCGGTACGTTCCAACCGGAGCACGATCCACAGCCTCGGCCAGCCCCACCGTCATGGAGGCCACCCGCCCCGAATGGCCATAGGTGGTGGGGTCCCGTTGCTCGATGGCGGTGACGGCCGCCCGCACGAATCCTTCGAACAGGCGCTCGATGTCCTCGTACAATTGGCTGTTCTCGATGGAGACTGCCGCCTGGCCGGCGAGCGCTGACACCAGCTCCACCAGGCGGCCCGAGTACGGAATGACCTCGGCATCGAAGTCCTCGGGTGATCGGAGCTTCGCGTCGGGATGACGCTTGCGGTTGATGAGCTGAAGCACGCCGATCACCTCATCCTTGTGGTCCTTCATGGGAATCGTCAGCATCGATCGCGTCCGGTACCCGTAGGTCTCGTCGAAGGACCGGTTGATGGAATACTCGACTCCCTCGGGCAGCACATAGGCGTCATCCAGCACCAGCGGTTCGCCGGTGGTCGCGACGTACCCGGCGATGCTCGCACGGTCCAGGGCAATGGTGTGCGTGATAAACGGGATTTCCGGCCGCGAGTGGTTCTGGGCGAGCTTGAAGTGGAGCGTACGCTCGGTCTCGGTACCCTCATCGTCCGCCTCGCCGCCCTCCACCAGATACAAGCTCCCGGCGTCGGATCCCGTGATCTCCAGCGCTTGGGAGAGAATGAGATCGAGCAGCGTGTTGTAGTCTCGCTCGGTGGCCAGGGCCATACCGATACGGGTGAGCTCACCGAGCTCTCGAGTGCGGGTCACGGCTTCCTCGCGGGATCGCAGGCTGTCCCGTCGAGCTGCTGCTTCACGGTAGGCGGACCGCAGGGCCACCAGGAGCTGGCGGCGGCCGTACGGTCGAGAGACGAACGCGGCCAGAAGGTCTTCGGGGATCGCCGGCGGGACGTCGTCGCTATGTTGCGCGCCGATCGCCAGCACCGAGCCTCCGGCCGCCACGAAGCGGCGCAGATCCTCCGCATGGAAGGAGGTCCATTCCGCCACGTCCAGAACCAGGACGGTGGGTCGTTCTCCGATCCGGAGGGCCTCGCTCGGATGCACTAGGCAGGTTTCGATCTCTTCCGCTGCCAGCGCGGCCGCGATAGGGCCGAGGTCGACGGCGTTGGTGTGCAAAAGGAGATACCTCACGGATGGAGATCCATTGTATCAGGTGGTGGGGTAACGCCGGTAAACAGACGCAGCGGGCGGCGGCTCACCTTGTCCGTGAAGTGCTCCAAGACCGCCGCCGACCGATGGAGGTGATCCACGAGGTTTCGAATGGCGTCGCGGTTCTCGCTGGCCATTTGTTGTCCCAAGAGCGTGAGACTATCGAGCGTGTGAAGAATGTGCCGCGCATCGGCGAGCGCGACGGCCACGCTGTCGCTCAAGTCGACTACTCGCGGCCCGAGGTCGGCGAGGAGCTGGTCCGTGCGGTCGAGCGCACTCGCGAGATTCTGCAGCGCGTCCTGCAGCGGCGGCCCGACGCTCGTGAGCACTGCGTTGGTTTGCTCGACCGCGGTGGTTGAGCGGGTCAGCAGCGTGCGGGTCTCCTGGAGCGTCGCCGTGAGCTCGGTTCTCAGCTCGAGTGCCATCTCGCTCATGACATCGATGACGCTGGCTGGCCGGTCGGAGTCGATCGTGTCGTTGGGTTGGAGCAGCGCCCCTGGGGGCCGGTTGGGCAACACCAACTCCACCACCGGTGAGGCAATGGGGTTGCGCTGCACGATGACGGCCCGGGTGCCGGACGGCAGGCTGAGCTCCGTGCCATCGCGGAATCGGCGCTCGATGGAGAGCTTTGCCAGCACCGCCATTTGCCCGCTCAACGTATCCACCGCGGGGTAGATCGCCCGCACGCGTCCCACCGGCAACCCCTGGAGGAGGACCCGCGTATCCTGCGTGAGATCGTTCGCCGATGCGGCGCGCATATAGAGGTCGTAACGGGGAACGCCCAAGCCACTGGTCACGATGATGGCGCCCACAATGACGCCGATCGTGGCCAGCACGAACAATCCTACCAGGAAATCCGAGCCACGAAGGTCCACGAGCTGACGCTATCCCTCCTCGGACTCGAGCCGGCCTCGATGCAGCCGGAAGCGCGATTCCACGCGAGCCCGGAGCGACGGCGGAAGGTACGGCCCGATGATGAACACGGTGCGCCTCGAACCTGCGGCCGATTCGCCACCCCGCGCAAGTTCCAGAAGCTCAGCGGCATCTCGGTCCGTGAGACCGTCGAAGGGGTGTTCGAGCAGCACCAGATCGGGGTCGAAGGCGAGGGCCCGCGCCAGTGCGGCCCGGCGGCGCTGCTCGCCCGTGGCGTCCGCAGGCCGCCGCACCCCCACGTCCGCCAACCGGAGCTGTGCGAGGATCACGCCAACACGGCTGCGGATCTGGGTCTCGGTGAGCCGGCTGCCGAACCTGAGAGGGAGGGCGACGTTCTCCGAGAGCGTGAGGTTATGCAGAAGGCCGTCGTCAGCCGGGAGATATCCCACGGCGCGGCGTGCCGCGAGCGCCTCCCGGTAGGGCAGGGTGGCGAGATCCCGTCCGTGCACCAGCACCCGGCCGGCCGGTGGAGCCTGCAAGGCCAGGGCGTAGGCGGCGAGCTGATCCACTCCGGAGGCGTCGGATCCCAGGACGGCGACGGCCTGGTGCGCCGTGACATCGAGCGCCATCGGTGCGTCCGGCCAGCCGGGGAGCACGATGTCTTCGAAGCGGAGAGGATGCTCGTTCACAAGAGCACGAGGACGAAAAGGCCGGCGCAGAGGAAGATGGCCACGATGCTCGCGACCACGGCTTGGCTCGATGCAATCGGTACCGTTGTGGGCCGACCGCCGACGGTGAGTCCGTGGAAGCTCGGAACCAGCCCGATGATCATGCCGAAGGCCAGCCCCTTGGCCGGGGTGAGCCAGACGTCGCGGAAGCTCAGGCTGTCCGTCACAATCTCGGCGTACCGGGCGCCACTCATGCCGTTGGCAAGGGCCGCTAAGAACCCGGCGCCGATGGCGACGAGATCGAACAGCACCACCAGCCCGAGCACGGAGACGATGGCCCCGCCGAGCCGAGGGAGGACGAGGTATTGCACCGGGTCTATGCCCATGCCCTCGAGGGCATGGACCTCACCGAGCGCTTTATTGGTGGCGAGCTCCGCAGCGATGGCCGTGCCCGAGCGGCCGGCCACGGCCAGTGCGGTCAGGAGGGGACCCAACTCACGGACGATCGCGATCACCATGAGACGGCCGATGAGCTCGGTCGCGCCCAACCGCCCGAGCTCGCGTACCGCCTGTGAGATGAGGAGAAAGCTGAGGATGCCGGACAAGAGGATGATCAGCGGGACGGCCTGGAGCGCCGTGAACCGCACCTGATCCAGAAGGATGCGTGTGGTGACACGGCGCCCGGCCCTGGGGAGCGCGCGCGCGGCGGCCAGCGTGCGCACGCAAAATCGGGCGAGGGCGCCCACCCAGGCGACGGCGTCGGTCGCTCGCCGGCCAAGGGCCGCGATCGACGCGGCCACCGCTACCGCCTAGGAGCTCCCAATCTGACGGAGAGCCACCTCGGCCTCAGTGTAGGACGGGTACTCCGCCACGGCCTGCTGGAAGAGCTCGGCTGCCCGCTCATTATCTCCCCGGTCCTGATAGAGCAATCCCTTCACGTAGAGCCGGACCGCCTCGGCTGGGACCTCTCGCTTCTTGCGTTCCTCCATGGCCTGACGCGACAGGGGTGGGAGATCCAGGCCCTGGCTGACCTTCTGTGCCAGATCGACGATGTTGTCGTAGAGATTCTCCCGTTTGTCGCGCACCCGCTCGCTCTTGACGATCTCGCCCGTTTCCACGTTCACCACGCGCGCGTCGATGCGGAGATCGCCGTAGAAGTCCACGAAGCCGCCCAGCACCATGTACCGGGCGCCGACCAAGCGACCGAGGCGCGCGGCAGTTCCCTGGTCCACCCGGCCGGAGGATCCGAGGTCCTGTTCGTCCATAAGGGCCCGTAGACGGCTCCGCTCCACAACGCGGAGCGCTGAGTTCACCGCGAATTCGGTGAGTAGCATCTGCTGAATGCCGACCTCGAGCGCGTCGAAGTCCTCTTTGTCCTGACCATAGGACCCGCCGTTCTCGAAGGGGAGTACGGCCACTCCCGGGCGCGAGTCCTGAGCCGCCGCTGGGGCCGCGAGCCCGACCAGGAGCACTACTCCAATCAATGAGCGCCACTGCATAACCATCTCTCCAATCTCAGAGCCAGAGTTCCATACCCTCAGTTGCCGCCAGCACCTCTACCGCAAAATCGGTTCCCGCGGCCACCTCCTGGGCCTTTCCGACCAGTAAATCCATCGCCGCGTCGTCGTGCTCCGGGAGGTGATGGAACAGCACCAGACGCCCTACCCCGGCTTCGGCCGCGAGTTTCACGGCCTCGCCATACGAGCTGTGTCCCCACCCGCGATGGTGCTCAAGCTCCGAGGGGGTGAACATGGCATCGTGGATCAGCACCGTGACGCCGTTCAGGAAGCGGAGAAACTCGCGATGCCAGTCGGGTCCCACGTCATAATCGCCACCAAATCCGAGCTCGTTATCGGTGACGTACGCCACACTGGCGTCGCCCCCCTTTGGGGTCAGGCGATAGCCCAGGGTGGTGCCGGGATGCCGGAGCCGCGCCGCCTCCACCGCGAAGCCGTCGATCTCGAACTCGCCTTCGCCCACGTGCTGCACTTCGAGCGTGGCCGCTACTTCCTCGATGGGAACTGGGAACACGACCGGATCCATCTGGCGGCGGAGGATCGCCGCCAACTCCACCTCGCCCTGTTTGGCTCCCCAGATGTGGACCGTGTTTCCCTCCTGAAAGAACGGCGCGAAGAAGGGGAGACCCTGGATGTGGTCCCAGTGGGTATGACTCAATAGCAGATCGACGGCGACGTCCCGCTCCGGCTGTTCGATGAGTCGGCGACCGAGCGGACGAATCCCCGTGCCGCCATCGAGAATCACCAACCGGGTGCTGTCGAGGTCGGTGCGCTCGACGGAGACGCAGGGCGTATTGCCGCCGTACCGGGCGGTGGGCGCCCCGGGAGTGGGGATGGATCCCCGCGTGCCCCAAAAGGTGATCTTGCAGGTCATCGACGGTGACTCGCCACGTGCCGTCCGAACGTAGATGGCCGGCTCCACCAGGGGATAGGACCACGCTCACGTCCCATCGGTGCCCCCTCTCACTGGAGCCCAGCCACCGCCTCCAACGCTGCTCGGTCTCGGATAGCGATGGTCTTGCGGGAGACCTCGATCAGTCCTCGGTCTGCCAGCTCGCGAATCGTGCGGGAGACGGTCTCGCGGCTGGAGCCGATCATCTGGGCGATCGTGTGGTGCGTGACCGTTCGAGAAATGATCGTGCCGTCGTTTTCGTCGGCCAGCTCGAGTAGGACCCGGGAGACTCTGCCGTTGACGTCGAGCAGCACCAGCTCACCGATCTTGTCATCGGCCCGGCGGAGTCGGCGAGACAGTGCCTTGAGCAGGCCCAGGGCAATGCTCGGCAGCTCGGCGAGGCACTGCTGAAAGTCCTCCCGGCGCAGCACCAGGAGGTTGGCATCCTGCATCGCGATGACGTGGGCCGATCGCGGTTGATCGTCGATGAGCGACATCTCTCCGAAGAAATCGCCCGAACGGAGAATCGAAAGGATCACTTCCCGTCCGTCTTCCCCGATTCGCACCACCTTGACCTCGCCGGTGACCACGACGTACAAGGCGTCCCCGGGGTCGTCTTCGAACAGAATGACGCTGTTTTTGGGATAGCTCTTTTCCCGCACGGCGTGGCCGACCCGGCTGATCTCGTCATCACCCAGGTGCGAAAAGAGGGGAATCCGCTTCAGGGTCTCGGCGACGGCCATGCGGCTCTCTCGGTGCTCCAGCGCGTTGGATGCGCCTAGCTTAGTGTCCGGCGGGGATCGTGTCAATTCGTAAGGGCGGGTGGCGCTTGTCCGCAAGTGCCTGTGGGGATTATATTTCGCCGCTTGGGGCACACAGTTCACCACTGCCCCTTCTGCCGCTCCTCTCCCCAAAACCGCCCCTCGATCATCGGTGGCAGGGGCAGGCGACGGCAGCAGGGGCAGTAGAGTCTTCCGGAGGAGTTCGTGAAATCAGGCATTCATCCCACCTATCAGCGCGCCGTCATCCAGTGCGCCTGCGGGAATACCTTCGAGACGCGCTCGACGCAGCCTTCCATCCACGTCGAGATCTGTTCGCGCTGCCATCCGTTCTTCACGGGCAAGCAGAAGCTCGTGGACACTGCAGGGCGCGTGGAGCGGTTCCGCCAGCGCTACGAAGCCACCGCCGGCGCCAAACAGGAGAGCTAACCCATGCAGGCGCGGCTTGAAGCCGCGCTTGCGCGGGCCCGCGAGGTCGAGCGGGCGCTGGCCGATCCAGCTACGGCGCAGGATCCCAAGAAACTGGAGGCCCTGGGGCGGGAGTACGCTCGCCTCGAGCGTATCCGCCGAGTGGCCGACGGTCGTGACAGGGCCCGGCGTGAGCTCGCGGGGGCGCGCGAACTGCTGCACGACGCCGATCCGGCGATCGCCGAGCTGGCCCAAGCCGATGTGGACCGATTGGTACCCGACCTCGAGACGATGGACGCCGAGCTCTTCCGACTCCTCATCCCGCCGGATCCGTTAGATGACCGTGATACGATCGTCGAGATCCGGGCCGGGACCGGAGGCGACGAAGCCGCCCTGTTCGCCGCGGATCTCTTCAGGATGTATACCCGCTACGCCGAGCGGCGTGGCTGGCGGGTTGAGGTCGTCACGCTCTCCGAAGGCAACGTGGGCGGTGTGAAGGAGGCCACCTTCAAGGTCTCGGGAGCGGAGGTCTACGGTCGGTTGCGTCACGAATCGGGGGTCCACCGAGTGCAGCGAGTCCCCACCACGGAGGCGCAGGGGCGGATCCACACCTCCGCTGCGACGGTGGCCGTGTTACCCGAGGCGGAAGAGGTGGACGTGCAGATTGACGAGAAGGACCTCAAAGTCGATGTGTTTCGATCCTCGGGCCCGGGGGGTCAGAGTGTGAATACCACGGACAGCGCCGTCCGCCTCACCCACCTCCCCACGGGTCTCGTGGTGTCTTGTCAGGACCAAAAATCTCAACTCCAGAACAAGGTGAAGGCGATGGAGGTTCTCCGGGCGCGCCTGCTGGACCGACGCATCGCCGAACAGGAAGCCGCGCGGGCCCGTGAGCGACGGGCGATGGTCGGGACGGGTGATCGGTCTGCCAAGATCCGGACCTACAACTTCCCCCAGAATCGGGTGACCGACCACCGCATCAACTTCACGACGCACCAGTTGGAGGACGTGCTGGCGGGGAATCTGGACGAGATCATCGACGCGCTCCACGCGGCCCATGCCGGGGAGCGGGCGGAAGTGGCGTGACGGCGATCAGCGTGGCAGCCACGATTCGCGATGGCGCGGCCGCCTTGGCGGCTACCGGTGTCCGTCATGCCCGACGGGAGGCCATTGGCCTCTGGGTGGGTCTGACCGGGATGACGCTGGGTGAGGTGTGGTTGGCGGAAAGTCACCCCGTCGCTGCGGCGGACCGCCATCGGTTCCAGGCAGCGGTGGAGCGGCGAGCCGGGGGTGAGCCGGCGGCGTACGCCGCGGGAACGGCGGCCTTTCGCACCCTCGACCTGGTGGTGGATCACCGGGTCCTGATCCCGCGGCCGGAGACGGAGGGGTTGGTCGATGGGGTGTTGGCGTGGATCTCCAAGCGCGGCGTGGGGAGGCGCGCGCTGCGCGTAGCCGACGTGGGCACGGGAAGCGGTTGTATCGCACTCAGCTTGGCGGTGGAATGTGCCACCGTGGCGGAGATCGTGGCAACAGATCGGAGTCGCCCAGCCCTAGCCGTGGCGGCGATGAATCGGGTGCGCATCGGGCCGCGGATTCCGGTATCCCTGGTATGTGGGGACCTGCTGACGATGGTTCGTCGCGCGGGTGCGTTCGATGTGATCGTCTCGAACCCGCCATATCTCACAGCGGCGGAGTTCGACCAACTGGATCTTTCCGTGCGGGGGTACGAGCCGCGGGCGGCGCTGGTGGGTGGTGTGGATGGTCTGGCCCACCTGCGGGCGTTGGTACGAGGAGCCGCTGCTTGTCTGGTTGGGGGCGGTCTCCTGGCACTGGAAGTAGATTCCAGGCGCGCCGGGGCGGTGCTGGCGCTCGCGGAGCAGCTGGGTGGTTGGGGGGAGGTCCAGGTCCACGACGATGTGTTTGGTCGTCCACGATATCTGTTTGCCACGAGGAGCGAGGTGTTGTGATTGCAGAAAAGGCACAGGAGCTTGGGAGATTGCTGGGGCAGAGTGACGAGTACAAAGCGCTGCAGCGGGCTCGGCAGCGGCTGGAGGAAACGCCCGAGTTGAACGAGCAGCTCACCCGGCTGCAGCGACTGGTGGAGTCGTTCGAACGGGGGGCGCAACAGGGGACCGAGCCTTCGGAGGCCGATGCGCAAGAGTACGAGCGCATGATTGGTCAGATTCAGGGCGATCCTCAATATCAGGGTCTAGTAGCGGCGCAAGCCAACTTCGACAAAATGATGATGCGGGTGAATCAGCAGATCATGGAGGGTCTCAAGAAGGGAGCATCGAGTCCGATCATCACTCTCAGTTGATTCGGTGCTCGTGACCGGCGTGTTCATTGTCGTTGAGGGTCCTGATGGAGTGGGCAAGACGACGCTGGTCAGTCGCCTGGCCGCGCGGCTGCGGGACGCCGGTCGCTCGGTGGAAGCCGTCCGAGAGCCGGGAGGCACGCCTGTTGCAGAGCTAGCTCGGCGGGCGGCGTTCGACCCGACGCTGGAGGCCAGCCCGCTCGCCGAGCTGTTCTTGATTCTGGCAGCTCGTGCGGATTTGGTGGCAAAGGTGATTCGGCCGGCGCTCGAAGCGGGCATGGTCGTCCTGAGCGATCGATATGATCTGTCGACCATGGCGTATCAAGTCGAGGGACGCGGACTACCGCGCGATGCCGTGATCGCCGCTAATGCGTTGGCCACCGGTGGCCTGCGCCCCCATCTCACGCTGGTGCTGGACGCGCCCGCTCGGGTGGGGATCCAGCGGCAGGCCGCGCAGGCCAAGCCGTTGGATCGCATGGAGCGGGAGGATCGGGCGCTCCACGAGCGGGTGGCGCGGTGGTTTGCCGCCGTCGATGGTCCCGACATCGTGCATTTGGACGCCACCCAGCCAACGGACGATGTCGAACGCGATGCATGGCACGTCGTACAGGCTCGAATGCGGGAAACCTTTCCCCGCATAACGGGTTGAAGAACAAACGGTAGAAACGACCCCCTTGGTCGGAGGCAATCGATGAAAGGTCAGCGTCTCTTGTTGCTCGCGCTCGTCGGGACGGTCTCGTTCATGTCCGGCGGGTGGTTACTTCAGCGCGGCACGGCGCGGGCCGGCAGCGTCTATGAACAAGCTCGGCTGTTCGACGACATCGTAGGTTACGTCTCCGACTACTACGTCGACTCCGTCGGTGAGGCCGAGCTGTACAACATGGCGATCGACGGACTGCTCAACGAGCTGGCCGATCCTTACGCCTCCTTCCTGCGCGCCGAACAGTATCGCGAGCTGACCGAGAGTACGACGGGCAACTACGGCGGGCTCGGGATCCGCATCGAGGTGCGGGACGGATGGATCACCGTGATTGCGCCCATTGCCGGAACGCCCGCTGAAGAAGCAGGCCTCGAGACGGGCGATCGGATCGTTGGCGTGGACGGTAGATCCACGTTCGGATGGAAGAACGATAAAGCCGTGTCCGAACTGCGAGGCGAACCGGGCTCACAGGTCCGGATCACCGTCATGCGTCCCGGGATTTCCGATCCCTTGGACTACAGGATCAAGCGGGCGCTCATTCATGTGAAGGCCATCCAGTTGGCTACCCTGTTGGATGGTGGTGTGGGGTATCTCTCCTTGGTCTACTCCAGCATCAGTGAGGCGCTCGCCGACGAACTGCGCGAGGAGATCTCGCGGCTTCGGACGGCGGGGGCGCACTCACTGATCCTGGATCTGCGCAACAACCCGGGTGGGTTGCTCGACGAGGGTGTGGCCGTCTCGGATCTCTTCCTCGAGGCTGGACAAACCGTGGTGTCCACGCGTGGTCGGGCCCGCGGGAGCACGCGCTCGTACGCTGCCCGGCGGGACCAGCCGTGGCCGGACATGCCCATCGTGGTGCTCGTCAACGGCGGGACGGCAAGCGCGGCTGAGATCATTGCCGGCGCGCTGCAAGATCACGACCGGGCGCTCGTGGTGGGTACGCCCACGTTCGGAAAAGGCCTGGTCCAGACTGTGTTCCGATTGAGTGCCTCGGAGGCGCTTCGCTTGACCACCGCCCGGTGGTACACGCCGAGCGGTCGAACTATCGAACGGATCCGGGAAGACCAAAACGGCGTGCCGTTGGCGGCGCTGGATGACGACGAGATGGCGGAGCCCAGCGTCGATTCCACCGAGACGTACCGAACGGATTCCGGTCGGATCTTGATCGGTGGCGGCGGGATTCATCCCGACCTCGTCGTACGGAATGATACGCTCACGGACAAGGAGCAGGCGTTCGTCCGCACCCTGGGGTCGAACCTCCCCCGCTATCGCGACATCATGACCACGTTGGCGCTCGAGTTGAAGGCGGACGCATCGGTGAACCAAACAGGCTTCCAGGTCACGAGTGCGATGCAGGCGGAGCTGCTCCGTCGGCTGCGTGACCGCGGTGTTACGATGCCTTCCGAGGTGTGGGCCGGGGCGCAGGACCTGGTGCGCCAGCAGTTTGCCTACGAAGTGGAGCGGTACGTCTTTGGCCGTGAGGCCGAAAATCGGCGCCGCATTCGGGACGACGGGCAGATCCAGCGGGCGATCACCCTGCTCGAGCAGGCGCGCACCCCGCTGGAGTTACTGCAACTCGCGGGTCGAGAATCGGAACTCAGCCGTAGTCCCTGAGACCGCCACGGGGATCGTAGGGCCAGGCAGAGCTAGTACGTGGCTCGGCCTGGCCCTTTTGCGTGCTGGCCATCGGGCGTTGCTCCACGGTCGGCACGCGCAGGACCGTCCGGTCCGGCTCGGTCACACCCGGGTGGGCCGGTGGTGCGGGGCAAGTCGGAAGCGAATCGGCGGCGTTGGGCCGCGCACGCCGAGGGCGAGGGTGGTCACTGTGGGGGGATCGTGAGAGCCGCCCTCGACCACGTGGCACGCGCCTCGGAGCGCGGGCCGGTCATGGACGCGTGTTGAAGGACGACTGACCGAGACCGCGGATCACGGGGTGACGACGCGTGTCCCTCGCGGCACCTGGAAGCTGAACTCTCGGTTGGCGATGGCATGATTGGGCTTGAGACGCTCGAAGACGAGGGTTCGGCGTTGGCCCGATTCCTCCCGTAAGGCGATTCGCCTGAGTAGCCCGTCTCGGCGCGCCACGGCGATCACCGCCTCCGTGAAGCCCGTTCCCTTCTGTTTCGGGTCCAGGCGAACGAGATCCACCAGTTCACCGTGAATCGTGTCCTGCCCGACGTAGGCGGCTTGGTATCGCTCCAGAGGTCGCTGGACGAATTGCGCCATCAAATTGGGTGTCGCCGTGCCCCCAACCGGAATGGGTTGCTTGATCACCTGATTCGGGACCGAGCTGGGTGCGTAGGTCCAGAGCCACGTGCCATCCACGACGATGCGGTCGCCTTCGGGGTCTCGAAACCGCATGGCGAACTCACTGGGGGGACGGAGGTAGAGGACGCCCGTCGAGGTTTCAGGGCCACCGAGCATGGGGTTCACGATCGTTTGGACGAACGCAGCCTCGAGTGAGGTCAACCGCTCATACGCCCGCTCCGCTCGGGCCAACACCTCCGCAGCGTCCTGCGCCGCTACCGGACTGGCCAGGAGCAGGATCGCGCCCACGATCGCTGTCTTCATGCGCTGACGGCGGGGTGCGGCTCGAGGATCGAACGATCGATGGCGTCCGCGATCACCCGGATTTGTCCCATCAGATCGGCAAACTGGCCGGGGTAGAGACTTTGGGCACCGTCCGATAACGCGCGGTCCGGTGCGGCGTGGACCTCCACCATGATGCCGTCCGCGCCGGCGGCCACCGCCGCCCGCGCCATGGGAATCACTTTGTCTCGCTGTCCGGTGCCGTGACTCGGGTCCGCGATGATGGGCAGGTGCGACAAACCGTGAACGACCGGGATGGCGGTGACATCGAACACGTTGCGTGTGGTCTGATCGAACCCCCGCACGCCGCGCTCGCAGAGGATCACATTTTGGTTACCCTCGGCGAGCAGATACTCCGCGGACAGGAGCAGCTCGGTGATGGTGGCCGCCATACCTCGTTTCAACAGCACTGGCTTGCCGACCCGACCCGCGCGCTTGAGGAGAGAGAAATTCTGCATATTGCGCGCGCCGATCTGAATGATATCGGCGTATTCCGCGACGAGGTCGACCCCCTCGGGATCCATGGCCTCGGTGACGATCAGGAGTCCGCTCTCGTCGCGCGCTTTGGCCAACAGGCGGAGCCCCGCGACGCCGAGTCCTTGAAAGGAATAGGGGGACGAGCGGGGCTTGAACGCGCCGCCTCGGAGGAGGCTCGCTCCAGCGGCCCGCACGGCGTGGGCAGCTTCGAGAATTTGTTCCTCGGACTCGACGGAACAGGGACCAGCGATGACGACGATCCCGGGGCCCCCGATGGTGAGTCCGCCGGGAAGGCGCACCGTGGTGGCGTCCGCTTTCCATTCGCGGGACACCTGCTTATACGGTTGGGTGACGTGGATGATTTCGCGGACGGCGGGGAGCGCCGCGAGGCGCGACTCGTCGACCCTCCCGTCGTTGCCGACCAGGCCCACTGCCGTGCGCTGCCGGCCGGGCATGGGGCGGGCCTGGTATCCCAATTCCTTGATGACGTCGACGACGCGCTGCACCTCGTTCGCAGTCGCGCCGTGTTTCATCACGATCAGCATGATTCCTCACGTCCTACCACAAAGCGATCACCGTCTCGCGCGGCGACGGTGGGACCTCCGAAGACTTTCGCCGCCAGTGCTGCCGGGTCCGCAGTGCCGAACACGGGATAAAAGTGTGTCAGCACCAGACGTCCCGCCCGCGCGATCCGAGCCAATTCCCCCACCGTGGAGGGTGTTAAATGTACCTCTATGCCTCGCTCATCGGGTAGCGAACATTCGGCCAGGAGGAGGTCACACCCCACCGCCCAGCGCCCGAGCGCGGGCGAAGGCCCGGTGTCTCCCGTGTACACCAAGCGAGCGCGTGCGGTCCGGACACCATAGGCAAGACTCTCCGGTGTGTGCGGCGTCTCATGGGTCTCGAGCTCGATCCCGGTCGCGAGCAGGTGCGTCGATCTCGCGCCCACTTCGATGATGCTGAGCGGGAACCCCGGTTGGAGGACCCAGTCACCCATCGCTGCCGCCACCAATCTGAGGCGCGCGCGCAGCCCCACCGGGCCCACAATCTGCAGCGGAGCCGACCGCGCTGGTTCGATGCCATACTTCATGGCGAAGATGAACAGGGCGAGTTCACCCCAATGGTCCGGATGAAAGTGCGTGATGGCAACGTGTGTCGTGGTGGACCAGGGGATGCCGAAGAGGGCGGCCCGATGGAGCGTGCCCGCCCCGCAATCCAGCAGGAGCCGGACGCCGTCCACTTCGACCCAGTGGGCCGGCGCCGTGCGCTGGGCTGATGGCGCCACGGTACCGCTCCCGATGACGGTGAGGGAGATCATGTGTCTATCAGCGAATGCTGCCGGCGCTTTTGGCGCCGAACTGACGCGTGGTGGTGGGAGTGGCAGGAGCAGCGGAGGTCGCAGACATTTAGAAATCGCTTCCCAAGTACACCACTCGCTTGAAGAACACCCCTGCTGGGGTCGCGAGCTTCACGAGATAGATACCCCGTGGGAGCTTGGTTCCATTTCTCGCGGTGCCGTCCCACTCGAATTGCGGATCGCATTGACCGGACTGATTCACGGAGGGTCGACCGTATCGGCCGGCGGGAAGCTCGGCCGGTTGCCCGTCGGTGGGAAAGAGCCGTTGCACCACGTGTCCCCGGACGTCTAGGACGTCGACATGCACCCGCCCACCGCGGGCGAGGTCGAACCATATACATGTGCTGGTTTGCAGGCTCACCGGGTCTGGGAAGGGATTGGGGAAATTCTGAAACAGGAGCGTGACCGTCGGGATCGACTCGTCCAGGATCAGGAACGTCCCCTCGCTCTCCGTGACGACGCTGTCTTGTCCCAAGGACGTGGTAACGCGCCAGCGGTAGGGGGTGTTGCGCTCGAGTTCTTCTTCCGGCGTGAACTCGCGCACCGTCAGATCCTCGCCTTGCGCCTCCACGGTTCCTCGGTCGGCGCGGATGACCTCCACGTCGTAACGGAACGGGCCGGGCGGCTCGGCGACAGCAAGGGACGACCAGCGAAACGTGGGACGGGCGTCACGAATCGTGATACCGGCAGGATTGTTGAACGTGATCAGCTCGGTCCACGCCGGCACGACGAAGGGGCCAGCAACGGGCGCGTCGAAGCGGACGGTATCGCTGGAGACCACCGTGATCTGGATGGCCAGGCGCGCGGCCGGGCGCTGTGGGTCGAGGAGGGTGACGGCCGGCTCGGTGACGACGGTATCGAGAAGCACCGTAGCTAGCGTGGTATCGCGGGCCACGATGACTTCATACGTCACCGGGGTCGCAGCGAATGGCACGTCAGGCACGTCCCACTCGAACCGTGGGGTGACGCTTGTCATCAGGCTGTCAGGGGGATCGACGACGACGACGCCGCGGGGGTACGTCGTGGCGGCTGCGCCGTCCGGTCGGCCCCATCCACTCGACGAATCCGGGTTCGCGCGATTGGTTGCTGATCCTCGCAATGCCCCGAGCAAATCGATGGGCGTCAGGGTTGGGTGGGTCTCCCGCATGAGGGCAAGGGTGCCGGCGATGAGCGGCGCGCTGAAGGACGTACCCGCCACCCGTGCGAATCCGGTCGACGCCACCGGGTCGACGACGAACACGTCCCGTCCTGGTGCGGTGAGATCGGGCTTCAAGCGGCCGTCGGCCGTGGGTCCCTTCGAGCTGAAGGTTTGCAGCACGCCGAGCGAATCCTCGGCGCCCACGGCGATGACCGAATCGCCATCGGCCGGAGTCGCCAAGGTCCGAAACCCACCGGAACCGCTGTTGCCAACGGATGTGACCACCGCGATTCCTCTCGCTGCGGCCGAGTCGGCCGCGATCGTCGTGACGGCGATATCGCCGTTGAGCTGGTTCGGTTGGTAACTGAATCCATCGTCGAAGCTGAAGTAGGCCAAGCTGGAGCTGATGATGTCCGCGCCGAGCGAGTCCGCCCACTCCAGCGCGGCCACGTAGTTATCTTCTTCCGTCCGTGTCTCGGACCGAATGTCTTCGGTCTTGGCGAGCAGATAGTCGGCATCCGGTGCAATACCGATGATCTCGTTGGGGAGGTTGGCCGCGAGGAGCGACCAGACCTGTGTTCCATGACGAGAGGCAGTCGAGGAGTCCTGCGGCTCGTTGCGGACGATGGAGTCATTGAAGACGAAGTCGTACTGACCGAGCACCGTCGTAGCGGAGAACGCCGGTAGCTCGGTCTCGAAGCCGGTGTCGAGCACGGCAACCGTGACGCCCACGCCAGTCAAGCCGCGGGCCACCAATGGAAACAGATTGAGGCGTCGCAAGGGCATGGCGCCGTCGCCGAACGTGGAGTCCAGCCCTGCAGCCGGCGCGGCGAGGCGCCGTGAGACCGGCACCGGCGGAAATCGCCGGCCGATGAACCGGGCAACGGGCTGGAGATGGCGCAGCTCGGGTCGTTGGCTAGCTGCCCGGAGCCCGGCGGTGGGTACGTCGGCCGAAACCGCATGGAGCCATTTGCTGCGCCGGCGCACCGTGCCTCCCAGGCGCACCACGAGGTTCTCCAGGTCGGTCAGCCCGACGTCGGGTCTGCCGAACATCCAGACGGTCACCACCGTATCGCGCCCCAGCAGGCGCTCCACCGCGTCGGACACGGTGGGTCGTTGCGCGTGGAGGATCGCCGGCGCGAAGCCGGCGATCAGAGCAAGGGTCAGGCGGGCGAGCTTCAAATCGCGACCGGTTCGACCTCCTCGCCGAGACGAACCCCGACGATCGTGGAGACGCCAGGTTCCTGCATCGTCACGCCATAGACCGCGTCCGCCACCTGCATGGTTCGCGGGTTATGGGTGATCACGATGAATTGGGTTTCCGACTTGAACTCGTCCAGGAGCCGGACGAATCGCATGACGTTCGCGTCGTCCAGCGGAGCATCGACCTCGTCCAGCAAGCAGAACGGCGCTGGCTTCGTGAGGTAGATCGCGAACAGGAAGGAGATGGCCACCAGGGCGCGCTCACCGGAGGAGAGCAGATGTATGCGTTGCGTCCGTTTCCCGCGTGGAGCGGCCCGGATGTCAATTTCGCAATTCAGAGGGTCGTGTTCATCGGCGAGCTGCACATCGCATTCGCCGCCCTCGAAGAGCGTATGGAACACCTTGTGGAGATTCTCGCGAATCGCTGCGAAGGTCTCGACGAACATGGCGCGCGCCGTTTCATCGATTTCGCGAAGCGCTCGTTGGAGCGACGTTTGCGCCTCGACCAAGTCCTGTCGTTGTCCGGTGAGGAACTCGAGGCGTTTCACCTCCTCGGCGTGCTGATCGACGGCCAGGGGATTGACCGGACCCAACGTCTCGATGGTCTGCGCGAGCCGGTCTGCCTCTTCTTCCAGTTCGGCGGTGTCTCCCTCCACCTCCGGTGCCTCCTCCAGGAGCGTGGTGATCCCTTTGTGCCATTCCGCCTCGACGCGCTCGACGAGTGCCCGGCGTGTGCCGCTGGCCTCGGCCAACTCCAGATCCAGCTTGTGCCGTTCTTCCCCCAAGCGCTCCAGCTCGGCCCTCGTCTCGTCGCGCAGGTGCTCCACGGCCACTAGCTCGTTGGCCGCTGCCTCGACGGCCTCTTCGGCGTCTCGGGCGGCGACCTCGAGCTCTTGGACGGTGACCCGTCGCTCGGTCAGCGCCTCCTGCCATTCACTGCGTTGCTGTGCCAGGCCCGCGGTGCTGGTTTCGGTGGTCTGGATCTCTTCTTCCAGCTGCCGCATCTCGGCCGTGGTTTCCCGAAGTGCCGTCTCCGCTCGCTCTTTCCGTTCGCGGGCCGCTTGTTCGCGGGCGGAAACCTGGGCCTCTTCCACCTGCCAGTGCACCCGACGCTCGCGGGCGGACTCCTGTGCCTTCTCGAGGTCGTCGAGAGCCTCGCGCTGCTGGTCGAGATCTTCCTCCAACCGGCTCCGTCGCTCCGCCCCGCTCTCGAGGTCCTCCGACACGCGTTGGAGACGGGTCTCCAGTTCGCCAATCCGTTGCTGGAGACGCTCGTGCGCTTCTTGGCGCTCGGTGCGCTCCCGTTCGGCACGGTGGAGGTGGCGACTCCCTTCGTCGGCGGCGCCCTGCGCCTCTCGAAGCGCGCTGCGCGATCGCTCGAGCTGATCTCGGGCCGCCTCCAGCACACTCTCGGCGCTTCCGTGCGCGGCGGCAGCCTGCTCGAGCGTCAGGCTCAAGGACTGCATGCGCCGTTCCGCCTCGGTCACATCGCGAAAGAGCGTGTCCAACTCCGCCCGCCGGCTGAGCGGCCCGCTGATCCCTCGCCCAGCGAGATACACGGCCCCGTTCGACTGCACCACCGCCGCGCCCTCGTCGTCCATCAGTTCCACACCGGAGAGAATGCTGCGCACCCAACGGCGCGCCGGCTCCTGAACCGAGAGGTCGGGCGTCCGTCCATCGCCATCGCTCACGTTCACCGGTCCCGGATCCACGGGCAGCAGCACCAACGGACCGTGCGTGGCTTGATGCCAGGCCCGAATGTCGTCGACGACGGCGCGATCTCGGACCAACACGGCATGGAGCCAGTCTGCGAGGAGTCGCTCGGCCACCGCCGCCGCGGACGAGGACGTTCGGAGGAAGTCGCTGAGCGGACCCAAGATCGCCCCGGATCCGAACTGGTCTCGAATGCGCAGGAGCTCGCGAGCTGCCGGTGCGAGCCCTTCGCGATTGCGCTCCAGCTCATCGAGCGCCTCCCGCCGCGCGGAGAGTTGCGCGATGGACTCCTCGACGCTGCGCCGTTCCAGCCGTGCCGCGGCCTCCTGCTCTCTCGCTGCCGCGAGATGCCGGCGCGCCCGCTCCAACGCGTGCGAGGCATCCCGCTCATCGATCTCGGCGGCGCTCAATCCCTCCCGAACGGTCTCCTGCTCCTGGCGGGCGGCGTCGTGTTCCCGCTCCGCCTGCCGGCGGCGTTCATCGGCGCCGATGGCTTCGGCGCGGAGACCTTCGAGCTCTCGCTCCAACGCCGTCCGCTCTCCTGCGAGGGCACGCTGGCTTTCGGCTTCCTGTTGTAACGCCCCCTCAAGCTCGCGAACTAGCGCTCGATGCTGATTGAAGCGTTCGCGCACTTCCTCCTCACTCGCCGATCGGAGATCGAGCTCCGTCTGCACCGACTCGCGGGCTGTCTCGGCGGCGCGGAGTTCAGTCTCCGCGGCCTCGCGCTCGCGCTCGGCCTGCGCGGCTCGCGCCTGGGCCTGCACCCGCTCCTCCCGGGCGCGCGTCGTTCGCGCGGCGGCGTTTTCGAGGCGCTCGCCCGACAGCCGGATGTCACCTTCGAGCCGTTCGACTTCGATTCGGGTCCCTGCCAGCCGCCGCTCGAGCTCGGTACGCCGGGCCTCGGCCGTGGCCCGTTCCTGGACCTTCGTCTCGCGTTCACGCTCACGCCCACCGAGCTGGTCCCGCAGTTGGGGAATGCGCTCGTCGAGGTCTGCGCGTTCCTCACGAAGCTGCGCCTCTCGCTGGTCGTACTGTCGCAGACGCCGCCGGGTCAAGGTCATCACGACGGCAAAGCGCTCGTCCGTGAACTTTCGGTAACGCTCAGCCTTCCCACGCTGGCGGGCGAGGCTTCGGACCTCCCGTTGCACCTCGGAGATGACGTCGTCCAAACGCTGCAGATCTTCGGCCGTTTGCTTGAGCCGCCGCTCGGTGCTGGCCTTGCGATCCCGGTACAGGCCGATGCCGGCCGCTTCCTCGAACAACGATCGCCGCTCATCGGCACGATCCGAGAGCAGACGATCGATCATCTCGGCTTCAATCACCACGCCGGCGTCGCTACCCATCCCGGTGCCACGCAGCATATCCTGCAGGTCCCGGAGTCGAATCGGCGCTTGGTTCAGGAGATAGTCGCTCTGGCCGGAACGAGAGAGCCGACGACTGATCGCGACCTCGTTGTACGAGATCGGCAATGCCCCATCGCTGTTGTCGAAGTACATCGTGATCTCGGCCATGCTGATGGGACGGCGCTTGGTGGATCCGTGAAAGATGACCTCCTCCATCCGGGCCCCGCGAAGCAGTCGCGCCCGTTGCTCGCCCAAGACCCATCGGACGGCGTCGGAAATGTTGGACTTTCCACATCCGTTGGGCCCCACGATCGCCGTAATGCCGTTGCCGAAGGGCAGCTCGACCGTGTCGGCGAAGGACTTGAAGCCAGAAAGCTCGATGCGTGTCAGTTTCATTGCACGATTCCGGCACGGGTCGCGATGGTGGCGGCGAGCCCGGCTTGGGTGAGGATCGAATCCATATAGTGTGCCTGTTCGGGGGTCTCGAAGGCGCCAATGGCGACCTGATGGCCGCCCGGCGCCTTCACAATGTAGGCAGCGATTCCACCATCCCGTAGCCCCTCGACCTCAGCCGCCGCGCCGGCGCTGTCGGGGACGGTCTTGATGACCAACGTATGCGGGGTCCGGAGGATCGTTCCGTAGGGGCGTTCGAGCAGCCCCTGCACATAGAACCGCCGAAGCGCCGAGTCGGCAACCGCCGCATTGGGAAAGGCGCCAACAACGACTCGGAACCACAGTCCCTGCAATCCCAACCGCACCGGCACCAGCGTTACGGGCCAACCGCGCTCACGATAGCCCGCCGCGTGCTCCAACGCCCGCTCCGGCGTTTTGAACGACGCGACCTGCACGGCGTAGTAGAGCGAATCCGTGGTGCGCTCCCGCTCGATGACCGTCCCGGCCGCACGCGCGGGGTCCGCCGGCTCGGTGGGAACCTCGCCGCTGCCTTGGGGCTCTGGACGCTGCTGGCTCCGGCATCGCGCCACGAACATACTGGCGACCACGAGGACCACGACGGCAATCCCAATCGTGCCTCCCCGCACCAATCTGGTCGAGGGGCGTCGCCCCCCGATGGAGCGGGACGCCCAGGCCGTGAGCGGCGCGGTCTCGATCTTGGTCGACGGACGATCCGGAACCACGTGGCTAATGGGAACGCCCGGGACCTCGTCGGTGGGCTCGTCAGCCATGACCACACTGTCCGGCGGCGCGCCGAGGGTGATGATCCGGTCCGGCGAGGTCGGGAAGTGGCGCCATCCCTCCCTGGGTACGAACAAGAGCAGCAGGGCGCCCTCCTTGGCGAACCCGCGCGCCAAGCGTGGCCATCGCGCGTGTCCCCAGATCGCCGGTGGGTCCTCAGGCAGGGTTCCGACAGGGATGTAATAGAGGCCGGTGGGCTGCCGGGGTTGGGCCACGTGATGGAGCGATGCCCCGTACAGAAACGCGTCCACGATCCCCTCCGCGGTCCCACCTCCCTGATGGAGCGCGGGGTGCTCCACAGAGAGATCGACCAGCGCGACTCGGCGCCCGCGAGCGGCCGCCGCACGCGCCAGCTCCCACGCGGCGTCCGCCGCCCATGCGAGATCGGGCCCCGCGGGAGCCAGAAGCACGACCGTGTGGTTGTCCAGCAACCGCGGAATAGCTTCACGAAGATGAGATCGGGGGACCGTCTCAGGGCTCACGGGATGCCCGAGGTGGTGTCTCGCGTCGTGATCCAGGAGGGAAGTCCGAGTTGGCGGCTCGTTGCTTCGGCTGCCTCCCGGGTGGGATAGGGGCCCAAGACGACCCGATAGAGATCGTCCGCGTCGCGCGGCGGCAGTACGTTCGCGTCCATGCCTGCCCGGCGGAGGTTCTGGGCAAAGTCGTCGGCCCACGCCCGGTTACGAGTGCTGCTGACCTGGACGTAGAAGGCGCCGCCGGTGGGGGCGACGCTTGCCAGGGTGTCACGGGCCATCTGGATGGTTGGACGGCGGGGGTTCCATGCCACGGTGCTCCATCGGTCTGTGGCACCGCCTTGGGCACGGTCGGTCACCGTCCAGGATCCGCCGCTGACTGCGACGACGTCCTCACCCTGTCGCACCACGATCGTGCCGTCCGGTGCCACGAGGGGCAGGTCCGTGTCCCACGAACCGGCAATGGCGGTCACCCGCTCCCATGCGACGAGGTCCACGATCCAGATGGAGTCGCGGTCCGCCGCCCGCACGAGCAGGAGGCGCCCGAGGGGATCCGTTCGCAGGTCGCTCGCCGGTCCGGGAAGCTCGACGCGGCGGAGTCGGCGCAACTCGAAGCGGTCGTAGGCGAGGAGACGATCCTCCGCGTCCACGGTGTACACCTGGTGCGCGGCGGACGAGATGGCCACGGGGCCGGGGGCGGGCCGAACCCGTTCGAACACGACGCCTCCGGAGTCGGCCGTGGCGTACAGCACGAGGCCGGAATCGGACCCGACGACCGCGGCATCACCCCAGGACGAGACCGCGATGGGACCGTCGGGGATCCGATGCGTCACGGTGGGGCGCCCATCGGCGAGGGAGAGGAGCAGCCGTGTCGAGTCCTCGACCACCAGCGCGACGAGTCGGTTTCTGGCCGCCGCCCAGACTCGCTCGGGCAGGGGCTGCACGGTGGTCGACCATCGCGCGAGGGAACGACGGCTGACGCGGACAATGGAACCGTCGCGACGGACGAGAAAGGGCACACCCGTGGGGCCGAGCGCGGCGTGGACCACCGCCGTGTCCAGGATGCGTGTCCGGCCGGTTGCCACATCGATCGCGACGAACTGCCCGGCCTGGGTGAGCGCGTACATCAGGTCCTCGCCCTCCGCGTATCCCACCGGTTGGGTGATAGGCGAGGTGGCGGGGTTGAAGTCCCACTTGAGGGGCGCAAGCGAGGGTAGCTGGTAGAGTTGAACTGGTGCTCTCGCCGCCGTGGGGAACCGGAAGGCGACCGACGTCTCCCCAATCTCGAGGTTGGCGGCTTGGGCAAACGCCTCCTTGACGCGGTTGGGGGGTGTTTCGCCGCTGCAACCAACCAGGCAAGCGAGGACGGCGAGCGCGATCGAGGACCAACCCGTGGGTTGGCAAACCCGCGAACATGGGGTTCGTTCCGAATCGTGGGTCCTGTGCAGCATGGTCAACTCGCGTTCCCGTCGAACGATACCAGCGGGGCATCCGCCCAGAGGCGTTCGAGCTGATAGAAATCTCGTACCGTGGGGTGGAACAGGTGGACCACGAAGTCGACGTAATCCAAGAGCGCCCATCGGCCGGCGGTCATTCCCTCCACGTGGTGTGGTCGACGCCCTTTGCGACGCAGCGCTTCGGTCACGTGCTCGGCCAGGGCGCGGACATGCGTGTCGGACGAACCGGACGCGATGATGAAGTAGTCCGTCGCATCGCTCAGTTTGCGCAGATCGAGCACCACAATGTCGAGCGCTTTGCGCTCATCCAGCGTGTCCACTGCGACTCGCAGTTCTCGGTGCGCGGCAGCTAGCCTGCGTGCGTGGCGTGTGGCTCTGGGAATGATTCTGCGTCGGTCGTCGAAGGTGGGTCCTCAATCTGATAGAATATACCCCAGGCACCCGGGCCGGTGTGGACCCCCAGGGCGGCGGTCACGTGCTGCACGAAGCAGTCGCGTGGCGCGTAGCGTTGGATCAGCTCTTTCCGCAGTGATTCGGCGACGTCGGGGGCGTCGGCATGCGCGATCGCGATCCGAAGGGCAGTGGGTCGAGGGGTCAGGCGGCGATCCAGGTGCTGCAGCACGCGCTCCACCAACGCCGCCCTTCCCCGCACGCGGTCCAGCGGCACGACTTTGCCCGAGCGGTCGACCTCCAGAATCGGCTTGATGTCCAGCAAGCTTCCGAGCCATGCCCGGCCCCGTCCCACGCGTCCGGAACGGAGCAGATTGTCGAAGATGTCGACGGTGAAGAACGCGGCCGATTGCTCTCGAATGCGCTCGAGCTCCGGCACGATCCGGTCCACGGACCATCCCGCTTCGGCGAGCTCGGCGGCTCGGAGCGCCAGAAGCCCGACGCCGAAGGACGCGGAGCGGGAATCCACGATGGCGATATTGTCCAGCCCGGCCACGTCGATTGCCGCCTGCGCCGATGTGATCGTGCCGGACAAGCTGCCACCAACCAGAATGCCGATCACTGAGTCCGCCTGGGCCCGGGCGTCTTCGAAGGCCTGTTTGAGGGCGCCCGGTGTGGGTTGGGATGTCGTAAAATGTGCTCCGTCGCGTCGCATCCGCTCGTAGATCTCCGCGCCCTGAATCTCCACCCGATCCAAGTAGGTGGTGTCTCCCTCGATCACCTGGAGGGGGACCACGATCAGGTTGTGCGCATCCACTACCTCGTCCGGGAGATCGCACGAGGAGTCGGTGACGATGGCGATCTGACGCCGGGCATCGTGCCCACGCGCCCGGTGCTGCTCGCGCATGTCATCGGCTTTCTGCGTTTCGATCCTCCCCCATCCCTCGGCGAGCGCGTAGACGTCGTCGGGGGCGTCGGTATGGATGTGCATCTTGAGGAGGTCTTCACTGGCGAGGACGACGATGGACCCGCCCATGGGTCGCAACGCGGCCCGGATCTCGGTGGTCGGCGGGAAGTTCGCTCCTCGGACCAGCACTTCCGTGCAGTACTGGAAGTCACGCTCGGCCGCCACCTCGGCGAGGGCGGCCGCGTCCGGCACCGCGTAGATCGGCGTGGGGGCCTCCACGATGGGATCGCCCTCGATCAGCCGGACAATGCCCTCGAAGACACGGACGAACGCCTTGGCGCCCGCGTCCACCACGCCGGCCTCCTTGAGTACGGCGAGAAGCTCCGGGGTCCGTTGGAGCGACACGCGCGCGTCGCGTAACACGTCCTGCATCAAGATTTCGAAATTGGTCGTGCGGCGGGCCGCTTGTTCCGCTGCATCGGCCATGTCGCGTGACACCGTGAGGATGGTGCCCTCCACGGGCTCGTCGAGCGACCGCGCGATCCGCTCGGCGCCGGCGCGAATGGCGCGTGCCACCTCCGAGGCGGACGCGCGGTCTTGATCGCCCAACGCCTCGCGAAAGCCCAGCAGGAATTGCGAGAGGAGCATGCCGGAGTTGCCGCGGGCGCCGAAGATACAAGCCTCCGCCATGGCCTTGGAGACCGCCGGGAGCGCGTCGTGGCGGAGTGCGCGCACCCGTTCGGCGGTCGCGCGCAGGGTCATGGCGAAGTTGGTGCCTGTGTCCCCGTCCGGCACCGGAAATACATTGATGCGGTTGAGCTCCTCCCGGCCGGCCTCTACCCAATCTGCAGCCGCCAACAACGAGCGGCGCAACCGGGGGCCGTCGAGGTATGCGATGCCGACCGGGTTTCCTGTCACTACTCCTTGACCACCCAGACGCGAACCTCGCCGCGCACGTCGGGATGGAGCCGGATGGGGACCTTGTAGACGCCGATCATTTTGATCGGCTCGTGCAGCTCGATGATCCGCTTGTCCACTTTGACGCCCTGCTCTGCCAATTGCCCGCTGATGTCCGCCGCGGTGATCGAGCCGAAAAGCTTGTCACCCTCACCCGCTTTTGCGGTGAAGGTGAGCGACATCTCCGCCAAACGCTGCGCGAGTGCTTCAGCGTCGCCCTGTTCCGCAGCGAGGCGACCCTGGTGCCGGACAGCTTCCGCGGCGGCCCGGCGCCGGTTGGCTTCCGTGGCCCGATACGCCAAGCCGTGGGGGATGAGGTAGTTCCGGGCATACCCGGGCTTGACCTGCACGAGCTGGCCAGCCCGACCCAACTCCGGAACCGTCTGTCTGAGAATGACTTCCATGGTCGTTTCCTGTCGTTACCCGACTGATTTCGTGCCCCACCGTGCGCGGAGGTCGAACCCGGCGTCCACCACTCCGAGGACCAACGCTCCGGCTAGCACGATTGGCATGAGAAAAAGAAAAATGAGTCCGAAGAGAATGATAAGGAAGGCTCCACCGCCCAGCGCGGTGAACCCAAAGGCGGCCACTGCGAATCCGCGAAGGGCATACAGCGCCCCCACCACGACCAGCATGTTGGCGGCGGCCAGTTTACCCGCTGCCAGCTTCGGGACGAGGACGACGGCGAGGCCGATCACCGCCGCCCATCCCAAATGCTCGGAGAACCGAAACGTTCGCAGCGGCTGCAGTGGGATCCCGATCGGCCGCGTGGCGACACGCTGGCAGATGGCCGTGGCCAGCACCAATCCAACGACCAGCTGCGCCGCCACGATGGCCGGGTAGTAATCAGCGATCAACGGGACGAGGTCTGCGAGCCCAGTCTGGAACTGTTGCAGCGTGGAATGTTCGGCAGCGGTGGAATCCGCACCGGTCGAACCCGACGGGGTCGCGGTCCACAGCATGCCGATGATGCCGCGGGCCGTCATGCCGGTCCGGTGGGCCACCCACCAGCGGATCTCACCCCACGAGGTACCGAGCAACACGATCAACCCGGCTACACCCGCGGCGGCCACGGTGACCGCGTGCAGGGCCCGGTGAGTGACGGTGGCGCGCGTTCGCAGCGAGGTGACGGTGAACACGATCGCTGCAAACAGCGCCGCGGCGCGAAGCAGCTGATCCGGGAGATCGCCTGCCGCCATCAGCCACCACAGCGCGACGCCACCGGCGAGGGCGAGGGCGATGAATTCCGGCGCTGTTCGCGGTCGTGAGGCCAACAGGAGCGCGGCCAACGGGAGTGCAAACAGTGCCGGCGGGGCCAGAATCCCAAACGCGATCGCTGCCACCACCAGACGCCCGAGCCCGCGATGCTCGGACGGGAAGAGCATCTAGCCTGCGAATCCCTTGATGAACGGGACCAACGCGAGGAAGCGAGCCCGCTTGATGGCGCGCGACATCTGTCGCTGATGACGCGCGCACATGCCGGACAACCGGCTCGGCAGGATCTTGCCGCGCTCGGTAATGAACCGCCCTACGACACGCTCGTCTTTGTAGTCGACGTAGCGGATGCCCGCCTCGCAGATGGGACAGGTCTTTCGTCTCATGAGTCGGGCTCCTCCTCGCCGTCGTCCTGGTCTCCAACCGTCGCCGCCGCCGTGACACCTTCGTTCAGCACAATGAGGTGCCGCAAGACGGCCTCGTCCAACTTGAGCGCACGCTCGAACTCACCGAGTACTGCCGTGTCGGTCTCGAAGTGCGTGACGACGTAATACCCCGTCTCCTTCTTCTTGATGGGGTATGCCAGGGTCCGCTTCCCCCAGTGATTGACGTCGGTGACCGGTTCGGGATAGTCCGCGGTTTTGAGCAGCGCGTGATGCCGCTCCAGGTGCTCATTCACCTGCGCTTCTTCCAGGGTACTGTCGAAGATGTAGACGATCTCGTACTGACGAGCCATGACACCTCCCTTTGGCCGTGAGACCCCGCCCAGGTGTGGGGCGGAGTAGGGGATATGTGAAGGGGGAAGATAGTGGGGAGAGGGTGTGATCGGTAGGTGTTGGGGGCTTAGAGGCTAGGTCAAAAACCGCTGTTGCAGGCCCGCCGACGTTCCCGTCCCTTCGTCCTCGTCCCCTAGCCCCTCGTCCGTAGCCAGAGCCCGAGCACCAGACCCTAGACATTGAACCGGAACAACAACACATCTCCGTCCTTCACCACGTAGTCCCGTCCTTCACTCCGCATGACTCCCCGTTCCCGGGCCGCCTTGTAGGACCCAGCCGTGATGAACTCCTCGACGTGGATTGTCTCCGCGCGGATGAAGCCTCGCTGGAAGTCCGTATGGATCTCTCCGGCCGCCTCGAAGGCGGTCGCGCCCACCCGAATCGTCCAGGCGCGGACTTCCTTGTCGCCCACTGTGAAGAAGGTCTCGAGGCCCAACAACCGATATCCGGCTTGGATCAGGCGTTCGAGTCCGGAGGCGTGAACACCAGCCGCTTCGAGAAACTCGAGACGTTCCTCCCGTCCCAACTCGGCCAGCTCGGCCTCGAACTTGGCGGAAAAGACCACCACCTCTGCCAGTTCATGGTGTTCGCGCACGGCTGCTTCCAGCTCTTGCACGGCGGGCGAGGTCCCCCGTGTGAGGTCCTCTTCGGCCACGTTGGCGGCGTAGAGAATCGGCTTGAGCGTCAGCATGCCGAGTTGCTTGAGCCTCCGTCGGTCCTCGGGCGAGCTTGCCGCCTCGCGTGCGCCGCGGCCGGCGTTGAGTTCGTCGATTACGCGGGCCAACAAGCGGGCTTCTTCCTGAGCGTCTTCGTCGCCAGCACGCGCGGTCTTCTCCACGCGCTCCAATCGCCGCTCCGCGACGCCGAGATCCGCCAGTGCGAGCTCGGCCGTGATCACGTCGTGGTCGCGCTCGGGATTCACCCCGGCCATCACGTGGGTCACATCCGGATCCTCGAAGCATCGGACCACGTGAATGATCGCGTCGACGTCGCGAATGTGCGAAAGGAATTTGTTGCCGAGGCCTTCGCCTCGACTCGCCCCTCTCACCAGCCCGGCGATATCCACGAACTCGACGGTGGCGGGCACCACCTTGGGCGGCTGGACGACGTCAGCGAGCCGCGTGAGTCGCTCGTCGGGTACGGGAACCACGCCCACATTGGGATCGACGGTGCAAAACGGATAATTCTCCGCTGCCGCACCGGCGGCGGTGAGGGCGTTGAACAGGGTCGATTTGCCGACGTTCGGAAGGCCGACGATGCCGAGGCGGAGCATGAGGGCGCAGTGAGAGATTGATGCGGCCCCTGCTGCTCCTGCGGCCCCTGCCGTTTCGAGTCGGCGGCACGGGCGGCAGAGGCGGCAGACGCAGCGCTTCGATCCCTAGGTTTGCTCCATCATCCGATGAACCAGGGCGCCAATACCAGGCTCACGACGGACATGAGCTTGATGAGAATGTTGAGCGACGGACCGCTGGTATCCTTGAAGGGATCGCCCACGGTATCGCCCACGACGGCGGCCTTGTGAGGATCTGAGCCCTTCCCGCCGTGCGCGCCGCCCTCGATGTGCTTTTTCGCGTTGTCCCACGCCCCGCCCGCGTTCGCCATGAACAGGGCCATGACCACCCCGGTCAAGGTCGCACCGGCGAGGAGCCCGCCCAGGGTCTCGACACCGAGCAGCTTGCCGACGACCACCGGCGCCACGATGGCGGTGATGCCTGGGAGGATCATCTCTCGGAGCGCCGCCCGAGTCGAGATGTCGACACACCGCGCGCTGTCGGGTTTCGCGGTGCCCTCCATCAGTCCCTTGATTTCGCGAAATTGCCGGCGCACCTCCTGGACCATGCCTTCGGCAGCGCGGCCCACGGCCGTCATGGTGGTAGCGGCGATGAAGAAGGGAAGGATTCCTCCCAAAAAGATGCCAATCACGACGTTGGGGTTGACGATATCCAAGACAACGGGTGGCTGTCCGGAGGGTGTCACGGCGTTGGCGTAGGCGCTGAACAGCGCAAGCGCGGTGAGCGCGGCCGAACCGATGGCAAAGCCCTTGCCGATCGCGGCGGTAGTGTTTCCCAAAGCGTCCAAGCTATCGGTGATCTTGCGGACGTCGGGCCCGAGCCCACTCATCTCGCTGATGCCACCGGCGTTGTCCGCGATGGGCCCGTAGGCGTCGACGGACATGGTGACCCCCACCGTGGCCAGCATGCCCACAGCGGCGATTCCGATGCCATAGAGCCCAGCATTTGTGAAGGCCACCCAGATGGCACCGGCAATCACCAGGAGCGGCACTGCCGTGGAGCGCATGCCAACGGCGAGTCCGGAAATGATGTTGGTGGCCGGCCCGGTGAGCGACGCCTCCGCAATGGTCCGAATGGGTTTGGCGGCCGTGTAGTACTCGGTCGCGAGGCCAATGCCAATCCCGGCGACCGTGCCGATGACCACAGCCCAGAAGGGACCGAGCGGGTTCCCCGCGCCCTGCGCGGTCATGAGCCCGATGTCGACGCGCGCCGTGATCACGTACGCCGCCGCCAGAAAAAGTCCTGCCGCGATGAAGGTCGCCCACCGCAACGCGCCAGCGGGATTGGTTCGTTCGAGGAGACGGAATGCCCACACCGCAATCAAGCTCGCGGCGAGCCCCACGAGGATGTACATGACTGGGAGCGCCACGGCAGCCATGCGGTTGGTCACCAGTGGGCTGGTTGCGGCGATGGCGATCGTGGCGATGACGGCACCCACGTAGCTCTCGAAGATGTCAGCGCCCATCCCCGCCACGTCTCCCACGTTGTCTCCAACGTTGTCGGCGATAGTGGCGGGATTTCGCGGATCGTCCTCGGGAATGCCGGCCTCGACTTTCCCGACGAGGTCCGCGCCGACATCCGCCGCCTTCGTGTAGATGCCGCCACCCACGCGGGCGAAGAGCGCGATCGACGAGGCTCCCATGGCAAACCCGGTGATGATCTCGCTAAACGCTTTCCACGCGGTATCGGTGCTGGGCGTCCCCATGTAGACGCGCATGACGATACCGATCCCCAGCAGCCCGAGGCTTGCCACGGACAGGCCCATCACGGCTCCCCCATTGAACGCGATCCGGAGCGCCATGGCCTGCCCGGTGGCTCGTGCGGCTTCGCTGGTGCGAGCGTTGGCGCGCGTGGCAGCACGCATCCCGAAATACCCCGCGAGCACCGAACAAATGCCCCCCCCGAGGTAGGCCGTCGCCGTGCGCCACCCAATGAGCCAGGCGAGGAGACCGGCCACCACGATCAGGAAGGGTATGAGGGCGGTGTACTCGCGCCGGAGGAATGCCATCGCGCCCGTGAAGACCAGGCCTTCGATCTCCTGCATCCGCTCATTCCCGTTGGGTTGGCGTCGGATGTACATGGAAGTCAACCAGGCCACGATCAGACCGAACGCGCCAGCGGCGATGGCCGTCGTGGGGAGGATGCCGTAGTCAATCACTCTGTGAACCTCGTCGGTTGAAGCGGTTCATGGCCGTCTCGATGCCGTCCGTGATCCAACACTCGACCGCGTCGCCGAGGACGGGCACGAGCTCGATGAACATCTCTTGCTCGGCACGGGTGAACGGTGCCAATACGTAATCGGCCCAATCGTGCACGTGATCGGGCAGGGGCCCGATCCCGATGCGCAGCCGACAATAGTCACGGGTTCCGAAGGTCGCTTCGACGCTTTCCAGACCGCGATGGCCGCCCGCTGATCCCCGGGCGCGCAGACGGAACGTACCGAGGGGGAGCGCGAATTCGTCCACCAGGACCAGGAGGTCACGACTCACCTGGAAATGCTCTCGGGCACGGAGAGTCTCGAGCGCCTCGCCCGAGAGGTTCATATACGTCTGTGGCTTGACGATCGTGACGGTCTGGTCGTGGACCGTTCCCTCGGTCGCCAGGGCGCGCCCGGAGCGTCGGAACGCCGGAAAGCGCCACCGGGTGGCGAGTGCGTCTCCCAAGAGGAAGCCAGCGTTGTGTCGCGTCGCCGCGTACGCCGAGCCGGGATTCCCCAGTGCGACGACGGCGCGCAGCGGCTAGTCCTCTTCCCGCTCGCCGGCCTCCGGCTCCCCTTCCGCCTTGGGCTTCCGAATGAGCTCGGGCTCGACGGCCTCTTCCTCGACGACGGCTTCGACCGGCGCCTCTTCTTCGACCCGCGGCGGCACCACCGTGCAGATCGTGGTGTCGGCGTCGGTCAGAATCTTGGCATCGGGGATCGTGATGTCTTCCACGTGCAGCGACTTCCCGATCGCCAACTCGGTGACGTCGACGTCGACATGCTCCGGGATGTCTCGGGGCAGCACCTCGACCTCGATCTCCCGCAGGAACTGCTCGAGCACCCCGCCGCCGTTGCGGACCCCCTCGGGAGATCCCACCAAGCGTATGGGGACGTCGAGGGTGATCTTCTCGCCGGCGTGGATCTCGTAGAAGTCCACGTGGGTGATGGTCATGCGCGTCGGATGACGCTGGATCTCGCGGATCAGTGCCTGAACACCCTGCCCGTCCACGGACAGGTCGATGACCGTGCTCTCGGCCGCGATGCCTTGGAGCGCTTTATCCAACTCCATGGCGGATACCGCCAGCGCCTCGGGATCGCGTCCGTGTCCATAGATCACAGCGGGGATTTGGCCACGGCTGCGCAGCTTGCGCGCGGCGCCCTTGCCCCGTTCCGCGCGGCGTTCGGCGTTGAGTAAGACTTGTTGAGCCATCTGTCGTCCTTCGTGTTACGGCAAGGTCCCGTTGGGGAACTTGCGATTTGGTCACTTGGCTTGTCGAACGGCCGCCGCTCGCCTATCCCACCGATCAATCAAACAACGAACTCACCGACTGATCGCTGTGGGTAAACCGAATCGCCTGTGCGAGGAGCGGCGCGATGGACAGAACGCGCAGCTTGTCGAACGCTCGCTCCCTCGGAATGGCGATGGTGTCGGTGACGGCCACCTCTTTCAGCGGTGAGGCGGAGATACGGTCCACCGCAGGTCCCGAGAGCAACGCGTGAGACGCGCAGCAGTACACATTGTTCGCGCCCAGCCGCGCGAGCGCCGTGGCCGCCTCGACCATGGTGCCCGCCGTGTCGATCATGTCATCCACGAGGAGACAATCTCGGCCCTCGACCTCTCCCACGACGTTCACGACCTCGGCGATGTTTGCCGAGGGGCGTCGCTTGTCGATGATGGCCAGCGACGCATCGAGTCGCTTGGCGAAGCCTCGTGCCATCTTGGCCGCCCCCACGTCCGGGGCCACGACGACGGGGTGGTGCATCCGCTTCTGGCGGTAGTGCTGCACGAGGACCGGCGCCGCATACAAGTGGTCCACCGGGATGTCGAAGAATCCCTGGAGCTGGTGCTGGTGGAAGTCGATCGCCAGCACGCGATCGGCGCCTGCCGTCGTAATGACATTCGCCATCAGTTTCGCGCTGATGGCCACCCGCGGCTGGTCTTTCCGATCCTGCCGGGCGTACCCGAAGTAGGGTACCACCGCCGTGACCCGTGCCGCACTGGCCCGCTTGGCCGCATCGATCAAGAGCAGCAGCTCGAGGATGTTCTCAGCCGGCGGATTGGTGGGCTGCACGATGAAGACGTCCTGCCCACGCACGTTCTCATCGATCTTGACGAAGATCTCGCCGTCGGCAAACCGCCGAATCGTGACGCTGCACAACGGTTGGTGCACTTCGGCCCCGATCGCCTCCGCCAGGGGGCGATTGGCGGTCCCGCACATGAGCAACATCTTGCTGCTACGAAGCGAAATCTCAGCCATGGGAGCCTAGCAAGCTACCTCGTGCGAGCTCGGAAGCCAAGGGGTGGTAAGGGGATGGGGGCTTGGTGGGGTGGTGGGGGCCATCGGGTAGGGGCTCGGTGTACAGGGTGACGGTGACAGGCGACGGAGTGCTCCCGGGGACCTACGCCGCCTCGAAGTGGGGTCCGCGATCATACGCTCCCCCGGGGTCCCTCCCGGTCCCCGGTTACCGATCCCCCGTGGCCGGTGACTTGTCGTAACTGCCCATACTCCGGTGTTTCCTCCATGATCTCGCGCACGAACCAACACGTTGGGATCACGCGATAGCCGGCTTCCCGGGCGTAGTCCAGGGCATGACGCACGAGCCGGTGCCCCATGCCCTGCCGACGACGGGCGCGGGGCACGAAAGTGCTGCGGAAATCGAGCGTGTCGGCTCCCGCCCGTTGATAGCGCAAGAAGGCCGTGTCGCCGTCGACGGAAGCGACGAACCGCTGTCGCTCCGGGTCGTGGTGGATGGGTGGTTCGGTCACGGACTCGGGCTACGCCGCGTCAGGAACCGGTGAGCAGTGTGCGCAACAGTCGACGAACTGGGCGAGCCGCTCGGGATTGAACCCCACCATGAAATCGTTGCCGTGGGCGATCGTGGGGACCCCCGCGCCCCCGGTCAGCGCGCGCCACTCCCGCAGGAGTTCCACATCTTTGGTGACATCGAGCTCCTCGAATGCGCAGTCGTGCTCGCGAAGCCAATCCTTGGCCTCCCGGCAGTAGGGTCACGTGGGTGTGGTATAGACACGGATGGGGGCCATGGATGGTCTCCGATTGGTGGGTGGCTACAGGATAGAGCAAAATTCGGGCGGGGAGAAGAGGCGGGAGCGTAGCGGGGGAAAGGCAGCAGCGGTGGAAGGGTCCGGGAGGTGGAAGGGCGAGAGGATGTCCGTCGCTCCGGCGGCATCAGCCGAGCCGCGGCTTCTTGCGCGCGCTATTCCGGTTCGTGGTCCACTGATCCGCCGACCGCCTAAAACACCAACGCCAGCCCAATCCGGGTCCCGCGCGGTGCAGGTTTGGTGTTTCGGATCTGGCGGAGGGGAACGTTGACCCAATCGTCGCGGGCGCCGTTGGTGAGGAGGGCACCCCCCACGACGCCAAGGCCGATGCCGACGAGCATGCTCCCGCTGATGATCTCGCCTCCACAGGCGGATCCACAAACCAAACCTTCGAGGATCAGGCCCATTCCGAATCCCACCGGCGCCCCGAAGAGCGCTCCGAACACCGCCCCCCGCACGCGCGCCGGTGGGTAGGTGCCATGACTGATCTCGAGTCGCCGCGCCGACGCGAGCGAGAGCTGCATCGAATTGCCGGACGCTTCGTGCTCCAGGGTGAGGGTGGAGGGGGTCCACGTGGTCAGGCTTCCAACGGCTCGTTTGCAGACCATGCGAAGATCGCCGGCGGAGGTCGTTCGCGGGCCGCAACCGTGCGTCACGCGGATGCGAGCGCCCGGTCCCAGGGTGACGGCCTGCATGCGAGGCTGGGAGTCGGGACGCTGCGGCTGCTGCGCTGACGTGGGAAGCGCTGCGAACGAAAGGATCAGGCCCGAGAAAAGCACGTGACGCATATGGGTACCTCCGAGCGCTGTCCGGACCCACGCGGCGGGGCGCCCCAACAGCGGAAGGGTGCTTCGTCCAAACTACGTCGAAGCCTCAGTTCGGGCGACCGTGAAGTGGCGAGCCCGTTCCATTGGACAATGCAAGGGCAATGCCGGCGGTTCTGGGCGGGCGTCTCTCAGGCGCGGGCGCTCGCGGATTTCACTGCTGCGCGTCCCAAGTTCCCACGGAAATCTTGAATCCGTCCGGGTCCACAATGGCGAAATCCCGCACCCCCCAGGAATGCGTCGTGGGCTCTCGCTCCAACGAGCCTCCGCGGGCCTTGATGGCGTTGGCCACGGTGTCGACGTCCTGCACCGTTTGGCAATACAGGCGGAACCCGACTCCCTTTGGACGATCCCTGCCCTTGGCGAAGTCATCTTGTCCCAAGAGTAGATCCACCGCGCCGGCCCGCAGGGTGACGCCCAGCAACTTCCCTTCGTGGTTCCATTCGTCCACCACAATGAATCCGAGCACGTTGCAGTACCATGCGATGCTGGCGTGAATGTCGTTTACCGTCAGTGATGGCGACACGGAGCGGAGCCGTAGCGTCTCAGGCTGTTTCCGTGGGGTGCGTGTTGCGTCCGCCGAAGGCGAGGTCGTTTGCGTCATGGGGGCCTCCTCCCGTACCTAATAAAGTTGCCTGATGTCCAGGATGCACAAGGAGGCGCTCCGTTCAGTGCCGACCCTTTGGGATCGTGCTGTGTACAACGCCATCGGACTTCGCGACTCGAGGTTGGACCCATCGGAGGAGAAATGTTCGAGCAGAGGCAGCGGCGCTCCTGGCGTCGATTCATCGGTTGGCTGACGCCCGTGCTTCTGGCGGCCGCCACGTTGGCCGCGTTGCGTGGCGCGGATCGCGAAACGGACGATCACCCCCGGCTGCGGGAGCGAAGGGTCCAGCCCGACGATCAGGTCCGCTTCCGCGTCGACGTCGTGGCCCGTGGAATCCGGGTGCCGTGGAGCATGGCCTTCCTCCCCGACGGACGAGCCATCGTGACGCAGCGTCAGCCCGGTCGGATGCACCTGGTCGACCTCGCGACAGGTCAAGCGACGCGCATCGGTGGGGTGCCACCGGTGTTCGCCTCGGGGCAGGGTGGTCTCCTGGACGTTGTCCTCCACCCGGACTACGACGCAAACCGGTGGATCTACTTCTCGTATTCTGCGAATACCCCGCGGGGGGCCACCACGGTCGTCGACCGCGCCCGCCTCCGCGCGAATCAATTAGTGGATCGAGAGCGCATCTTCACCGCCCAGGCTCTGTCGAGAGCGGCAAACCACTTCGGCGGGCGGCTGGTCTTGCACGACGGCTACCTATTCCTTTCAGTGGGCGATCGCACCGACCGATACCGCGCACAGCAGCTCGACAGCCACCATGGCAAGGTGCTGCGCGTGCATGACGACGGACGGGTGCCGGACGACAATCCGTTCGTGGGGCGGAACGATGCGCTCCCCGAGATCTGGACCTACGGTCATCGGAATCCGCAGGGCCTGACCCGTCATCCCACCACTGGGGCCCTTTGGGAGCACGAACACGGGCCGCGAGGGGGGGACGAGGTGAATCTCATCCGGCCCGGGCTGAACTATGGCTGGCCCGTCATCAGCTACGGGCAGGAGTATCGTGGAGGGCCGGTGGGCGCGGGAATCACCCGCAAGGAGGGGATGGAGCAGCCCCTGCACTATTACGTGCCGTCGATTGCCCCGAGTGGGATGGTGTTCTACACGGGAAGCGCGTTTCCCGAGTGGCAGGGCAACCTGTTCATTGGCGCGATGGTGTTGCAGCATTTGAATCGCCTGGTGCTCGACGGCGATCGTGTCGTGCGTGAAGAGCGTCTTCTGGTGGACCGAAACTGGCGGGTCCGCTTCGTCACACAGGGTCCGGATGGCCTGCTGTATCTCGGGGTCGACGAAGGGATGATCGTGCGACTGAGTCCCGAGTAGCGGATGAGCTACCGAAAGACGAGGTAGAGTATCACGAGGATCGGGATGATCATGAGCAGGATCAGCGGATAGCGGCAGCCGTAACGTTGGAATGCGGTGTCTGTGCGGCCTTCCTGGATGTCCCGCATCACGTCCCTGAGTCCCCACGTGACGCGACGATGCGGTTTTGCGTCCTCGTCCTGCTTGATGGGGTTGCCGCACGACGGACAGGCCACGGCCTGGTCCGAGACCTGGTTGCCGCACTCAGGGCACTTGATCAGGGTCATCATCACTCCTGGCAGCGGTTGGACGGGCTGCCTCGATGCTGCGCGCGGCGCCGTTGGCCCGCAAGGGACGCGATACCAAGTGCGCGCGTGCGATCACACAATTTCCATCCATGGACCATACCGTCCTCTTACACCCAGCGGATAAGGTGATCACAAAAAAGAACGAGCATCCGAGTAGGTTGGGATTCACTTTCTGAGGAGTGGTCATGACAGAACGCCATCGCCGTGGGAGACCTTCGCTGCCCTTTACCATCACGATGCTCCTGGCCGTGCCCCTGGGGTTTTTCGCGCTCCAATCGCGGAGCGCGGCCAACGATGATGAGGCCATTCGAGGAGTCATCCTCAGCGCCTATGTCGACGGGATGCACAGGAACGCGAGCCGGGCCGCCGTGGAGGCGGGGTTCCATCCGGGCTTTTACATGTTCGTGCGGACCCCGGAAGACAGCATCCGCCATGTCACGATCGATCAATGGGTGAGTCGACTTCCCGCGGAGGGGACTCCCCCTGAGCACGAGGTGTCGGCCAAGGTAGACGTGCTCGCGAGAGAAGGCGGGTCGGCGGCGGCACGCGCTGTGGTGTACTTCGACAACGACCAGGTCTTCACGGACTACTTTCTGCTCTACAAGCTCGACGGCCGCTGGCAGCTCGTGGGGAAGATCTTCGAATCCCACCGGTAGCTGTTACCGCACCGTCGCCTCGGCCTCGATCTCGACGAGGTATTCGTCGCCGATCAGCCCGGCTTGCACGAGGGTGTTGGCGGGAAGGATTTGCCGGAACCGCTCCCCGTGTGCGCGGGCCACGGCTTCCCAGTCCTCCATGCGACGCACGAAGATGCGGGTCCGGACCACGTCCTCGAGCCGGCCGCCCAGGGATTGGAGCGCCCCTTCGATCTTGTCGATGACGAAGTGCGTTTGCGACGCCGGATCCGTGCCGCCGATCACCCGATCGCGGTGAGTAGCCGTGGTACCGGATACCGAGATCCGCTCACCCCGCCGCACCGCGCGAGCGTAGCCCGCCATCGTCTCCCAGGGTGTCCCGCTCAGCACGATGGTGCGGTCGTCATGACCCCGCTGCGCAGGGTAGGGTGTTGGAACAGCGTCGAGATGATGACTGAGATCTCCGGACGCGGTGAGAAACGGAGGCCTCCGGTACTCGTCCCCGCAGTCGCCGGGGATGGGATCGAGAGCAGCGAGTGCTCCGTCGAGTACTTGGCGATCGCCTTCGTCCAGGGAAAAGCCGAACAGGCGGAGGTTATCGTCGATGTGCTCGCTGAGGCCCAGGCGTGCCCCGATGATGACACCGGCCACGGCGGGCTGGTCGAGGACGTAACGGCATGCCACGTTTGCCATCGATACGCTGTGCCGGCGAGCCACCGCGCTGGCTGCTCGCAGTAGGGGCTGCAGTTTCTCCCAGCCGCCCGCTTCCCGTATGAACCGGCCGTATTTCATCTGTGACCACGTCTCGAGCCGGCTCCAATCCGGTTCCGGGGCGCCGAGCCATCGCTCGGTGAGAAACCCGCCCGCCACGGTTCCGTACGCCAGGAGCTTGATGCCGTGTTTCTCGCAGAGATCGGTCATCCCCTGCAGCGGTCGGCGATCGATGAGCGAGAAGCACACCTGGTTGGAGACGAGCTCGATCCCGCTGTGGACGATCATCCGCAGGTGGTGCGTGTCCACGTTGGTCATGCCGAGGTGTCGGATGAGGCCCTCTTGTTTGAGCTCCTGCAGCCAAAACAGGCCATCCAGCCAGCGCTCGTCGGCGTAGTTCCAGGCGTGGTACTGGAGGAGATCGATCGCGTCCGTTTGCAGTCGATCCAGCGATCGTCGAACGGCGGCGCGCACATCATGGCTGGTCAGCGGTCCCGGCGTGGGAACCCATTTGGTGAGACACTGGATATCGGCTCTGCCATGACGTCGCGCGTACAGCCCGGCGATCTCCTCGGCAGATCCATAGTGGTCCGCCATGTCGAACGTGGTGAATCCAGCGTCTACATAGGGCGTCATGGTGCCGGCGGCGGACTCGAGGTCCACGCTCTTTCCGTCTCGCTCCATGTCCGCGATCTGCCAGAGTCCCGTGAGGACGCGGGAGATCTCGAATCCGGGTGCCAGCTTGGCGCGTTCCACGGTGGTGTGCATGGGTTCGATCATTCTGGTGGCAACGTGGCGAAGAGTCGGTGCACGTCCACGCCGCGTCGCTTCAGGTTGCTCACGTTGCGCAGGTAGATCACGGTCGCGACGGCCATGACGATGAGCCACACCGGGGTGGACCGCAGGTACCAAGGGTTCGCGGAGGTGATGAGGTCCTTCCAGGTGTGTACCACGAGAAAGCCGGTAAGCGCGATCGCTCCGACGAGGGCGAGCGGTGCTTGGATGGATCGGGTGGGTGCGACGGTGACGTCGCGGGCAATTGCCGGGTTGCGCGTCGGAAGCGTGAGCACCGATACGCACATGAGGAGAAAATTCACGAGCATGGAGGTGACCAAGAGATCGACCCCCAGAAAAAAGTCACCGGCCAGATGGCTGCCGAGGATACCGACGGACGCCATCGCTCCACTCAGCAGGATGGCCACATGCGGAGTGTGGCGGCGCGGATGCACCGTAGCGACGATACGCGGAAACACCCCGTCCTCGGCCCATGCGAACATGAGCCGGGAGACGGCCAGCAGCATGGCCGGCAGGTCGTTGATCAGCGCCACGGCGGCCCCGGCCACGATGAGGACCGTCCACGCGGGGGGGAGGAGATAGCCAAGCAAGCCCGGTGCCGTGACGTCGCGTTGCAATGCTTGCTCCGCCACGTACTCCCATGGCACGGCGTGGTACACCGCGGCGGTGAACAGAACGTAGAACGTGCCGACGCCCAGCACGGCGATTCCGATGGCCAGGGGGAGCGAGCGCCCAGGGTTTCGCGCCTCGCCGCCGGCTTGGGCAATGGAATCGAAACCGATGAAGCTGGCAAAAAGCAGTGCTGACGCCGGGAGAAACACGTCGAACCGAAACACCGGCACACCCCCGCTCGGGAGGGCGCGCCCCTCTCGCTCGAGCACTTGGGCGGTGAAGTCCGCGTGATCGAACGAGAACCCCGCCACGATGACCACGGCGCTCAACGCAAACATCAGGAACATGAGGGGTACGAGGGTCCGCTGGTACGACCGGACACCCCGCAGATTCACGCCCACGAAGATCCAGAGAAAGAGGAGCGCCAAGGTGAGGCGGACGGGGCCGGTATCGAGCGCGGTGGCGAGGTTTATCCACTCGAGGGCTGCGGCGATATCGCGCAGAAACGGGATCAGTACGTAGGACACGACGCCGATGGCGATGGAGAGGCCGAACCACTGGGAGAAGCTGGCTACGAAACCGAGATACGGGCTCAGGGCGCGGCTTGCGTACACGTAGCTCCCTCCCGCCCGGGGCATCGCCGAGGCGAGAATCGCGTAGGCGAGGCCGGCGAGGACGGCTGGCGCGGCGGCGAACAAATAGGCCGGAAGCACGTACGGCCCGATGCCGGGTACGCTCCGTTGAATGGCAAAGGGGATCACGTTGATCGCCGCACCGACCATGGAACAGATGCCCGTCGCCACGAGGCCGAGGACGCCCATCTCGCGCACGAGTCCCGTGCGGGTCGTCGGTGATGGGTCGAGTGTGGTGCGGCGGTCAGTCACGGAGTGGGGGCAACCGCGGTCGTGCGGGGGTAGAAGTAATCATCGCTCGATCGTTCGATGGCATGGGGCGGGCGAGCACATAATTTGGATCACGACGACCGCTCAAGGCAATGCGTGCGCGCGAATATCATCGGTGTCCTTGCTCTTGGTTGGACTCTGCTGTGCGCCAGTCCGGTTTCGAGCCAGCAGGTACATCGGGTGACCTGGGACGTCGGCGTGGGCCCGTCGCTGTTTGACATTGGTGGTTTTGTCGAGGACTCACGCCGTACGGGAGTTGCGTTGTCCTTGGTGAGCAGGCTGTCGTATCCGGTCAATCGGCAACTGATCGTCGAAGCAGCGTTTACCTACGTCGAGGACGACGCTGCGGACCGATCGCTCGTTCCCGAGCTGGGGCTCCAGATGGCCTTCCCCGTGAAGCAGTGGTGGCCGTATGTGGGCGTGGGTGGCGGTTTTCAGCAGATTTTGGAGGACGGTGGTGGCAGCAATGGAACGGTGCACGTGGTCACCGGTGTGCGGGCCCGGCCTGCGCGGCATTTCGGTCTTCGTGCCGAGGCACGCGGGCGAGTGATCGTGCCCTCCAGCGGGATGGCCGATCTCACGTTCGGTGGTGGCTGGACGTTCTGAGGTAACCGCTCCCGCGGCTGGCGCGATCCCCAGGGTGGGTGGGGTGTTTCACTGCTCTATTGGCCCCGATGGATTCGAACCATCATTTCCGGATCCAAAGTCCGGCGTCCTGCCGTTGGACGAGGGGCCACCGAAGATCGAGTGTTCCAATCTAACAGAGAGTGAGGAGTGAGGAGGCTCGCCTCAACCCACAGACGGACGACACGGTCGCCACTCCTCTCCTGACGTACCCCTCACTCAGTAGGGCACCGTCAACGCGAATCCCACCGTCACCTGAAAATCCAGTTGGCTCGCATCGAAGCCGAATCTGTCGAACCCGAAGAACCAGGTTCCCGCTTCCACGAAGGGGGTGAAACGCGAGTCTTCGATCACGAGATTGAATCCCAGTCCCACGCGTCCCGCAAAGTTCACGAACGATCCCAAAGTCTCGTCCTGAGGATCGACGCGCACCGCCCCAATACCACCAAAGATGTAGGGGGCCAGTCCGAAGTCGGTGGCTGCGCCGATCAAGATGTCGCCGCCATAGAACAGGCGGGTGACCGTGCTGTCCTGCACGTCCAACGTGGGTCCTTTGTAGTCGGACCGGACCCTCGAGATGTACCCTCGGAATGCGAGGTTGGGACCCAGCATGATGCTCAGCCCGCCACCCGCCGAGAATCCGGAGCTGAGCTCATCACCCGTATCGCTATTGAGATTGCTCAAGGGCAGGTGGCGTCCGCCCTGCACGAAGAGCACGATGGCGCCGGACTGGGCAGAGAGGGCGAACGGGGTTGCGCTGATCAGCAGAATTGCCGCAACCCACCACAGAACCACTCGGCCGGCGAGGGCGCGGGGGGCGGGGAGCGGGGAGCGGAGTCTACCCATTTCCCGCT